>NZ_JNIW01000010.1 GCF_000701425.1 Deinococcus frigens DSM 12807 | reverse complement strand
ATGCTGGTGGGGTCGATGGCTGGATTCTCCAGCCACCGACGAACGCGGCGTTCGCTGCTTTGCGCGAACGTGGCACGGGAGTGGATGTAGGGGAGCCAGGCGGGGATGGAACTGCGCTGGGAGAGCAGCAGGCCCGTGACCATCCAAGCCAGTGTGTGGGCGTTGCGGATGTCGTTCCACAATCCATTCTGGATGTGGGCGAGGACGGCTTGATAGAGTCGGGGCGCGTCCCCGGTAGCATTTTTGGTTGTCACAGACAGAAAGTGTCCCCTACCGGGGACGCTTTCTCATACTTTGTGTCAGGCCGTCAGTGAATCCACCTCAATCAGTGGATCTGAGTTTCCTTTGAAGACACGAAACATATGAAGTCTGGGTCATACGCACGGTGAGACCTCCCAACCCCACACTCTGCCCGCCGCCCATGCGTCATGCTGGGGCGCAATGAGCGGACGGGCATGGAACTGACGGTTTTGGGCAGCACGGGCAGCATCGGCACGCAGGCGCTGGATGTGGCGCGCGAGCGTGGTTATACGGTGTCGGCGCTGGCGGCGGGGCGCAATCTGGAATTGCTGGCGGCCCAGGTGAGCGAGTTTCGTCCATCACTGGTCAGCGTTGACCCAGCGGTCTACGGTGAGGCAAAAGCGCTTCTGCCCGACGTAAATCTGACTGCCGATGTCTGCGAGGTGGCGGCATTAAAGGCCGATGTGGTGGTCAACGCCATGAGCGGCCTGATCGGGCTGGCCCCCACCCGCGCCGCGCTCCAGGCAGGACAGGCGGTAGCACTGGCAACCAAAGAAGCGATGGTCACGGCGGCGGGCCTGATCTGGGAGGCGGCGGCACAGGGCGGCGGGCGCGTGGTGCCCGTGGATTCCGAGCATACTGGCGTTTTCCAGTGCCTGACCGGCGAGGACATGGCAGACGTGGCCGAGGTGATCCTGACCGCTTCCGGTGGCCCCTTTCGCGACGGCCCCGAAGATCTGAGCAACGTGACGCCTGCGCAGGCCCTGAAGCATCCCTCGTGGAGCATGGGGCCAAAGGTGACCATCGACAGCGCCACCCTGCTGAATAAGGGGCTGGAGGTCATGGAGTGCGCCAGCCTGTACGGCCTGCCGCTGTCCCAGGTGGGCGTGGTGGTCCACCCGCAGAGTCTGATCCACGCGGCGGTGCGCTTCCGCGACGGCAGCCTGAAGGCGCAGCTCGGCCCCACGGATATGCGCCTCCCGATTGCCTACGCCATCGACGCCGCCCCGACCGGCATGCAGCGCCCCGGTGACGTGCGCGGCGCGCGGCGTGGGCCGGAGGTGGCCGGGCACCTGTCCTGGCCGCTACGCGGAACGTGGGAATTCAAGGAACCCGACCTTGACCGCTTTCCCTGCCTGGGCCTGGCCTACCGCGCGGGCGAGGCGGGCGGGCTGCTGCCCATCGCCCTGAACGCCGCCGATGAGGTGGCCGTCGAGGCATTCCTGGCCGGTCAACTCTGCTTCACGGGCATTCCAGAACTGCTGGAGCGCGTGCTGGACGAAACCCCCGCCGGAACGCTGGGCTGGGACTCGCTGGCCGAGATCGACGCCTGGGCGCGGGTGCGCGCCTGGGAACTGGTGGGGGTGCGGGCGTGAGCTTCTTCCAGAGCCTCTCCGCCGCGCTGACCCCGCTGGGCCTGATCTGGACCCTGCTGATCATCAGCGTCGCCACTTTCCTGCACGAACTGGCGCACTATGCCCTGGCTAGAAAGCAGGGCGTGCAGGTCAACTCGTTTTCCATCGGCATGGGTCCCATCGTGTTCCGGCGGCTGTGGCGCGGCACCGAGTGGCGACTGAGCCTGCTGCCCATCGGCGGCTACGTGGAAATCGACGGCATGGCCCCGGAAGAGGTCCGGGGCGGCGGGGGCGAGGTCAGTTACCGCCAGGCCACCAGGGGCTTTGCTTCCCTGCCCGCCCTGGGCAAGATCGCCGTGCTGTTCGCCGGACCGCTGATGAATCTGCTGCTGGCCATCCTCCTGATGACCCTGACCTTTACCTCGCAGGGCATCCCGGCCCTGGACCGGGCGCGCATCGAGTCGGTGCAGCCGAATTCCCGCGCGCAGACGCTGGGCCTCCAGACCGGGGACGTGATCACCGCCATCGATGGGCAGGACATCCCCGACACCTTGCAGGTGGACGGAAAGACCGTGACCGGCTGGCAGAACCTCGTCAACGTGCTGGGCACGCCGGGACCGCACACCTTCGCGCTGGAGCGGGCCGGGCAGAGCCGCAGCGTCACTTTCGATTGGACGCCCAGCGTGAACGGCCAGCGGCAACTGCTGGGCATCGGCTACGGCCCGGACATTGTGCCTGCGGGCGTGGGGGCGGCCTTCCAGACCTCCCTGACCACCACGGCGGAGGCGGTGCCGCAGGTGTTGAGGGCGTTCGGCAACCTATTTGGACGCTTTCTGACCCTCAATTTCTCGCAGGATCAGAACGTCACTGGCCCCATCGGCACCACCGAGATTGTGGGCCGCGCCGCAACTGCTGGACCCTGGGCGCTGGTACAGGTGGCGATCATCCTGAACCTGTCGCTGGCCTTTTTTAACCTGATCCCCATTCCGGGGCTGGACGGTGGGCGCATCCTGCTGGTGCTGGTGGGCGTGTTGCGCCGCCGCCCGCTAAGCTTCTCGCAGGAGCAGGCCATCAACGTGGCGGGTTTCGCCTTTGTGCTGCTGCTGATGACTTTCGTGGTGGTGCGCGACGTGAGCCGCTTCTTCTAAGACGGCCCACAGACGCCAATAGCAAAGAGCATAACAATTCACATGTCCTGCTCCGGCGCTGTGTTAAAACGGTTTTCATGATCGGAAAAGTGAAGGGGATGGTGGCTGCGGGTCTGGCGATGGCGGGACTGGCGACAGTGGGGACGGCGGGCGCGGCGGACGTGCGGCTGGGCCTGAACAGCAGCGCGGGCCTGGGCTGCCAGATCGTGGGCGGGCGCGTGGGCTTCCAGGAAGGGCGGTTTGGCATTTACGGCCAGGGGTCCTACTGCACCAGCAACGTGGAGGGCAAATCGGGCACCGGGGCCTTTGGCGGGCTGGTGACTGGGGACCTGTTCACCTTCGGCAATCTCACCACCTACGCCCTGGTGGGCGCGGAAATTCAGGGCAGCAACGCCGCCATTCAGGGCGGGCTGGGCCTGCGGTACGGGATCGCCCTGCTGCCGGTAGAGGGGTACGTCGAAATCGGCGCGCAGCGGATCAGCACGGCGCTGCAACCTATCATCGGGCCGCGCTTGGCCGTGGGCGTCAACTACCGCGTCAATGTCGCCAACCTTCAGGGCCAGATTCCCGCGCCCCTTAAATTTGAGGAGGCCGGCACCAACCTGTACGCGGGCAGCGCCCCCACCGAGTGCAAGCTGACCCCCGAGCAGGACATCGCTGCGGCGCGCGGCGCGGCCCGTTCGGCAGCAGACGAGGGGCTGGGGGCCGCCGCCAGTGCCTACGGCGCGGCGTACTCGAACGTGTCCTACAAGGTAGAAGTCAGCGGCGTGAGCATCAACGGCAATGCGGGCAGCGCGCTGGGCAAGGTGACCATCACCGCCACCCAGAAGAGCAACGGCGAGAAGGTCTCTGGCACCTACGGCGGCAGCATTAAACTGGTCCGTTCCGGCTGCGGCTGGCAGGCCACGGGGTACACGCGCAGCGACGGCTGAAGCTCTGGCGGCCCGTCTCACCATCTGAAGGTCCAACCGCTGAACCGCTGAAACGCCGCGATCATTTGTGGCTGTTCAGCGGTTCAACTGTTCGGCCCCTGCTTTACCGCCCCTGCGCGTGATACTCCGCGTTCGGGATAAAGCCCAGAGCGCTGCTCACGCGGTTGGTCATGTTGAACATGCCGATCACCTGCACGGCCTCCAGAATCTGGGCGTCGTCCAGGCCCGCCCCGCGCAACGGCGTCAGATCGGACTCGGCCATCTCGGCGGGGTGCAGGGTCAGCTTCTCGGCGAAGGCGCACAGGGCGGCCTGGCGCGCGGACAGATCGGCGTGTCGCCAGTTGACGGCCACCGTATCGGCCTGCTGCGCGTCCATCCCGGAGTCCCGCAGCGCCGCGCCGTGCGAGACCGCGCAGTACACGCAGCGGTTGATGCCGCTGACCACCACCGCCATCATCTCGCGCTCGGCGTTGCTCAGGTAACCCGCCTTGTTGACCAGCAGGTTAAAGGAGTTCCACCACGCCAGGAACTGTTCGCCATTCAGCGCCTGCGCCCGGAAGACGTTGGGAACGAAGCCCAGATTCGCCTCCGCCTTGTTCCACAGTTTGCGGACGCCCTCGTGCGCGTCCTCACTCGTCGGCACGGCCAGCCAGGAGATTTTATTCATGAGGCTTACAGCTTAAGGCCCCACGCCATGAAATGATCGCGCCAGTGACCACGCCCATCCCAAATGTCCGTATTCACAACCTGTATGCCAATGTGTATTTGCTCAGCAGCCCACTGGGCCGCCTGCTGGTAGACGCGGGGGCGTGGCCCTACTCGGCCCGCTTTGACCGGATGCTGCGCGACTTTGCGCCCGGCGCGGTGCTGCTGACCCACGCCCATGTGGACCACTCCGGCGGCGCATGGCGGGCGGCCCGGCGCGGCCTTCCGCTGCTGGAGCATCCGCAGTTGACCGGCGTGGTTCACGATCTGCCGTACCCGGCGGGCCGCCCGGAAATTGGGCGCATGGTGTCACGGGCGCACCCCAAGGTGGCCGCCGACGCCCTGCACGCGGTCCACCCCGGCGAGGTAGTGCTGGGCTGGGAAGTCGTGGCGCTGCCCGGCCACACTCCCGGACAGATCGGCGTGCTGATGGACGGCGTGCTGGTGGCCGCCGACGCCGTGATCGGGGGCAGGGACGGCGCACACCTGCCCAAAGCCGCCTACAACGCCGATCACGCCCAGGCCCGTCAGACCCTGCAACGGATGGCGGACATGGACCTGCGCGCCGTCTTGCCCGGTCACGGCGGTCCGCTGACGCCGAGCAGGTGCGGCGACGGGCGGGGCGGCAGGAGAGCTGAGACTCAGGAAATCTCCTAGAGCATTTGTCAAAAGAGTTCTTCACTTTTGACCGAACGGGCGGGTAAGCGTCCTCATGGGCGTCTGTTCTGCCCAAGACAGTGAGTGAATTTTGCCGAGCATTTGGGACTGGCACAGCTCCGCAGGAGAGGATGGAAGCATTGGGAGTCTCTTTTCCCGATGCTGTAATTCGGACAAATGCTCCAAGCGTTTCTCCATCGGCCATCCACCGTCTACACTGCCCCCCATGCCCGCCCAGCCGCCCACCCTGCCCATCGCCGAGGTCATCCCGGCGGTGCGGGCGGCCCTGGCGGCGCATCCGCTGGTGGTGGTTCAGGCCCCGCCTGGCGCGGGCAAGAGTACGGCGCTGCCGCTGGACCTGCTGAACGAGGACTGGCTGGCCGGGCAGTCCATTATCATGCTTCAGCCCCGGCGGGTGGCGGCGCGGGCGGTGGCCTCGCGGCTGGCCGAGGGCCTGGGCGAGAAGGTGGGGGAGACGGTGGGTTACCGCGTGCGTTTTGAGTCGCGGGTGTCCCAGCAGACCCGCCTGGAAGTCGTCACCGAAGGCATCCTGACCCGCCGCCTCCAGCGTGACCCGGAGCTGGCGGGTGTGGGCCTGGTCATTCTGGACGAGTTCCACGAACGCAGCCTGAACGCCGATCTGGCGCTGGCCCTGCTGCGCGAGGTGCAGGGCGCATTGCGGGGCGACCTGCGCGTGCTGGTCATGAGCGCCACCCTGGACCCGGACCTGCCCGCCCGCCTGGGTGCGCCGCTGGTAGAAAGCGTGGGCCGCGCCCACCCGGTCGAGGTGCGTTACTTGGCCGCCGAGCCTGTGGGCCGCGTGGAGGACGCCGTGGCCCGCAAAATTAGGCAGGCCCTGGAAGAAGACGAGGGCGACGTGCTCGCCTTCCTGCCCGGTGTGCGCGAGATTCGTGGGGCTGCCGCGCAACTGGCCGACACCGATGCGCTGGTGCTGCCGCTGTACGGCGATCTGAGCGTGCAGGAGCAGCGCCGCGCCCTTCTGCCTGGTCCGGGCGGGCGGCGCAAGGTGGTGCTGGCGACGAGCATTGCCGAGACCTCGCTGACCATCGACGGCGTGCGGGTGGTGGTGGACGGCGGGCAGAGCCGGACCCAGGCGTTCGACCCGGCCAGCGGCCTGACCCGGATGGTCACGGGCCGCGTGACCCGCGACAGCGCCGCGCAGCGGGCCGGGCGCGCGGGCCGCACCGCGCCGGGCGTGGTTTACCGCCTGTGGCCGGAGCGCACGCAGCCCCTGCTGCCCCCCGCCCGCCCCCCGGAGGTGCTGGAGGCGGACCTCGCGCCGCTGGTGCTGGAGCTGGCCGCCTGGGGTGCGCCGGACCCCGCTGGGTTAGCGTGGCTGGACCCGCCGCCCGCCCCCCGCGTGGAGACGGCCCGCGCGCTGCTGCGCGGTCTGGGTGCCCTTGACGACACGGGCCGCGTCACCCCGGAAGGCCAGCGCTTGCTGGAGTTTCCCACCCACCCGCGCCTGGCCCACCTGCTGACCGGCGGGGCGGAGGCCGGGCTGGGACCGCTGGCTGCCGATCTGGCTGCGCTGCTGGAGGAACGCGATCCGCTGCCCCCCGGCTCCGGCGCGGACTTGACTGAGCGGGTGGAAGCGTTGCGCTATTGGAGGGGGGGAACGTGGCGGGGCGGACGCAGCGGCAGGGGAGACCCAGCCGTGCTGGAACGCGTTGAGCGGCTGTCCAGGCAGTGGCGCGGCTTGCTGGGCGTGGGGCCGGACAATGCTGAACCCGATCCCTGCGATCTGGGCGCACTCATCGCCCTGGCCTACCCCGAACGCCTGGCCCTGTCGCGCGAGGCGCTGCCCGGCGGCGTGCGGGGCCGCTTCCTGCTGGCGGGCGGTCAGGGTGTGGCCCTGCCGGAAGGCGACGCCCTGGCCGGGGCGGAGGCGCTGGCGGTGGCCCACCTGGACGCCCGCGCCATGAACCCGAACAACGCCGAGGGCCGCATCTACCTGGCCGCGCCGCTGGCCCGCGCTGTTCTTGAAGCCCGCGCCGCATGGACTGAGGCCGTGCGCTGGGACACCCGCACCGGCACCCTGCTGGCCCAGCGTGAACGGCGGGTGGGGGCGCTGGTCCTCGAAACCTGCCCCCTCGGGGACTTGCCCGCCGGGTTGCGGCTGGACGCGCTGGCCGGGGCCATCCGCGAGGGGGGCCTGCACCTCCTGACCTTCTCCCACGGGGCCGGGGCGTGGCGCGCCCGCGTGGAATCGCTGCGCCACTGGCACCCCGAAGGCCACTGGCCCGATCTGTCCGGTGCGGCGCTGCTGGGCACGCTGGAACAGTGGCTCGGCCCCTTTCTGGGCACGGCGCGCACGCGGGAGGACCTGGGCCGGATCAACCTCCTGCCCGCGCTTCAGGCGCTGCTGGCGTGGCCGCAGCCGCAGCAACTCGAAGACCTTGCCCCCACCCACCTGACCGTGCCCACCGGCAGCCGCATTCGCCTGGAGTACCGCGCAGACGGCTCATCCCCCATCCTGGCCGTCAAGTTGCAGGAGCTGTTCGGGCTGGCCGACACGCCTGCCGTCAACGGGGGCCGCACCCCTGTGCTGCTGCATCTGCTGTCGCCCGCCGGGCGGCCCGTGCAAGTCACGCAGGACCTGCGGAGTTTCTGGAACTCGTCGTATTTCGAGGTTCGCAGGGACCTGCGGGGCCGCTACCCCAAGCACCCCTGGCCGGATGACCCGTGGACCCACGCGCCCATGAAGGGGACCAGACGGCGGGGCGTTTAACGCCCATCCACCGCGCGGTGCCGCAGAGGCCACGCGGCCAGCAGCTCGCACACCCGCGCCCCGTCGCCGCCGCCGTATTTGGCGAGGCGGCAACGGGCGGGTCCGGCTGTTCGCGGCTGGGCGACGTTGCGTTTCACGGTCTCTGCGGGTCCCGTACTCTGGCCGTCCAATTCAGACCGGGCCGTTTATACTGGGCCGCGTGAAGCCCATTGGCCCTTACGTGGCAGTTCAGACCCTGCCTCCCCCGGCGGATGGTGTGGCGGCGGCTGACAGCCCCATTCAAACGTTGCGGGCCACCGACCGGCTGACAGGAATTCCGGTGCTGCTGCATGTTTTGCCCCACGCCCAGGGCCTGCCCGAAGTGCCGTCCTCGCCTGACCTGCTGCCGGTGGTGGACAGCGGAATGGACGGCGAGCATGCGTATCTGGTGACCGAGTTGCCACTTCTGGCCCACCCCGCCCAGGACCCGCTGCTCACCGCGCGCGGCGCACTGGCGGCCCTGAGTGCGTTGCACGCCCACGGACTGGCGCACGGGGGCGTCAGCCGGGCGCAACTCTGGAATTATGACGGCGGGGTGGCGCTGGCGGGGGCGGGCCTGCCCTGGGGGGAGTACGCCACTCCCGAGGGAGACCTGAGCGACCTGGTCCTCACCTTGCAGGCGCTGGGCGGGCTGCCCGGTGCCCTGCGTCCCCTGCTCGACCGCCCCGGCTCCCTGAACGCAGGCGAGGCGCTGGCGTTGATCACGGGTGATGCGGCGGGGCAGGAGGTGTCACTGACCCCAGTCCCGGATCAATCGACTGTGCTGGAGGCGTCCAGGGCCGGGACACAGACCGCGCAGCAAGACGTGACAGTCCAGCCTGACTCTTCCGGGCCGCTTGCAACGGCGTCTGAGATTTCGCCGGACCGATCAGATGAGACGGTCCTCCAGCCAGAGCTGGATACGGCGGCAAACATCGTGGTTCTCACGACTCCGCCCGCGTCTGCCGAATCTGGGAACGCCGTGCCAGAACAGGCTCAACCCTCGGCCACCTCTCCTTTTTCCAACGCGCCGGTGGGCCAGACCGAGACGCCCCAGGAGCGCCGCAAACGCCAGAACGACGAGCGCCGCGAGCAGGCCATGGTCGACAGCCGGGCCGCCGCTGGCCGCAAGGCTGCCCGCCTGAAAGCCCAGCAGGAAGAGGAGCAGCGCGAGGTCGCCAGGGCCGCCGAACAGGCCGCGCTGGGCGTGCCGGTGCCCGAACCTTTTCAGATGGGCTTTGCGGAGGGGCAGGCCGAGAGTGGGGGAGCGGCGGGCGTGACCGCCACGTCTGGCCCGCAAACGCGCCGGGTCGAGCGTCTGCCCGCCTCCCTGCGCCGGGCGGGTGGTGGACAGGTGGGAGCAGCGGTCCAACGGCTGCCCGGGGGCGCGTCCGCTGGCCGGCCCACGTCGGCGCGCAATCTCACGCCCATCAAGATCGGCTGGGACGAGGACGACTCCTGGCGCGTGGTCCGCACGGCTCCCAAGAAGCGGCAGGCCGCGCCGCCGCTGCGCTGGCTGCCGCTGGTGCTCGTCTTGATCGTGCTGCTCGGCGCGGCCCTGTGGTGGTCGCTGCGAGCCGCTCCCGCAGCTCCCGCCGCCAGTAGCGGCGGTGTGGGCGCGGCAGCAGCCACCGGCTCACCAGACGTGGTTTTCGGGGGGGTCCAGGTTGTGGCTACCACTGCTGTCCCGCGCACATCGCCGTGACCGTTGATCCGGGCCGCGTGAGCGTAAAGGAAAGCGTCGGAATCCCCCCTGTGGTCAGGCGGCAGGGCAGCCCACGCCCATGTGACCATCCACTCCGCACACCGATAGGAAGAGAGACAGGATAGGGCAGGTGGCCTTTAAAGCTTGTCCACCTCCAATCATTGGTGGGGGTAGAGGCAGACGCCGAACTTAGCCTTGCACGCGCGCTCAATTCGGGTCGCGGCCCTGCGCTCGCCGGACTGGGCCGCTCCAGGGGTCACCTGCCAGAGTCGCCGGTCTACCGGGCGACCCAGCGTCCAGCACGGTGGCCACGTCCGTGGCAAAACCGCGTGACCAGGCCATCAGCAGGGTCAGCAGCAGAGAGGCGATTGCGCCGAGCAGCATGGCCGCCGCGCCGAGTCGCAGGGTGGCGCGCAGGCCAGCCGGGGTCACGCCCAGGGCGGCCAGGTCCGGGGCGTCCAGCGGGGTGCCGCCCACAAACGCTGAAGCGGCCAGCAGGCTCAGGCCGCCCAGCAACAGCGCGGCCAGCCCCAGGATCAGCAGGACCAGCGTGAACAGCAGCCACGGATCGACGGCGCACGCGGCGGGACGCACCGGCACCGGCCCGCGCGCCCGCGTCACCACCGCGTCCAGCCAGCGCCGGATGGCGGCCAGGATCAGCCAGGTGATGATGATGGTGGGCAGGCTCTGGACCACCACGCCCAGCAGCATGACCCCGGTTTCTGCCGCGCCGAAGCCCATGCCCGCAAAGGTCTGCGGATCGAGCTGGCGCACCAGACCGAGGGTCACTGGCAGCACCAGCAACGGCACCAGGACCTGCAAGACCGCCGCAATCTGCCCCAGCACGATCCAGGGCCGCACCGTGCGGGCGCTGCGTTCCAGCGCTGCGGCGTGGTCCGGGCTGGGGTTCAGCGTCTGGTCGCGCGCCGCGCCCACCGTCTGCCGGGCCACCAGCATGGCCCACACATACAGCGCCGTTCCCAGCAGGGTCAGGGTCAGCAGGACGGGCAGCGTCCAGACCGGGACCACCCCGGCGACATCGACATTGGGCAGGGCGCCGCCGCTCAATTCGCTCAGTGTGGCCAGCCAGCCGGGCAAAGCGTTGAAACTGTGCCACAGCGCCCAGACGCCCGCCAGCCCGGACAGCGCCGAGAGGGCGGCCAGCCCGCCCAGCCCGCCCATGATGCGCCCACCCCGCAAGGCCACTCCGCGCCGGGCCGTGGCCAGCTCGGCGTCGGTGATGGGCAGTTCCGGGAACGGCGAGGCGGGAGAGGGGTGGGTCATGGCTTCATGGTGACATTCCAGGGTGAACCTGGGTGAAGCTGTGGCACAGGCGGAGGAGACTCAGCCCTCGGCGATCTCCACGCCCTTCCAGAAGGCGACATGGTCCCTGATCTGAGTGGCGGCGTCCTTGGGCTGCGGGTAATACCACGCGGCGTCGGGATTGCGCTTGCCGTCCACCTCCAGCGTGTAATAGCTGGCCGTCCCCTTCCAGGGGCAGACCGAATGCGTTTCGCTGGGGCGCAGGAGTGCCTGATTCACGCTGTCTGCCGGAAAATAGTGGTTGCCCTCCACGACTTCGGTGTGGTCCGACTGCGCGATCACGGTTCCGTTCCAGGTGGCTTTCATGCCCACAGGGTAAACCGCCTGGGGCCGGGGGGACCGTTGCCCGTCCCTCACTTGCGCTAAAGTCGGCCTGCATTTCGCCGTGACCAGTGACCCAGCCATTGACATTTGAAGCCCATCAGCTTTCAATAGAGGTCAAATGAAAACCCATCCCCTGCTAGGGCGCGTCAGCGCCGTCACGGTTCTGAGCTTCTCGCTGGCGGCGTGCGGGTTGTTCACATCTCCCCAGCCGCAGCCTGGTCCCGGCCCTGGTCCCGGCCCTGGTCCCGCACCCCAGCCTGGCATGGCCCGCACCTGGCAGGACGAGGTGATCTATTTTGCCATGACAGACCGCTTCGCCAACGGCAGCGCCGCCAATGACAACGGCCTGGGCCGCAATGCGGGCGACCGGGCGGACAGGACCAACCCGCTGGCCTGGCACGGCGGCGACTTCGCGGGCCTCAAGGCCAAGATCGAGGAAGGGTATTTCAAGCGCATGGGCTTCACGGCGCTGTGGATCACCCCGGTGGTGGTGCAGGTTCCGGCCATTGCGGGGCCAAAAGGCGGGCCGAACGCGGGCCGGGAGTTCGCCGGGTATCACGGCTACTGGGCCGAGGACTTCTTCAAGACCGATCCCCATCTGGGCAGCCTGGACGAGTACAAATCATTGATCGACGCCGCCCACAAGAACGGCCTGAAGGTCATTCAGGATGTGGTGGTCAACCACGCGGGCTACGGCGCGACGCTGACCAAGACCAAGCCGGAATGGTTCCACACGAAGGACGATTGCGACGCGCCAGACGCCAACAAAGTCACGGATTGCGATCTGGCCGGACTGCCCGACTTCAAGCAGGAACTGCCCGAGGTCACCGCGTATCTCAACAGTTTTATCGACTACTGGCGCAAGAACACGGCCATCGACGGCCTGCGAATCGACACCATGAAGCATGTGCCAGATGCGTACTGGAAGCAGTTCTTCGCGGCGGGCGGCGCGGGTGATCCGGCCAAAATCTGGTCGGTGGGCGAGGTCTTCGACGGCAACCCCGCGTACCTGGCGCACTTCATGGACGATCTGGGGTCGCCCAGCGTCTTCGACTTCGCGCTGTACTTCGCCATCAGCCAGCAGATGAGCAGCGCAGGCGGCAACCTGGACCGCATGGCCGATGTGTTCGCGCAGGACGGCGTGTACCGGGATGCCACCCGCCTCACCACCTTCGTGGACAACCACGATGTCAAGCGCTTCGTCAGCGAGGTGACCGGCAAGGGCGGCACCCCCGTGCAGGCCGCCGAGCGGCTGGATATGGCGCTGTCCACCCTGTACTTCTCGCGCGGCACCCCCAGCGTGTGGCAGGGCACCGAATACGCGCAGCCGGGCCTGGGCGATCCCTACGATTACCCGCTGGGCCAGGGCAACCGCGAGGACATGGACTTCGGCAAATTGGCGGGCAGCACGCTGGACGAGCGCTTGGGCGCACTGGCCGCCGCCCGCGCCAGACACCGCGCCCTGACGCGCGGCGCGCAGCAGGAGCTGTGGCGGCCCAACGGCGGCCTGCCCGTGCTGGCCTACCGCCGGGTCATTTCCAACGTGGCGGGCGCGGCGGGGCAGCCGGTGGTGTTCGTGGTCAACGGCGGCGATACCCCGGTGGACCTCTCCACCCTCGGCGCTGGAGGTCTTCCCCTGCTGGGCACCTTCGGCGGCGGCCCCCTGACCGAGATCACCGGCCACGCCTCCAACCTGAGCGTCAGCGGCGGCAAGCTGACCGGCACGGTGCCGCCGCGCAGCACGCTGGCGGTCACCGGAATGGCGGGCACGGGGGCGGGCGGCACGGTCAACCCCAGCCTGCCAGAGGTGGCGGCCCTGAGCGCGCGGCCCGGCGACAGCGCCGTGGAGCTGACCTGGACCCCCAGCACCGATGCCGGGGTCAGCGGCTACCGCATCTATGCCAGAACGGACGGCGGCAGCGAGCGCCTGCTGAACTTCGCGCCACTCCCAAAGGACACCGCAAAGTATCTGGCGCCCGGCGTGACCAACGACGCCTCCACCACCTTCCGCGTGGTCACGGTGGACGCCAGTGGCGCAGAGAGTGCCGGAGTCACCGTCAGCGCCACGCCCAGCAGCAAGAACACCGTCAAGGTCACCTTTACCGTCGATGCCCGCAGCCAGGGCAACGGCCCCATCGAACTGCGCCGCTTCGACACCGGCAGCCAGCTCAAACTGCCCATGACCCAGGAGGAGCGCGGCATCTGGAAAACAACTGTGGATTTGCCGCTGTTCCGCGAGATCAAGTTCAAGTTCGGCAACGATGGCCCCGGCGCAAAGAACACCGGCTACGAGGGGCCGGGTCAGGGAGACCGCAGCTATTTCGTCGGCACGGCGGGCAACAGTTACAGCGGCGTCTACGACTTTATCGAGGTGCCAGTGCCGCCCGCCATCGAGGGCAGGGTCACGGGCGCGGGCGGGCCGCTGTCCGGCGCACTCGTCGAGGCCACCACCGCCAACCCTGATCTGAATTACGCCCTGACTTTCACCGACGGCAGCTACACCCTGTTCGCCCCGGCGGGCGCGCAGACCCTCAAGGCTTCGGCGGTGGGCTTCACGGAGGCCACGCGGCAGGCCACCTCGCCCCAGATGGGCGCGGATTTCGTCCTGATTCGTCAGGCCATTCAGCCGAAGTACAGCATTGATGGCAACCTGGGCGACTGGACCGCCCCCAAGGTCACGGTCAACAGTCCGGCAGCAGGCGTGTTCGGCGCGGACAACAACTTCCTAACCTTGCTGGCCGACAGCGACGCCACCTACCTGTACCTGGCCTACACCTACACCGTCGCGGGCAACAGCGCCATCGTGTATCTGGATACGGCCCCAGGCGGCGCGCTCAAGGCCGACAACTTCGAGGCGTGGAAGCGTGCGGCCACCTTCAGCGGCGGCATGGGCGGCGTGGACGCCTTCGTGGCCCGCTATGAAGGTAGTGGCGCAGAAGTGCGGCGTGTGAGCAGCGACACCGCCGTTCCCCTGGTCAACGCCTCCGACTACAGGTACGCCGCCAGCGGCAGCCTGCCCGCGCAGACCGTGGAACTGGCGATTCCCTGGACGGCGCTGGGCCTGACCGGCGCTCCGGCAAACGGCGTGAACCTCGTGGGCGGCATCTTCGGCGGTGACGGCTACGGCGCGGGCGACATCATCCCCGACGCGGGAAGCACCCCGGCGGGCGCGAACACCATCGGCAGCGACGCCGAGCAGCGCCGGGCAACGTTTACGGCTCCGGTCAATGTGAAGTAGGGGAAAGATCATGTGGCAGCCCGTCATCCAGATCTTGTCCTCGCTGTACCTTCTGTCCCTGTGGGTATTTCAGCGCTGGGAAGAGCTGGGTGGCTGGGAACAGTTGGGCGTGATCGGTTCGTGTGTCCTGCTGGCAGACGCTTATTCCGCCGTGATCATCCGGCTGTCCCGCAAAATCGCCCAGGATGCGCTGGAGGGTTGAGACCGGGCTGGACCTAGATCGGGTGAATTGGGGCAGAGCGGACGGCAGACTCTAGCCGTCCGCCCTGCCCCGGCTGCTGCACCTGACAATTCCATGACATAACAGGAGACAATACGGAGGATTTGTCATGGTTCTGTCTAAATTCATGCCCAGCAACCCCAAGTTCAGCGCCCGCTTCGCCGAGGCCGCCCGCAATGCCCACGCCACCGCCCAGGCGCTCGTGGACCTGCTGGAGCACTACAGCGACGTGGAGGCCAAGGTGCAGCGCGTGCGCGATCTGGAACACGTCGGGGACCGCCTCTCGCGTGAGGTGACCAACCTGCTGGCCGAGTCGTTCATCGTGCCCTTTGACCGCGAGGACATCATTTCGCTGAACGATGAACTGGACGATCTGGTAGACGATATGGAGGACGCCGCCCGCAAGCTCAGCCTGTACCGCATCACGGAGCCGCTGCCGCAGATGGCTGAGCTGGCCCGTGTGGTGGAAGCCCAGTGCGCGCTGCTGGCCCAGGGCATGCCCTTGATCGAGGATCTGGGCAAGGTGGGCGAACTGGCAAAGATTGCCGAGCAGATCTACACCCTGGAAGACCAGGGCGACGTCATCAACGACGAGGTGCAGCGCGTCCTGTACGACGGCGTAACCGACGTGCCCGGCATGATCCTGGCCATGCGCAGCGGCGAGATCGTGGCCCTGATCGAGAACGCCAGCGATCAGGCCCAGCGCGTCGCCAAGACGGTGGAGAGCATTCTCCTGAAGAACGCTTAGAGGCGCAGTTGATGGAACCTGCACTCATTGGTCTGATCATCGTCGTCACGCTGGCGCTGATCTTCGACTTCATCAACGGCTTTCATGATACGGCCAACGCCATTGCCACCTCGGTGGCCACGCGGGTGCTGACGCCCGCGCAGGCGATTGTCATGTCCGCCGTGCTGAACGTGGTGGGCGCGCTGACCGGGACGGCGGTTGCCAAGACGGTCAGCTCGGACATCGTGCCGCAGCAGTTCGCCACGCTGGAGCTGGTGGGTGCGGCGCTGCTCAGCGCCATCGGCTGGAACCTCCTGACGTGGTGGAAAGGCCTGCCCAGCAGCTCCAGCCACGCCCTGATCTTCAGTCTGGTGGGCGCGGGCGTGGCCGCCGGGGGCTGGGGCATCATTATTCCCAAGGGCGTGCAGAAAACCCTGACTGGCTTGGTCACCAGCCCGGCACTGGGCTTCATCATCCCCATTCTGTTGATGTTCCTGCTGTCTTGGTTGGTGCTGAGGTGGATGAGGCCCCGCATCGTCACGCGCACCTTCCGGTGGGCACAGATCGTCAGCGCCGCCTTCATGGCCTTCTCGCACGGAGGCAACGACGCACAGAAGACGATGGGCATCATCACCTTCGCCCTCAGCGCGTATTTTGGCACCCAGATGGACACCGTGCCGCTGTGGGTCATCCTGTCCGCCGCCACCGCAATGGGCCTGGGCACGGCCATTGGCGGCTGGCGGATCATCAAGACGATGGGCTTCAAGGTGGTGGACCTCAAGCCCGTGGACGGTTTCGTGGCCGAGACCAGCGCCGCGCTGATCATCGAGACGGCCAGCCGCTTAGGGATTCCGGTCAGCACCACCCACACCATCAGCACCGCGATCATGGGCGTGGGGACCACCAAGGGCTTTAAAAAGGTCAAGTGGCAGGTGGCCGGAAAGATCGTCAGCGCGTGGGTATTTACCATTCCCACCTGCATCGCGCTGGGCTGGGCGATTCATAAGGCGATTCTGGCGATAGGAGTTTAGAGGTTGACTTCCCTCCTCACCGTCGTCACTGGCCGGCCTGCTGCCGGAAAAACAACTCTGGCGGCTTTTCTGGGCCGTGAGTTGGCCCTGCCCGTGATCAGCAAGGACGATTACAAGCAGGTGCTGCTCGATCTGCTTCCCGAAGACGAGCGAATCCCCCGCAACCGCGAGATCGGGAAGGCCAGCTATTTCGTGATGCTCCGGGCCGCCGACGCGGTTCTGACAGCGGGGCAGAGCGTCATTCTGGAAACCCACTTTTACCTGGGCATGAGTGAACCCGATCTACTGGCCCTTGCGGAGAAGCACGGCGCGCAGATGGTGCAGATTCATTGTTCCGCTGATCTGGCCGAATTAAAACGCCGTCATACGGCGCGCGTTGAGGCGAGGTTGCGACCCTATATCGATCATCCCGGCATTCATGACCGGATTCCCGAAAATGCCAACTGGAAACCGCTGGAGCTTCACGTGCCGCTGTTGCGGTTGAATACGTCCACGCCGGACGCCTCAGATCAGGCGCTGGCCTGGGTCAGACCGTGGCTGAAGCGGTGACCTCCAGCCGCACGCTCTCGCCCGCGCACTCGCGCCCGCGCAGCAGTTCGGCCAGCACCTCCGCGCCGCGCACCACCCCCAGCGCCGGGCGGGAGAAAGAGGCGTTGGCATCCACCGCCCACAGTTCCCCGTCGCGCACGGCCCGCAAATCGGTCTTCGTCAGCAACTCGCGGGCAAACTCTACATTCTGCGCCAGGCCGTAGCCGCAGCACATCACCACGATCACGTCGGGGTCAAGGGCGCTGATGTCTTGCCAGCCCGTGCGCCCGCTGTCCGTTCCTGCTGCGCCCAGCGCATTCACGCCGCCCGCCCGCGCTACCTGTTCGGGAACCCAGTGGCCGCCGTAGAAGGGCGGGTCCACCCACTCCAGCGTCAGCACGCGCGGCGCGGTCTTGACAGGCTGGATGGCGTCCCAGCGGGTCTGGGTGTCGGCGGCCAGTTTTTCCCCAAGTTCCGTCACCCCGGCGGCCCCGGCCAGTGCGCGCAGGTTATCCAGAATTCCAGCCACGCTGCGGCCCTCCAGGCTCAACACATTGGCGGTGGGCAGGCAGCCGGGCAGGTAGCGCACCGCCTCCTGAATGGTTCCCGGCGTGACCGCGCAGACCTCGCACACGCCCTGGGTGACCACCAGACCCGGACCTATGCGGTCCAGCAAGTCGCCGTCCACGCTGTACAGCGCCCGGCCCGCGCGCAGCGCCTCGCTGACGGCGCGGTCAATCTCGGCCTGGGGTGCGCCCGAATCGATAATGGAGCGCGTCAGTACCGGCAGGCCCGCCGCCCCCGGATGGTCACACGAATGGCTGATCCCGGCCAGCCGCCCGCCCAATCCCAGATCGAACAGCAGATCGGTGGCGCTGGGCAGCAGGCTGATGATGCGGTCTGGGGCGTGGGTCATGCACCTAGAGTAATGCGGGAACGGCTGTGGGCGGCCTGAAAACCACACTCTTTTGCTGAAGCTGAAGGTGGGGGCTGCCCGGACTCCTCAAAAAAGTAAGCCCACCGTCAACGCGGTTCAGTCACCAGCATCTTTGCCGTTAGACCGTTCGACAGGTTGACCCCTGAACGGTCTCCAATCTCCTCAGCGACTGGCCCAGACCTCCACCAGTCCCCGCAGGGTCAGCGTGTCGTCGTAATGCTCGATCTCGCGGCAGATGCCTTCCACGGTGCGGGCAAAACCCCCGGTGGCGATGGCGATGGCGGGGGCGGGGAGTTCGGCGCGGATGCGGCGCAGCAGGCCGTCCACCATCTCGGCGTAACCGTAGACCAGGCCGGATTGCAGCGCGTGAACCGTGTTCTTGCCGATGGCGCTGGCCGGGGCCTCTAGCGTGATGCGCGGCAGTTTGGCGGCGCGGGCAAACAGGGCGTCGGCGCTGACCTGCGCGCCGGTGGCCAGAATGCCGCCCACAAAGCGCCTGCCGCGCCCGATCACATCGAAGTTGGTGCTGGTCCCGAAGTCCACCACCACGGCGTACTCGTGACCGTTCATGTATTTTTCCGCACCGAATAGGTTGCACAGGCGGTCCGCACCCACGGCGTCGGGGGTGTCCAGCTCCACCGTCACATCGGGCAGATTCAGGGCCGAGATGCTGAAGGCCGTGACGCCGTAATGCCGCTGCAAGGCCAGCGCGTAGTTCTCGCCCAGCGGCGGCGCGACGCTGCTGAGGATTGCGGAGTGCGGCACCGTGGCCCCGGCCACCGAGAACAGCCCGTGCAGTTGCAGCGCCAGATCATCCGGCAGGGCGTCGCGGTTGGTCCGCACGCGCCAGGTATGCGTCAGGGTTCTCGTCTCGTCCGCCAGCCCCAGCACGGTGCTGGTGTTGCCGATGTCCACGGCCAGAAGGGGAAAGGTTGGCACAGGGAGAATTGTAGAGGGTGTGGGCAATGAACTCCGAGCAGGGCGAGAGGCGGTGTGTGCGGAACGCCCTCCACCACAGAACGGCAACAACCTCCGCCCTGTTCTGGGAGGAGGCCATGCACTCCGGGTTTGTGATTGCTGGGGGTTTGAATTTACTGAAACTTGCTCAGGTCCAGCGTCACGCTGTAGGCGCAGTCGGTGTCGGCCTCGGTCTTGACCAGCAGTTCCACCTTGGCCCCCGCACCCAGTCCGGCCTTGAGGGGTTCAAAGTAGTAGACCAGCGTTCCGGTCCAGGTGCCTCCGTCCTGTTTGAAGTCGCTGACGTAGGTGGAGCGCAGCGGGGCCACCAGCGCGCCGTCCTTGCCCTTCAGGCGGACCAGGTAGGCGTTGCGGGCCAGTTCGCTGGGCAGACCGCGCACATTCATGTCCACGCGCAGTTCGCCGCTGGGCAGCCGCTTGTTGGCGTACTCCTCGCCCAGCGCGTCCTTGGCGCTCAGGTTCTTGAACGAGTCACGGGCGTCCTGGGCCTGAAAGAACAGTTGATCGGCCTGCCCGCTCACCGTGAGGGCGGCGGGACGGCTGCCTGCCGTGGGGTCCGTTGGTGCGGCCAGCCAGCCGTCCAGGCACGCCGGGCCGCCCGCAAAGGCCGTGACCGCGTTCGGCCCGGCCACGAACTGGCCGTCCTTGACTCCCAGGTCCACCGTCAGAAAGGTGGGGACCGTGGCGCGGCGGCCATACGCGCCGTCGATCACGTTCTTGGCGGTGGTTTCTTCCAGTTCAGGCACCCAGGCCAGCGCCGGGCCGGCCAGCAGGGGCATGAGGGTCAACAGGGCCATCAGGGTGGGTTTACGCATACTGCACTCCATTTAGAGACTTGGGCTTGACGGGAACCTGATTCAGGCCCTGAGGTGTTGGGTGTGGGAAAAAGGCAGGTGGGCGGGGCCGAGGCTGATGGTCTGGGCCATACCGACAGCCCACCGCCGACAGGCCATCTTCAATCCTTGAAGTACACCACCCGGCACGCCTTGCCCGCCGAGCGGAACTGGGCGGCGGCGGCGGCGGGCAGCACGGCGTCGGTGATGTAGTTGCTCTTGGGGGCGAACTTGGTGGCCTGAACCGCCTGCGCCTTGACGCGGGTCACGTTCTTGAAGTCGCCGATCTGGCCCTCGCTGGTGATGTAAGTCTGCAAGCTGCCCTCCTGCACCAGTTGGCTGCTGACCCCCTGGATTAGGGCCGCGTCGGGCCAGAGCTGGCCCCCGCCCTGCTCGAACACGAAGCTGGACTGGGCGCGCTGGAAAGTGGGGAACCCGCGCACGTCGACCACCACCGTGCAGTTCAGCAACCGGTCCTCGCTGCCGCCGGTGCCGCCGCCCCCACCGCCTGCGCGGGCGCTGACGCCGCCCTCCCCGCCTGTCCCGCCTGCGGGCGTACCGGCACTGCCACCCGCCGCCCCCGCGCGTGAGGCTGCTGGGGCCGTACCAGCGCCGCCCTGACCCGTTCCAGCCTGACCGGAGCCGGGCTGGCCCGCACCCGCACCGCGCCCGCCGGCAGGGGTGCCAGTGTCGGGGCTGCCGCCGGTGTCGCTGCCCTGACCCTCCGCCGATTCGCGGGCGGCTGCGGGTGCGCCAGGGGTGGCCCCGTTGCTGCCGGGCGTTCCGCGTGAGGGAGCGTCGGTGGCGCTTCCGGGCGTGGTGGTGGCACCTTCGCCCTGTGCTGGGCGGGCGGAAGCAGGGGCGCTCTCGGCATCGCCTGAATTTGCGTTGCCCGCCGCGCTGCTGGCCGCCGGAGCTGCCGCCGCTGGGGTCGCTGCCGGAGCCGGTGTCCGGCTGGGGGAGGCGGCGACTGGAGCACTCCCCCGAGCGTCCGCACCTGAGGCCGAACGCCCGGCATCTGTCTGCGCGGTGGGGGCCGTGGGAATGGGCGTCTGAGTGCGCCGCGCCGCCACCGGGGCGGACGGGTCGGCGCTGGGCGTTCCCGTTACCGCTCCGGCCCTTCCTGCCTCGGCGCGGGGGGCCACCGGCATGGGCGTCTCGCGCGCCGTGACGGGGGCCACTGGCGCGGTGGCCTGCGGCGCGCTGCTGGCCGTTGGGCGGGCCGGAATGGCGGCCACCGGCTCCGAACTGGCGCTGCGGCTGGGGGCGGCCTCGACAGGCGTGGCTGCTGCCGGACCTTCTGGGGCGGGCAGCGCCGCCGTTGGGGGGTCTGCAACCGAGGTTTCCGGGGCGCTGGCGGCGGGCGCGCTGGCCACAGGAGCCGATGGCGCGGCGTCCTCGCGGCGGGGCAGGGCGGTCACGGCCTCCGGTTGCGGCGCGGGCGCGGCAGGCGCGGCGCGAACGGGTTCGGCGGGCGCATTCGGGGCTGCCGCACGCGGCTGGGGTTCCACGCTGCCCACCTGCGGCGTCGTGACCCTCTCCGGGGCGATCTCGGGCGCGGGCTGGGGCGAGGGCGTGGTGGGGGCGGTGGCCGCCGTGCGCGCCGGGGCAGGCGTCGCGGGCGTCGGCTGGGTCACGGGCGTGCGGGCGGCAGGTGTGGGCTGGGGCTGCGGCGCGACTGCCGCTGCCGCTGGCTGTGTCGGTCTGGGCGTTGCAGCCGGGGCTTGCGCGGGTTTGGGCGTCGGCGCGGGCGCGGGCGCTTTGACTTGGGCGGCGGGCGGTGCGGGCTGCGGCTTGGGCGGAGCCACCGGAGTCGGGGTTGGCGCGGGAGGCGTCGGCCTCGCCCTGACCAGGGGCTTTGGTGTGGGGGCTGGCTCGGGCTGGGGAGCGGGCGCGGGCCTGGCTGCCGGTGGTGTCGGCTTCGGGGGCGTGACGGGCCTAACGGTCACTGGCTGGGGCGTGACCGGCCTGGGGACCAGCGGCGTCGGCGGCTTTGGAGTCGGCGGCTTTGGAGTCAGCGGGGCGGTGGCCTGCACGGGCAGCGGTGCGGGTGCGGGAGCCAGCGTCACGACCTCCAGCGGCGTTCGCAGCGGGTCCGGCGTGCTCTGGAGCGCCTCGGGCGCGGTGGGGCGCAGCAGCAGGGCCGAGAATATCGCCGCGTGCAGCCCGATGGTGGCGGCCAGCGCGCGGTAGCGTTCGAGGCCCTCGCGGGAGAAGCCCGACTCGGAACGTGGGGGCGGGGAAGTGGTCATCTCACTGGCTGGGCCTCGTTCCCAGTGCCAGGCGCTCGCCGCCCGCCTTCTTGATCACGTCCATCACGCGGACCACCGTGCCGTAGCTGCCGCGCTCGTCGGCCCGCAGGCCCACCACGCCGCCCGAGGGACCCAGCAGCGGCTTGAGCTGCCCGCCCAGCTTGGTCAGGGTGGTTGCCTTGCCGTTCAGAAACAGCCTCCCGGCGCGGTCCATGCTCACGATGGGCAGTGCGGGCGTTTCCTGCACGGTGGTGCTGGCGCGCGGCAGGTCCAGCGGCAAGGCGTTCTGGCGTGCGCCCAGGCTGCTGGTTAAAAAGAAAAAGATCAGCAGCAGCAGCACCACATCCACCATCGGCGCGAAATCGAAGGTCACGCCGTCGCCGCTGTCGCGCATCCGGCGGCGACCAGGGGCGCGGTTCATCGGGGCTTGCCCGCGCCGTCGCTGCTGTTGGCGGGGGCAGCCTTGGCCGGAGTGGTGGTGCGGAAGATGCCGGTGTTGTTCGGCCCCGTGCTGATGGTGCCCGCGTTGTCACGGGCCTCGTCGAAGTGAAAGGCCAGCACCGGAACCGGGCCGCCCTGCGGCTGCGTGCTGTGGAGCGGTGCGCCGCGTTCCTGGACCCGGTAGCCCTGCTCGCCACCGTCCTGCTCGCTGTACCGCTGCTCTCTGGTCATCTGAGTCTCGGGACGCTGGCGGGCCTCGGGGCGGGCCAGCCAGCCGGGCAGGTCCTCACGTACCCGTTCGGCGGTCACGGCAATACGGTCGGCGCGGGCGCGCAGCGCGTTGCGGGCCACATACGCAATGATCGCCACCACCAGCCCGCCCGCCGTATTCACCAGCGCCTCGCTGATGCCGGTGGCCAGTTGGGCGGGCGTGGGCGCAGCCGTGGAGCTGAACACCAGGAACGAGCGCACCATACCGATCACCGTGCCCAGCAGCCCCAGCAATGGCGCGATCTGCGCGGCGGTGCCCAGCGCGCTTAGACCCGCGTACAGGCGGGCGTCCTCGGCCAGCAGGGCGGACTGCATGGCGGCCCCGGCAGCGTTCACGCCCCGGTCCGCGCGGCCCAGCCCGGCGCGCAGCACATTGATGGCGGGCGCAGGATGGCCCGCACGGTCCACTTCCGCCAGCGCCGCCGCCGGGCCACTTTCCGCCGTCACCGCCCGCGCCCGCTCAATTAAAGCGTCGGCGTTGCGCCCCAGCCGCGACAGCGCCTGCGCCCGTGCCACGGCCAGATACACGACGTACAGGGAAAGGGCAATCAGAACCCACAGCAGTGGACCGGCAGCGCGCGCAAGATCAAGGACATTCATTGGCTACTCGTGTAGCACGTGCGCGCGTGACAAGCATGAAAACAGGACGCATCTGGCCCCTGCTGCCCGGCGGAGCGTGGGGATTGCCGCGCTGTCTCGCCGGACCTTGCCTGGACCATGTACCTGCGGTCTGCGTGGACTGGACACCCCGGCCCCACCGTCCGTCAATCCATACCAATGCACTCGACTTTGATCGCGTCAGCGGCTAAAATGGCAGGGTAAGTAGGAATCATTCTCAAGAAGCGGGCTGCCAGATGTGCCGAACATCGGCCCTGCCGTCCAAGAGAGAGTCCTGACAAGGAGCCAAGTATGACCCAGACCGAACAGCCACACCAGATCGAGATTCGCAACCTGCACGCCTCCGTAGGCGATCTGCCCATCCTGAAGGGCGTCGACCTGATCATCCCGCGCGGCGAGCTGCACGCCGTGATGGGACCGAACGGCAACGGCAAGAGCACCCTGGCAAAGGTCATGGTGGGCGATCCCGAATACACCGTCACCGACGGCGACATTCTGGTGGACGGCGTGAGCATCCTGGAAATGGAACCCGACGAGCGCGCCCGCATGGGTCTCTTCTTGGCCTTCCAGTACCCTGTCGAGATTCCTGGCGTCACCATCGCCAACTTTCTGCGCCTGGCCATGCAGGCCCGCAAAGAAGAGGGGGAAGAGGTCAGCTTCACCGAGTTCTACGGCAAGCTCCAGAGCGCCCTGAAGACCCTGGACTGGGACGAGAGCATCGTCGAGCGCTACCTGAACGCGGGCTTTTCTGGCGGCGAGAAGAAGCGCAACGAGATTCTGCAAATGCTGATGCTGGAACCCACCTACATCATCATGGACGAGACCGATTCGGGCCTGGACGTGGACGCCCTGAAAGTGGTTGCCAACGGCGTGAACTCCATGCGCGGCGAGAACCTCGGCGGATTGATCATCACCCACTACCAGCGCCTGCTGGATTACATCGTGCCGGATAGGGTTCACATTATCGTGGACGGCAAGGTCGTGCAGAGCGGCGGCCCCGAACTGGCCAAGAAGCTGGACAGCCAGGGGTACGACTGGGTCAAGGAACTGGCAACCGCCTGAGCGGTGCCCCAGGGTCAACGGTCTAAGGAAAGACCTGGACTCTGCGTTTTTACCCTTGGACCCTTTGACTTTTAGACCCTTAGACCCACCTCCGGAGGAGCAATCATGACCATCAATCCCGAAGTCAATGACATCAACGCCAGCTACGAGTACGGCTGGAGCAACCCCGAGAAGTACGCCGTCAAGGCCCCCAAGGGTCTGCGGCGCGACGTCGTCGAGATGATCTCCAAGGCCAAGGACGAGCCGCAGTGGATGCTGGATTTCCGCCTCAAGGCGCTGGATATCTTTAACAGCAAGCCCATGCCCGAGTGGGGCGCGGACCTGTCCGGCCTGAATCTGGACGAGATTTACTACTACATCAAGCCCGAAGGCTTTAACACCCGCTCCTGGGACGACGTGCCGGAAGACGTGAAGAACACCTTCGAGCGTCTGGGCATTCCCGAAGCCGAGCGTGCCGCCCTTGCTGGCGTGGGCGCGCAGTACGAGTCGGAAATGGTGTACCACAACCTCAAAGAGGAGTGGGAAAAGCTGGGTGTGGTCTTTCTGAGCATCGAGGACGGCCTCAAGGAGTACCCGGAGTTGTTCCGCGAGCACTTCGCCACCATCGTGCCGCCCGAGGACAACAAGTTCGCGGCCATCAACAGCGCGGTCTGGAGCGGCGGGAGCTTTGTGTACGTTCCCAAGGGCGTCAAGGTGGACATCCCTCTCCAGACGTACTTCCGCATCAACGCCGAGAGCAGCGGCCAGTTCGAGCGCACCCTGATCATCATCGATGAAGGCGCGCAGGCCCATTACATCGAGGGCTGCACCGCCCCGTCGTACAGCAGCGACTCCTTCCACTCCGGCGTCATTGAGATCGTGGTCAAGGAAGGCGCACGCTTTCGCTACAGCACCATCCAGAACTGGAGCCACAATGTCTACAACCTGGTCACCCAGCGCGCCGCCGTGTACGGCAACGGCGTGATGGAATGGGTGGACGGCAACCTGGGCAGCAAGGTGACCATGAAGTACCCCGCCTGCTACCTGCTGGAAGACGGCGCACGCGGCGAGGTCCTGTCCATCGCAATGGCCGGACGCGGGCAGCACCAGGACGCCGGGGCCAAGATCGTCCACTTTGCGCCCCACACCAGCGGTTCGATTGTCTCCAAGTCGATCAGCAAGGATTCGGGCCGCAGCAGCTACCGGGGTCTGGTCAAGATCTATGAGGGCGCAAAATACGCCAAGACCAACGTGGAATGCGACGCCCTGCTGCTGGATGAGGAAGCCCGCACCGACACCTACCCCTACATTGAGGTTGAGGAAAAGACCGCCCGCGTGGGCCACGAAGCCACCGTGTCCAAGATCAACGACGACCAGATCATGTACCTGCAAAGCCGTGGGCTGAGCAAGGACCAGGCCGCCGGACTGATCGTGCGCGGCTTTATCGAGCCGATTGCCAAGGAACTGCCGCTTGAGTACGCGGTGGAACTGAACAGGCTGATTGAGCTGGAGATGGAAGGCAGCGTCGGCTGAGGTAATGAGAAGTTTGCCAGCCAGTTTGCGTAAAAAATGGGACGATTTTATAGGCCCTGAAGCAAGTGGGGTTGACAATATTATGACGGTAGGATGCGGATTGATTGGTGGTGTCCTTGCACCTGTATTGGTCAAGCGTCAAAGGCAGGCCAGCTCAGGTGCTGCACTCGTGGCCTCCGCCTTAGCAATGGATTTGTGGGGCGGGGCGTGGGTGAACAACACGCTGGCATGTGGGCGCTGGTATGAACGCTCAGGTCAGACCAACGCCAACCATTATCAATTTGCGCTTCTCCACCTCCACCCTTTTATGTTCGCATGGCTTGATCGCCGCTCAAGACGGAGATTGTCTTGGTGGGTATGGGCAGGAATCCAATACGCATATCTGCTTGGGGCCACTGTACTAATTCGTCGGAACCCCCCGATCAGACGCAATGGTGGCGTAGCTCTTACGGTTGGCGGCATACTGCTTGACCAAATACTCGAACCGTCAAAATCAGCCCCCTGGTTTGCTTTCATCTATTATCCCAAGTTGTTGATGGGCCATGCAGCCTCATCGTTGTGGTCAGACGAACAACTGAATTCGGCGCATGGAATGTCGGAGAACCCTTGATCTCCCTCACCGTTCCCCATTACACCTGGGTCTCTGTCTGCGATGACTGGAGGCTTAGGCTGGGGCAACCCCTCCGCCCCTTCGGGACACCTCCCCTTAGAAGGGAGGCAAGGTGATTGCCGGGTGGCACAGTCTTCTGCGCTTCTTGGCTCCCCTTGAGGGGAGCTGGCCGCGTAGCGGACTGAGGGGTTAACCCTGCCAAAGCACAGGCACCAGGCCAGGAATAAGAGCGGGACGGCGGCTGAATTTCTGGTGATCTCGGACGGGAGTGCATGGGCAGATAGCAAGGAGGTTTAGAGGATGAATACATCCGAACAGAAAGACCACCATCAGTATCTGACCGACGCTCAGGGGAAGAAAGTGGCTGTTCTTCTGCCTATTGAGGAGTACGAGCAGCTTCTTGAGGACCTTTATGACGGACGGGCCGTTCGGGAGCGCCGTGGAGAACCCACCATCTCGCTTGAGGAGATGAAAAGCAGGCTTGGACACAGCGAGTGACATTTGCTGTCCTCTTCGCTTCCTGCGTGGAGAAGGAGTTGCGGAGCGTTCCTGAAGAGACTTAGGACCGTGTGTTTTCTCGCCTCGCTCGGCTTGCGAAGGAGTCATTCGCATCCGGGACCATCAAGCTTTAGGGCGAAGATGCTTACCGGGTGCGAGTTGGGGAATATCGGATAGTGTTTGACGTTGATGCCCAGCAAAAAACCGTCACAATTTTGAAAATCGGCCACCGCAGCGATATATACCGTTAGGCGGAGAGAAGGTGCAGGGATGACGACACGTGAAGAAATCAAAGCGAAAATTGATGCCCTCAGCGACGCTTCTTTTGAGGAAGTTGTTAAGGTTATTGAGCGGCAGGCTTATGTCGAGCAGCAGATGGCCGCCCTCACTGCCTTCGCAGAAGACTGGACACCAGAGGAGCAGGCAGCGTGGGATGAGGGAACGAAGCGCCGCCCCTGGCGGACCACACCTGCTGAGGATGCATCCTGAATGCTGGCTCTGGATACCAACATCTTGATTGTGTTGCAAAAGCTGGAGCCGCAGGCCGTCCTGCACTACCAGTCAGCGCTGACCGATGATGTGGTGACCGTTCCCGCCGTTGTTCGTTATGAGGCCCGGCGCAGTTTGCTCAGCCTAGAGTATTCACGCCGTCTCGCGCGGCTCGATATGCTGCTCTCAGGGCATTCCATTCTGGATTTTGACCGAGAAGCCGCCGACATCGCCGCCCTGCTTCACCATCAACTCAGAGGAGCGGGTAGCTTACTTGACGACGCTGATCTGCTGATCGCGGCCACCGCTTTGCGTCATGGGGCCACCCTCGTCACCCGCAACACCAATCATTTTCAACGTATTCCCGGTCTGCAACTCGCGGACTGGTGACAGGAGGAACAATGACCCAACTCAGCGAACACCTCTCTACCCACACCGGCCCCGAATGGTTGACCGCCAAGCGCAGGGCCAGCTTTGACCTCTTTGACACCCTGGAAGTGCCGCACAGCGGTGTGGAAGCCTGGAAATACACCCAGGTCAACGTGGACTTCGGTAAGCTGAACCCGCACCCCAAGCGTGAAGTGGTGTCTGACATCTCCAAGCTGCCCGAAAGCGTGCAGAAGCGCCTGAAGGGAACCGACGTGGGCGCATTCTTGGTGATGGACGGCCCGGATGTGGTCTACCGCACCGAGTTGCCTGCCGAACTGACCGCCAGGGGCGTGATCTTCACCGATCTGAAGACGGCGGTGGAGCAGCACGCTGACAAGGTGCGGCAGTACCTTTACAGCGTGGTCCCGGCGGAAGTGCCGGACGACACCACCATCGCCGCCCCCGGCACCACCCCCAGCAAGTCCCCCGATCCCAGCGAGGGCAAATTCTCCGCGCTGGCCGCCGCCCTGTGGACTAATGGCGCGTTCGTGTACGTGCCGCGCGGCGTGGAAGTGGACCTGCCGCTAGGATCGTTCCGCGTGATGAGCGAGGCTGGAACCTTCACCGCGACCCGTACCCTGGTGGTGGCCGAGGAAAACGCCCAGATCACGTTCATCGACGAGCAGGACTCCGAGGAACTGCCCGGCACCTACGCCATTGGCGCGGTGGAACTGGTGGTCAAGGACGGCGCAAGATTGCGCTACGTGTCCATCCAGAACTGGGGCAAGGGCGTGACCCACATCCAGCGCCAGCGCGGTCAGGTGGGCAAGGACGCTGCCCTGAACAGCCTGGTGGTCACGATGGGCGGCACCCTCAGCCGCACGGAAATGCAGAGCCACCTGCTGGGCCAGGGGTCCAGCTCCGAGATGCTGGCGCTGTATTTTGCCAACGAGGACCAGCACTTTGACCACTACACCCTGCAACACCACGCCGCCGCCAACGCCTACAGCGACCTGCTGTACAAGGGCGTGGGCGACGATCAGGCCGTGGGCGTGTTCTCCGGCATGATCAAGGTGGACCTGGGCGCACAGAAAACTGACGCCTACCAGAAGCACCGCACGCTGATGCTGTCCAGCGAGGCCCGCAACTTCAGCGTGCCGCAACTGGAAATCAACGCCAACGACGTGCGGTGCAGCCACGGCAGCACCACCGGCCCAGTGGACGAGCAGCAACTGTTCTTCCTGCGCTCGCGCGGCATCCGGCAGGAACTGGCCGAGAAGATGCTGGTCACGGCCTTTCTGGAAGACGTGCTGACGCGTGTGCCGCTGAGGAGCGTCGTGGAGTACATCGAGGGCATCATCGCCGAGAAGGTGGGCGCAGCCTAAGTTCCGGCAATTCTTAAACAGGCGGTCTGTCCCGGTTGGGGCGGGCCGCCTCCGTGTTGGAAGGGTGGCAGGAGGCTGAGCGCCCTGTTCTCCTCGCCTCATCCCCGACGCGGCGCACTGGAGGCAAGAGCGATTGACAGGGCTTTTCGGCCATGAGTGCAGCCGCTCATCCCCCTGCCGCGTGGCCTGTGATAACGCTCGCCCTCGATACCCGGCCCAGAACTGGGTTCGGGTCAGCGTTTGTGAACCTGCGCTGGCTGGGGCCTAAGCTGGGTGAACCCTTCTTCCGCTTTGGGCGAGGAGGGGATCAGGACCAGCTTGAACGGTCAGGGGGGCGGGCTTCAGGCGGCGCTTCTAGGGTAGGGGCAAGGAGGCGCACCCGGTTCCATCTGCCAGGGGTGCAAGTCGTGTCCGCGTTGCATTCGCCCCGTTCCCCTCTCTTCCCCAGGAGAATCCAAATGACCTCTTCCCTCAAGACCCTGCGTACCCTGACCCTGAGCCTGTTGCTGGGCACATCCGCGCTGGCCCAGACCGATCCGGTGACGCCGCCCACCGAGCCGCCGTCCGCGCCGACTGATCCGGTGACGCCGCCTGTTGATCCCGCGCCCCCTACCGAGCCAATTCTGCCCACCGAGCCAGCCCCGCCCACTGAACCTGTACCACCCACGGAAGCTCCTCCTTCTGAACCTGTGCCAGTCGAGCTTGCGCCCGCCGAACCTGCGCCCACCCTGCCAGAGCCGACTGTGCCGCAGCGGCCCACCTCTGCGCCAGCCGGAGACTTCATCACGGCCACCAGCGTCAAGTTGCCTGCCGTGCAGGGTGAGAAAGTGCTGATGACCGTTCCCACGGTGCTGGGCGAGGCCCTGATCTACCCGGCAGAGGCCCAGGACCTGCTGCCACGCACGCTGGAATTGCTGGCCGCCAGCGGCCTGACGGCGGCAGAAGGCCAGAGCGTAGACGGCAGCGCCGGGGAAATCAAACTGGAGGGCGGGGGTGAGGCGCTGACCCTGAGCGTCACCCAGGTGCTGGGGCTGAATGTGGTGTCGCTGGGCCGCAACATCCAGGCGCAGCGAGAGCTGGAAGGGGGGAACGTGTCCCCCACTGCGCCCACTGAGGCCCCCGTGACTGAGCCAGCGCCCACCGAAGCGCCGCCGACGGAACCGACTCCTACTGAGCCTGTACCGGAAGAACCTGCGCCAGCAGATCCAGTGCCGCCCACCGAGCCGCCACCCGCCGATCCAGGTACGTCGCCTGCGCCGCCTCAGCAGCCCTGATAGCACACTGTTCAGACAGATCATTTGAATGGGGCTGGCCTCTGGACGGGGGCCAGCCCCATTCGCCGTTTCCGGCATTCCTGTTGATGGTTTGAGGCTGATGCTGCCGCATTGGTTTACCCCCGGTCAGCGCGCCGGGCAGGTCATGGAATTGGCCCGGGGCAGCGCAGAATAAGTGGATGCTGCGTCTCACCCCGGACCTTACCCCCGCAATTGCCGCCCTGCTCAGCCGGGCCATGTTCCCCAATCCAGTCCGCGTGGCCCGCACGTTAGAGGCATACCGGACGGAGAGGGACCGTTCACTCTTCGTCTGGGGAGTGGACGGGCAAACCGTCAGCGCAGCGGGTGTGTGCGTCAATGGGCCGACGGCTGAGGTCCTGCACATCGGCACACACCCGGACGTAGGAGGCAGAGGCTACGGGCGTGAGCTTCTCCACGCCACCGCTGCACATCTGAACCTGTCGCAATTGACGGCAGAAACCGACGAAGATTCGGTGGACTTTTACCGCCGGAGCGGGTTTGAGGTCATGGAAGCTCCAGCCAGAGGCAGACGCCGCCGCTACCTCTGCACCCTCATTTTGGAGGTGTGATTCCAAAGGCGGTCCAAGCTGCTCGTAGATCGGGGTGCGGGATCAGCAACCGGGCCTCTGGGGACGCCATCCAGTCCAGAAACCAGCGTGCGCCCGCCTCCAGCCCGCCGTCCACTGCGCTCAGAAGCCTGGCGTAATACGGAGGAATGCCGCCCTGATCCCATTCCAGCTTGTCCGCCAGAAAAATGACCATGTCCAGCGGCGTCGGCTGGGCATGCAGGGTCGTGTGAAAGCGGATGGCCTGCAAGATGGTTTCATCCTTGATTCCGTACAGCTCACGGGCCACTACGACGCTGAGCTTGGCGTGGAGCAGCATGGGTACACGGCGCTCCTCATCCACGACAGGCAGATTCAGGCTTTGACACAGCGCAGTGATTTTAGACCAGGCGACGATCCCGCCCAGATCATGGAGCAGGGCCGCTGTCCGTGCCGCCTGCGGATCAACACCGGACCAGCGGGCCAGCGTCACGGCAGCGTGCGCCATACGCGGGACGTGCTCGCGGGTCTTTTCCCGGCCATGCGCGGCGAACAGGGCGTCCACATCTGCCGCCAGATCACCCGACGGTGGGAAATCGCGCCTTAAGCTGCTCCGCCAGCCGACGCCACGTGCATCCATTATTTCGCCCTGAGTTTCTTGCGCTCCTGCACGGCCAGCTCGTCCACCCGCTCATTCTCACCGTGTCCGGCGTGCCCCTTGACCCACACGAAGGTCAGGGCGTGTGTTCTGGCCTGCCCGATCAGCGTTTCCCAGAGGTCCTGATTCTTGACCGGCTCCCTGCTGGCCGTCTTCCAGCCGTTGCGCTGCCAGTTCAGAATCCAGCCGTCGGTGAACGCCTTGCGCAGGTACTGGCTGTCGGTGATCACACGCACCTGGCAGGGCCGTTTGAGGCTTTGCAACCCTTCCAGCAGGCCGCGCAGCTCCATGCGGTTGTTGGTGGTGCCCTCCTCATGGCCGCTCAGGACCAGCTCATGCTCCCCGGTGCGCAGGATGCAGGCCCAGCCGCCGTGCCCGGCCATCGTGTCGCATGCGCCGTCGCTAAACAAGTCCACCGTGTTTCCGGCAATGGGCGTTTCAGGTTGGATGCCCGCCTTCAGCGGCAGCAGATCGCGCGCCCTGTCCTGCACTTTGCGGGCGGCAGTCTTTGGGAAAGAGGCGGATTTAGAGCTTCGGGGGCGCGTCACGCCCGGAACTGTAGGCAGGCGGGCCGCGTACTGTCAAGCATGAGCCGCACCGCCCTCGCCATTCCCGAAGCTGACCGCACCCCGGCGGTCCTGACCCACCTGTCGCCGCTGGCAGGCTTTCTGCTTCCCACGCTGGGCAATGTGCTGGGGCCGCTGGTGGCGTGGCTGGCGTTGCGGGACCGCAGCCCCGCGCTGGATCAGCAGGGCAAGGAGGCGCTGAACTTTCAACTGAGCATGTGGCTGTACGGCCTGGTGGTCGGCGTGCTGGCCTTGATCCTGTTCAGCCTCGGCCTCGTCGGCGGGGCGCTGGGCACGGCGGCAGGATCGCAGGATTTTGGGGCCTTCGCGTTTCTGGGCACCTTCGCGGCCTTCTTCGTGTTCTTCGTGCCGCTGCTGTTGCTGCTGAGCATCGTGCCGTTCATCTTCATGATCGTGGCGGTGGTGCGGGTCAGCGCCGGGCAGCCGTACCACTACCCGCTGAGCATCCGCTTCGTGCGCTGACCCCCAGAGCCTGCGGGATGGGTTTATGCTGTCTCCCATGCGAATCATGGCTGTGTTTGCCCACCCCGACGACGAGATTGGTTGCGCTGGAACCCTGGCAAAGCACGCGGCGAGGGGTGACGAGATCATGCTGGTCTGGACCACGCTGGGCGAACTCGCCAGCCAGTTTGGTGACACCTCGCATCAGGAAGTTACCCGTATCCGGCGCGAACATGGGGCCTGGGTGGCCGAGAAAATCGGCGCGCAGTACCACTTCTTCGACATGGGCGACAGCCGCATGACCGGACACCGCGACGAGGCATTGCAACTCGCGAAGCTGTACGCTGGCTTTCGCCCCAACGCCGTCATCACCTGGAGCGACGATCACCCGCACCCGGACCACCGCATGACCGCCAAGATCGCCTTCGACGCGGTCACGCTGGCCCGCATCCCCAAGATCGTCAACGAGCAGGGCGGCGGTCAGCCCATGCCCCCCGCCCCCGATCTGAGCGGCGACGACGCGGTGGAGAGCGGCGAGGATGTGCGCCGCCTGGAAGCGTGGCGCGATCCGGTCCGCTTTTACCAGTACTTCGCTCCGGCCAGTCCCTACCCCGAAGTCTTCGTGGATATTGGGGACACGCTGGACACCGCCGCCGCCATCGCCTCGTACTACCGTGACTTCTACAAGTGGCAGTGGACCGATGAACTGTTCCGCGAGGGCCGCGCGGGAGCCGGGCGACTGGCCGGGGTCAAGCACGCCGAGCGCTTCAACCTGCGCGCCAGCCACCTGCGCGCGAGGGACTTTCTGGACTGAGCGGGCTGGACTAAGCGGGCTGGACTGGGCGGGCCTACAGGCGAGAACCGGGGTCAGCCTCCCAGCGCCGCCAGCACATCCTCCGGCATCCGGGCGGGGCGGTACTGCTTGTCGGTGGTGATGTGGCGACTCTCGCCGGTCGCCAGCAGCTCGTCGCCGCGCCGGACCTGGTAGGTAAAGGTCACGGTGCGGCTGCGGATGGCCGAGATGTAGGTGGTCACGGTCAGTTCGTCGTCGTAGCGGGCGGCGCGGCGGTATTCCACGTTCAGGCCCGAGAGCATCAGGTAATAGCCGCGAGATTCGATCTCGGTGTATGGCAGGCCCAGCTCACGCATCAGGTCACTGCGGCCCACCTCGAACCACACCGGGTAGGTGGCGTGGTGGACGACGCCCATCATGTCGGTCTCGGCGTAACGCACCCGCAGTGTGGTCTGCACGCCCGTCACAGCAGGTTGTCCTCCGCCGAGCGGAATTCCAGCGTGGGCGTGCGGCGCATGCGGACCTGCTGCGCGACCTGACGTTGCAGGTGGCCGCGCGCGCGCTCCAGGGCCTCCAGCAAGTCGGGCAGATCGGCCCCCAGCGAACTGACATACACCCGCGCCAGACTGAAATCGGAGGTCAGGGTCACGCGCTCGACGGTCACGATCAGCGGCACGCGCGGATCGCGCAGGCCAGAGATCGCCTCGCTCAGCACGCGCGTGATCTGGGACTGTACCTGCTCGGGCTTCATGCCCGCAACCGGGAGAGGGGGGAGGAGAAACAGGTCATCCCGCTATGGTAGGGCAGAAAGCGGCGGGGTGACCGTGAACGCCGACGCAAGGCGGTCCAGGACCTGTGCCAGAGGTAGGGTCCTGCCGTCTGACCGCTCGACCTGCTGACGGCTAGACTGCCCCGCCCCGCGCCTCAGCGGATGTACCGCCGCCCGGTGTACCCGGTGAACACGCCGATGCCGTAGCTGACCTTGCGGACGCTGTCCAGCACAGGCTTGCCGTTCCAGGCCAGGCCGGTGGAGCTGCCGCCGTCCAGCAGCAGGGCGTCCTGAATCCCCAGGCGGGACAGCACCTTGGCCATCTCGGTGGTGGTCAGGCGCGACCGGGTGCTGACCATCACCAGATCGCGGTTGCTGATCAGGCCGATGGCGCTTCTCGCAGCGCGGCCAAACAGCGCCGGATCGCGGAAGGCGTTGCTGTACTGGCGCTGCACCCGGCCCCCGGCCAGAATGCGCGGCCCGGTGGCGATGACGGTTTCCATGCCCTGCCACGCGCTGTCCAGTGGAAGCCGCAGCAGACCGGTGGTGCTGGGGCGAATGGCGGCGCGGTTGTCCGGGGTGATGGCCAGCGCCTGCGGAATGCGGCCCCAGGTCAACATGCGCCCCTGCGTCACGATGTCCCCGGCGGGGGCAAAGCTGTGCGGGTGAAAGTACGAACCGTTAATAATGGCCTGCGCGTCGCTGATGCGGGCGAGCTGTCCCACCCGCGCGCCGGAACCGAAATTCAGGCCGCCGCCGGGCAGCACCGGGGCCACCAGCACGTTGCGGTGACGCAGGTCCACATTGACGATCTGCACCGAAATATCCAGGGGCCGGAGCTGCTTGTAGCTCGCCGCGCGGCCCAGCGGTCTGGGCGGAATGGGCACCGGAACGTGCGACGGCACCAGCAGCTTGATGCCCGGCACGATGTACCGGTAACTGCCCAGATTGTTCAGTCGGCGCAGTTTGTCCACGCTGATGCGGTAGCGCCGGGCGATGACGGCGGGCGTCTCCGTGCGCTTCATGTAGACGTAGGTGAACAGCGTCCGCACCTCGGTGGTGGGCCGGGGAGCGGGGGCTGCGCTGCGCGCTGGAATCCTGAGGCGCTGCCCCGGCGTGATCAGCGTGCCGCTCAGCTTGTTGGCCGCCTGAAGTGCGCCGACGCTGACGCCGTACCGGGCAGCGATCTTGCTGAGAAAGTCGCCGCGCTGAACGGTGTGGGTCACCTCGGCAGGTGCGCGGGCAGGCGCGGCGGGGCTGGCCGCCACCTTGCCCAGCCTCAGCACCTGCCCTGGCCGGATGGTGTCGCCCCTCAGGCCGTTGGCCGCCTTGAGCTGCGCCACGCTGAGGCCCGCGCGGGTGGCGATCTTGAAAAGGGTGTCGCCGGACCGCACCGTGACCGTGCTGGACGCCGCGTGTGCCAGACCGATCAGCAGCAAAAAGATGAAGCAAAGACAACGGGAAGACATAGGCGTTCCAGATGAACACAGCGGCGTGGCGAGCGGATGAGCCGAGCTGATCGAGTTCAGGGGGACCGGGGGGGGATGGCGGCTCTCGTGGTTGAGCGGACCTCGATGATGTAAGCACCGCGCCAGTGGCCCTTCAGGTGACCATCCGGATATCCGCCTTAAAGTAAGGGTTCAGCGTTTGTCGCCCAGCGGAACTCTTTACCCCCCCAGTGTCTAAAATTCCCGGCGCGGCCTCAGGTGCCTGGAGTGCTGCCCGGCAGGACTGCCACCCTCCCGATCATGTAGGCCACGCCATACAGGAACAGGGTGGCGACGGGTAGAAATTTAAGACCCTTGCGGTGTTCGATCATGCGGCCCCGCACCAGCACCTCGATCACGTACAGGCTGATCAGCGCGAAGGCCGAATACATCCAGTGTTCCAGATCACGGCTGGGATCGTAGGGCAGGCCGTACTTGGTCAGCCCGCCGCCCACATTGACTGCGCTGGGCACCTTTGCGCCGCCCAGGGCCAGGATCACGCCGGTCGCCACCGGAATCAGGGTCAGTACCCAGACGATCCGCAGCCACACCGTGAACGAATTGCTCACCATGCCCTTGATCGCTGGGGCGATGCTCCACAGCAGCAAAATCAGCGTGGACAGGGCGTAAGGGGTGGGAAACAGCAGGGCCAGCGAGGAGCCGAACTGGTAGCCGTGAATGGCGCGGAGCAGATCCATAGGCACAGAGGGTAGCGCGGCGGCGGGGCGCAGAACTGCAAGGGGAGACCAGCTCTGAGCAAACAAGCTCCATGCAGGCCAGTTCTGGGCGGAGTCTGACCGTTCCCGCTTTATTTGTCGTCGGGCAGGTCCACCAGGGTCAGGCCGGGCAGATAGCTGCCAGGTTGCAGCGGAGCCGACTCGCCGCTGCGGCGCAGGCGCAGGCCGTTTGGGACCTCTACCAGCAGGATGCGGGGACTGCTGACGGTCACCCTGAGGCCCTCTAGGGCGGGCGCGCCGAAGACCATGCCCAGGTCGCTGGGACCCGGCGGCAGGGTGACGGTGTGCTGGCCATAGGGTCCGGCGGCGCGCACACTGGCCGCGTCCTGGTGCAGGGTTTCGTGATGCACGGCTTCATGATGCAGGGTGAGGGGCTGGCCCAGCCCGGCCAGGGTGCCCAGCGCGGGTTGCGGAGCGCGGCCAGCGCGGCCCACCGCGACGCCCAGCAGCGTGCCGGGCCGCACCACGTCCCCGGCCACGATCAGCCGCGCGCCCTGGCTGACCTCTAGATCGGCGGGCACCCGCAGGATGCGCAGGCCGTCGCGGTGTTGCTCGGCGCGCAGGCCGCTCAGGTGCGGCACGCGCGCCAGTTGCCCCAGATCGAAGGGACCGCCCAGCGGGATCGGCACCGGGGTCACCTCGCCGCCCGCCGCCACCAGCGACAGCAGGCGGCCCCCGCTGTACTCGATGCCCTCCACCGCAGGCGGCTCGACCCGCAGTGCGGTCTGCATGCTCAGCGCGGGCCTCGGGCTGACGCTCGCCGCCGCCGATCCGCGCAGGAGCCGCCGCCCGCTGCCCGCCGCGCCGCTCTGCCCGCCCCCCCCACGCCTGCGCCGGGCCAGGAGCCAGAACACCGCGCCGCCGATCAGTGCCAGCAGCACCAGCGCCCGCAACCACTCCAGCCCGGCGATCAGGGTGGCCCAGCGGCCCACCCGGTCCTGCCGCTCCTGATCCTGCTGAGCCTGGACCGGTGACTGCGGCTCCTCTGGATTGGTCTGAGCTGTGGGTGCGGCAGCATCCGGCGCACGGCCCCCCGTATGGCACACAACGGCGGGCAGGGCCACCTCCACGCCGCCGGGCAGGGCCAGCAGCGGCGTGACTGTCTGACCCGGCCTCAGGGCAGCGTTGATGAACCGAACGGTAAATTCCCGCGATCCAGGCAGGCGCGAGATCACGGCCCGCAGCCCCGGCGGTAGGCCGTCCACCCTCAGGCCCTCCAGCTTCACGCCAGGGTCGGCCCGGTAGCGCAGCGCGGTTTCCTCGCCCTGGGCCAGCGCCCGGTCTGCACCGGGGTTGAGCAGCGTCAGGGGCGGCGTGGTGTTCAGGCGCAGCAGGACCTGCTGGGGCTTGGGGGCCACGCTGCCGGGCGTCGGCCCGCTCCCTGATGGAGAGGTATCGCCGGGCGCGCAGAGCAGCGCCGCCGCGCCGTAGGGGAGGTTGCCGCGTGCCGTCAGCCCCGCCCTGCCATTCTTGACCACGTCCGGGACCAACCGGAGGCCCAGATTGTCGGGGGCCGCCAGCCGGACCGGCGTGCCATCGGCGAAGGGCACCGGGACCGCCGTCAGATCGGTGACCCGCCGCAGCCCGCTGCTCAGGCCAGGGCCACCCAGCCGGGGCAGCTGACCCAGCGGCACGGTCTGGCCGTCGGCGTAGTCGCTGGCGCTGAGCGCGCGGCGGGCGTCGGCGGGAATCCCGGTGCCCAGCGCCAGGTAGTGCAGGCGGTCAAAGGGACCGCGCTCCGCGAAGGCTGCCAGTGCCTGGGCCGCCGTGAAGGGCCGCAGGTCGTCATTGTCAATGCCGTCGGTCAGCACGTACACGGTGGTCACGTACTCACTGCGGCCCGTCAGCGGTTCCAGGGCCGCGCGCAGGCTGCGGTACAGGTAGGTGTTGCTGCCGTCGGCCCTCAGCCGCTCCAGCGCGGCATTCCACTGCGGCGTTCCGGCGGGGCGGTCAAAGCCCCGGCGCGTTTGCAGGCCCGCGTCAAAGGTCAGCAGTTCCACCCGGTCCGGCTGCGCCTGCCGCACGTGGCGGTTTAACTCGGCCCGCACCCGCCCGAAGATGTCGGCCCGCCCGTCTCCGATGCCGCGCATGCTGCCGCTGGTGTCCAGTACGAACACCGCCCGCGTGCGCGTGGGCAGCGGGCCGGTGGGCAGGGCGCAGGCAGTGGGCGGTGCGGGCGGTGGTGGATTCGGAGTCGCTTCAGCCGCCGTACCGGAGGCGGCCACGCTGAGACCCAGTGCGAGAAGGAGGACGGTGACGGGCTGCATCTGGCCCCCATTGTGCCCCGACACGGGCCGTGGGGGGCCGCGCCGGTCTGTTCTGGGACAGGTCGGAAGCTGGAAAGTGAAGTTCAGGACGCCAGTTGCTCTTTCAGAAAGCCCATCAGCCCTTTGATGTGCTGGCGGTCAAAGCGGAAGTCCACGCCCGCCGCACGGTACAGCTCCGGCACGCCCGCCGCGTTGCCCAGGCGCAGGGCGGCCTTATAGCGCTCCAGCGCCCCTGCCGCGTCCTCCCTGGCCTCGCGCCAGATGCCCACCGCCGCCAGGGAGCACATGGCGTACTCGATGTAATAGAAGGGGGCCTGAAAAATATGGTAATACTGCCAGCCCTTGGCCCGGACGCCCTCGTCGATGCCGTCCCAGTCGAGAAACGGGTGGAAAGTCTGATCCAGTTCCAGCCACTTGGCGTCCAGCTCGGCGATGCCCACATCCTGCGGTGCATCGGCGTACAGCCAGTGCTGGAAGGTGTCCATCTGCGCCGCCCACGGCAAAAAGGCCACCACGCCCTGAAGCTGGCTGCGGCGGTAGCGGGCCAGTTCCTCAGCGTCAAACACGTGGCCCAGGTGGTCCAGGGTCAGGAATTCCATGGCCATGCTGGGAATTTCCACGAATTCGATGGGACTCCAGCGGTTCCAGACCAGCGGCTGCGCGTCGCCGCTGTAAAAGCCGTGGAAGGCGTGCCCGACCTCATGGAACAGCACCTGGAGGTCGTGCGCCGTGCCCACCACGTTCATCAGCACGAAGGGTTCGTTGTGGACCGGGAAGTACTGGCAGTAGGCGTGCGTCATCTTGCAAGGGCGCGATTCCAGGTCCAGCAGGCCGCCCGCGCGCATCTGCCCGAAGCGGGCGGCCAGATCGGCGTCCACCCCCGCAAAGGCCGTCTGTGCCAGTTCCTGCAACTCCTCGCCCGTCATGAACGGCCTGAGCGCCTCGCGGCCCGAGGGGTCCAGCAGGTTGCTGCGGGTGTAGTCCCAGGGGCGAATGCTCTGTAGCCCCAGCTCGCGCGCGATGCTCTCCATCAGCTCGGCGGCCAGCGGCACCACCTCCTCGCGCACCGCGTCGTGGAAGGCGCGGCAGTCGGCGGGGGTGTAATCCACGCGGTCCAGTTGCTTCCAGCGGAAGTTGCGGTAATTGCCTTCGTCGGCGTTGAGTGCCAGTTGCTGGCGGGTGTGGATCAGGTCCAGCATCACGGCGTCCAGCTCGGGGGCCACGGCCATGTTGCTGACCGTCAGCGCCCACCACGCATCCTCGCGCACGGCCCGGTCCGGGCTATCCAGGCGCTGTTTAGCCTGCGGGATGGTCAGGTCCTGGCCGTCCAGCATGACCTGCTGATTCCCCGTGATCACCGAGTGGCGGTTCTGCTGCTGCTGGTGCGTCACCTCCAGTTCCACGTTGGCCTCGCGGAATAGCGCGGCGGCGTCGCGGAACCGGCGGTAGTTCAGCGCGAAATCCGGTGCGGGCGCAAAGTCCGGCACGGCCAGCAACTGCTCGGTCAGCGCCTGCCCGGTGCGGCTGGCCGGGGGCATCACCTCGGCCACGAAGGTCTGGTAGCGCCCCTGCACGGCCTCGTCGTCGGTGTGGAGGTCCGCGTGGGTGGACAGCTTGGCCCCGGCCTCGTCCAGTTCGGCGTCCAGCGCGCTCCAGCGTTCCAGCCAGGCCGGGACATCCTTCGCCGTCAGTTTGGCCTCCAGCAGCGCCTCGTAGCGCGGGCGGTACATCTCCCAGCCTGCGGCAACTTCGGAAACCTGCAACTTGTTCTCAACCTGATCCAGTGATGCGGTCATGTTGTGAATTCTAGCGTGTGGCAGGCGTCAAATCGCCGTCCGAATGGCTGAGCGGCTGGCCGTCTGCCAGGGCACCATTACCGTCGTCACTCCGAGGCGTCGGCCCCGCGTTTGCCCGGCCCGCCCTGGCCCTCCGATTCGGAGGCGCGGCGCAACTCGCCTGCTGGAACATTCGTCAGCATGCCCTGATCGCTGTAGACATCCACGGTTCCAGTCAGCGGGTGCAGTTTGGTGACCTTGCCGCACGCGCCGCTGCCGGTGTGGCAGACCTTGGCGTTCTTGCGCGGCAGATCGCGCAGCAGGTCCTGGTACTGGCTGTGCTCGAATTGCAGGCAGCACAGTAGCCGCCCACACGGCCCCGACAGCTTTTCTGGATTCAGTGGAAGCTGCTGATCGCGCGCCATGCGGATGCTGACCGGCGCGAAGTCCTGAAGGTGGTTGGACGAGCAGTTCTCGCGCCCGCATGCGCCCAGCGCGCCGATCATCTGCGCCTGCTCGCGCGGGCCGATGGCCGCGAAGTTGACGCGGGCGGATGTCCGTTCGCGCACTTCGCCGATCAGGCCCGTCAGCTCGATGCGCTCGTCGGCGCTGTAGCTGACCGTGACCAGGCTCTCGTCCAGCGTGAATTCCACCGCCACCAGTTTGACCGCCAGCCCGCGCTCGCGCGCCCGCGCCCGCAGCAGCCATTTCAGGTCCTCGCCGGTGCGGTGCAGCTCGTCCCAGCGCGTCAGGTCTCCCGGCGTGGCCGCGCGCAGCACCGCGCCGTAGCGCTCGGTGTTCTTGGCCTGTCCCGGCCCGCCGCGCACGGTGGCCACCTCCGGCCCGCGTTTGCCCTGCACCACCACCCGCGTGCCCACGGCAAAGGTGTCTTCACTGAGCATGGGGTGAAGGCGGGGGCTGCGCTCGAAGCGGACGGGAAGGACGACCATTGGCCGCAGCATGCCACGCCGGGCGGCGGGGCGTCGGGAGTTGAGGCACAAATCTGAGCGCGGGAGAAGGCTGGGCGCGGAGGAAATCATTGTCCGGCCCACCCTCTGTGCACGGATTCCGTCTGGGTTTCTGGCCTGCCCGGTGGCCCGCTCACCCTGGTGCCCCCTAATCCAGTCGGTGGCCGCGCTGGTACTGCGGCACCATCTCCAGCGCCACATCCAGACGCTTGGCGGCGTGCTGGGACCAGTGGGGATCGCCCAGGAAGGGGCGGGCCAGGGCGATCAGATCGGCGTCGCCGTTTTGCAGGATGCGCTCGGCCTGCTCCGGGGACTCGATCATGCCCACGGCCATCACGTCCAGACCGGACACCGCCGTCTTGACCGCCGACGCGAAGGGCACCTGGTAGCCGGGGCCGGGGGTGATCTGCTGCTCGGTGGTCAGGCCGCCGCTGCTGACGTCCAGCACGTCCACGCCCTCGCGGCTCAGCAGGCCCGCGAGCTGCACGGTCTGCTTCAGATCCCAGCCGCCCTCGGCCCAGTCGGTGGCGCTGAGGCGCACGAACAGCGGTTTGTGCATGGGCCAGCCGCCGCGCACGGACCGCACCACGTCCAGCACGAAACGCGTGCGGTTTTCAAAGGAACCGCCGTACCCGTCGGTCCGCGAGTTGGACAGCGGCGACAGGAACTGGTGCAGCAGGTAGCCGTGCGCCGCGTGGACCTCGATCACGTCGAAACCCGCCATCTCGGCGCGCTGGGCGGCGGCCACAAAGTCCTGGGTCACGCGCCCGATGTCGGCCACCGTCATGGCGCTGGGCGTGGGAAAGCTGGGCGCGAAGGGCTGCGTATCCGGCCCGATCACCCCCCAGCCGCCGTACTCGTGCGCCACCACGCCCTTGCCGCGCCACGGGGCGTAGGTGCTGGCCTTGCGCCCGGCGTGCGCCAGTTGCGTGCCCACCAGCCCGCCGTGCGCGTGGATAAAGTCGGTCACGCGGCCCAGCGGCACAATGTGATCGTCGGACCACAGGCCCAGGTCCTCGGGGCTGATGCGGCCCTCCATCGATACGGCGGCGGCCTCGGTGAAGATCAGACCCGCCCCCGCCAGCGCAAACTGGCCCAGGTGAACCAGGTGAAAATCGTTGGCCAGACCGCTTTGCGCGCTGTACATGCACATGGGCGAGACCACGATCCGGTTGGGCAGCGTGAGGCGCTGAAGCTTGAGCGGCTGAAACAGCTTGGGTGAGGCGTCGGGCATGCGGTCAATCTAGAGGCGCGGCGCGGCCTGCGCCAGATGGCCGATGCTTAGCCTCCGCCCATGCTTCAGAGTGGTGAAAATGCAGATTCGGACGACGCTGAATGAAATCACGCCCGCCGCCCTGACCGGTTTTTTCGAGGGCTGGCCCAACCCGCCGATGCCGGAAACGCTGTGGCGCATCCTCTCCGGCTCGTCCCACATGGCCCTGGCCGTGGAGGACGGGCGGGTGATCGGCTTCACATACGCCATCAGCGACGGCGTGCTGAGCGCCTCCATTCCGCTGCTGGAGGTTCGGGCCGAGTGGCGGGGGGCCGGTGTGGCCTCGCAGTTGGTGGACAATCTGCTGGCGCAACTGGACGGCCTGTACATGATCGACACCGCCTGCGACGACGATCTGGTGCCGTTCTACGAACGCTTAGGCATGACGCGCGGCAACGCCATGATCCGCCGCGACTACGCCCGTCAGAACGGACGAGGGCAGTGAAAGTCTCCTGGCCTCACACCGGAGTGTAGGCAGGGCCGCTATCCTGCGGAGTCATGTTGAGCGTTCTCCCCGCCCTTACTCCATTCACCGTCCTGGCCCTCTATCAGTTCCGCGCCGTGCCGGACCCTGCTGCCCTGCGCGCCGAATTGCTGGAACGGGGTCAGGCTTCCAGGTTGTGCGGCACGCTGATCGTCGCCCCGGAAGGCATCAATGGCACGGTGGCCGGGTCATGCGCGGCAATTGACGGGCTGACCGCCTTCCTCCAATCAGCGGGTTTTAATCGGCTTGAAGCCAAGGAATCCAGCAGTTCCGAACAGCCGTTCAAACGTTTCAAAGTGCGCCTCAAGTCCGAGATCGTGACGCTGGGCCAGCCCGTCGAACCCACCTCCCAGGCCGGGCAGTACGTGGAGGCGGGCGACTGGAACGCCCTGATCGCTGACCCGGATGTGGTGGTGGTGGACACCCGCAACCGCTACGAGGTCAGCGCCGGAACCTTTGAGGGCGCGGTCAACCCCGAAATTGACAGCTTCCGCGAGTTCCCCGCGTGGTTGGACGCACACGCCGACGAGCTGGCGGGCAAACGCGTCGCCATGTTCTGCACGGGCGGCATCCGCTGCGAGAAAAGCACCAGCCTGCTGCGCGAGCGCGGATTTACAGATGTGCTGCATCTGCGCGGCGGCATCCTGAAATATCTGGAGGATGTTCCCGAAGAGAGCAGCCGCTGGCACGGCGAATGCTTTGTCTTTGATGGCCGCGTGACCGTGGGCCACGGCCTGCGCGAGGGCGGGTCCGCGATGTGCCACTCCTGCGGCTGGCCGCTGGGCGCGGATGAACGGGCGCACCCGGCCTACGAGGAAGGCGTGAGTTGCCCGCAGTGTGTGCAGGCGACGACGGAGGCCCAGAAGGCGGCGTTCAGGGATCGGCAGCGGATGTATGACGGGCTAAAACCAGTAGACAGATAAGACAGGTTTAGACTAAGCTAAACCCATGTTGCCTCTCGTTTACGTTCGCCATCCAGACAGATTGGCGGCGCGGCATCCCACTCTAATTAAGACGATGTTGGAAATGAATCGTGCTGGACACGCGCCAGCGGTGACAGAGTGCATCAGGATGTGCCGTGACTTACGCAACGAGGGCCGAGTCAGCCGCTATGCCAAGCCGCTCAAATATCTTCCTGGAGCCTGGGAACTCAAGCCCACCACCAGAGGCGGATTGAGGGGAGGAGCGCGGGTGTATTTTTTCTGGCTGACCGATGGACGACCTGTACTGGCCGCCGCAGAATACAAAGCCCCCGGAGCGTCGCCCAACGACAACCTGCTGGATGAACTACTTGAAATAGCCGAAGCCGTGAGAAAAGGAGTGTTGACCCCATGACCAGCCGAGCCAAAGAACGCGCCGCCCGTATGCAAGCCCTCTTGAATGACGATGGAACGATCACGCCCGCCGCCCAGCTTCCAGACGGCCTGCTGACCCAGGAAATCCAATTAGAAGCGGAGTATCTGGAAGCCCTAACCGCCGAGAGCGTAGGCGAGGGTCTGGGCGCAATTCGCCGTGAGAGTGGACTGACGGGCAGCGAGGCCGGGCAGAGACGGGGCCTGAGCAAAGGCCGCCTGTCACAACTCGAATCCGCCGCATCCAACCCGCAGCTTTCCACGATTACTGAGCAGGCTGCCGCATTGGATTACGACGTGACCATTGTGTTTACGCCACGGGAAAAGGGACGGCGAGAGGTGAAGGTTAAGGTGGGCCAGTAAGCGAATCTCACTCGAATCTCGATTTCACCTGTGATGTGCGCTGCCGGGGTTTTGGCTTGAGAATAAGGTCAACTTCACCAGGTTTTTTTGATTGGTCTCCATATAAACGTGTTTGCGTTTTCCCCAAAACGGGGCGCTTGACCTTCTTTATACTTTTCCCTGGAAAAGCTTCTTCTAAAGCCTTGATGGTAGATTCAAGAGTGAAAACACGCGCATCCGTGCGAACAACAACATGAGCGCGCTCATGCATTAGTTTTGCGGATTCGCCAAAAACCTTACTCAACAATTCTTGATATTGAATTTTATTATCGTAACGATCTTGATATTTACCGGCAGAATATTTTGGAAGCTCAGGTCCACCTAACATCCATCGCCTCAGCCATTGATCATAGTTATAATTTATGATTCCGTAATATGGAGGGGATGTAAGAAGTAAGTGAAATGGCCCTATTTCAGCAGTTTCTTTAAGTATAGATGTACTATCTCCATTTAAGGCCATTATTTTGGATTTATTTGAAAACAATCCATGCTTATAGCGCCATTCGATTTTTCGACGGAGAATAGCATAAGCATCTTTTTCAGCCGGATGCATATCCTTTGCTTTCCACCAGTTAATAGAATAGGCCGGGGCCATCGATTTGGTCTGCCTCATTTGATTTGAAAGACTATCTTCTACATTACCATGTAGATCTACAAGAATGATCGCCATTAAGGTACGATCAACGTGATCATCTTTCCATTTCAGTTCAGATCGAGCAATTAAAAGAAATCGAAGGACTTCATCACAGAAACACCATTTATAAAATTCAGGCATTTGCTGAAGTTTTGTGCCCTTACTTAATCTGTTAACTTCTTCAAGTCGTTCCAATAGCAGTAATTTATCGCACGGTTCAGTTTTGACTTTGGCATATACCCAGGCAACCGGATTTATTTCTACGCCTGCCGCATGCCTTTCAAGCATTTTTGCAGCAGCAAGTGTTGTTCCTCGCCCCATGAAAGGATCAAGGACGGCTTGTCCCGGCTTTGTATGTTGTTCAATAGAAGCCTGGGCGAATTCCAGCGGGAACATGGCATACCATGGGCCAAGTTTTACCCAACGCTGTAATTGTTTCCGCTGAAGCATAATTTCATGCAACATCTGACTCATATAGGTCTATCCAAATGTTCGCGAACGAGCTGTTCAAACATCCGGTCTCCCATCTGGACAGGAATAGCCGCATGTGCATGGGCAGCCAAAAGTGGCAGGACTGCATCGGGGTAGCGCATACTTATAAGGCCGTCGAGTAAATCTAATACGTCGGGCAATCTTGGGTACTGATCAGCGAGCGCCTGGGTACGATCCTCACAATGCTCTGAAGCCATAGGAACCATGCCAACGATCATCGCGCTATTCATAGTCTTATACAGGAAAGGACGCCCATAATATGAATGAATGCCGTGGATCGTTGATTCATCTCCCCTAGCAATATTTTGGCGAATATACTTATTATCCAGCAGCAGCACTTGGCCGGGCTGAATACGTCCTCTCAAGCGCTCAAGAGGATCAAGCTCATCGTCTGCCCAATCCATCTTTTTATCGTAGACATCTGGTTCACCAAAATTCATCTTACGAGATACCACATTTTTTCGCCGTGCCTCGTCGAGATGAAGCCAATGTTCAAAAAATTGACCAGTTTTTTCGATACCGATCACAAGCATGTCTTGTTTAACATGCTTTTGCGCGAGCTTGTTAAGGCGTTGCAGCTCTAATTTGATACGCTCACCAAACCACGCAGCATGTCCAAAAACGGCCAATGGCCCATCAAGAATAAAACCAGTATCTTTAAACGCTCCCCAATACTCTTTCTTTTCAATATATCTCAGATAGTTTAATAAGGTCAAATGTTCCATTAAGCTGCGAGTCTCACCAACACTTTCTCCATTAGGTGAATTATCGTAATATCGCTCGTGGATGCGAAGTTGATCAGTTGGATAAACTTTATATTTACCACAAGCACACACGCCAGAGGGAAGATTTGGTGTCTGGGTTTTGTCATCACAAATATCCATTAATGGACATGACAGGCGGTCAGAAGCAGGTTTTAGTGCAAGCACAGCAAGGTAAGTATCAAGGAGAGATTCGCCATCTTTAATAGGATTTCTTGTTCTTAGGAGTTCATGTAGCTCATACCGAAAAGAAGTACGAGCATCGGGTAAGCCCTTACGGAGAATATTCGATGTAGGCAGCACGCCAGTCATAGCGTATGCCTTCTCTATATCCGAGAAGGTTACAGGATTAATGCTCTCTGCACTCGTCTCTTTATAAAGCTTCTCCATATCAATCATGACAGTAGCAATACTCACAAAACCTGCACTTGCACCAGGATAACCATTAGTAACAGGCACAGGCCGATTAGAGCCGTCAATGGCAAAAACCTGCCCAGGCTTCCAATTCGCGCGCTCAACGTTAATAAGAGTTGGCGGTAGCACTACTTCATTTTCTCTTATTTCGCAATTAGCCAACATTTCCTTAATTAACTCATTCTCCGCAAAATCCATCAAAATGCCATGTTTGGCGAATTCACCATCATAGGGCATTACTCACCAGCCTCCTTACCGTCAGGAATGGAGAGTTGAAAGCGCTTTATCTGTACAGGGTTGATGTAAGGATTAGAAAGCGTTTTAACCCTCAGGAATCCACGGTCTTGCGCCCTGAGAATAGAATCCTCAAAGTTGGCGAAATCGTAGAACTTTTTCAACTCGCGAGTTTCGTCTGTATTGTTGAGATGCGCGATAAACCAGTTGGCAGTGTTTTTCAGAATATTTTTCTGTATAGAACTAACTTCTTGGGTAGCGTATATGAGTCCAATACGATATTTGCTTCCTTCTTTAGCAGTTCTGACCCATATATCACGCAGATCAGCATCACCACTACTTGGCAAAAGATTGTGAGCTTCTTCTACATAAATAAGGATGTCTGTTGGATGTTTTCCCGACGTAAACACTCTTTGATTGCCATAAAAAATCGCTTGCACTATTCGCCGCGCAGCGGCATCATTGAGTGGAGGATCACCAGCACTTTGATCGACGATTACAAGTTTACCATCCTGTAACTCTTCATAAATCTCTTGAGCATAGTCGCGTGTATTCGTCGGCTCATGATTCTCCGAAAGTCTAGCAATTGCTTTTATACCATTAGGATAGCGGAAAATCTCAAGGAGACGAGTCAAATTAGTATCCGCCCAATCTTCTCGCCCAGGCTTTTCCTTTACGTATTCAGCATTAAATGTACTGTAAGTATTGGCTTTATCACCGATAAATTCTCTTAGGGCCGCGAATGCTATCTGAAGCTGAGGCCAACTAAGTACACTTCCAGGCGCTGTCGATAAAATATTTGCCGCCCTCTCGTAAGAAGTATTACCTGATTTTTGCATGTATTCAATGAGCTTTTTGTTGAATAGACCAGTAAGAACAGCACCTGTCGGATTCTCAAGCGATTTGGGAGCAGCTAAACCAGCACTTCTGAGTAATGTCCTATAAACAAGAATGTTTCTCCGATATCGCGTCTGAGCGCTTCGTGAACGGATGTCTAATGGTACAGACAAATCTACTTCGAGAAAATTCTTAACATACAAAGAGGTGTATTCTGAAAGAATCTTTTCGAGAATTATTCTACCCGCCATGAGCATGTCTAAGTCTTCAGAAGTTTTCTCAAAATCATTCCAATCTCTTACGTCATTTCCAAAAGCATTAACTTGCAACAAACGCCGTCTTGGATCAGTATCAGGGCGAGTGAGTCCATAGGTGACAACATCGTCGATATTTCCATCGTGTTCTAAGTAAACATTCTTAAGTGCGTTTTCGGCAGCTCGCCCACTCCCTTGAGTATTTTCATTAGCATATTCACCGTTATAATCCATAATCAACTGCCCGACACGTACAGAGTTATTTGCATCAAGACGAAGACGATAAATAGCACGCGCAATGATTTTTGTCGTATTTGATTTACCAGTTCGACTCATTCCAAATAATGCCGTGCGCTGCGCCAGAAGATCAATAGGAGCGATTGAAACAGCTACGGTATCTACACCCTGCATTGTCCTATTAGAACTAGCATATCGAACATTTCCAATTTCAACAGAAAAATCTTGAAGCGGATGTTCGGGCGATAACGCAGTATCTCGGAAATTAACGATAGTACTTAGCGCCGATTCAATCGGTTTGTAAACTTTCATACCACTATTTGGGTAAAAATTACTAATATCTGTTCCAAAACGCAGATCACAACCGCCACTGTCGTTCTCACCAAGATAAAAAGTGCCAACAATTTCACAGTTCAAGCCTGCATAACTTAGTTCATTGCGAGTGTAACCGTCCATGACCTGCTGAGTATCCCAGTGATACTCACGCCCAGTCGCTCGCCTCGCTGCCTCAGCCCGAACGATGGTATCCATGTTATCGCTCGGCAATGGCGCAGCTCCAAGAACGCGCAACAGGATGACCGAGCTTGCCTCATCTTTCGGATCGAACATTTGACCTGGGGTAAGCCGAGAGGCGATCAAATATCCCAGGTGGGGGATGCCTCCGACAGTGCGACGCAAGTGGTCATGGATTAACACGGTGATATTGCGGTAATCCATCTTCAATGTTTCGCCAACGTACTGCCCCTCCTGAAGAAGATGGGCGAGTGGTGCGATGGAGACCTTCTGCGCTTCTGCCTGCTTCTCGGATCGTTTTTGCTCATAGCCAGCCATGGGAGATGTTTTAGTCATTCTGGAACCCCTAATGTGGATTTTTCAGGAGTGTATACGATCTACCAGATTCGCAGGTAAAGATTTGCGGAGCTGATCCCGTTTCAACTCCTCACCCAAAGTACCCCAGCAATTCAATAATCATCCGCGCGTAATCGTCCGGCTTGATGCCCCGTTTCTCCATCTTCACACTGGGTGGGAAGGTCTGCACCTCGGTCTTGTGGGGAAATCGCTTGAGTCCGGCGGCGTCGTAGTCCAGCGACTTGTAGGCGAACGTCACCTGCAACTCGGTCATGGTCTCGCCGATGCTCAGCACGCGCCGGGCGGCAGCCGTCAGCCTCAGCTTGGCGAGGTCAATGAAATTCTGTTCCTCCGGGTCGGGCGGGCCGTATTTCTTGCGGAGATCGCGCTCCACCCGGCTGATCGCCTGCAAGGTGCGTGCGTCCGAAAGGCGGCCATAGGTGGCAATCCGCGCCTCGTCGTCACCGCCGAAGTAGGCGGGCGTCAGGCGGGCGTTGATCGGCAGGTCAATGGAAATGTTGACCGGAGCCTGAATCTTCTCGCCCTTCAGCCGCGCCACCGCTTCAGAAAGCATCTCGGTGTACACGTCAATGGACACGGCCTGCACATGCCCGTGCTGTTCCTCGCCCAGAATGTTGCCCACGCCGCGAATTTCCATGTCCTTCTCGGCCAGCAGGTGTCCGCTGCCCAGGTCTTGCAAATCGGCAATGGCCCACAGGCGGCGCTGCGCGGTCTCGGTCATGCGCGGCGGGTAAAACAGGTAGGCGTAGGCGGTCTGCGCCCGGCGGCCCACCCGCCCGCGCAACTGGTAGAGCTGCGCCAGGCCCAGCCGGTCCGAACGCTCGATCAGGATGGTATTGGCCTCCGGGATGTCCAGCCCCGTCTCCACGATGGTGGTGGACACCAGCACGTCAAAGGCCCCTTCCTCAAAGCCCAGCATGATCTCCTCCAGCTCCTCCTCGTTCATGCGCCCGTGCGCCACGCCAATGCGGGCTTCCGGCACCAGATTGCGCAGATACAGGCTGCGTGCGCCGATGCTGGCAATCCGGTCATGGATGTAAAAGACCTTGCCGCCGCGCTCGATCTCGCTGATGATGGCGTCGCGCACGGTGCTGGGGTCAAAGGGGGCCAGCACCGTCTGGATGGGCTTGCGGCCCTTGGGCGGCGTCTGGATGCTGCTCATGTCGCGCAGGCCCACCATGCTCATGTAGAGGGTGCGCGGAATCGGGGTGGCCGAGAGTGCCAGGGTGTCTACAGCCTTGACGCCTTCGGGAATGTCCAGCTTGCCTGCCGCCACGTCGGGCATGCCGCGCAGGGCACGCAGTTTCTCCTTTTGCGACACGCCGAAGCGGTGTTCCTCGTCCACGATGATCAGGCCCAGATTCTTGAATTCAATGTCGCCGCTCAGCAGGCGGTGCGTGCCGATCAGGATGTCCACCTTGCCCGCCGCCAGATCGCGCAGGATGGCCTTTGAGGACTGCGGCGAGGTAAAGCGCGACAGCCCCTCCACCTGCACGGGCAGGTCTTTGAAGCGTTCCACAAAGGTGGTGGTGTGCTGCTCGGCCAGCAGCGTGGTGGGAACCAGAATCGCCACCTGCATCCCGTGGCCCACGACGCGGTGGGCGGCGCGCAGGGCCACTTCGGTCTTGCCGAAGCCCACGTCGCCGGAGATCAGGCGGTCAGCCGGGTTGGGTTTCTCCAGGTCCTTCAGCGTTTCCTTGAGGGAGGTGCGCTGATCGCTCGTCAGCTCAAACTGGAAGTTGTCCTCAATCTGTTTTTCCCACTCCGGCAGCGGGGCAAATTCGTTGCCAGGGGTGACCTGCCGGGCGGCGTACTGGACCAGCAGCTTGCCCGCCACCTCCTCCGCGTTCTTGCGGGCCTTGTCCTTGGCCCGCGCCCAGTCCTTCTTGTCGAAGCTGCTCAGCACGGGCGGATCGTCAGTGGTGCCAGGATGACGCCGCAGCACGGGCAACTGCTCGATGGGAACGCTCAGGCGTGCGCCCTTGCGGTATTCCAGATTCAGATAATCACGGGTAACGCCCAGCACCGTGCGCGTTTCCAGGCCCTGAAACTGGCCGATGCCGTGTTCGGGGTGAATCAGGTAATCGCCCACATGCAGGCCCAGTGCGTCCGTGACCGGGCGGCCCGACAGCCGCTTGCCCCGCAGCGCGGAGCCGCCCTGGAAGCCGTAGATCAGGTCTTCGGTAATGACCACGGTGCGGTGTTCGGGGATGACAAAACCGCCCTCTCCGCCGCCGCGCAGAAAGCCCAGGCTGCCCTCTTCCACACGCGGAAGTTTCAGCCAGGGAATCTCGTGGGTGTTCAGCAGTTTGTCGGCCAGATACGCCGCCGTGCGGTCATGGCGCACCAGAATCAGGACCCGGTAATCGGCCCCCCGCCACCCGGCCACATCGTTTTCCAGATCACCCAGGCGGGCGCGGTAGAAGGGCAGGGTCAGCAGGCCGGTGTCCAGATTGGGCAGGGGCAGCGGGGCGCGGCCAAACGACGTGACCTCGCGCCCGGCCAACTTGGGCCACAGCGTGTCGGTCAGCACGCCCAGGCTGGAGGCGTAGAACTCCGGGGAGTCCAGAAAGACGCGGCCTGGCAGCAGTTCCAGGCGGGTGGCGTCCCACTTCGTTTCCGTCAGGTAGTCGGCGGTGGGTTCCAGGGTGAAGGTCTGGGCCTTCTCGCCGGTCAGCTCGCCGGGGGCCAGCAGGCGCAGGGTGTCCAGCTCGTCCCCGAAGAATTCGGCCCGCACCCAGATGTCGCCCTCCGCATCGGCGGGGCGGCCTGCGCCGGGGGACAACCTGAGTTCCAGGGTGTCGCCGCGCAATTCGTAGCCGGGTTCCTCGCCGCGCTCGTAGCCCAGGCGTTCCAGGCGGGTCAGGAGTGCCTCGCGCGGGTAGTTGCGCCCCACGCGCAGGCTCAGGGCGTGGTCTTCGGGATGGGCGGGAAACAGGTCCAGCGCGGTGTTCACGTCCAGCACCACATGCTCGTGCATGCCGTCCCAGTCCCGCAGGCCCGGATTGACCGTCACCGGCGCACCCAGCGCCCCCGCCGAGGCGTAGTTGCCAATGCGGTCAGCGGTGGTCAGCAGCACCGCCGGGCCAGGAAAGGCCGCGAACAGCGCCGCCCGCGCCACCTGCGGGAGCAGCAGCAGATTGCCGGGCGGGGCGGCGGGCAGCAATTTGGAAAGGTTGGGCGCGGAGATGGTCACTGGAAGAGTTTACGCTTGTGGCCTGGGGTTAACCGGAAGCGAAATGGCTTATGGGGTCAGGGGGTTAGGATTTGCAATAACCTGTGCAAGACATGACCACGCCTACCAATTACGTCAATTACGCCGAATTGATACAGCGTTGGCAGAGCTTGCAGACTTGCGTCCCCGACTTGCTCACCCCATCATGAACGACGACTCTTTGCAGCGGGCAACGGCGGCACTCAAAGCACTGGACGCCGAGATGAGCGCCAGTAGTTTGCGCCCGCATCCACTTGAAGACCTGGCAAACACCGTCATGAACCGCATCGTCGCCTACGAGGCCATCCATTACCCCATCCCCGATGTGGACGCCGCCACCATCCTCAAAGTGTTTATGCAAGACCGCCACCTGACCCAGCAGCAACTCGCACGCGGCGCGGGCATCAGCCAAAGCACCATCAGCCCACTGCTGGGGCGCAGGCGGGCATTCACGCTGGAGCATCTACAGAAGCTGGCCGGGTACTTTGGGGTCAAGGTGGGGCTGTTTTTGCCGAATTAGCCGGGCTGTTTTAACCCGGATTGGCCGACAGCCAGACCTGTGCCAGCATCAGCAGGCCAAAAATCAGGAACAGCATCACGGGCATCCAACGCCGGAGCCAGGTGCGGGTGCTTTCTTTCATTCTCAGTCCACTCTACAACCCCTTGACGGCGTCACCCATCTTCATCGTCTTGCCGTCACGAAGGTGCTGGACGTCGCCGTGCCTGGATGCAGCCGTCTCTCCAGGCCGCCCATCTGTAGTCAGCCTGGCCGGATAGATCAGCACAAACCCCCTCCCAAGCTGAGAGAGGGAACTGAGGCCGCCGATGCTCTATTTGCCGCCCTGGCCCCACTCGACCGGCCCCTGATCGCCCTTAATCAGCAGCACTGGCACCGGGGCCTGCTGGGCCACCGCCTGCACCACACTGCCCAGTAGGGCGCGGCCCAGACCGCTGCGTCCGTGGGTGGTCATCACGATCATCTGCGCGCCTTCCTCGCGGGCCACGTCCAGAATGGCGCGGGACACATGGCGGCCCTGGGCGCGTTCCACCATGATCTTGCCGTCCGGCACGCGCTCGCGCAGGACGCGTTCCAGGCCCGCTTTCAGCTCGTCCATGCTTTCTTTGGGGTGGGCATGGCGTAGGCGTGCTCGCCGTAGGCGGCCACCAGCGGATCGGTCTGGATGCTCAGGACGGTCAGTTCGGCCCCCAGCGCCCCCGCCAGGCCCTGCGCATGGGTCAGGGCGTGCTGGCCCAGTTCGCTGCCGTCGGTGGTCACGAGAATTCTGTTCATCGGTAGGGTGGTCATGGTGGTGCCTTATGCCGCCAGCCTCGGCCCAGTACATTACGGGGGCATTACGGCGCACCGCTTCTGGAGCGGGTGCAGACGCTAGCCTGGGGCGCATGATCAAGCTGCTGTTCGTGGGAGACGTGTTCGGTCAGCCGGGCCGCCGGATGCTGGCGGCCCGGTTGCCGGACCTGCGCCGGGACGTGGATTTCGCCGTCGTGAACATGGAAAACGCCGCCGGAGGCTTCGGCATGCACCGTGAGGCAGCGGAAGGCGCACTCCGGGCCGGGGCCGACTGCATGACGCTGGGCAACCACGCCTGGCACCACCGCGACATCAACAAATTGATGCAGGACCCGGAGAATTACCCCATCGTGCGCCCGCTGAACTACGCCGATCCAGACACCCCTGGCGTCGGCTGGCGCACCTTCGATGTACAGACACATACGGGCCAGACTGAGCGCCTCACCGTGGTCAACCTGCTGGGCCGGGTGTTCATGGAGCAGGTGTCCAATCCGTTCAGCGCCATCGACACCTTGCTGGAGCGTGACGATCTGGGCAGCGTGTTCGTGGACTTCCACGCTGAGGCCAGCAGCGAGAAGGCGGGGCTGGCGTGGCATCTGGACGGGCGGGTGGCCGCCGTGATCGGCACGCACACCCATGTTCCCACCGCCGACTCGCGCATTCTGCCGCTGGGGACCGCCTTCCAGACCGACGCCGGATTCACCGGCCCACACGACAGCATTATCGGTTCGGACCCGGCTGGCCCGGTGGCCCGATTTGTCACCGAACGCCCCCACCGTTTCGCGGTGGCCGAGGGCCGCGCCGAACTGAACGCCGTGTATGTCCAGATAGAGGCGGGCCGGGCGGTGTCCATAGAACGCTACCGTGACGTCGAGGAAGCGCACGAGGAAGACGGGGTGTAGGGCCTGTGATCCCCCTTTGCCCACACCCGGCGCTGACCCAATTCCTGACCACCACCGGAGGCACCATGGGCATCAAGAGTGACGTGAACTTGCTGGGCCGCACGCTGGGCCAGGTGCTCAAGGAGCAGGAAGGCGAGGCGTTTTTCGATCTGGTAGAGCGTACCAGGGCATTGGTCCGCGAGGTCCGCGCTGGGGGGAGCGACGCGGAGTTGAGAACTATGCTGGCCGCCCTGTCCGGCGACGATGCGGGCCGGCTGGCGCGGGCCTTCACCTGGTACTTTCAACTGGTCAATCTGGCCGAGGAATACGAGCGGGTGCGTTCGCTGCGCGCGGGCGAGGGCGTGCGCTCGCAGAGCCTGGAAAGCGCGCTGGCTGCCCTCAAGGAACAGGGATTAAGTGCGGCGGATGTGGAGGCCCTGATCGAGCGCGTCAACCTGGGGCTGACCTTCACGGCCCACCCCACCGAGATGCGCCGCCGCACCATCCGCCAGCATCTGGAGGCGGTGGCGCGCGACATCCCGCGCCTGGATGACCCGGAGGCCCAGGACCGGGTGGCCGCCCATGTCGAGGCGATGTGGGCCACGCCGGAACTGCGGCACCTGAAACCCACCGTGCTGGACGAGGTCAAGGGCGGCCTGAACTACATCACGGCGATTGCCGGGGCGCTGCCCGAATTGCAACGTGATCTGGGCCGGGCCTTTGTGAATGTGTACGGCCAGGAGTCGGACGCCCGGCTGCCGCTGAGTTTCTCGTCGTGGATGGGCGGGGACCGCGACGGCAATCCCTTCGTGACGCCGCAGGCCACCCGCGAGACGCTGGAAGTCCACCGCCAGCGGGCGCGCGAGCTGCTGCTGAGCGGCCTGAAGCAGGCTTACGCCGACCTGTCGCAGGAGGACGGCGATCCGGCCCAGACGGCAGGCCTTGAACCGTACCGCACCGAACTGCGCCAGCTCCACAACGCCGTGCGCGACGGCGAGGGGGTGGAGTTGTTGCCCCGGCTGGAAGCCCTGGACATCCGCCTGCGTGGGGACGGCCAGCGCCGCACCGCCGATCAGTTGCTCACGCCGCTGCTGACCCTGGTGCGCGTGTTCGGGCAGCATCTGGTCAGTCTGGACGTGCGCGAACACTCCGGGCAGACCGGGGCGGCGGTGGCGGCCTTGCTGGCACAGGCCGGGGTGGAGGCGGATTATTTAAGTCTGTCCGAGGCGGACCGTCAGACGCTGCTGACCACTGAATTACGCTCCCGCCGCCCGCTGTGGCCTGCTGGGGAACCGTTGACCGACGAACTGGAAACGGTGATTGGCCCCATCCGCGAGGTGCAGGGCGCGGTTGCCCAGAGTGGGCCACGCGCTTTTGGCCGCTACATCATCAGCATGGCCGAGAGCGTCAGCGACGTGCTGGAGCCGCTGCTGCTGGCCCGCGAGGTGGGCCTGCGGGTGCTCACCGTGCCGCTGTTCGAGACGCTGGACGACCTGCAACGCGCCCCGCAGATCATGACCGATCTGCTGGCGTTGCCCGAGTACCGCGCGATTCTGGGGGGTGACGTGCAGGAGATCATGCTGGGTTACTCCGACAGCAACAAGGACGCCGGATTCCTGGCCGCCAACTGGGCGCTGCACGAGGCCCAGCGGCAGATCAGCGACGTGTGCCGGGCGGCGGGCGTGCGCTGGCGCTTCTTCCACGGGCGCGGCACCAGCATCGGGCGCGGGGGCGGGCCGGCGTCCCGCGCGATCCTGGGGCAGCCTGCCGGAACCATCGACGCCGGGCTGCGGATCACCGAACAGGGCGAGGCATTGGCCGACAAGTACAGCCATCCCGTCCTGGCGCGGCGCAATCTGGAGCAGGCGCTGTACGGGCTGCTGCTGTCTGCCGCGCGTCCGGCAGATTCGCTGAAAGAGGAATGGACGGCGGCGATGGACACGGCTGCCGCCGCCAGCGCCACGGCCTACCGCGCGCTGGTGCATGACGACGGTTTCCTGCCCTTCTTCGAGGCGGCCACCCCCATTCACGAGATCGCCCGCCTGAACATCGCCTCGCGCCCGGTGCGGCGACCCGGAGCGCCCACGCTGAGCAACCTGCGTGCCATTCCCTGGGTGATGAGCTGGACGCAGATTCGTTCCAACCTGCCCGGCTGGTACGGGCTGCGCGAGGGCCTCCAGAGCATCGGGCCGGACGGGGCGCGCGAGATGTACGCGCAGTGGCCGTTTTTCCGCACGGTGATCGACAACGCGCAGATGAGCCTGGCCAAAAGTGATCCGCTGATCTTCGAGGAATACCTGCGCCTGCTGGGGCCGCACCCGCTGGCCGGGCAGTTGCAGGCCGCCTTCCGCGAAACCGTGGAACTGGTGCAGGCCGTGGTTGGTGCGGAGTTGCTGGACAACGAACCCCGCCTGCGCGAGAGCATCGGCCTCCGCAATCCGTACATCGATCCCATCCACCGCATTCAGGTGGAGCTGCTGCGCCGCGCCCGTGCCGAGGACGGCGGCCTGGACACCTTCGAGCGCCCGCTGATGTTGAGCTTGCAGGGGATCGCGGCGGGGGTGCGGAACACCGGGTGAGGGTGGTGTACGGTCCGGAATCCAGGAGCCTCACCGAGAGTGGGGGGACTGAATTTACTTGAGTTGTCGGGGTGGGCGCAGCCGAGGCGTCTTCAGTGGCAGACCCCGCAGGTGTCCTTGGAGTGGCACTGAGTCAAATTGAGCCTTATACACGCACTTTTCCCCTACCCTTGTGGGACAGGGAGAGAAAGCTGCGCGGCAGACTTGTCAAGCTCTGCGGGCGAGGAGAGCAGCGGCAGAAGAGTGAGGGGTCCACGGGGCAGACCGCCACCCAATTTGAGGTGTCAGGTCTCCTCGGACCCCCAGACCCCTAAACCTTGACCAGATACGCGCTGTCGATCACGTCCAGATTACGGATGGCCCGGAGCTGCTCAGCGCTCAGCCCCTCGTCCAGCGTCAGGGTAAACAGCGCCTCGCCGCCGCGCTGGGAGCGGCCCAAAGCCATCCCGGCAATATTGATGCCCCAGGTGCCCAGCAGCGTGCTGAGCTGCGCCACCGCCCCCGGCTTGTCCTGGTTGCTGGCGATGAGAATGTAGCCTTCCGGTTCCAGCTCCACGCGGTAGTCGCGCAGGCGGGTCAGGCGCGGGCTGCGGCCAAACACCGTGCCGCCCACCGTGCGGGTGCGGGCCTTGTCCGGCCCCTGGGTGGGTCCCTGGGTGCTGACCTTGACGATCACCTCGGTCTGGTAGTCGGGGCTGTCGGTCTGCTCGCGGACGGCCAGATTCAGGCCGCGCTCCTTGGCTAGGGCGCGGGCGTTGATCATGTTGGGGCGCTCGTCGGTGCTGCCGGACAGGTAGCCCACCAGCACGCTGGACACCACCGGGGCCGGGTCCACCGGAAATTCGCCCCGGAAGGTCACTTCGATGTCATATGCGCCGGGCAGCAGTTGCGCCTGGATGCGGCCCAGTTTCTCGCCCAGATCCAGATAGCCGCCCAAAGCTTCAAGGGTCTTGGGGTCCAGCGCCGGGGCATTCACCGCGCCCTTGCTCACGTCGCCCTGCAGGGCGGCCAGCACGCGCGAGACGATCTCCGCGCCCACGCGTTCCTGCGCCTCGCGGGTGTTCGCGCCCAGGTGGGCGGTGATGCCCAGGTTCGGCGCGCCCAGAAAGATGTGGTCCGCCGTGGGCGGCTCGTCCACGAACACGTCCACCCCGGCCCCGAACAGGTGCCCGCTGTGCAGGGCGTCCACCAGCGCCTGCTCCTCGATGATGCCGCCGCGCGCCGCGTTGACCACGATGGAATCGGGCTTCATGCGTGCCAGCTCGCGCGCGCCGATCATCCCCGTCGTCTCCTCGGTCAGCGGGGTGTGGACGGTCAGGAACTCCACGGCGTCCAGCAGCTCGTCCAGGGTGGCGGCGCGGGTCACGCCCAGACGCTCGAATTTGCTCTCGGGGACGTAGGGATCGTAGGCCACCACGGTCATCCGCAGGCCCTGCGCGCGGTCCGCCACCATGCTGCCAATGCGGCCCAGGCCGACGATGCCCAGCGTGCGGTCCTTGAGTTCCAGACCCAGGAATTTGCGGTCCCATTCGCCCGCGCGCGTCTTGCGGTCCGAGCGGGTCAGGCCGCGCGCCGCCGACATCAGGTGCATTACGGCCAGCTCCGCCGCCGAGACATTGTTGCTCTCTGGCGCGTTCAGCACCAGTAGGCCGCGCAGGCTGGCGTAGTCCAGATCGATGTTGTCCACGCCCACGCCGCCGCGCCCGATGACCTTCAGGCGTGGCCCGGCGGCGTCGATCAGTTCGCGGTCCACCTTGGTGCGGCTCCTCGTGATCAGCGCGTCGTACTGGGACAGGCGGCGCAGCGTCTCGGCGCGGTCCATGTTGCCCTGGTAGTCGATCTGAAAGCCGTTGTGGTCCAGATTGCCGGGGTTCATCTCGTCGCAGATCAGCACGCGCAGCACTTGTGGGGATTGGGTGGCGGGCGCTTGATCGGTGGGGGCAGGGGAGGGGGCGCTCATGCCCGCAGGGTACGCGGCAAAGGGGGAGGCGGTGCGCGGTTGGTCTAGAGGGTTGTGGGAAAAGAGAGGGGACGTGGGGCGAGCTGGGCGTCACGCTGGAAGGCGAACCCCTCAGTCTGCTTCGCAGCCAGCTCCCCTCAAGGGGAGCCAAGAGGTGCAGTGGATCTAGCCACGCAGAAAACACCTTGCCTCCCTTCTAAGGGGAGGTCCCCTGCAGGGGCGGACTTGCAAAGCTGCGAAGCAGAGGGTTTAAACGGGCAGGGCAACCCCACAACCGGAATTTAAGACTTCACGCCGCCGCCCCAGCCCTACGGCAAAGGTGGCAGCCCCAGCTCGGCCAGAAAGCGGTTGTGGTCATCTCTGGCCTGCCCAATCTGTTGCTCGATCCCTTGCAGGCGGGCATTCACGCCGTCCAGGTCAATGTCGGCCTCGGCCAGCGCCGTGCTGATGTAGCGCGAGATGTTCAGGTTGTGGCCGTTCGCGGCAATTTCGCTCATGGGAACGCGGCGCGAATATCGTTCCTCCTCCCGGCGATACTGATAGGTGTCGATGATCCTGTCGATGTGTTCGGGCCGCAGGCGGTTTTGCCGCTTGACCTTTTCAAAATGCTCGGCGGCGTTGATAAACAGCACGTCGTCGGGCATCTTGCATTTCTTCAACACCAGGATGCATACCGGGATGCCCGTGGAATAAAACAGATTTGAAGGCAGGCCGATCACGGTGTCGATGTGACCGTCTTCGAGCAGCTTGCGCCGGATGCGTTCCTCGGCCCCGCCCCGGAACAGCACGCCGTGCGGCAGGATAATCGCCATCGTGCCTTCGCGCGACAGGTACTGAAACCCGTGCAGCAGAAAGGCAAAATCCGCCGCCGATTTGGGGGCCAGCCCGTAATTCTTGAAGCGCATGTCCTGGCCCAGCGCCTCGGTGGGTTCCCAGCGGTAACTGAAGGGCGGATTCGCCACCACCGCGTCGAACTGCGGTTTTTTCGCTGGATTCTGCTCGCGCAGCGTCTCCCACTCGTTGGGCAGCGTGTCGCCGTGGTAGATGTGGAATTCGGAGTCCTTGACGCCGTGCAGCAGCATGTTCATGCGGGCCAGGTTGTAGGTGGTGATGTTCTTTTCCTGACCGTAAATCTTGCCGATGCCGCCCTTGCCCATCCGCCCGCGCACGTTGAGCAGCAGTGACCCCGAACCACACGCGAAATCCAGCACGCTTTCCAGGTGCCTGCGCGGCCCGCTCGCCGGGTTCTGGCTGTCCAGCGTCACGATGCCCGACAGCACATCCGAAATCTGCTGGGGCGTGTAGAACTCCCCGGCCTTCTTGCCCGAACCCGCCGCGAATTGCCCGATCAGGTACTCGTAGGCGTCGCCCAGCGAATCGCTGTCGGTGGAAAACCCGCGCAGGCCCTCGGCAATCTTGCCAATGATCGTGTGCAGCTTGGCGTTGCGCTCCGTGTACGTTCTGCCCAGCTTCTCGGAGTTCAGGTTGATCTCGGAGAAAAGGCCGCCAAAGGTGCTGTCGAAGGACTCGTTCTCTATGTACTTGAAACCCGCCTCCAGCACATTCAGGAGTTCATTCGAGTGCGTGCGGGCCAGTTCCGCGATATGCCCCCACAGGTGCTGGGGCTGAATCACGTAATGCACCTTGCGCCGCATCAGCTTCTCAAATTCGGCGGTGTCCTGCGGGTTGGCCGCGTACCACGCTTGCAGGGGCGTGCTGACGGGCGCACCCTGTAAGTTCAGCGCCCGCGTGGGCAGCTCATCCCCCAGCTCCCGCGCCGCCGCCGCCTCGTAGTTGTCAGATAAGTAGCGCAAAAACAGGAATGAGAGCATGTAATCGCGGAAATCGTCGGCATTCATCGCGCCGCGCAATTGATCGGCAATGCCCCAGAGGGTTTTGCCGAGCTGGTCATGGTTGCTGTGTGTTGCTGAATTCTGGGTTGATGTGGTCTGCGCTGCTGTGGTCTGGGTCATCTTGAGTCCTCTGGTTTCGTAGTGCCGGAACTGCCGTCTGACCTGACGCGAACCCTCGGCGCGAAGTACCGAGAAACCCTCGGTGGTTCTTGAACCGTTCGGAATTTCCGAACACTTGCCGATCTATCCAACTCCTGGGATGAAAAAATATGTCCGATATGTTCGCTGACGTTGGCTTTGCTGGATGCGAACAGGTCAACCATCTGCGCCTGGGTCAGCCACACCGTCCCGTGCTGCACATCCAGGCGCACCTGTAATTCGCCCGTATCGGTCTGGTCCACCTGAAGCGCCTCACTCATTCTTCCCCCTCAACTGGCACGGGAAAAAGCTGTTGCATCAGCCCCCGCTTGAAGGTTTTGAGTTCGGCTCTTTTGTCGCTGTGGGCCGCGATGAGGGCATCTAAGGATGCAAGGCAGTCGGCTATGCGGGTTTGTTCTGGAAGAGTAGGCAGAGGAATCTGAATACTCTGAATTGTCGTTAGATTCATTCCCGCTTTAGTACCACTATCAGTTGATGTATCAAAAGAGCGTTGAGACTTGTCAGAGGCTAAAAAATAGCTTATAAATTTGCCGGACACTTGCGAAGATTTGAAACGTATCAGCGCAATGTGTTGGTTAATATATGCGGGGGTGGGAAAATTATTATCTATGTAGCCAATGATTCCAATATCAGCAGTGATTGAAACAAGAACATCATGCTCCATGAGCTGTGTTCGCACGCCTTCGCTGGCCTCTTGCGGGAGGTTTACATATTTTGGGTCACTTAAATTTGGGTATATTGAGCTTCTAGTAAGATTTGTAATGCGAACAAAAAGATCGCCGCTAGCAGAATAATAAGCTGCCCATCCACGCGAACCACTTGTAACAAATGGCTTTAAGTCGCTAATCCGCTTCTCCTCCCAATCCCCCGCATCCTCAAACTCTGGAAAGCGCAGTCTCGGCGTGCTTTCGCCTTCGGTGGGGAACAACTGCTGCATCAGCCCCCGCTTGTGGCTTCGCAGGGCGTCCAGTTTCTGCGTCTGCGCGGCCATCAGAGAATCCAGGGATGAGAGGCAGTCGGCTATGCGGGTCTGTTCCGCCAAAGCGTCGTTATGTGTTGGGATTGGAACGGGCAAACTTGCATATTCTTTGCCGTTGATGCCCGGTTGACCGCTGCGTGACGATGTGACAACCACCCATTCCAGATAATTCTCAGTGGAGAGAAAATTAAATAGAAAAATGGAATTCAGCTTCTTTTTGTTCGGCCTAACTCTTATCAAAAATCCTGCGAATACGAGTCTGCCATCCTCTTTTCTATATCTATACGATTTACCTACGCTTGCACCTGTTCGCGCCAGAGCAATATCACCTTCGGCCAAATAATTATCTTCCGTAGGGATAATGTCAACAGATGCCTTCTTTCCTTGGATGAAATAGCCATCTTCGGATATATCAGTAATTCGCAAATATGCGGGCAAATCTTTTGAAAAAGGTACGGCGGGCGCGTTCACTCCGTAACTGGGATGGCCTGATAACAGCGTTCCCAACGCTTTCTCCTCCCAACCTCGCGCATTCTCAAACTCTGGAAACCTCAGCCTGGGCCGCCGCTCCCCCTGTTTGCCGCCCCTAGTCTTCATAAGCCTTCAACCCCGAAATGTCGCGCCCGGCGGCCCGTTTCTTCAGGATCGGAATCAGATCGGTCATCAGCGCCTGCTCCCGTGCGGCGCGGGCCTTCCAGCCCAGATTCAGCGGGGCCAGCAACTCGCTCAGGTGTTCGCCGTCAAAGATCAGGCGTTGCAGGGTGGTGTCCACAAAGGCTTGCAGGCTTGCTGGGGTCAGCCCGTGCGCCCCGGCCAGCGCGTGCAGCTCCGTGGCGTCCTTCTGGGTGCGGAAGGCGTCGTACCCGGCCATGACCTCGGTTTGACTCAGACCCTCGCCCGCCTTCAGGGTGTCCATGTAGGCAAGGAGGTCTTTCTTCTGGCCCATGAACTTGGCGTCAGAGGCAATCGCGCCCGCCATTTCCTCGCGGGTCACGGTTTCCTTGCCGGGGGTCTGCGCCGAGAAGTCGGCCATCAGCTTCATGATGTAGTCGTAGTCGATCAGCGCCGAGGCAAACAGCACGAATTCAAAGTCCAGCGCCTGCACTTCGGGCGGCGGGTCTTTGGCCCGGTCCTGCCTGTCTTTCAGGCGCTGGGCGGTGTCCAGGTACACGCCCCGGAAGGCTTGCAGCTCGTCGGGCGGCAGGATGGCGGCAATGGTGGCGCGGTCCTCGTCGGTCAGATCGGTGTACTGCGAGAGTTGGGTGGTCAGGCGCTGCACGTCCTTGAAATGGTTGATGAAGATGCTGCGGGCGGCGTCGCCTTTCAGGTTCTGCACCTCGTCGGGGGTGCATTTGAGTTTCTGTGAGCGCATGAAGTAGGTCAGATTGGTCACGGCCTCTTCCAGTTGTCCAATGACCACGGGGGCGGGGTCCACCAGCCACATTTCCCTGGCCTTCTCGCGGCCCTCGCCGGAAAACAGTTTGATGGCGTCGTCCACCGCCGCCTGTTGCCCCCGGAAGTCCAGGATGTTGCCGTAGGGCTTGGTGTCGTTCAGCACGCGGTTGGTGCGCGAGAGCGCCTGAATCAGCCCGTGGTATTTCAGGTTCTTGTCCACGTACAGCGTGTTCAGGTACTTGGAATCAAAGCCCGTGAGCAGCATGTCCACCACGATCACCACGTCAATTTTCTGCGCGTGCGGCAGGTCGCGGTTGGGGTATTGCTGGTCTTTAATGCGCTTTTGCACGTCCTGGTAATACAGGTCAAACTCGCCCACACTGTGGTTGGTGCCGTACTGGACGTTGTAGGCGGCAATAATGCGGGCCAGCGCGTTTTTCTTGTCGTCGGGCTGCTGCTGGTTGTCGGCGTATTCCTGGGGCAGGTCTTCCTGAATCTGCTGCACGTCCCGGTTGCCGTAGGCGGGCGGCGAGAACACGCAGGCGATGTTCAGGGGGCGGTACTCGCTGCCATCTGCCTTTTCCTGGGCGTGGGCCTGTCGCTCGGCCTGCATCGTCCCAAACAGCCCAAAGTACTCGGTGGCGTCGGGGATGGAAGCGGTGGCGAGGATGGCGTTGAATTTGCGCCCGGCGGTGGCGGCGTCGTGCTTGTCCAGAATGGCCCCCACCACGGCCCGCTTTGCCAGCGTTCCTGTCGCGGTGCGCTCGCCCTCGCCCTTGAAATAGTCGATGTGAAAGCGCAGCACGTTGCCGTCTTCTATGGCGTGCGTGATCGTGTAGGCGTGAAGCTGCTTCTCAAAAATGTCCTGCGTGGTCACATAGGAGGCGTCCTTGCCGTCTATCTGCACATAACGCGAATTGTCCGGGAAGATGGGCGTCCCCGTAAAGCCGAACAGTTGCGAGTGGGGAAAGAAGTCCCGGATGGCGCGGTGGTTGTCCCCGAATTGAGAGCGGTGGCATTCATCAAAAATAATGACCATGCGCTTGCCTTGCAGCGGCTCCAGGCGCTGGCGGTAATCGCTGCCGCTCCCGCCGTCCAGCGCCAGCCCCAGCTTCTGGATGGTGGTCACGATGACTTTATCGGCGTGGTCCGTGGACAGCAGCCGCCGAACCAGGCTGTTGGTGTTGGTGTTTTCCTCGACGCAACCTTCCTGAAAGCGGTTGAACTCCTCGCGGGTCTGGCGGTCCAGGTCTTTGCGGTCCACCACAAACAGGCATTTGTCCACAGCGGGATTGTCCCGCAGCAGCGTGGACGCCTTGAACGAGGTCAGGGTCTTGCCGCTGCCGGTGGTGTGCCAGATGTAGCCGTTGCCGCTGCCCTGCCCGATGCAGTCCACGATGTTCTGCACGGCGTAAATCTGGTACGGGCGCATCATCAGCAGTTTCTGCTCGCTGCGGACCAGCACCATGTAGCGGCTGAGCATCTCGCCCAGGGTGCATTTTGCCAGGAACTTGCCCGCAAAATCGTCCAGGTGGGTGATTTTCTGGTTGTCCTCGGCGGCGTGGCGGTAGATGGGCAGGTGGCGCTCGTCGGCATCGAAGGTAAAATGGCGCGTGTTGTTGTTGGCAAAGTACCAGGTGTCGCTGCGGTTGCTGACGATGAACAGTTGCATGAAGCACAGCAGCGTGCGGCCATAGCCGTTGCCCGCGTCATTCTTATAGTCCACGATCTGCTGCATGGCGCGTCTGGGGCTGATGTCCAGCGATTTCAGCTCGATCTGCACCACGGGAACGCCGTTCATGAGCAGCAGCACGTCGTAGCGGTGGTGGCTGCTGTGGGTGTTCATGCGGAGCTGGTTGACCACTTCAAAGGTGTTCTTGCACCAGTCTTTGATGTTCAACAGCGTGAAGTGCAGCGGCGTGTCGTCGTCGCGCAGCAGGGTGCTGCGTTCCCGCAGGGTCTGCGCCGCCGCGAACACGTCCGGCGTGACGATCTGCTCCAGCAGGCGCGTGAATTCGCTGCCGGAAAGGTTCACGCGGTTCAGCGCCTCGAAGTGCGTGCGGAAATTGCCTTCCAGCGCGGCACGGTCCCGGATGTCCGGGCGGTAGGTGTATTTCAGGTCGCTCAATTTCTTGGTCAGGAGCCGCTCTATCTCTTGTTCCTTCATCGTCACGCTCACTCCTGGTGGGGTGATGGGGCTGAGTTGATGGGAGTGGACTGCTCTGGAGTGCGGGGTCTGGAATGTGGAGGCTACCGCAAAGTTCCAGAATACGGTTGCAAGTGTGCCATGCCCGCTTAACCTCTCTGCTCCGCAGCTTTGCAAGCCCCCCCCTTCGGGGCACCTCACCTTAAAAGGGAGGCAAGAGTCGCGGAATTGCCCGGCCAGTCGGGTTCCTTGGCTCCCTTTAAGGTGACCTGGCTGCGAAGCAGACTGAAAGGTTTCCCTTCTGCTCGCCGCACTTCCAAGCCCCTCACGCTGACTTTGCAGTGGTCCTGCTCTGAGGTGCGGGTCTACATTACAGCGCCGCGTCCACCTTCAGCGCCGCCGCCAGCAGTGGTGCATATGTCTGGTCATCCACCTCGTACACGCCCAGCGTTTCCAGGTGCGGATTCTGAATCTGGGCGTCCAGCAGGATGAAGCCCCTGACCCTCAGGTATTCGGCCAGGCGAATCACGGCCACTTTGCTGGCATTGGTGACGCGGTGAAACTTGCTCTCGGCGATGAACGCGCCGCCCAGCGCCAGCCCCAGGATGCCGCCTGCCAGCTCCCCGTTCTGCCAGATCTCGAAGGAATGGGCCAGCCCGGTGTCGTGCAGGTGCCCGTACAGGTCCGTCAGTTCCGGGCTGATCCACTCGCCGTCCCGCTCCGGCGCACCCGGAAGATGGCCCCGGCAGCCCTCCAGCACGTCGTCGAAAGCCGTGTCCACGCGGACCTCGAAGCGCGGCAGTTCGCGGCGCAATCGGCGGGCAATATGCAGCCCCGCCTCCTCGGTCAGCGGCACCAGGGCACGGCCCGGCACGCTGTACCACTGCACCCCGTCGCCGTTGTCCATCAGGAACGCGCCGCCCGCATACCCCCGCGCAACTTCGCGGGTCAGGGGGTCCGGGTGCTCCAGGAAGTGGGCGGCGGCGGGCATGTCAGCCCCTGCATAGAGAGTGGAGCACGTCTATCGCCGCATTCCGGCTACCTCGCATACAAAATCGCCTGCGTACACCGGAACAGCGCCATCACCTTGCCCGTCGGCCCGCGCACCTCGGCGTCCCAGACCTGGGTGGTGCGCCCGGCGTGGACGCTTCTGGCCTCGCAGGTGATCGTTCCCTCGCGCGCCGTACTCAGGTGGTTGCTCTTGAGTTCGATGGTGGTAAAGCCGGTGGCTCCCTCGGGCAGCAACACCCGCGTGCCGTAGCCGCAACTGGTGTCGGCCAGCGCCACCACGCTCGCCGCGTGCAAAAAACCGTTGGGGGCCAGCAGTTCAGGCCGCAGCGTCAGTTCTGAGCGCACCAGCCCACGCTCCATGTGCGTGAAGCGGATGCCGATCAAGCCGGGCAGCTTGCCCTCGCCCTGCCGGTTCAGCTCGTCCAGCGTGGGGATGGGGTGGGAGGCGGGTTCAGACATGACGGTGAGAGTAGCAGCTCATCTTCGGGGCCACTTTATTTGGGCCACAGCCGGTCCACCCAGTTCGCCGGATTGGTGCCCTCACCGCGCACGCGCATTTCCAGGTGCAGGTGCGGCCCGGCGCTGAGGCCGGTGTTGCCCACCTCGCCCACCTTCTGGCCGCGCTTGATCACCTGGCCGGGTTTGACCGCGACCTTGCTCTGATGGAAATACAGGCTGGTCACGCCCGCACCGTGGTCGATGACCACCAGGCCGCCGCGCACCGGGTATTTGCCCGCCAGGATGACCCTGCCGTCGTTGACGGCCAGCACGTCAGTTCCCACCGGTGCCGGGTAGTCGGTGCCGAAGTGGTAGGCCACCTCGCCGCCCGGCACGTAGGTGCGCGCCTGCCCAAAGCTGCTGCTGGTGGCCTTGCCCCTGGCCAGCGCCGGGGCGAAGGGCCGGGTCCAGACCTGCGGGGTCCGCAGCGTATACGCCTTGTTCACGGCGGCGTCCTCGGCGGCCTTGCCGGGGTCCTGTAACACGCCGCTGATGCGCGGGGGCAGGTTCAGGTGCTGAATGGGCTGGTCCAGCCCCACCACCGAGATGCGCCCCCGGATCAGCTCGCCGCCCAGGCTGACTTCATAGACCACGGGCGTCGTCTTGCCCAGCACCACGCGGCCCAGCGCCACAAATTCGCCCGCCGCGCCAATGGGCCTCAGAACCTCGTTGGGCATCCGCACGTCCTCGCCCACCTCGCTGGGAAAACGCACGGTGGCCTGCCCGGCCCGCGCGCCGGACAGTTGCACGATAAACGCCTCGCCCATTTGCAGGCTCTGCGGCACCCGCACATTCACGCCCGCGATGCTGGCGCTGGGCGCGGTGGGGGAGAGCTGATCGGCGGGCAGCGGCGCGGGCAGCGCAGGTTTGCTCGGTGTGCCTGAAACCGGAGCCACCCCCGGAATCCGCAGTTCCTGCCCAATTTCCAGATCGGGGCCACTGAGGTTGTTCAGGCGGATGACCGAATTGACACTGGTGTTGTTGGCCCGCGCAATCGAATACAGGGTGTCGCCCTTCTTGACGGTGTAGGCCCCCGCCGCACCGAACAGCAGGGAAAGGGAAAGCAGGACGGCGGCACGGGGATTCATGCCCGGCAGAATAAGGGGAAGGTGTGAGAAAGCTGGCACGGCGGCGAAGGGCGGCGGTCCATCTCATCTCATCTTCAGGCGGCCCGTCTCCGAGACGGCCTGTCAGCGGTACGCGTCGTGAGATCTGGGAGCACAGACGGCCCTTTCCTGTCTGTTCTGGAACTGAACGCGGCGCGTATCACTTCCCTTCAACTGCCGCGCCAATGGCTGAATTCCGATTCGTGCCGCGATTATCAACCCTGCCGCTCAGGCCCGTGCCGCTCGACCCGCAGGCGTCGGTCCTGTCGGCGTCGCCCATAACCGGAAGATGGGCGACGCGTTGAAATCAACACCCTGGTCAGTCCCGGTTCGACGCCAGCTAGCCCGCCCGGTGCGGCCTCGGCGGGTTTCATGACGCTGCGAATCCGGCCTTCACGTCTCCATCCCTGACCTGCGCTAGCCTGCGGGGCGATACCATGACGCCTTCAATTTCGCGCCGCGCGGCGCTGCTGACCCTCACGCTCATTCTCGGAACGGGCCTGGGTGGTCTGGGCGGCGCTCAGGAAACCGGCGTTCCCGCCCCGCCAGCTACCGCTCCCAAGCCGGACCCTCCGCCCGCACTGCCGCTCCCGGAGCCGCCGCCCGCACCCGGAGAACCCATTTCGCCGCTGCCAGAGCCGCCTCCGCCCCTGATGCCGGAGCCTCCTGTTCTGGAGCCGCCCGCGCCCGTTCAGCCGGGGCTGCTGCCGCTGCCTGCGCCGGTTCAACCCGCGCCCGTCCAACCCACACCACGCCAGCCCACACCCGCGCTGCCCACGCCGGCGGTGGGCAGCGGCGTGCGCGGGCTGTGGGTGGACGCCTTTGGGCCGGGCCTGAAAACGCGGGCGCAGATCACGCAGATGGTAGAGGACGCCGCGAATATGGGCGTCAACACGCTGTTCGTGCAGGCGATCCGGCGGGCCGACTGCCTGTGCCTCAGGGCCAGCGTGCCGCCGGCCACGGACCCCGATCTGGAAAAGGGGCTGGACCCGCTGGGGCTGGCGGTGCGGCTGGCCCACGCGCGCAGCATGCGGGTGATCGCCTGGGTCAGCGTGACCGGCATGGTCAACGCGGCTGCGCCCAACAGCAACCCGGCCCACATCTCGCGCACGCATGGGCCTACTTCCGGCGCAGCGTCGTGGATGGCCCGCCGCCCGGACGGAAGCTGGCAGGAGGGCAGCGACGGCTGGCTGGACCTGGGCATCCCCGAGGCCGCCGAGTACGTGACGCAGGGCATCGTGAGCCTGGTCAAGAATTACGCGGTGGACGGCGTGCAACTGGACCGCATCCGCTACCCGGATGGCGACACCTGGGGCTACGATCCCAAGGTGCTGGCCCGTTACCGCGCCGAGACGGGGCGCACCGGCAGGCCCGCCGCAGGCGATCCGGCGTGGCAGGACTGGAAACGCCAGCAGGTGACCAATCTGGTGCGGCGCGTGACCCTGGAGGTCAAGTCGCTGCGCCCCGACGCCTGGATCACGGCGGCCACCATCACCTACAATCAGCCGCCCGCGCCCGGGGACATGCCAGCCTTCCGGCGCACCCGCACCTACAGCGACGTGCTTCAGGACTGGCCCGCCTGGATGCAGGGCGGCCTGCTGGACCTGAACGTGCTGATGAACTACAAGCGCGACGCGGTGGGCGAGCAGGGCCAGTGGTTCGACGGCTGGAACGCCTTTGCCCGCAGCGTGCAGGCCAGGCCCGACGGCCAGAGTGCGGGGGTGGCCGCCGGAACCGCCATGTACTTGAACGGCGCTCCGGTCACGGCGGATCAGGCGGGGCGCAGCGTGGGCGCGGGCCTGGGCTGGGTGGGTTACTCCTACCGCACGCCCACCCTGGACGTCTACGGCGCAAAGGAAACCACCGCGCAGGGACTGAACAGCATCCAGACGCTGCTGACCGCCCCCGGCGCGGCGCTGTCGTCGCCCGCCCCGTGGAAGGAAAAGCCGCCCACCTCGCGCGGGCTGCTGGGACGCGTGACCGGCACGCCCGTTCCCGGTTTCCGGATGGTCGAGGCGCTGCAAGGCGGGCAGGTGGTGGCCTATTCCATGACCGACGGCAGCGGTTACTACGGCTTCGCGGCGCTGCCCCCCGGCAAGACCGAGGTGCGGGTCAGCGGTCAGCGCTGGGTGGACACGGTGCCTGGGCGCGGCGTGGTCCGCCTGCCCGATCTGACGGTGCGTGACCTGAAGCCCGTCAGCGCTGCGCCGGTGCCCGCGACTCCGGCCATTCTGACCCCTTCCAAACCCTGAGCGTCCCCGTTCTCAGGGGCGGGTAAACTCGTTTCATGCCCCCCACCGATTCTGACTCCAGCCCGCAGCCGGGCGTCACGCCCCTGGAATTTCGCGAGACGCTGGGAAGATTTGCCAGCGGCGTGACCGTCATCACCGCCACGGACGGCCAGACCCGCCGGGGCATGACCGCCAGCGCCTTTGTCTCGGTCAGCCTGACCCCGCCGCTGGTGCTGGTCAGCGTGGACCACCGCGCCCACATGTACGCCCTGCTCTCCGAGGACCGCGTGACCCACTTCGGCGTTAACGTCCTGAGCAGCACCCAGAAACACCTGAGTAACCACTTTGCCGGACGCCCCGGCCCCGAGGACGCCGTGCCGTGGTTTGCCCACGAGGGCCTGCCCCTGATCGGAGGCAGCGTGGCGCAACTGGTCTGCCGCAAACAGCAGGTCATCCCCGCCGGGGACCACACCCTGTACCTGGGTTTCGTGGAATACAGCCGCTACACCGACGACGATCCATTGCTGTACTTCCGGGGGCAGTACCACGAACTGGGCTGAAGAGAGGGGGCCGGATGTGGGTTGTTGGGATGATATTTCAGAACCCCAGCGCCGGGCGGCCTGACCCGCTTCTGTCCCACTTGCCACACCCCGCATTCCACAAGCCGAATAAAGACCTGCCTTACGCACTGCATGAAAGTGGTCAGAGTGGGTGGTCTAGACTTCTGGGCATGATTCGCCTCGCCATCCTCGCGGACCTGCACGCCAATCTGGCGGCCACGCTCGCGGTGCATCAGGACGCGGCGCGGCGCGGCATCACCGAGTTCTGGGTGCTGGGCGACGTGGTGGGCAAAGGCCCCCGCCCGCGCGAGGTCCTGGACTGGACCCAGGCCCACGCCAGCCGCGTGATCCAGGGCAACTGGGACGCCCGCGTCGCCGGGGCCAGCCACCGCCCGCAGGACCTGTGGCCGCGCAGCAAGCTGTCGCCCGATCAACTGAGTTACCTGGAGGCGCTCCCCTACGGCATTGAGGAACAGTTCGGCGGCGCGTGGTGGCGTTTTGTCCACGCCAGCAGCCGGGGCCTGTTTCACCGCCTATACCCGCACAGCAGCCTGTCGGACCAGATCGAGGCGTTCGCGCCCAACCCGCAGTTTGGCCTGACCCAATACGCCGACGCCCTGGTCTATGCCGACATGCACGAGGCCCTGCTGCTGGACGTGGAGGGCCGTCCGCTGATCAACTGCGGCTCTGTGGGCAACCCGCTGGACAGCACCCTGCCGTGTTATCTGATCCTGGAATTTGAAGAGACTGGCCCCGGCTACAGCGCCAGTTACGTGCGGCTGACCTACAACCGCGACGAGGAAATCGGCGCCGCCGAGGCCAGCGGCATGCCCTTTACCCGCGAGTACATCACGGAACTGCTGACTGGGGCCTTCCAGAAACGCCGGGCGCGCACGGGAGAGGTCTAGTGCGGGTAGCGGTCCGCCCTCTCTGCTGGCCGGCCCGCACGCGCTAGCCTGCCCGTATGGCCGACATCAGCCTCAGCGTCCTGAGCGCCATGATCACGCCCGCCGTGCTGATCAGCGGCGCGGGCACACTGCTGATGAGCACCAGCACGCGGGTGGGGCGGGCCACCGACCGGGTGCGCCACCTGACCGCGCGCTTCCGCTTTCTGGTGTCGGCGGAGGGCCAGCAGGAACCCCGCGCCCGCCAGGAAACGCAGCTCATCGTGCGCCAGTTGCCGCGCCTGGCCCGGCGCACCCGCCTGCTGGTGCGGGCCATGACCGCGCTGTATGTCGCCGTGGCCCTGCTGGTCCTGACCAGCATTCTGATCGGCGCGGCGGCCCTGCTCGGCGGAGCAGTGGGCGGGGTGACCGGCGCGCTGCCCGTGGTGCTGGCGGTGGGAGGGGCGGCGGCGCTGGCCTTCGCCGCCCTGCTGCTCAGCTTCGAGACCCGCCTGAGTGCCATCACCACCGGCGAGGAAATGGGCTTTCTGGTTGGCCTGGGCGAACATTACGCGGCCCTGTACGACCATGCCCATCCCGCAGAGGAACTGGCGGCCATGCGCACCTCGCCTGAATTGAAACGTCGCTCCTAAATAGGCGAAATCCCCGTCCTGGCCGCCTTTCTGACCGTTCGGTCTGGGACGCCTGCCCCGCTCCTCCGGCGCTAGACTGCGCCCGTGAGTCTGTTGCCCGTCTTCCTGAATCTGAGCAGCGAACGCGCTGTGGTCATCGGCGGCGGCGCGGTGGCCCTGCGCCGCACGCGCACCCTGCTGGACGCCGGGCTGAACGTGACCGTGATCGCGCCTGAAATCTGTGCGGAGTTGCTGACATTGCCTGTTTCGTTCGAGCAGCGCGGCTTTGGCGACGGCGATCTGACTGGTGCGCGCGTGGTCGTCGCGGCGACGGATTGCCTGGAGGTGAACAGCGCAGTTGTGGCCGCTGCCCGCGAGATCGGCGCGCTGATCAACCACGCTGGAGAGGCCGAACAGGGCAACCTGCGTTTCGCCGCCACGGCGCAGCGCGCTGGCGTGCAGGTGGCCGTCAACACCGGGCGCGAGTTGCCGATGCTGGCGCAGGCGCTGACCCGCCGCATCGCCGCCCTGCTGCCCAAACAGGAGCAGATCGACGGCTGGATCGCGGCGCGTGAACGGGCGCTGACGTTGGACGGGCCGGGACGCGAGGCCGCCATGCAGGGCCTGAAAACCGACATCCAGACCGCACTGGGCATTCCGGCATGACCCTGGCCTGCCCCACCGCCCGGCGTTTTGTGGCCGCCTCGCCGCTGCTCGCGTCTGATCCGCTGGCCCATCAACTGGACTTTGCGGTGGTGGGTCTGAACCACCACACCGCCCCGGTGGAGGTCCGCGAACGCGCCGCCGTGCGGGTGGGCGAGGAAGCCGCGCTGCTCTCGCACCTGTCCCGCCACGCCCGCGAGGTCATGTTGCTGTCCACCTGCAACCGCACCGAGGTTTATCTTGCCGGGCTGACTGGCGATCCGCTGGCCGCGTTCCAGGGGGCCTGGGGCCACGCGCTGGAGGATCACCTCTACAGTTACAGCGGCGAGGAAGCTGTGACCCACCTGTACCGCGTCGCCGCCGGGCTGGACAGCCTGGTGATCGGCGAGACCCAGATTCAGGGCCAGGTCAAACGCGCCTGGCAGGCCGCCAGCGCACGTGGCCTGAGCGGGGCGCTGCTGAATAAAGTCGCCCAGGGCGCGCTGGCCGCCGGAAAGCGGGTCCGCACCGAAACTGGCCTCAGCGACAGCGTGGTCAGCGTCTCCAGCGCCGCCGTGGAACTGGCGGAACTGGCGCTGGGCGGCTTGGCGGGCCGCACTGCCCTGATCATCGGTGCGGGCGAGACTGCCGAACTGACCCTGACGCACCTGCGCGCCGCCGGAATCGAGGACGTGATCGTGGTCAACCGCACCGCCGAGCGTGCCCGCCAGCTCGCCGCCAAGCTGGGGGGCCGCGTCTGCGCCGCCGAATACCTGCACGAGGCGTTGCCCGAGGCCGATGTGGTGATCGCCTCCAGTGCCGCGCCGCATTACGTCCTGAACGGCGAGGCGGTGGCCGCCGCCCTGGCCGGACGCCAGGGCCGCCCGATGTTCCTGATCGACATCAGTGTGCCGCGCATCCTTGACCCGGATATTGCCGGGGTACAGGGCGCGCACCTGCTCAATCTGGATGACCTGACTGCCGTGGTCCACCACAACCTGGCGGGCCGCCGCGCCGCGCTGCCGCAGGCCAGCGCCATCATCCGCGAGGCCGCCTCGGACCTGAGCCGCTGGCACCTGACGCGCGCGGCCCAGATCCACTCGGCCCAGATCCATTCAGCTCAGATCCATTCAGCTCAGATCTATTCGGCTCAGATCTATTCGGCTCAGGGCCAGCGGGAGCTGGCGGCAGCGAGCGACTGAGAAGGCGGTCTGAACGTCAAGCAGTCCGAACGCCCGGAGGCGATTGTGCTTTCAGATTCTAAAACGTTCTGACCCTCAGCCCTCCTACCCCCATTCCCCCCCCGCCGTTTCCCGTACCCTGAATTCCATGTGGACCCTTCTTTCTTCTGGCGGCCTGCGCGTGAGCGGCGCGGACCGCGTGGATTTCGTGCAGGGGCAGATGACCGGCGATCTGCGCGGCGCGGCGACGCCCGGCGTGGTGGCCTGCGCCTTTCTGAACGTGCGCGGCCAGATCGAGCAGTTCGCGCGGGCCTACAAGCGCGCGGATGACGTTTACCTGCACCTGGACGCCGGGCAGGCTGCGCCGCTGCTGGCCCGTCTCAAGCGTTACATCATCTTCGATCAGGTGGAGGTTAAAGACGTGTCGGACGACTTGCGGACGGTGCATGTCTGGCAGGCTGCGGGATTGCCCGGCTGGAACCCGGACGGCCCAGACGCACAGACCTTTGAACTGGGCGGCGGCGTGGTGCTGGCCGGGCGCGTGAACCGGACCGGAGCGCCCGGCGTGGACCTGCATTACCTCGCCCGTCACGGGGCAGAGGTGCTGCCCTTGCTGGGCGGCGACGAAGTTGCGATAGACACGCTGGACGCCGCCCGCATCCGCGCTGGGATTCCCGACATCGCCCACGACGGCTTTCTGGGCGTGCTGCCGCAGGAAGTCGGGCTGGACGTGGGCGGCCCGCTGCCGGCCATCAGCTACCGCAAGGGCTGTTATGTGGGCCAGGAAATCATGGCCCGGCTGGAGGCGCGCGGGAGTACCCGCTACCACCTCGCCCAACTGGCTGGAGACGGCTGGGACGTGGGCGCGGACGTGACCCATGCCGGGAAAGTGGTGGGTCAGGCGGGCCTGAATGAGGGTGGCCTGGGGCTGGCCCGCCTCCGCAAGGACCTGCCCGAAGGCGCGGAAGTGGAGGTGGGCGGCACCCCGGCCCGCCTGCAAGCCCTGATCGTCCGCTCCTGAAGCGCATGCTCGAAACCTTTGTGCGCGATGTGCGTGGGAGCCGTGACGGACTGATGCGCGCCGCCCGCCGCGCTTATCTGGCAGGGCTGCTGGCGCTGGCGTTGCCGGGCGTCGTGCTGGGCGCGGTGTTCGCGCTGACGGGTCCAGCACCAGTCCCGGTTTCTGCTCTGCTCGTTCTGGTGGGGCTGGCGCTGGTTCTCTCGCTGGGGGCGCTGCATTTTGCCCGCAAGGCCGCGCACACCACGGAGCAGCCTGCCCGTCAGGCGGCCCTGACCGGGGCGATTCAGGCGGCCACTGCGCCAGGGGTGCCGCTGCTGCTGGCCTGCGCCACCCTATCTCAGTGGCTGGCTGTGGCGCTGTTCGTGGTGTTGGCCGGAGCGATGCATGTGCTTGTGTGGGCGCAGTTGCCCGGCTGGGTGCGTGAGCCGGAGGCGGAGGGCTGAGGCTTCAGCCGATTTGCCCCAACTCCCAGCCCCCTCCCCCGGACTTGCAAAGCCCCGAAGCAGAGGGGCAGGGGTTCACGGGCGCGGCGGGTGGGGGAGAGGGGCAGCGTTCCTGCTCACATACACTGCTCCGTGACAGTGCGTCAAGTCCGTTCGCTGCGCGCCCGGCGGCCCTGCGGTTGCTGTGTCGTCGGCGTCTGTCAGGAAAGCCAGAGCTGGTGTCTTCTCAAATAGTCCCTCGCACTAAATCCCATACGCGCCTGAGCTGCGCTCCCGTGCCAGGCGCAACTCGGCTATCCTGACCCATGAATCCAGACATCATCGTGGTGGGCGCGGGGCTGGCCGGATTGACGGCGGCGCGGCGGCTAAGTGCGGCGGGGCGAACGGTGCGGGTGCTGGAGGCCCGTGGGCGCGTCGGCGGGCGCACCCAGACCATCCGGCTGCCGAAAACCGGTCTGAGCGTGGACGTGGGCGGCCAGTGGGTGGGTCCCAACCAGCCGCATGTGATGGCCCTGATCCACGAGCTGGGGCTGGAGGTCTACCCCACCCACGACGAGGGGCAGAATCTGGCCCTGCTGGGCGACAAGATTGTGCGTTACCGGGGCCTGATCCCGCCGCTCTCGCCGCTGGTGCTGGCCGATTACGCGCTGCTGTCGCACAGGTTCGAGGCGCTGGCCCGCAGCATTCCGCTGGACGCGCCGTGGACCGCCCCGGACGCTGCCGATCTGGACGCCCAGACCTTCGACACCTGGATCAGGAAGAACGCCCGCCGCCCGCAGACCCGCGCCCTGATGCGCGTGTACGCCGGGGCGGTCTTCAGCGCCGCGCCCGCCGAGATGAGCCTGCTGCACGCCCTGACCTACACCGCGCACGGCGGCGGCATCAACGGCCACACCCTGACGCGCGGCCACGCCCTGCAAGACCGCGTGCTGGGCGGCGCGGGCGGCATCTCGCAAAGATTGGCAGACGCTCTGGAGGATGTCAGGCTGAACAGTCCGGTGGTCCGTGTAGAACAGGATGAAACAGGGGTCACGCTGCACACGCCGGACGGCACGCACCGCGCCGAACACGCCGTCTTCGCCGTTCCCCCGGTCCTCCTCTGCGGTCTGCCCTTCGATCCGCCCCTGCCCGCCCGCCGCGCGCAGCTCCAGCAGCGGCTGCCGATGGGCGCAGTGATGAAATTCATGGCCGTCTACGAGCGTCCCTTCTGGCGCGAGGCGGGCCTGAGTGGCATGGCGATCAGCGACACCGGACCCGTCACTGTGGCTTTCGACAACAGCCCGCCGCAGGGCACCCCCGGCGTGCTCCTGGGCTTTATCGAGGGTGCGGAAGCCCGCGAACTGATGGACGTAGGCGAGCATGAGCGCCGCGACGCCGCCCTGAACAGCCTGGCCCGCATGTTTGGCGATGAGGCGTTGACACCTATTGAAACCGTGCAGCGCGACTGGACCGCCGAACCCTTCAGCGGCGGCTGTTACGGCGCGCTGTTCGGCCCCGGCGTCTGGACCGGCTACGGCGAGGCGTTGCGCGCCCCGGTGGGCCGGATTCACTGGGCGGGTGCGGAAACCGCCCGCGTGTGGATGAATTACATGGACGGCGCGGTAGAGAGCGGCGAGCGGGTGTCAGCGGAAATTCTGGGGGCGCAGGAAGGCTAGCCCAGCATGGTGACGATCTGGAGGGCCGTTTCCTGCGGGGTCAGCGCCGTGGCATTCAAGATGCGGCCCGGCCATTGCACCGTTTCCCGTCCCAGCCAGCGTTCCCAGCGCATTTCGGGCCATCCGTCCCCGGTCAGCACGTCGGGTTGCCAGTCCGGGTAGGCCTGATGGGCGCGCAGCCACGCCGCCCAGTTCAACGTGTCCTGGGTGACCTGACCCTCGCCACGCCCCCGCAGGCGGCGAATGCGTTCCACATCGTCCACGTCCAGCAGATGACGCACGCCGGGCAGTCTGGGGGCGGAGGGCGCGGCCAGAATCTCGCCGGGCGGACATTGACCCAGCAGGCCAAAATCCCCGCCTTCTTCCAGTGCGGTCCTGATCCAGCCCTCGGTCAGTTACTGGCGCTGGGCCTTGCCACTACCCGTCCAGCGTTCGTCAAAATTGTGCCAGCGCACATCTGGGCGGAATCGGCGCAGCAATGGCAGCACCGTGGATTTTCGAGCGCCAGACGCGCCGCCGATGACGTAGAACATCGGTCAAGCATAGAGCGGTGAATTGGAGGCCAGGCCATCTGGCCGATTTAGCGCAGCATCTGAACTTCCTCCAGGCCCACCAGAAATTCCCGCTCCGCGAACTTATCTCCGTCAAACGCCGGATCGCCCTGCGCCCCCGCCCCAGCGAAGTCGTACAACTCGCGGTCCAGCAGGTGACTGGGCGTCACGCGGCCCAGCGAGCGCAGGATGTTGGTCAACCGGCCTGGATGTTCGCGCTCCCACCCGGCCAGCATCTCGCCTACCACCACGCGCTGCAAATTGGGCTGAGAACCGCACAGCGTACACGGAATGATCGGAAAGGCGCGGGCGTCGGCGTAGCGCTGAATATCGGCCTCGGCCACGTAGGCCAGCGGGCGAATGACCACGTTGCTGCCGTCGTCGCTGGCTAATCTGGGGGCCATCGCCTTCAGGCGCGCGCCGAAGAACATGTTCATGAACAGCGTTTCCAGCAAGTCCTCGCGGTGGTGGCCCAGCGCAATTTTGGTGGCCCTTAACCGGCGCGCGTGCGCGTATAGGTGGCCCCGGCGCAGGCGGCTGCACAGCGTACAGGTGGTCTGGCCGGTTTTTGTTCTGGCCGTCACGGTGCTGTGGGTGTCGCGCTCCAGAATGCTGAATTCCACGCCCAGCGCCATGAGATACTTGGGCAGGATGTGCTTGGGGAAGCCCGGCTGCCCCTGGTCCAGATTGACCGCCACCAGCTCAAATTTCACCGGGGCGCGTTGCTGGAAGTGCAGCAGCACGTCCAGCAGCGTGTAGCTGTCCTTGCCGCCGCTCAGGCAGACCATCACGCGGTCCCCGTCCTCGATCATGGCGAAGTCGGCGATGGCCCGCGCGGACCCCCTGACGATGGGCTGGAACAGGTCTGTGGGCGGGGTGGCGGAGGGCAGGTGGCTCATGGGCGTGGGTGCATGGTAGCGCCCGCCTCCCCCTTATGGCGGACGGCTCTGCACGCTAGCCAGGTCAGAATGCGGCACGATGACTGGCCCGCACCCAGACCGTGACGCCCCTTTCGGCGTTTCGCGCCCCGCCCCGCTAGAGTGGGGGCAATGAGGGTTGTGCAGTGAGGTTTCTGGTTGGTCTGAGCCGCTTCGTGGCGATTGTGCTGCTGCTTGTGGCGCTCGGGGTTGTGGCCCTGTACTGGATGTGGGGCCGCAACCTGCCCAGCGTGACCGATCTGGACGTGCTGGAGGTCAGCGGGCAGACCCGCGTGTATGACCGCCAGAACGCGTTAATCGGCACGCTGACGCCTAGCCTGAGCAGCTCCGGCGGCACCAACCGCAACCTGCTCAAGCTGGGGCAGATCAGCCCGTGGCTGCAAAAGGCGGTAGTGACCAGCGAGGACCGCCGCTTCTACGAGCATCACGGTGTCGATTACATCGGCATTGCGCGCGGACTGCTCAAGGGGCTGCTGCAAAACGACCTGGAGGGCGGATCGAGCATTACCCAGCAGGTCGTGAAAAACACGCTGCTCTCCGATCTCCAGAGTGCGCGCACCGCCGAGCGCAAGTTCAAGGAAGCGGTGCTGGCCTACCAACTGGACCGCAACTACGACAAGGACCGGATTCTCAACGCGTACCTCAACATCATCTACTGGGGCGACGGGGGCCGCGACGACATCGTGGGGGCCGGGACGGCGGCGCGGGCGTACTTTGGCAAAGACGCCGCTGACCTGAACCTGGCCGAGAGCGTGTATCTGGCGACGATCATTCCCGCGCCCAACCGCCGCTACAAGCAGTTCGCCGCCTTTCGCCCGCTGATGAAGGACCTGCTGGACCGCATGGTGGAGGACGGGCGCGTGACCGGGGCCGAGGCCGACGCCGCCTGGAAAACCCCGATCTATCCGGCAGGCTGGCGCATCGGCTGGAATGCCGACGGGACCTTGCGGAGTGCCGTGCTGGAAAACATATACCGCCTCCAGGAAAATATGAACGCCCTGGAGGCCGCGCAGGGGACGGGGCGTTTCGCCTATCAGTACTACCTTCAGGCCGTCGAGAAGGAACTGGTGCCGATCATCGGGCGCAAGGCGCTGTACGGCGGCGGCAAGATCGTGACCGGCATGAGCCTGAGCGCGCAGCAGTCCGCCGAGCGGGCCAGCCTGGACGCCAGGCTGCCGGACGGCGCGACCCTGGGCATTGCGCTGGTCAGTCCGCAGGGCGGCGAGGTGCTGGCGCTGGTGGGCCAGAAGCTGACCAGCGGGCGGCCCAGCGACTGGGACAACGCCACGCAGGCGCGGCGGCAGGTGGGCAGCTCGATCAAACCGCTGCTGTACACCCTGGCGCTGGAAACCGGCTGGAAGCAGAGCGACACCGTGCTGGACTCGCCGCTGCCAAACACCTCTTACCAGCCGCAGAATTACGACGGGCGCTGGACCGGGCGTTACGTGACCATGCGTTACTCGCTGGACCACAGCCTGAATTTGCCCACCGTGCGGATCGCGCAGGAACTGGGCATCCAGAACTTCGAGGCCAAGCTCAGGCAACTGGGCCTGACCCCGCCGCCCGAGGCCGGACTGTCGCTGAGCATCGGTACGCTGGAGGCCAGCCCCCTTCAGATGGCCGCCGCCTACGCCACCTTCGCCAATGGCGGGCTGTATTACGCGCCCACGTTGGTCCGCAGCGTGGAGGACGCGCGCGGCGTTTCCCTGTATACCCGCCCGGCCCCCACCCCCAAACGGGTCTGGGACGCGCAGACGGCGTGGCTGGGGCTGGACATGATCCGGGGCGTGGTCAATGACCTGACCTCTTATCAGGGCGGTCTGGCCACCCGCGCGCAGATCGAGGGGCGGCAGGTAGGCGGCAAGACCGGCACCACCAACGAGATCAAGGACCTGTGGTTTGCGGGCGTCACGCCCACGGTGGCCGGGGCTGTCTGGGTGGGCAAGCAGGAGGGTGGGGCACTGCCGTACTGGGCCTACAGCGGCGAGATTCCCACGCCGATCTGGCAGCAGACGGTGAACGGCGCACTGGCCGGCCAGCCCGCACAGACCTTTGTGGAGCCAGGCGGCATCGCCTACCGGGTGGTCCGTCAGGTGGAGATGGCCTTCCTTACCGCCCAGGCCGACGACGAACCCACTGCCCGCGACGGCACCGGCAACAGCGGCAACAGCTTTTTCAGGCGCAACCGCCCGACGGCGCAACCAGAAGCGGCGCAGCCAGAAGCGGCGCAACCAGATACTGTGCAACCAGATACCGTGCAGCCGCAAACAGCGCAGCCAGAGACGGTCCAGCCCGCCTCACAGCCCGGAACGCCGCCAGAGTCCGCAGGGCCTGAGCCAGCGCCGGACTTTACGCCTGCGCCGGATGTTCAGGACATTCCTGCCGTCCCGGACGCTACGAATGGGGGACAGGCGGCCCCGCCCGAGCCGTTGCCCGACGCGCCGCCCGCTGACGCCTTCAACATTCCTGCCGAACCTGAGCCGTTGCCGGAGCTTGCGCCCAGCGATCCGAACAATCCGCCTGTCAATGAGATTGCGCCGGTGAACTAAGGACTATTCTCCCGCTGCGCCTGTGGGAGAGGCCGGGTTGAGGGGGGATTTCGCGGAGAACCCGCGCCACACGCACAAAAAAGCCCCCTCCATAGGGGAGAGGGCTGGGCAGCTCGCAGAGTTGCGGAGCAGAGGGCTTTCTTACGCCGCCCGCCGCGCCGCCCTGAATTTCAGAATCTGCGGCACCACCAGCGCGGCCAGGGCGCACAGCATCAGAAAGGCGGTGAAGGGCTGGGTCGCAAAGATGCTCATGTCGCCGTTGCTCTGCTGCAAAGCGGTGCGGAACTGCGATTCCGCCGTCGGCCCCAGCACCACGGCGATAATCGCGGGCGTGACCGGAAAATCGAAGCGGCGCATGCCGTAGCCGATCACGCCGAACAGCGCCAGCAGACCCAGGTCAAAGACGCTGTTGTTCAGCGAGTACACGCCCACCGTGCTGAACACCAGAATCCCGGCGTACAGAAAGGGGCGCGGGATCAGCAGCAGTCTGGCCCAGACCGGGGCCAGCGGCAGGTTCAGCGCCAGCAGCATGGCGTTGCCGATGTACAGACTGGCGATCAGTCCCCAGACCAGATCGCCGTTGGTAATGAACAGCAGTGGCCCCGGCTGGAGGCCGTACTGCTGGAAGGCGGCCAGCAGAATCGCGGCGGTGGCGCTGGTGGGCAGCCCCAGCGTCAGCAGCGGCACCAGCACCCCTGCCGCGCTGGCGTTGTTGGCAGCCTCCGGCCCGGCCACACCCTCGATTGCGCCGTTGCCGAATTCCTCCGGGTGCTTGGACAGGCGTTTTTCCAGCGTGTAGCTCAGGAACGTCGGGATCTCCGCGCCGCCCGCCGGAATCGCGCCGAAGGGAAAGCCCAGCGCCGTGCCGCGCAGCCACGGCCCCCAGCTTCTGCGCCAGTCCTCCTTGCTCATGACCGCGCCGCCCTCCAGCTTGATCACGTTGTCCTTGCCCTTGCGCAGGCGGCTGGCCACATACAGCGTCTCGCCGATGGCAAACAGCCCGATCACCACGGTAATGAAGTCGATGCCGTCCAGCAATTCCGGGCGGCCCAGCGTGAAGCGCGCCTGTCCACTCTGCAAATCCGTCCCCACCAGGCCAACCGCCAGGCCCAGAAACAGACTCAGCAATCCGCGCAACGGGCTGGCCCCGAAGGTGGCGCTGATGGTCACGAAGGCCAGCATGATCAGCGCGAACTTGGCCCCCGGCGTGATCTGCACGGCAATGTCGGCAATGGCCGGGGCGGCGAAGGTCAGCAGCAGCGTGCCAATCGTCCCGGCGATAAACGAGCCGATGGCGGCGGTGGCCAGCGCGGCGGCGGCCCGCCCCTTCTTCGCCATCTTGTTGCCCTCCAGCGCGGTGATGATGCTGGCCGATTCGCCGGGAGTATTGAGCAGGATCGAAGTCGTGGACCCCCCGAACATCCCGCCGTAGTAGATGCCCGCAAACATTATAAAGGCGCTCACGGGCGGCAGTTTGGCCGTCACTGGCAGCAGCAGCGCCACCGTCAGCGCCGGGCCGATGCCGGGCAGCACGCCCACCAGCGTTCCCAGCGTGACGCCCACCAAGGCCCACAGCAGGTTCAGCGGGCTGAGGGCCGTCTCAAAGCCTGCGAACAGTGAAGTCAGGGACTCCATTACAGAATCCCCTTGAGTACGCCAGCGGGCAAACTCAGGTCCAGACCGCGCGTAAAGGCCAGGTACGTGACCAGGGCCACCGCCAGCGCCACGAAGGCCATCAGCCCGATCCTGCGCTCACCAAAGGCCCAGGCCACGCTGAAATACATGATGGCCGTGCCGATCACGAAGCCCGCCGAGGTCAGCACCGCCGCGCCCAGCAAAAAACCGCCCAGGATGATGCCGGGGGCCGCCAGATTGACGGGGGCCTCCATGTCGGTGTCTTCCTCGGCGGCGGGTTCGGCGCGGTCCCCACGCAGCACGCTGACGGTCAGCAGCACGCCCAGCGCGGTCAGGCCCACGCTGACGATCAGCGGAAACACGCGCGGCCCCACCACCGCGTTCATGCCGAAAGGAATCTCGCGGCTGCCGATCAACAGGGCGATGCCCAGCGCGGTGATCGTCAGCGCCACCAGCAAGTCGGGAACGCTGACGCCGGGCCGGGCGGAAGAGGTGGGCGGGGGTTGGGTCATGGGGTCTCCTGTGGAGGGTCTGAGTTCTTCTTCCCCTCTCCCCCTGTGGGAGAGGGTGGAGCCGCGTAGCGGCGGGGGGGGAGGGGGTCACCGGGCAGGCCGTCACGTTCATCAATCAGCCGGGCCTCTTCTCCCCGGCCCCACAAAAGACCCCACAAAAGAAGTGAGGCGAAGGGCATGGATCTCCCCTCCGCCTCATCCCCTGTCCAGCGCTTACTTGACCAGGCCGATGCTTTGCAGCACTTCCTTGGTGCGGGCGGCTTCCAGCTTCAAGTACACGTCGAACTTGCTGCCGCTGAGGTACAGGTCCGTCCAGTTGCGGGTGGCCAGGGTGTCCTTCCACTGCTTGCTGGCGTGCATCTTGTCCAGCGCGGAGACCAGCGCGGCCTTGTCACTGGCGCTGATGCCGGGGGCGGCCACGATGCCGCGCCAGTTGGCCAGTTCCACGTTGATGCCCTGCGCCTTTAGCGTGGGAACATCGATGCCCGCCTGCGGTTTGCCCGAGCTGATGCCGATGGCGCGCAGTTTGCCCGCCTTGATCTGGGCCTCGAACTCGCCGTAGCCAGAGACGCCTGCCGCCACCTGGTTGCCCAGCAGCGCGGCCAGCACCTCGCCGCCGCCGCTGAACGGCACGTAGTTGATCTTCTTGGTATCCACGCCCGCTGCCTTGGCCATCAGGCCCACCAGCATGTGATCGGTGCCGCCCGCGCTGCCGCCCGCAAAAGCCGTCTTGCCGGGATCGGTCTTCCAGGCGGCCACCAGATCGGCCATGGTCTTGTAGGGGCTGGCGGCGGGCACCACGACCACCTCGTACTCGCCGGTCAGGCGGGCCAGCGGGGTCACGCGGCTCAGGTCCACCTTGGAGCCGTTGGTCTGGATCGCGCCCACCATCACCAGGCCCATGGTCATCATCAGGCTGCCGTCGCCCTTGGCGTTGGAAAGCTGCGCCAGACCGATCGTGCCGCCCGCGCCCGGGACGTTGAAGACCTGCACGGGCTTGGCGATGCCCTGTTCCTGCATCACGTTCTGGATGGCGCGGCTGGTCTGGTCCCAGCCGCCACCGGGGCTGGCCGGGGCCATGATCCGCAGGTTGTTGATGTTCTGGGCCAGGGTTGCGGGGGCAGCCAGCAGCAGGGCGGACAGGGTCAGGACAATACGTTTGGTCTTCATGGTGAAACCTCCATTGGGCTGCGCCGGGGGGGGGCGCGGGTGTGGATTGTGCGTGCTTTGCAGCCTAGCCTCTCACTCGATACTTAGCAAGAGGATTGGGCCGTCTGGCACGCGGTTTTTAATGAGCGCAATGCACAGCCATGAACACAATGCACGAAAGTAAGGTTAATCTGGCTGAGGAGATACAAGGTGTTTCCTGCCGTAGCGGCCTACCGCTGTGAGAGCCACTACACCTGCCAGTAGATACGTCATGGCGTCCACATTGATGATCTGAACCCCCAGCCTGTCGCCTAATACGCCTGAAACGGCCATGCCCAGAAACTGCGCCCCGCCAAACAGCGCGAAGTAACTGCCGAACACCCGTCCGCGCACCTCCGGGACCGATTCTTGCTGGAGGTTTAGCATTTGCGCCGTCCCCCAAGCGGTAAAGGGCAGGCCAGCCAGCGCCGTAAGGACTAGCGCAGGCCACAGAATGGGGTAGACCAGAGCGTAATTAAAAATAACGGCCAGCAGCAGACCGCTCAGGAGAGCGCTCCAGCCCAGCAGTTTGACTGTGGAAAAGCGCCCGGCGAATGTTGCCAGCAGTGCCCCCGCCAGTACGCCTCCCACCGCCTGCACCGACATTAAATATCCCAGTTCCAGCCCTCCTCCCCGTAAGGTGGTGCTGACCCAGGGGGCCATCAGGGCGGAGATGAAGCCCTCGCCGAAGCCCACCAGCGCGGCCAACCCAAAACTGAGCATAAGCAGCGGCTGCCCCTGGACGGCACGCAACCCGGCCAGCCATTCCTGTCCAAATGCGCCGGGCTGCCGAGTTGTCGCAGGCTGATGCGGCCCATCCTCCACCCGCATCAGCAGCAGCAGGCCCGCCGCCAGCACAAAACTCAGGGCGTCCATGATCACCACGCCTGCGAAACCACTGCGGGCGACCAGCACGCCGCCCAGGGCCGGGCCGATCAGGCGGGCGAGGTTGTTGTTCAGCGCATTGAGGCTATTGGCTGCTGGGAGCAAATGCTCGCCCACCAGTGTGGGCAGCAGGGCGTTCTCGGCTGGCCCCAGAAACTGCGATAAGGCCGCTTGCGCTAGGGCCACTGGCAGAATGGTCCACCACGGCAGGTTCAGCCCTATCAGAAACGCCAGCGTGACCACCGCCAGGGCCAGATTGACCCAGATCAGGGTCCGGCGGTGGTGCCAGCGGTCCACAAATACACCTGCTACCTGCCCCAGTACAGTGGTGGCGAATGCGCCGGTCATCACGCTCAGGGCCGTCGCCACCGTGGAATCTGTGCGCGAGTAGACGTAGACTGGCAGGGCAATAAACATCGCGCCGTTGCCGATCCACGAGATCAATCCTGCCCACCAGGCCAGCATGAAATTCTGGTGACGCAGCAGAATTTGCAGAGGCGAAGTGGTCATGCCAGGTAACATCGACGCTAGGCTGCTGCAAATGAAAGGGCCAGATTCAGGTAGGGCGCATGTGATTCAGGATGTGGGACAGGCCCACCTGCTGAGCGATCCGCGCAGCCTGACCTATTTCAAACCGTTCTTAGCCGAGGAGCGCACAGTCAGCGCGGCGGCGCAGGAACTGGGGTGTAACCTCAACACCCTGCTTTACCGCGTCCGGGTGATGCTGGATGCCGGGCTGCTGCGGGTCACGCGCACCGAACGCCGGGCGGGCCGGGCGATCAAGCATTACCGGAGCGTCCACGATGCCTATTTCGTTCCTTTCGGCCTGACCGCCTACCACACCCTCGAAGATCGGCTGGCCGCGCAAGGTGCGCCCCTTTTCGGAACGCTAATCCGGGCATATGGGGAGGTATTGCGGAGCAGCGAACACTCGGGCCGCTTCCTGCTGCGTGACGAGCGGGGTGCGGTGCTGACCACCGATTTTCCACCCCAACAGACGCCAGGTGGCCTGCCCATCGTCTTCTACGACACTACCCTGACCCTCGATGTTGCCGACGCCCGCGCGTTGGGGGAAAACTTGCAAAGCGCTTTTGGGCAGGGGGTCAGTGCCAGGGCATCCGCATCCAGTGGCCCGGCAGGTCAGCGATATTTGCTGATGGTGGCGCTGCTGCCGCTGGCGGAGGTGGATCAGGTCACACGTCCGGGGCAGGACACGGAAGCATAGAAGACGAAGGTTCTACAATGACCTTATCTGATGAGAGTTCTCCGCCGTTTCCTCCCCAGTAGAGGGCTGCAAGGCCGCCTGGTGCGCTGGCATCTGGCCGTGCTGTGCGCCATGACCGCGCTGCTGGTGGGCGTGCAGACCGCGCAACTGTACGGCGAGGCCCGCGAGCGGCTGGGCGAGCGGGCCATGACCACCAGCCGTCTGGTGGCCCGGCTGCCGGAGGTGGTGGGGGGCGCGGCGTCGGGCCAGCCCAATCCGGCGCTGAACGCCCGCGTCAATTCACTGCGCGGCGCGGCAGAGGCCGATTTCATCGTGGTGGGGGACCGCTCGGGGATCCGGCTGGCGCATCCGGTGCCCGGGCGTCTGGGCCAGCCGATGGAAGGCGGCGACAACATCGAACCCTTCGCGGGCCGCGAGATCGTCAGTGTGGCGCGCGGCAGCCTGGGCGTCAGCGTGCGCGGCAAGGTGCCGGTCTGGGAGGACGGCGAGGTGGTGGGCGTGGTCAGCACCGGCTACCTGATGCCGCAGGTGTGGTCCCTGGTGGGCGAGGCCCTGACCGGGCTTGCGCCGTGGTTCGTGCTGGCGCTGGGTCTGGGCACGCTGGGCGCGGTGTGGGCCGCCCGCCGCCTGCGCGCCGAGATCCTGAACCTAGAGCCGGAGGAAATCGCCGCCCTGGCCCGGCAGCAACGCGCCGTGCTGGCCGCCCTGCGTGAGGGGGTGATCGCGGTGGACGCCGCTGGTCAGGTCACGCTGGTCAGTGACCGCGCCGCCGAGCTGCTGGGCGAGCGGACCACGCCCTTCCGGCTGGAAGAGGTCTGGCCCGAACTGGCCCAACTAACGCGCGGCGGCGTGGCGGCCCGGCAGCAGAACCTGGAACTGACCCTGCGCGCCGAACCACTGCTGGCAAACATAGAACCGCTGGAGGGCGGGGGCTTCGTCTGCGGCTTCCGGGACCGCGCGCAGGCGCTGGCACTGGCCGAGGAACTGACCCATGCACGCGGCTTCGTGGACGTGCTGCGCGCCCAGACCCACGAGTACCAGAACCGCCTGCACGTCATCTCTGGACTGCTGCAACTGGGCCGCCCGGACGAGGCCCTGCGGGTGCTGAACGCCGAGATCAGGGCCGACGCCGAGTTCCGGCAACTGCTGCGCGACGTGCAGGTGCCGCGTCTGGTGGCCCTGCTGGCGGGCAAGCGTGAGCGGGCGCAGGAGCTGGGCATCGACTTTGCGGTGGTCAGGGGCAGCAGCCTGTCGCCCGTCTGGGAGCGGCACGCCGATACCCTGGTCACGGCGGTGGGCAACCTGACCGAGAACGCTTTCGAGGCGCTGGCGGGGCAGCCGGGCCGCGTCACCGTGTCCATCGGCGAGGACCCCGACGGCCTGCAAATCGAGCTCGAGGACAGCGGCCCCGGCGTGAGCGTTGCCCTGAGCGGAAGTCTGTTCGTGCGCGGCGTGAGCAGCAAGGGCGAGGGCCGGGGGCATGGCCTGGCCGGGGTCCTGGCCCGTGTGGGCGCGCTGGGCGGGCAGCTTCGGCATCACCGGCGCGGTCAGGTCACGGTGTTCGAGGTCAGCCTGCCTGCGCCACTTCCTGCGCTCTCCGTATCTCTTGCAGCGTCCGAACAGGTGGGCGGGTGAATCCTGCGCCGCCCTCCGTGCGCGTGCTGCTCGTCGAGGACGACGTGCGCGTGGCCCGTGTCAACCGCGATCTGCTGGAGCGGGACCCCGGCGTGCATGTGGTGGGCAGCGCCGCCACCTGCGCCCAGGGCGATTCGCTGGCCCGCGCCCTCGCGCCGGACCTGATCCTGCTGGACGTGCATCTGCCCGACGGCAGCGGTCTGGGCCTGCTGCACCACTGGCGCGCGGCGGGCCTGCTGACCGACGTGGCCCTGATCACCGCCGCCGACGACGAATCCAGCGTGAGACTGGCGCTGGCGCACGGGGCCTTCGATTACCTGATCAAGCCCTTTACTGGCGCGCGGCTGGCCGAACTGGTGGCCCGGCACCGCTCCCGTCGCCCCACGGGAGAGGGCGGTCCCCATCTGGCCCAGGCCGAACTGGACCGCGTGCTGGGCGTGACCCCCAGCGCAGTGGAGAGCCTGCCGCGCGGCATCGATCCGCACACGCTGGAGCGGGTGGCCGCCGCGCTGCGTGAGGCGCAGAGCAGCGTCAGCGCCGAGGACCTGGGTGAACGCGTGGGCCTGAGCCGCGTGACGGCCTGGCGTTACCTGGAACATCTGGTGCGGGTGGGCGAGGCTGCGCTGGACCACCAGTACGGTCAGTCGGGGCGGCCCGCCAAGCTCTACCGACTTCAGCAGGAACCAGGGTGAATTGATGTGACCCTTCTACCCGTACGGGAGACGCTGTAGAGGCGGCGGGGGTCAGGGGGTCACCTGGCAGGTCCCAGAGCATTTGTCAGAAGAGTTCTCCACTTTTGACCGAACGGAGTGAGTGAATGTTGCCGAGTATTTGGGACTGGCACAGCTCTGTAGGAGAGAATGGAAGCACCGGGAGTCTCCCTTCCCAATGCTGTCATTCGGACCAATGCTCTAACCAAGCACAAGATGGAGGTATCTCCCTGGCGTCCCCATGTGCCCCGCGCCCTGCCTGCGCCATCGCCCGGTCAGCCGCTATGCTGCGGGCCATTAATCTGTACTGGGTTCAAGGGGAGGACCAATGGCGCGACGTGGATCGGTGTTACATGGGGTGGCGGGCATAGGCTGGGGGCTGCTGTGGCTGCTGCTGTTCGTGCTGGTGGCGGTACTGGGGGTGGTGTGGTGGGCCAGGGCAATGTCTGTGCCGCAGGTCAGTGGAGACGTGACATCAAGCGGGCTGACCACCCCGGTGTCGGTCACCCGAGACGCCTGGGGCGTGCCGCACATCCGCGCACAGTCCGACGAGGACGCCGTGTATGCGCTGGGTTTTGTCCACTGGCAGGACCGCGCGTGGCAGATGGACTTCCAGCGCCGCGTGGTGGCGGGCCGCCTGGCTGAAGTGCTGGGCGAACCCGCGCTGGCCCAGGACAAATTCCTGCGGACCTGGGGATTCCAGCAGGCCGCCGAGTCGATCTTGCCCGCTCTCTCGGGGCGCTCGCGCCGTCTGGTCAGCGCCTACACGGCAGGGGTGAACGCGGCCATGCAGCAGGGCAAGGTGGCTCCCGAGTTCCGCATCCTGGGCTACACCCCCGCACCCTGGCAGGAGGTGGACAGCGTGTCCTGGAGCAAGCTGATGGCCTATGACCTGGGCGGCAACATGGAGGGCGAGGTGCTGAACACCCGCGTCATGCAGCGCCTGGGCCAGCAGGGTCTGAATGAGGTTGTCGCCCCCTACCCGGCAAACGGCCCCACCATCCTCAGCGGCGATGAACTGGCGACAACGGGGAGGAGGCCAGGGGCCGATCCGAACACGGCCACCCTCTCCTCATCAGCTCTGGCTTCCCTGCAAACCCACCTGAACGCGGCCCGCGAGCTGGGTCTGCAAGCCGTTCCCGGCAAAGGGAGCAACGACTGGGTGATCGCGGGAAGCCGCACCGCCAGCGGCAAGCCGATCCTGGCCGACGATCCCCACCTGTCGCTGACCAGTCCGATGCTGTGGTATCTGGCCGACATCCAGGGGCCTGGCCTCAAGGCCATCGGGGCCAGCATTCCGGGGTTGCCCGCCATCGTGATCGGGCGCAACGAGCAGGTGGCCTGGGGCGTGACCAACACCAATCCAGACGTGCAGGACCTGTATATCGAAGCTGCCGACGCCTCGTTTACCCAGCGCCAGGAAGTCATTACAGTCAAGGGCGGCGACGACGTGACTCTGACCGTGCGCCAGAGCAAGCACGGCCCGGTGGTCAGCGACGCGGGCGCAGCCGACGTGGGGCCGCGCGTGGCCCTCAGGTGGACGGCGCTGCAACCGGGCGACACCACCATGGACGCCTTCATGGGCCTGAATTACGCGCAAAACTGGGACGACTTCAAGACGGCCCTGACCAGTTACGTGGCCCCCAGTCAGAACTTCGTCTACGCCGATGTGGATGGCAATACCGGCTATTACGCGCCGGGGAAAGTGCCAATACGCGACGGCTGGGACGGCAGCCTGCCGGTCAGCGGCGACGGCAGCCGCGAGTGGACCGGTTACATTCCCTTCGCTGCGCTGCCCCACACCTACAACCCCGCCGACGGGCTGGTGGTCACGGCGAACAACAAAGTCGTGCCGGACAGCTACGCCTACAACCTGGGCAATGAGCGCAACTGGGCCGAGCCGTACCGCGCCCAGCGCATCACCGAACTGCTGACTGCCAGGCCCGACGGCCTGACCGTGCAGGACGTGAAAGCGGTGCAACTCGATACCGTCAGTCTGGTATGGCAGGACATGAAAGGCGCGCTGCTCGCCACCCAGCCCGACGGTGACCCCAGCCGTCAGGCGCTGGAACTGCTGCGCGGCTGGGACGGCAACGAGCGCGTGGATGGGGTCGCCCCCAGCATCTTCGAGGCGTGGCTGATGGGGTTGCAGACCATGGCCCAGGACGAACTGGGCAACAGCACCACCCTGAACAGTCTGAGCGTGTTGAAGCAGCTCCAGACCGACGGCGAACTGTGCCGCGACGAGGCCGCGAAGCTCCAGAACTGCGCTGCCCAGCTCAGCGCCAGCCTGAAGCGGGCGGTGGAGGATCTGAGCGCCCGTCTGGGAGCCGATCCCTCGGGCTGGACCTACGGCAAGCTGCACCACGTCGCCAGCAACCACCGCGCGTTTGGCAACGTCAGCGCGCTGGCGTGGCTGTTCAACCACGGCGCGCCCACGGGCGGCGGGACCAACACCGTGAACGTTGCCCGCCCGGAGCAGGGGACCTTCCGGCAGACGCACGGGGCCAGCTACCGCCAGATCGTTGACCTGAGTGACCTGAACAAGAGTGTCTTTGTCGGCAGCCTGGGCCAGGGCGGCAATCCGCTGGGCGGCCATGTCAGCGACCAGCAGCCCCTGTGGATCGCCGGAGAATACCTGCCCATGAGTACCGACGAGAAGGACTGGGGCAAGGTCCAGAAGCTGACCCTGACGCCGGGGCTGTCAGGCAACAAATCCGAAACCCGCCCTTAGACTTTTGGACCCTCAGACCTTTAGACTTCGCAGCATGCCTGAATTTGACCGCGTGCGCGAAGCCCTCCGCGCCAGCATGAGTGCCTGGGCCACCCTGGAAGTGCGGGGAGATCAGGCGCGCGTGATTCCCGCGCCTGACCTGGACCAGATGGCCCTGCACCTGGAGAGTGCCGATCCACAGTGGAGCCTGGCCTGGGCCTGCGACAGCGTGCAGCCCCCGGTGGTCCGCGCCCGCCTGACCCTGCTGGGCGTGACCCGCGAGGGCCTGTCCGGCGGCCATACCCTCAGCGACGCCAAATGGGCCGCCCTGGCCGACGCCGCCCGCACCTTTGGTGTCGCGCCTGCCGGGGAAATTCCCTGGGTGGAATACGACGCCGAGGACGGTCCCAATACCTCCGATCTGGACGAGGTGACGCCGCTGCCCAGCTCGCCTGCTGTTGCGCCACTTCCCCCGGAGCCGCCCCGCGATCCGCAGATGGAAAAGGCGCGCAACCACATCGACGATCTCCTCGATCAACTCAAGGCCGCAGGCCGTGGGGGAGAGGCCGCCCGCATCCTGATGCGCGGTTACGGTGAGACCGTGGAGGAAAGCCGCGCCATCTACAAGGAATTGCAGGTGGTGCTGAAGGGCTGACTGGGACTCCGACCGAAAGGTGTTGGAACCACCTGGAATTTCGAGCGGGCGTCCAAGTGTCCTTGTGGGCGCTTCTGCGGTCCAGTCCGTCAAAAAGCCCCTCGTCCAGCACGGGCCAGGGGCCTTCTTTTTAAGTTCCAGTGCCAGCGCCTGGCGGCCTGACAAATTTTATGAGTGCGGACGAAAAACGAGTTGCCAGCCGACTTCAAGGGTGGTTTGAGGGGGGGCATGAAGGCGTTTCCGCTGACCTGGTGGTTCAGGGTCAGGCCCGCCCTGGAGCGTCAGGTGAGAGAAGATTGCCTGACCACGGCTCAGCGCGTAATGAACCGCCCGGAGACCGATCTTGAGGTAGCTCAGCGCCCGCCGCCAGTGGGGATCGACGTGTCGTCGATCCCCACGCTGCACCACCTCGATACCTTCGGAGACGAGCAGCAAGGTCGCCACCGACAGCACCAGGATCAGGCGCTCCAGACTGGCGGCGTCG
>NZ_JNIW01000009.1 GCF_000701425.1 Deinococcus frigens DSM 12807 | reverse complement strand
AAAACCAGCAGGATCCAGCGATCCAGCCCCACGACAGTTCGCAACGCGAACTGTTCCAGGCCGAACTGATGCTTCCCCTCCTTGAAAAAGGATTCTTCGTTCCACCGCTCTTTGCCCTCCTGGGTCACCTCGTCTCCTTCCATCAGTTCTGAAGACACCGCATGAAATGTTCGATCTCTACGGTCGAAGCGGCCCAACGTCAGCGTCTCATACGGCCAATTCTTCAGTTCAACATAACCGCCGTGTGGGCACTCAGAGACGGTCACTTCCCCTGGATGCAGGGTGCGCCGAGTGGTACGGACACCCACCACGAACTCAAAACCAAGCTGCCGGACCTCATCGAGAAACACTGCTGCTTCAAAACCGCTGTCAGCCAGCACCCGGATGCGAAACCGGGAACGGATGGAGTGAGGAACAGTGCGAAGCATCTCGCGCGCCAATGTTGTGGGTGTGGGCGTGCTTTTCCCCTTGTACACCCGGTAGGCCACCGGGAACTTCACGTCCCGGTACTGAGCGAAGAGAACCACCAGATGAATGCCGTGGACCTCGCCCTCGACGCGTACGAAAGGCAGCGTGCTGCCTTTCTTCTCCACGCTGGTCAGATCGACACTGAGCCGAAGGAGCGGGCGATGTTTCCCCTTGGCTGCCAACCGCCAGCAGTCCCATTGGGCTTGCTCCAGCAGTGTCCAGCACGCCTCCGTATCCCAGGAATACTCGTTCAGGAGGCGACTGAGCGCACTCTTGCTGACCAATTCAGCGCGGTGGAGTGCCGTCTTGGTCGCCGTGTCCAGGAACATGAAGAGCGCAGCCCCCAGGCTGCGCTGCTGGTACGACGTCGTGGGCACGGCCAGGAACTGGTCTGCCAGAATGCGGACGCGCTCCCCCGGAATCTGTGACTTTGACATTCTCAGATTCTCCCGGCTGGGAGCGCTTCTCCGTCGTTATTCAGGTGCAACTTCTGAGTCAAAGCCTGCCCGGCCATACATCTGCCGCTTGATGGTCTTTAGCCGGTTGACTGCTCCTTCTGTCGGGCCGTTGCTGTAAGGAAGGGTCAGCGCTGAGAGCAGCGCTGACCCTTCTCGCTGAAGACCTTTAGCAAAATTAATCAGGTCGGTCAGGCCACTGGCCTGAACCTGCTCGGCCCAGGACGGGTAGCTTTCATCGTGACGGGTGCGAAGCATGGTCCGGAACGAGTGGACGAGTTCCTGGGCCTGGCGAAGTGGCGCACAGGTTTGGAGCCGTCTGATGAGTCCCTGCTGGTCTTCCTCAACGTCTTCAGGAAACGAAAACAGCAGCCAGGACGCTGCTTTCACTGTCAGCGACGATGCTGAGTTGCTTCGTCCAACTTCAGGAAACCGGTTTCTGAGGGCAGACGTTCTGAATGAGCCGGGCGTCGTCGGTGCAGGAACCTCCCGTCGTTCCTGGGCCCACAGAATCACGCGGCGCTTTGAACCCGCATAGCCCGCTTGAACGAGGTCGCGGTACAGCTGGCTGGCATTCCGGCAGCCTGCCTCCCAGCGCTCAGTCAGGATCGTTTGAAACGGCGTGAGGATCCCAGCGGGCCGGGCATGCCGCCGCCGACTGACCTGTCCCCGGCACCGAATGGCCCAGTGAACAGTCGCCCGGTGGACGCCCGTCGCTCTGACGATGGCCGCGATACTGTGCCCCCGCTGAAATTGGGCGTACAGCTCGGCATATTGCGCTTGTTTCTGCACCGTGACGTCCTGACTCGATTGTTCAGCTGAGTGGGGGCAAAGGGGGAGCACGGTGTGCTCCCCCTCCAGGGCGAGCGCCAGCTTCATCTCCTTCTGATGCCGCTGAACCTGGCGTTCCAGCGCTTCCCGAAGGTTCTTGACCAGATGCCAGCGGTCCAGGACCTGCTGGGCCTGGGGCGCACCCTCATTCAGTCCCCGAGCATATTCGGTGGACCGGTCCCGCGTCGCCAGCTCAAGCTCAGGATGGTCCCGGAGCCAGTGGGCCAGTGTCGTGGCCGTCCGATCAGGGAGAACTTCGACCGGCTGACCGGTCTCCAGGTCAATGATCAGCGTGCCGTAAAGCGAACCACGCTTGAAGGCAAAATCGTCGACACCGATGTACTTGAGGGGCTTTACCCGTGGCACAGGGGTCATGCGACGCATGACCCGCAGGTACGTGGTGCGAGAACGGTCAATGCCCCAGGTTCGCCCGATACGCCGACCGACGCTCGCCCCGCTCTGAAGCGCTGTTCCTTGAAGGGTACCGGTGAGCCGCTGAGTCATCCGTGCCGACCGCAGCGCAACGCCGTCGAGGCGCTCACAAAACACCTGTCGGGGACAGGTACGTTCTCGACAGCGAAACCGCCGGACACAGAGTTGAAGTTGAACACCCTGACCAAAGCACGGCAAGTCGGCCAGCGTTCTCGGGTAGTGGCTGTGAAGGCTGGTGGACACCGTCTGGCAGCAGGGACATGCCGGCTGGCCCCCAGAAGTTCTGGCAGAAACGATCAGATGCTGATCGTTTCCCCGCGAGATGGAGAGGATGGTCAGTGCGCTGTCTGGAAAGAGCGCTGCGGAAAGCGGCTCGAGATCAATCATCCCTCATAACATCACGGGCAGACGAGGATGCACCAAAAGCGTGCAAGAACCACTAAACCCTTGCAATTTCAAACCACACCGCGTAGCCGTCGCCCTGTACTGTCCATTCCCGAATCCCCTCCCACTCAGACGTGGGAACCGTAGGGGGCATCTCTGGTTCACCTTCGGCGTACCAGAGGTGGGCGCGGCGTGGCTTCGTCCCACGGTCCTCGTCGAGGACAAGCAGCACGAGGGTCACTGCATAGTGTTCAAATGGAGTTCGGCGTGGTAGTCCAACGACCATGGAAATGCACTGTACTGTCTCCAGGCACCGTGGCCTCTGCCGACGACGCGATATGCGCGCGGTTCAGGTACCCACCTGAAGTTTTTTCCGTTTCCATCTGACACCTGCCAGGGCGGAACTAACCCGCAGGCTGACCGTCCACCGCTTCGACCTCTTCTCGCAGCAGCATGGCCGTTTGAGGCATCTGGAGTTTTTCCAGTGCTGTGGCGATGTCCTCCAGGTCCATAGGCGGCGCTTTCAGCGAGGCCACGAGTCTTCCGAGTGCCAGTCGAAAGCCGTCTGGCGATTCCGTCCACAGGCGAGGCAGCAGCGCATCTAGGTGCAGCGGGACGATGACGTGTTCATCCAGCACCCCCGGTGGGAAGTCCTTCAGGTTGAATGTCACCAGCACGTTGGCCCTGGCCTGCACAGCAGCAGCCAGGACGTGGCGATCCGCCGCATCAGGCAGGGAGAGTTCGGGGATCAGCCCCTGGTAGTCAGTGACCTGGGCTTGGGGGAAGGCGGCGTCCATCCGTGCCTGGGTCCGGGCGATTGCTGTCTCGGCGTATCCAGCATCGTCTACCAGATGCCGTTTCCACTCGCGCTGCACCTCGGCAGACCAGTGAACCTGACAGACACCTTCCACCGCCAGTCTCAGGAGCAGGTCACGCAGCAACGCCATGTACAGCACATTGGCATCCAGAAAGAGTCTGGGCGGCAAGTTCAGTACAGCCCGGCAGCCTGTTCTTCCGCCGTGATCTCGTCAAGCAGGGCGTGCTGCCGTTCGCGCTCAGCTTGATGGCGCAGCACGTCCGCCAGGGCGAGGCGGCGGTGTGTACCCACCATGCGGTAGGGGAGGGTGCCGCCGCCCAGCAGGGTGTTGATCAGGTGCGGGCGGCTGATGCCCAGGAGTTCAGCAGCTTCAGCCGTACTGAGTTCGCGTTTGCTAGTCAGGAGGGTCACTCCGTGGCCCTCGCCAAACTCCTTGAGACTGGCCTTGAGCAATTCCACCAGAACAGGTGAGGCTTCCAGGGGCGGCTGACCGGGCAGGTTGATTAGCACGGACGCACCCTGTTCAAGCTGCTGGGCCAGTGCCTGAAGCTGACCCTGTTCAGCGGGTTTGGGTTCAAACACGGAGGCAGTCATATCCAAATCTTATCATAAAAGCAATAAGCGAAAATAGGAAAGTAAGATGCATTCGGCACGCTGCCTTCCCGGCACAGGGTTATGGCAAGTTGTTTTGGTAGGGTGACGCGGTGCTGAGCGGTCAGAAGCTTCCCGGCTACCGGTTCCCCCTCGCTGTGATCGGCTATGCCGTGTGGCTCTATCACCGGTTCACGCTGAGCTACCGAGATGTTGAAGAACTCCTGTTGGAACGGGGTGTATGCGTGACTCGTGAATCCATCCGCACGTGGTGCATCAAGTTCAGTGATCAGCTTGCCCAGGGCCTCCGCCACCGGGAACCCCGAGGGGGTTCCCGGTGGCATCTCGACGAAATGCACGTGGACGTGGGCGGCATTACTCATTGGTTGTGGCGGGCGGTCGATGGAAACGGCGTAGTCCTGGACGTTCTCCTTCAGCGATACCGTGACACTGAGGCGGCCAAGTCCTTCTTCGGCCGGCTGCTGGGCGAACATGACGTCCCAGTCACCGTCCATACCGACAAGCTCTGGAGCTATGGTGCAGCCATTCGCGAGCTTCCCGTGCTCCACAGCGTGGAGCACGTCCAGGTCGTGTCCACGGCTCGCTGCAATAACCTGATTGAGCAATCCCATCGCCCCACACGACGACAGGAGCGCCAGCAACGCGGGTTCAGGTCTCGAAGACGAGCACAAGGGTTTCTCGATCTGCACGCTCGCATCACGAACCTTCATCACCCAGCCCGCTCCACCGTTCGCGCTCATCGCCGTCGTCATCACCAGAAACGGGCGTTCCACCTCTGGCGCGAGGTGGTGCAGCAAGCGGCCTGAACTTCAGGCCGCCTCCGTTTCTGAGACTCCTCCACTTCCCTGCTGCCAATAACTTGCCACAACCGCATGCCCCTCAACCTCCTTCCTTTTGTAGGCAATCTTCCTAAATCCGGGTAGATGTACTCTCAATCCCACAATGAGTGCGTCTGAGAAAAGTTTGAAGATTTTATGAGAGTCTGGACGGGCCTGGCGCTGCCGATAGGATGCGGACGGCACATGCTTTCGAAGCAGCGTTTGGACCTCAGAAGCCGCTTCGCCCGGGTGGCAGCCCGGTCAGTGGTGGCCCAGTCAGTAGAAAGTAACGTCATTAGCATGGCGCGGGAAGTTGAACCAGATCACCGATGGAAAAGAGTTCCGGCAGGGCCTACTCCAGCAGCCGCATCAGCGCCGTGAACGTCCCCAGCGCGTGTGGGTGCCGCTGGAACAGCACCTCCGGGTGCCACTGCACGCCGATCACGCCGTCACCCTCCACCGCCTCCACAATGCCGTCCGGGGCCACGGCGGTGACCTGCAACGTCGGCGCAACCGCGTCAATCGCCTGATGGTGCGAGGAATTGACCAGTGCCTGCTCGCCGTGGGTCTGCGCCAGCAGGCTGCCCGGCGTGAAGGTCACCTCGTGGCCCAGGGTGTCGGCGTGGACGCGCTGGGCGTGGTCGGCCCAGGCGTCCGGCACATCGGGCAGATGCTGGTGCAGGGTTCCGCCCTCCAGCACGTTGATCATCTGGATGCCCCGGCAGATGCCCAGCACCGGCTTGCCCAGCTCGCGGGCCGCGCGGTACAGCGCCGTCTCAAAGGCGTCGCGGGCCTCGTCCACCTCACCCAGTCCGCGCCGGGGATGCTGCCCGAAATGGCGGGGATGCACGTCCACGCCGCCGGTCAGCAGCACGGCGTCCACCCGGGCGGCGTACCCGGCGGCCAGCTCAGGCAGGTTGGGCAGCAGCATGGGCAGGCCGCCCACCCGTTCCACCGCTTCCGAATAGCGCCGGGGCAGGCCGTGGTGCGTGCGTGGGGCGGCGTCCGCGAGATGCGAGGTGGTCAGGCCGATCAGGGGACGCGCGGGCATAGGCCTCAGGATAGTGGCTGGGCGGGAGCGCCGGGTGGAATGACCTCCAGTTAGATGCCGTCAGATCGATGCCGTCCGGCCCGGATGTGCTTGACTACCGCCATGATCCTCCCCCCGGAGAGTGCGCATGTGGCATGACACCTACCTGCGGACCGTGCTGCGGCCCGATTACGACTACGCCAGCGAACACCTGCTGCCCCACCTGTTCGACGCGCTGACCGCCCACGCCGAGATGCTGGCGTCAGTGGGCGTGGCGCACGCGGACGAGGCGGCGCGGCTGCTGCGGGAGATGCGCGCCGAGGCGTTTCCGCCCTACGATCCCCTGATCGAGGATGTGTTCTTCACACTGGACCGCCGGCTGGCCGGACTGCGTGCGGAGGCGGCGGGGGCGCTGCGAACTGCGCTGTCGCGCAACGATCTCGATATGACCATCTACCGCCTCAGCGCTCGCCAGCGCCTGATGCGCGCCATGTGGCGGGTGCTCAAGCTGCGCCGCGCCGTGCTGGACCTGGCCGGGCGTGAGGTGGACACGGTGATGGTGGCCTACACGCATCATCAACCCGCCCAGCCCACCACCCTGGCCCACTACCTCAGCGCGCTGGAAAACGTGCTGGCGCGCGACACGGCCCGCATGTTCGGCGCTCTGTCGCGGGTCAACCTCTGCCCGATGGGCGCGGTGGCGCTGGGCGGCACGTCGTTTCCGATTGACCGCGAGTTCACGGCGCGGCGGCTGGCTTTTGACCGGCCCATCGAGAACACCTACGACGCCGTCAGCGCCAGCGACTGGCAGGTGGAGCTGGCGGGCGTGATCACCACGGCCTCCACCACCCTGTCGCGCGCCGTGCATGACCTGCTGCTGTGGGCCTCGCGCGGGTTGATCGGCCTGGAGGACGGGCTGGTGCAGGGCAGCAGCGTGATGCCGCAAAAGCGCAATCCGGTGGCGCTGGAACACGCCCGCACCAAGTTCAGCAAGGCGATTGGCGGCGCGCAGAGCGTGATTCTCAGTTGTCACAACGTGCCGTTCGGCGACATCAACGATCCTGGCCCCGACATGCAGCCGCCCCTGAACGGCATGTGGCAGGACTTCCGCGAGGGGGCCGAACTCCTGACCGTCTCGCTGGGCAATCCCCGCGTGGACCGCGAGGGCTGGCTGCGTGAGGCGTGCAGCGGCGAATCGGTGGTGACCGAGCTGGCCGACGCCCTGGCCCGGCAGCAGGGGCGGGGGTTTCGGGAGGCGCACGCCTGCGTGAAAACCGTGCTGGAGCATCTGCACGCCCAGGGCCGCCCGCTGGCCTCGCTGCGTGCGGCTGATCTGCAAGCCCTGAATCTCGATCTCTCCGAAAGCGAGCTGCGCGCCGCGTTGGACCCCGCCGCCTTCGTCGCGCGTCGCACCACCTACGGCGGCCCGGCCCCCGCCTTGATGCGGCCCGCGCTGGAGGCCGCCTGCGAACGCCTGGAGGCGGACTTCAATGAACACTCGGTCCAGACGGCCCGTTTCGTGGACTCGCGGACGCGGCTGGAGACCTGAGGCACCGCAGTGATCAAGCCTTTAACTTGACCCATGGGGGCGCGGCCCGTCCTATGATCCAGACTCGAATAGAGCTGGGCAGCCAGTCCTTCACCGTGCGGGCTGCCCTGACACCACCACTGAGCAACATCAGCCAGAGCGGGCTGGCATGGGCCTCGTTCTCATGGGGCGGCAAGCAGGCGCTGCCCTACCTGTGGCCGCGCGTGACCCTGGGCAAGTAGGATGCGGGCCGGGCTAGGGCAGGCAAAAGGTATCCGATGGCCCAAAATTGCCAGCCGACCACCTTTTCAAGTCACCGCCCGCCGTATAGTTTAAATTCTCAAGCATGTCTCATTTCAGCGCTATCCTCCAAGGAGTCCCATGAAAAAGCTGCTCACGCTGGCCCTGACTGTTTCTGCCGCCGCCTTCGCCACCGCCTCGGCTGCCCCCGTCACCCTGACCTACTGGCAGTATGACTACGCCAGCAAGGTCAGCACCATGAACGAGCTGATTAAGAAGTTCGAGGCGGCCAATCCCGACATCACCATCAAGCAGGAGACCTTCCCTTACGACGCCTACAACCAGAAGGTGGCCTCCAGCGTTCCGGCGGGCCAGGGGCCGGACGTGGTCAACCTGTATTACGGCTGGCTGCCGCAGTACGTGGACAGCGGCTACCTGCTGCCGCTGCCCGCCAAGGACTTTCCCACCGCCAAGATCGAGAGCGACTTTGTGCCGATGGTCAAGACCAGCAAGATCGGCGGGCAGTACTACACCCTGCCCATCTCGGTGCGGACGCTGGCGGTGTTTTACAACAAAGACCTGTTCAAGGCCGCGCGCATTACGCCGCCGCGCACCTGGGAGGACTTTATCGCCGCTGGCGAAAAGATCGTCAAGGGTGCGCCGCCGCGCTTCACCACGTTGGGCTTCGGCATTCAGCCCGACGGCCAGGACTACCACATGGTCCGCGAGGTGCTGGTGCGGCAGTTCGGCGGTAGCCCCTATAGCAAGGACGGCAAGACCGCCACCTACGACTCGGACGCCGGGCGCAAGGCACTGGCCTTTTACACGGACCTGGCCACGAAATACAAGCTGGGCGTGCCCAACTTCTTTCCCGGGAACAACAGTTACCGCGACGCTTTCATCGCGGGCAAGGTGGGCATGATCATCGACGGCTCGTTTGCCATCAACACCATCAAAAGCGGGGCCAAGTTCGATTGGGGCGTTATTCCCATGCCCGTGTTCAAGGCCAACCCGGAGGTCCGCAGCAACTTCGGCTCGTACTGGGTCAACGGCATTACCAAGAATGCCAAGGGCGAGAAGCTCGACGCCGCCGTAAAATTCCTGAAATTCCTGACCAGCGAAGCCACCCAGCGCATCTGGCTGGACTCGGTGGGCGAGATTCCGGCGAGCCGCAAACTGGCGGGCGATCCGGCGCTGCGCAAGGACCCGGTGTTCGGCGCGTTCGTGGGATCGCTGCCCTTCGCCCATTCCACCCTGTTCGTGGACGAGGCGGGGCAGCGCAAGGCCTGGGTGGACGCGATCAACACCGTGCTGCTCAAGGGCACCAAGCCCGCCGACGCGATCAAGCAGGCCGCCACCGACGAGCAGAAGATTCTCAACGGCTACTACAAGTAAGCGGAGTTGCTGCCGTGCGCCGCCCCTGGAGGTTCCGGGGGCGGCGTCTTATTTGTTCCGCTTGCGTTCGGCCAGGGCTGTCGCGTGCCGCAGCGCCCGCCCGTAGGCCTGCGGGTTGCTGAAGCCAGAGCCGGGGGGAGCCTGTGGATAGTCCCGCAGCGACGCCAGCCGCAATTCACGTGGCCCGGCAGCAGGGGAGAGGTTGACCGCCTGGCAGGTCTTCCACAACTGCAAGCGCAGATCGTCGGCGTTTTTGAAGGCGAAGACGCGCTGCCCCTTGACCGGGGCGTGCAGTGGACCGCCCGCGCGGGCCAGCAAAGGCCCCAGCGCCCGCAGGCTTTCCGGACGCAGCGCCGTGACCGTGCGGGCGCGCATCAGCTCAGCGCGGCTGAAGTCCAGGGCGCTCCAGCGCAGGGCCAGCAACTCGGTCAACTGAAAGGCCTGCTGGTAGATCAGCGTCAGGGCGGCGAATAACTCTTCATCCCTGGCCCCGGCCTCGGCCAGCAGGCGTTCTATCTCGGCGACTCCGGGCAGCGGTGCCTGACTGTGCTCCGGCGGCGGCATCGGGCAGCCGTGAGCCGGATTGTCGGAGATCAGTCCCAGCTCGATCACCACGTCGTAGAGCTGCTTGAGGGTGGCATACCGGGCACGGATGGTGTTGGCCCGCGCCACTCCTCCGGTCTGTGTCACCCGGAATGGCGTCTGGAGCCAGGCGTGGAAATCGGCAGGTGGCCGTAGCAGATCCAAGTCCTGCAACTGCGCCGCCTCGAACACGGGCCGCAGATTGGCGCGCAACTGGGCAACGGGCCGGTGTAGCTCCTCACGCAGCATTCCTATGACCTGCTCCAGATTGAGGATGCGGAAAGCCTGGACCAGCTTCATGGCGCGCTCGTCGTCAGGATGGACCGTCATCCCTTCTTCTACCATAAAATTATCGGATTGTATATGACTACTGCTATCGGTGGTGCAGGTCAGATAGATAATTGGTGGTGTGCATTCATTCATTGATTTTCGGGTATTCAACGGCCTGGCGCAGAAATATCAGGGCCACACCAAACAACTAATTATTCCACCATCAAGCTTTTGCTCGTGCATATGCCTTGCTCCAGACAAGGAACAGAGCAGACGCGAGGCGGAATTACGAGCAGTAACAATACAGCAGGGAAATCCCGAGTAATCATATACAATCCGATAATAGGGTTATAAAAGTTTGGTGTCTAACGTGACCAGCGCTTCGCACAATCACAATAGTTAACGACAGTTGACGTTTTGACTCCTGTAGTTTACGCTGGGCTATGTTGCCGACGGCGGGCACTCTCCAAACTCTTGTCCAGCAACGCCGCAAGGATGCTGGTCTGGGGCCAACCGAACTGGCCCGCCGGGCCGGCATTACCCGTCAGGCACTGCACAAGATCGAGGCCGGGATCTCGGCCCCCACCACCGTGGTGGCGCTCAGGCTGGCGCAGGCGCTGCGCTGCGGTCTTGACGAGTTGTTCCGCCTGGCTCCGTCTGAAGTTCACGCCCAACTGATCGGCGTGGCCCAACCGGGGGGGCGCGTGCAACTGGCGCAGGTAGGGGAGACCTTGCTGGCCATTCCGCTGCATGGCCCGGCTGGGCTGAGCCACCGTGCGGACGGAATGATCGCCGCGCAACTCGAACACGGGGTCAAGGTGGATTTGAGCGGCGATCTGGATCTCGCCGGGCGCACCGCCGTCCTGATCGGCTGCGATCCGTCGCTGGATCTGTTGGCCGCCCACACCCGGACGGCCTTTTCAGACCTGCGGGTGATCACGCGCCCGGCGTCCAGTCAGGTAGCGCTGGCCGGAGTAGCTGCCGGAGAGGCCCATCTGGCGGGCATCCACTTGTGGGACACACAGAGCGGCGAGTCCAATCTGCCGTTCGTGCGGCGCATGCGGCTGGGCCAGCCGGTCCATGTCATCGCACTGTGGACCTGGGAACAGGGCCTGATGATGGCGGCGGGCAATCCCAGGAAGATCGGGGGGATAGACGACCTTCGTGGCCATAGCCTGCGCCTGATCAACCGTGATCCCGGCGCGGGCAGCCGCCTGATGCTGGACGGCTGGCTAAGTGCGGCAGGCTTCTCGGCAGCACAGTGCGCGGCGCTGCCCGGCTATCTGGACGAGGTGGATTCCCCGCTGGAGGCCGCGCGGCGGGTGCAGTCGGGGGCGGCGGATGTGGCTCCCGGTCCCCGCGTGGCCGCGCAGGCGCTTGGCCTGCATTTCGTGCCGCTGCAACGCGAACACTTCGATCTGATCGTGCCCGAGTCCCACCTGAACCATCCGGCAGTCCGGGCGCTGCTGCACACGGCGTGCACTCCCGCCTTCCTGCTGGAACTGGCCACCCTGGGCGGTTACGACGCGGCGCAGGTGGGGCAACTGCGGGGCATCGTGCCATGAAATCCAGCCCACCCACCTCAACACATCCGGGGTCCATTTTGAAGACGAAACTGCTGATCTCCACCCTCCTTCTGGGCCTGGGCAATGCCAGCGCGGTCAGCCTGACGGTGTTCGCCGCCGCCTCACTCACCGACGCCTTCGCCGAAATGGGGAGAGCCTTCGACGCGAAAACCGGGAACACCACCACCTTTCAGTTTGCCGGATCGCAGGCACTCCGCACGCAACTGGACAACGGTGCGCGGGCCGACGTGTACGCCAGCGCCAACAACGCGCAGTTCAGTCCGCTGGTCAAGTCGGGGCTGGTGACAGGCGGTCAGCCGTTTCTGAGCAACCGGCTGGCTGTGATTGCGCCAAAGAACAACGCCAAAGTGCAGACGCTGGCGGATCTGGGCAAACCCGGAGTCAAGCTGGTGATCGCCGATAAGGTTGTCCCGGTGGGCACCTATACCCGGCAGATGCTGACGGCCATCGACAAATCGGGGGCTTACGGCAGGGACTTCTCGGACCGTTTCTTGAACAACGTGGTCAGCGAGGAACCGAACGTGCGTCAGGTGGCCCTCAAGGTGCAACTGGGCGAGGCGGACGCCGCCGTGGTGTACAGCTCGGACGTGACGCCCGCCCTGCGGCACAGCGTGCGCGTGATGACGCTGCCCACCCGTTTCAACCAGAGCGCGAGCTATCCCATCGGGACGCTCAAGAACTCCGCCAACCCCGAGGCGGCACAGGCGTTCGTGAAGTTCGTGCTGTCGGGCGAGGGGCAGGCCATCCTCAAGAAATGGGGCTTTCTCAAACCCCGGTAGCGGGTGTTGCCCAGCACCCCTCGCTCTCAACCCTATGGAGTTCCATGCAGAGCGGCACCCACACTTTTCTTGAAACCAGGCTCGATGAGCCGCGCGTCTGCCGAGCGACAGTCCTCCGGGAGCCTGCCCTGAGCAAAGGCTCTGCGAAGTGACCGCCAGGCCTACCCCCAGCCATGAACCTACAGGGCCGTCTTCCCGGCCCAGGTGGCGGGGCGTCCCTGTTGTTCCGCTGGCGCTGAGCGCCCTGCTGGTGCTGTTTTTAGTCCTGCCGGTGCAGGCGCTGCTGCTGCGCGGCCTCAGCGCCCAGTTTTTCCCCACCCTGCTGAGGCCGGTGGTACTGGACACCCTGCGGATCAGCCTGCTGACCACTGGCTGCACCATGCTTCTGACCGTGCTGCTGGGCACGCCAGTGGCCTGGCTGCTGGCCCGCTACGACTTTCCCGGTAAGACTGTGCTGGACACCCTGCTGGACCTGCCCATCGTGCTGCCGCCGGTGGTGGCGGGAGTGGGGCTGTTGCTGGCCTTTGGACGGAGCGGCCTGCTGGGCGCGCCGCTGGAACTGGCGGGCATCAGCGTGGCTTTCTCGCCCGCAGCGGTGGTCATGGCGCAACTGTTCGTGGCGGCCCCCTTTTACCTGCGGACCGCCAAAGCGGGCTTCATGGCGGTGGACCGCGATGTGGAGGACGCTGCCCGCACCGACGGCGCGGACCGCTGGACCGTCTTCCGGTTCATCACCTGGCCACTGGCCGCAGCATTTTTGCTGGAGGGGCTGGTGCTGACCTGGGCGCGGGCGCTGGGCGAATTCGGGGCCACCATCCTGTTCGCCGGATCGCTTCAGGGCAAGACCCGGACCATCACGCTGGCCATCTATTCCGCGCTGGAATCCGATCTGGCCCCGGCGCTGGTGCTGTCGGCAGTGATGGTGCTGGTGGCCTTTACAGTACTGGCCGTGGTGAGGAGGCTGGGCAGCGCCCACACCTGGCGGTAGAGGAGAGCAGGGGAGGGTGCCACACGGGTCTTGAGACTCCAAACGACTGGGGAAAGAAAATCCGGCAGGAGGTTCACAAGCGGACCACCTTCACGGCCACAGCAGAAGATGGGACGTCAGGCTGACCCCCGCGAACTGGCGCAGTCCTTGCCGTCCTGTCCCGGCAGCCTGTGAAAGAATGCTGGCACACTTGCACCCCGCTTCTCCGACTCCCCACCGAGGTTTTTGATGATCGATGAATTCGCTGTCCATGAACTGCTGACCCCCGACGAACGGCTGGTGCGCGAGAGCGTGCGCGCCTACTGCGACGCCGAACTGCTGCCCCACATCGCCGGGTGGTGGGACGACGGCGAATTGCCCGTGAAAGACGTGATGCACGGCTTTGGCCAGATGGGCCTGCTGGGGCCGACGACACCCGAAGAGTACGGCGGCGCGGGTCTGAGTTACAGCGGTTACGGCGCGATGATGTACGAGCTGGAGCGGGTGGACAGCGGCCTGCGCAGCGCCGCCAGCGTGCAGGGCAGCCTGGTAATGTATCCGATTTTCACCTTCGGCAGCGACGAGCAAAAGCAGAAGTGGCTGCCCGGGCTGGCCTCCGGCGAGCTGATCGGCTGCTTTGGCCTGACCGAACCCGACGGCGGGTCGGACCCCGGCGCAATGCGGACGCGGGCACGCCTGGACGGGGGCGAATACGTCCTGAACGGCAACAAGATGTGGATCACCAACAGCCCCGAGGCCGACGTGGCGGTGGTGTGGGCCAAGGACGAGGAGGGCATGATCCGGGGCTTTATCGTGCCCACCGACAGCCCGGGCTTCAGCGCCCCGCAAATCAAGCGCAAGATGAGCCTGCGCGCCAGCGTGACCGGCGAGATCGTGCTGGAGGACTGCCGCATTCCGGCAGCCAACCTGCTGCCCGGCAGCCAGGGCCTGAAGAGTCCGCTGTCGTGCCTGACCAGCGCCCGTTTCGGCATCGCCTGGGGCGCGATGGGCGCGCTGGAGGCGGTGTTACAGACTGCGCTGGACTACACGACGGACCGCACCACCTTCGGTAAACCTATTGCCTCGCGGCAACTGGTGCAGGACAAGCTGGTGCGTATGGCCACGGACCACAGCACCGGCATGCTGCTGGCGTGGCGGCTGGGCACCCTCAAGGACGCCGGGCACATGAATTTCGCGCAGGTCAGTTACGCCAAGCGCAACAATGTGCGGGTGGCCCTCCAGGGCGCACGCCTGGCCCGCGAGATGCTGGGCGGCAACGGCATCACCACCGAGTACCCGGTGATCCGCCACATGCTGAACCTGGAAACGGTGGACACCTACGAGGGCACCCACGACATCCACACCCTGATCGTGGGCCGTCACCTGACCGGGCAGGGCGCGCTGGAGTGAAGTGGGTCAAACCGTCTAAACGTCTATCCGCAGAAGATTGTCCTTTGCTCCTGCGGTGAGGTGTTCAGACCTTTTGACGTTTAGATCCGTTGCAAGAAGCTCATTTTCCCAGACTGCCAAGGAACGCCAGGCTGGTCCGCAGGCTGTTCAGCCCGTCGGCCTGGTCCTGCTCGTAGAAGACCGACGCGCCCGCTGGCACGGCGTCCAGAATGGCGGCGAGCGGCACCTCGCCCGCACCCAGTTCCACCGTGCGCCAGCCGTCGTTCTCGCGGCGCAGGTCCTTGAGGTGCACCAGGGGCACACGGTCGGCGTAGCGCTGGAGATAGTCCACCGGGTCCTGGCCGCCCGCATAGACCCAGGCGGTGTCCAGCTCCAGGCCCAGGCTGGGGGCGCGCTCCATCAGCAGATCGAGAACCGGTTGCCCGTCCAGCGTCTCGCTCAGCTCGTGGTTATGGTTGTGGTAACTGAGGCTGATGCCCTCTCCGGCCAGCCGTTGCGACAACCCTTCGAGCTGTTCGGCCAGCGTCACCCACTCCTGCCCCTCACCCTTGAACCAGGGATAGACCGCGCGCGTCACGCCGACGCCATGCAGGAAGGCGATCTGCCCATCCGTGTCCGTCTCCCACGCCTCACCGCCGATGTGGGCGGCGGTGGCCGTCAACCCGCGTTCGGCCAGGGCGGCGCGCAGGCCAGGGCCGTCCAGACCGCCGTATTCCCCGGCCAGCTCGACCTCGGTGACACCGCTGGCGGCCACGGCGTCCAGGGTACCCGGAAAATCCTGAGCCAGTTGCTCGCGCAGGGTGTACAGTTGCAGGCCGACGGAAACGCGCTGGGTCATGGGAACCTCGTGGAAGAAAGGGGGAACGTTCTCGCTAGAATCGGGCGGCGGAAGGCAGGGACGAAACTGTGGCGGCGCTCTTTCCGGCCCAGAGTCTACGGCCCGGCGAGGCTGTCTTGTCACATTCACGCCCCTATGCTCCCTGTGCTGCCCATCATGCCATCCTGACCGTCCACAACTCTCGCCTACCTCTCAGGAGGACCCCAGCATGACCCACAGCATCGGCATTATCGGCACCGGCAACATCAGCAGCGCGTACCTGAAGATCGCCCGCGAGCTGGGGGTGTTCCGGGTAGCGGCCATCACCGATCTGGACCCGGCGCGTGCCCAGGCGCAGGCCAGCGCCTACGGCTGCCGCGCGGTGGGCCTGGACGAACTGCTCGCGGACCCCCAGATCGTGGCGGTGGTCAACCTGACGCCGCCCGCCGCGCACGCCGCGACGTCACTGGCCGCCTTAAACGCGGGCAAGCACGTCTACAGCGAAAAACCGCTGGCGACCACGCGCCAGGACGGGCTGGCCATCCTGGCGGCGGCGCGGGAACGGGGCCTGCGGGTGGGCTGCGCCCCCGATACCTTTCTGGGCGCGGGGCTGCAAACTGCCCGCGAGGTGCTGGACGCGGGCCGGATTGGCCGCCCGGTGGCCGCCACCGCCTTCATGCTGAGCAACGGGCCGGAGGGCTGGCACCCCGATCCCGAATTCTTCTACCAGCCCGGCGCAGGGCCACTGTTCGACATGGGGCCGTACTACCTGACCGCGCTGGTGGGCCTGCTGGGCGGCGTCGTCCGCGTGGGCGGCAGCGCAGCCAGGGCGCACACGGAGCGCGTGATCGGCAGCGGGGCGCGGCAGGGTCAGAGCGTCCCGGTCCAGACCCCCACCCACGTCACCGCCCAACTGTCCTTTGATGGGAGCGAGGCCGGGCCGGGAGCCGTCGCTACCTTCATCACCAGTTTTGACGTGCAGGCCAGCGAGTTGCCGCGCATGGAAATCTACGGCACCCAGGGCACCCTGAGCCTGCCCGATCCCAACACCTTCGGCGGCCCGCTGCGGCTGCGCGCGGCAAACAGTGACGCCTGGGAAACCATCGAGCTGATCCGCCCCTTTCAGGACAATGCGCGCGGCATAGGGCTGGCCGATATGCTGAGTGCGGTGGACGGCGGCACCCACCATCGTGCCAGCGGCGAACTGGCCTACCACGTGCTGGACGTGATGCAGACGACGCTGGACGCCGCCGAGGCCGGGCGCACGCTGGAGGTCCAGAGCCCCGCCGAACGCCCCGCCCCGCTGAGCGCCCATCCGGAATGGCTGCCCGCGAGCAAAGTCTGAACGAGTTCTGGAGCATTTGTCCGAATTACAGCACCGGGAGAGAAGACTCACGACGCTTCCGTTCTCTCCTACGGAGCTGTTCCAGTCCCAGATACTCGGCGAAATTTACTCACTGTCTTGAGCAGAACAAACTGTTGTCGTGTGACAGCACCCGTATGGGGCTACCCCTCTCCATCAGGACGCTTGCCCGCCTGTTCGGTCAAAAGTGGACAACTCTTTTGACAAACGCTCTAAATCACCTCGTAGATGTGCAGGTAGGCCCAGCCGTTGCCCTGCTTGCCGATACACCGCAGCCCGGCAGCCCCCGCCCAATTGTCCACGGTGCGGGGCAGCACGTATTCCGGCCCGAAGAACTCCTCGCCCACCATGATCCGGCCCCCGGGCCGCAGCACCCTGACGCACTCCCGCAGGGCCTCCACCGGCGCAGGCACCTCGGTTAGGACCGAGATCAACACCGCCGCGTCCATGCTGGCCGCCAGGATCGGCAGCGCCAAGAGATCGCCGTGCAGGAGCGTCACGTTGGGCAGCCCAGCGGTCCGGGCCGCCGTCTGGGCCAGGTAGCGGGCCTCGATGTCCAGCGCCGTCAGGTGGGCACAGCGCCCGGCCAGTGCGGGCGTGAATAGACCCGATCCGCAGCCGACCTCCAGCACATGATCGCTGGAACGCAGGCCGCAGGCCCCAGCCAGCCGCACGGGATCGCGGTAACGCCGCCGCCAGGGGTTCTCCAGCAGCCACGCCCAGCCGTAGGGAATGGGCCTGGGCTTGCTCCTCACCCACAGCCGCAGCCCCAATTGGGCAATGGTGAAGGCGGCCAAGCCGACCAGCGCCAGGGCGACACCGCCAGTTCGTCTGGAGGCCCTCCGTGCCGGAACAGGTTGACCCACCGATCTACCTCCTGATTCAAGGGGGACCTGAGACTGGAGCCTCGGTCGGAACTGAAAAAACCGCCCTCTCAGGCGGCGATGAGAAGAAGATAGCGCAATATGCATGGAGCGTCAACCCCATGCACCGGATGGTAGTCAGATGAGGCGTCCTCAGCGCTTGCGGCCAACTGGCGGAAATTGCCGCGCAGCGTCGTCGAGCACCAGAATCCAGTCGCTGCCGCGCCCCCTGGACGGCGGCGTGAACGTCACAGGACCCTTGCGGCCCACCTGGCCGAGGGCTGTCGTCTGACCGGTGCGCGGGTTGTACCACGCCGCCACCGTTTCCTTGCCGGGCAGGCGCTCGGGGCGCAGCGCAACCGGCTTGCCGAGGACCGTGTAGACCAGGGCATAGCCATCGCCGCGCACGGCCACGATCCGCCCATCGTCGTCGTAGACCTGGGTGACCAGGGTGGAGTCCGGGACGCGGCTCAGAGCAGGGCGGGCCTCAAGCAGGGTCCGCAGGTGCCGCATCTGGGCGGCCCCCGCCGCGTTCAGGCCCTCGGTCCAGGGCATCTGCGGACCGTTGATTCCCTTGCGGCCCTTCTCGAACATCTGCCAGACCGAATGATGGCCGTAGCTGGCCCCAAAGGCACCGGAAAAAACGCTCCAGTACGCCACGTTGCGGACATCGGTGGCGTCGGAGTAGCCCTGCTTGCCCGGATCGAAGCACACCGGGTGGTCCTCGTAGATGGGTTCGGCGTTCAGCACCGGCTTGGGCAGCTTCTCGGCGCGCGTCTGGCCGATCTTTTCCCAGACCCGTTGCCTGCGGCAGTGGCCGGTCTGCCAGGTGTTGAAATCCAGCCACGCCTCTGCGTGAAACCACTGCGCCGAGCCAAAGGGCATGGCCGGGTGGTAGCTGATCAGCGCCTTCTCGGGACTGCCCGCGCCGTCCTCCAGGCCGCCCGCCATCGCCCGCCAGATCTCGCGCTGCTCGGGCTTTTCCGGGTTGCGGTCGCCGCCCAGCATCCAGATCACCGGGGCGTTGCGGTAGCGCTGCCCCAGGAAACGCCCGTAAGCCCGCGCCGTGGCCGGGGTGAACAGCGGCTCGTCGTTGACCCACTCGCCCCAGGTCGGCAGCAACGTGACATACATGCCGCGCGCCGCCGCCTGGTCAATCACATAGTCCAGATGGTCCCAGTAGTCGTACTCGTCGGCCTTCTTGGGATCGCTGCCCGGCGTGGTGGCTGGGCGGGCCGGGTCGCCGTCCTTGAACGGCAGATCGCCGGAGGCGTTGGGCACCGTGGGGCCGCCCAGCTCGGCCAGCGCCACCGTCTGGATGACCGTGAAGCCTTGACGCTGGCGGGTGTCCAGGTAGCGGATGACCTCGGCGCGGTCCAGACGGTGGGGCAGTTCCCAGGCGGTATCGGCCAGGTACAGGAAGGGCGAGCCGTCGGCGTGGACCAGGCTGTGACCATCTTTGGAGACGGCCAGCCGATTGGTGCCAGCCGGGCGCGCCACCCGCTCGATCTTCCAGCCGCTGGCGCAGGCAGAAGCGCCCGCCGCAACACGGCCCATCCCCACGGCGCTGCCGCCCTGATTGGGGGCGCTGAGGACCTCCAGCGCCAGCTCAGGGGCGTGGGCCGGGCGCAGGCGAAAGGTGCCGTCTCCGACCTTCTCGGTCAGCCACTGCTGGTTGACACCGCCGGTGCCACTCCACTGGATGACCGGCGTTCCCGGCGATTTACCGCCATTGTCCACGTCCAGCAACTTGCCGCTGTGCAGCGCGCTCAGGCGGTAGCGGCCCGCGCTGATCTCCTGCACGTTCCACTGCTGGTTGGCGGCGGCGGCGTAGGGCCAGACGATGGCCCGCGCGCCGTTCTGGACGCCTGCACTTTCCACGTCCAGCGCCAGCCCGGCACACGCGTTCCTGAGCGTGTACACCCCGCCGTCGGCAAATGGCTGCGGTGTGGACTGGGCCGCGCTGGCTGGGGCCAGGGCGCTGAGGGCGGCACTCAGCGTCAGCGCGCCCACAGCCACCACGAGTGCTGCCCTGCTGGGAAGCGCAGCCGCGCCGCCTCCCATTTTTGCTTCGGTCAACTTCATCCGGGGCAGCTTGTCACAGCAAAGCTGACCCACCGTGAAGGACAGTGCGGTCCCAGCGTCATCTGGCGGCGGCCCAGGCGGGATTGCCCTGACCCACAGCTCGGCTGGAGACTGGACCACCAGGGCTTCCCACCGTCATGGACAGACGCCAGAACTGGCACAGCTCTGGAATGCACGGCAGTGTCCTGTACCGAAACTGCGCCAGTGTGTGGCGGCAGCCCCAGAATTCAAGCTCAGCGCTTTGACCCGCCGATCTGGCGCACCTCTGGCCTCTCACCAGCCACGCCCCGCAGGCCGTCCCGCACCGCCCACCAGCGCAGGCGGGCGCGCCGCAGCCCATCGGGTTCCAGGGCCAGTTCGCGCAGCGCGGAGCGGGGCTGGGAGGCCAGATAATGCAGGGTGGTGGGCCAGCCCAGGCGGCGGCGGCGGAAGGTGAGCAGCGCGTTGCGGGTGTCGTAGTACACGCGCCAGCCAGGCCGCCAGTACCGCGCGCGCGCGCGACCGACGCCCAGCAGGCGCTGGAGTTTGATCTCACCGGCCTCATGGTCAATCACGCTGTCCGGCACCAATCGGGCGCGCAGTCCCGCCTGCTGGACGCGCAGGCTGTATTCCCAGTCGAACATGTCGATGAAGTACTCGGCGTAGGGCAGGCCCACCCGCTCGATCACCGCGCGCGAGATCAGCGGCCCGATAAAGGCAAACAACTGCACCTCATGTCCGGCCTCAAGCGTGGCCGGATCGGGTTCCATCAGACCACCGGGCTGCCACTGGGCCACACCGTACATTTTGCCCTGCGCCGAGCACTGCCACGGCACCAGCACGTCCGCCGCCGTGTCCGTGTCCGGGTCCGCCCCCGCCGCCAGCAACCGCTCCAGCGCGTCCGGGCGCGGGCAGGCATCGTCGTCCATCAGCCACAGCCAGTCGAAGCCCGCGCTGTAGGCCTGCGCCATCCCTGCTGCGAAGCCCCCCGCCGCGCCCAGGTTGGGCGACAGGACCAGCACCCGCACGTCCGGGTACTCGCGGGCCAGCATCTCGGCGGTGCCGTCGCTGCTGGCATTGTCCACTACCAGAATCTGGTCCGGGGGGCGAGTCTGCCCCAGCAGACAGGCCAGGCACCCTCGCAGCAGGGCTTGGCGGTTGTAGGTCAGGATCACCGCGCAGACGGTGGGGGCTTGATCGGCGAGAGAGGTCATACCGATATGACCTGTCCCGATCCGATCTGGTCCGCGAAGAGGGCGTCCTGCTCGGCGCGCAGGCGCACCGCCACGCGCCCCTCAGGCAGGGTCACGTCGTCATACGTCAGCACCGCGTCTTTAGGCACATCCCAGCGCAGCACGGAGCCCTCGGCCAGTCCCATCGGCAGCAGACGCTGCTCGCGGGTGATGGCCGCCGTCTCGCACTGCCCGTAACTGAGGTAACCGCCCAGCGCGTCCACCGTGTCCCCGGCGCGCAAATCGGTCTTGGCGGTGGTCACCACTTCCACGGTGGGCGCACCCAGGGGTTGCAGCGCCGCATCCCCGAACAGCACCGCGCGGGCCACCGTGAGCGGCACCTCGAAGTGGCATAGGTGGTACGGCGTGTAAAAGCTGTAGAGCGGCCCCTCGCCCAGCTTGTAGAGGTTAAGGTAGTGGCGCTGTTTGGGATCGTCGTGCGTGGCGAGCACGAACACCCCCGGCCCCGGCCTGCTGCCCACGGTGTAATCCACCACGCCGCCCAGGGCGCGCAGGGCCTCCACGTCGTACATCCGGGTCAGTTCATCCACATGGCCCGCGAAGTCCGCGCCGCGCATGCCGCGTTTCTCGATGCTCATGCCGGTGCCGTTGGCGACGATGGCCTGCTCGAAGGAGATCTTGGTGCCGTCCGCGAACGAGGTCACCATGTACGGGTTCTGGCCCCACTTCTCGGCAAAGGACTGCTGGGTGGTGGGCGTGCGGTAGGGGTCCTGCAAGCCCTTGATGTTGCCGCACACCAGCGGTGTCAGGCCGATGGATTTCACGAAGCGGTACAGGTTCATCTGCACGCCCGGCTGATCCCCGTCGGCGGCGGTCAGGATCACGCCTGCCGCGTCGGCCTTGCGGCGCAGCAGTGGCCCCACCGTGGCGTCCAGCTCGGCGTTCATGCTGATCAGGTGCTTGCCGTGGGCAATGGCTTCCAGCGTGACCCAGGCCCCGAATTCCACGTCGCCGGTCACGTCGATCAGGGCGTCGATGCCCCCACAGGCGCACAGCAGCGCTGCGTCCTCGGTCACGGCAGGTGTTCCGGCGCGCACAGCGTCTTCCAGCGCGTTCAAGCTGTCCACCGTCACCGGCTCCTGCCCCGCTTCCTGATAGGCGCGCACGGCCCCGGCCAGATGGCGGTTCGAGACGGCCACCAGCCGCATCCCCGGCACCGAGTTGATGATCTGGTTGGCGACGCCCCGGCCCATGAATCCGGCCCCGATCATGCCCACCCGAATCGGCTTGCCCTGCGCCTCGCGCTTCTCCAGCGCCCGGTCCACGATGATCACGCGCTGACCTCCGGCATGGCGTCGGCCTTCAGCAGCGGCCACGCAGCGTCCTTCTCCGAGATCACACTGACCGGCATGGGCCACTGGATGCCCAGACGCGGATCGTCGTAGCGCAGACCGCGCTCGGAGCCGGGGGTGTAGAACTCGCCCACCTGGTAGCTGACCTCGGCCCCGTCGCTCAGCGCCTGATACCCATGCGCGAACAATTCGGGGACATACAGGGCGCGACGGTTGTCGTCGTTCAATTCCACCGCCACATGCTCCAGATAGGTGTCCGATTCGGGGCGCAGGTCCACGATTACGTCCACAATCGCCCCGCGCGTGCAGCGCACCAGCTTGGTCTCAGCGGCGGGGGCCAGTTGGTAGTGCATCCCGCGCAGCGTCCCGGCCTTGTGGTTGAAGCTGAGGTTGCACTGGGCCACCTGCGGCTTCAAACCATGCGCTTCAAATTCGTTCATGCAGAAGGTACGCGCAAAGCCGCCGCGCTCGTCCTCACGCAACTCCAGATCGATGATGAATGCACCCTTCAGTTTGGTCTCGGTAAAGATCATGCCTGCGCCTCGGTGGTTGCTCCCGTAGATGCGGAGAACGGGTCGGTCCAGTAAAAGTCATTGTCGATCTGCCCGCTCTCCAGCAGGTATTCCAGTTGCTTGAGGCGGGTAAAGCCCCGGCCCTCGAAGGTGTCGCGGCCCAGGTTGATGGAGCCGAACAGCGCCGCGAGCTGCTGCGCCCCGCGCGCGGCGTTCCAATCGCAGCTAAAGCCGGGCAGATCATTGGTGATTTTGTCGAAATTCACGCGGTAGCTGCGGGTGTCCGCGCCCTGTTCGCCGAAGCTGAGAGCGCAGCCGGGGAAGGCGGCGGCCACCTGCTCGGCGATCTCGCGCACGCGGTAGTTCTGCTCGGTGCTGCCCACGTTGAAGGTCTGGTTGTGAACGGCCTCGATGGGCGCGTCCAGCACGCACCCAATGGCGCGGGCGATGTCCAGCGCATGCACCAGCGGACGCCACGGCGTTCCGTCCGAGGTCATGGCGATTTTACCCGTGGTATACGCCAGCCCCGATAGGTTGTTCAGCACGATGTCGAATCTCATGCGCGGGCTGGCCCCGAAGGCGGTGGCGTTGCGCAGGAAGGTAGGCGAGAATTTCGCGTCGGCCAGCGGGCGCAGGTCATTTTCAACCAGCACCTTGCACTCGGCGTAGGCGGTCTGCGGGTTGACCGGCGAGTCCTCGGTCACGAAGTCCGCCCCGCCCACGCCGTACACGCTGCACGACGACATATAGACGAACTTTTGAACGCCCGCCGCCTTGGCCAGTTCGGCCAGCCGCACCGAGCCGTGGTGGTTGATGTCGTAGGTGATGTTGGGCAGCAGTTGCCCCAGCGGATCGTTGGACAGCTCGGCCATGTGGACCACCGCGTCCACGCCGCGCAGGTCTTCCGCCGTGATCTGGCGCAGATCCTTGTTCAGCGTGCGGGCGCTCTGGGTGATGCCTCTGTAGAGCCAGCCTGCCTTGTAATAGCCGGTGTCCAGGCCAATGACCTCGTGGCCCGCCGCCAGCAGTTGCGGGGCCAGCAGGGACCCCAGATAACCTTCAGTGCCCGTGACAAATATCTTCATGGTGTTGCTCCCTGCGGGGCGTGGCCCGGCGCGGCGGTCTGGGGGGTCAGGTGGTCAAAGCCAGGCAGGCGGTCCACGATGGCCTGTCCGATTTCCAGCGACGCGGTGGCCGCCGGGCTGGGGGCGTTGCAGACGTGCAGCGCGCCGGGGCCTTCCACGATTAAAAAGTCGTCCACCAGCGCACCCTGCGGCGTCAGCGCCTGGGCGCGCACCCCGGCCCCCGCCGGAATCACGTCGGCTGCCGTCACTTCAGGAATCAGCGCCTGGAGACTGCGGACAAAGGCCGCCCTGGACACGGAGCGCCACATCTCGGCAGCCCCCTCCTTCAGGTTGCGCCGCGCCAGCTTCTGAAAGCCGGGGTAGCGCAGGGATTCGGCCAGATCGCGCAGGTTGAAGTCGGTCTTGCGGTAGCCCTCGCGCGCGAAGGCCAGCACCGCGTTGGGACCGGCGTGGACCGAGCCGTCGGTCATGCGGGTGAAATGCACGCCCAGGAAGGGAAAATCAGGGTTGGGCACCGGGTAGATCAGATGCTTGACCAGATGGCGTTTGTCGGGGCGCAACTCGTAATACTCGCCCCGGAACGGCACGATCTGGCTCTGCGGGTCCGCCCCGGCCAGCCGCGCGATGCGGTCACTGTGCAGCCCGGCGCAGTTGATCAGAAAGCGGGCGCGCAGCTCTCCCTTGCTGGTGGCGATCCGGTGTTCGCCGCCCGTCCGCTTCAGGCCCGTGACCCGCGTGGCATACCGGACCTCGGTGCCGCCCGCGCGCAGTTCGTCCACCAGCGCCATGCACACGGCGGCGTAATCGGCGATGCCGGTGGCCCGCACCCGCAGGCCCGCCACCGCGCGCACATGCGGCTCGACCTCGCGCACGCCCTCGGGGGTCAGGCGCTCGATCTCCAGACCGTTAAGGCGTCCACGTTCCTCCAGGCGGGCCAATTGCGGCAACTCACTGTTCTTCGTGGCGACGATCAGCTTGCCGCAGCGTTCGTAGGGGACGCCGTGCTGCACGCAGAACTCGGCCATGCTGCGGTTGCCCGCCTGACACAGCCGCGCCTTCATGCTGCCAGGGGCGTAATACACCCCGGCGTGGACCACCCCGGAATTGTGTCCGGTCTGATGCCGCGCGGGGGCGTCTTCCTTGTCCAGCACGGCGGTCCGTGCGCCGGGGTAGCGCTGTTGCAGGCGGTAGGCGGTGGCCAGTCCCACGATGCCGCCGCCGATGACCACGAAGTCGTACAGGTCACGCTCAGAGGAACCGTTCACCAGACCTTCCACGGGGCCTGCCCCGAACGCCACAACTCCTCAAGCAGGTTGCGGTCCCGCAGGGTGTCCATGGGCTGCCAGAATCCGGCGTGGCGATAGGCGGCGAGTTGCCCGGCCCGCGCCAGCTCGCGCAGGGGCTCGGCCTCCCAGGTGGTCCCGTCTCCCTCGATGTAATCGATGGCCTCCGGCTCCAGCACGGAAAAGCCGCCGTTGATCCACGCGCCGTCGCCGTCGGGCTTTTCCTGAAAGCTGCTGACGCCACCCTCCTCATCCACGGTCACGGCCCCAAAACGACCCGGCGGCTGCACCACCGTCATGGTGGCCAGGCGGCCATGCTCACGGTGAAAGGCAATGGTGGCCGCGATGTCCACGTCACTTACCCCGTCGCCGTAGGTCAGGCAAAAGGGGCCACCTTGCAGGTGCTTGCGCACCCGCGCCAGTCGCCCGCCGGTCATGGTGTCCTCGCCGGTGTCGACCAGGGTCACGCACCACGGCTCGGCGCTGCGGCGGTGGTACCTGGCCTCGTTGTTGCGCATGTCGAAGGTCACGTCGGACATGTGCAGGAAGTAGTTGTTGAAATACTCCTTGATCATGTACTGCTTGTAGCCGCACAGCACCACGAAATCGGTGATGCCGTGCGCCGAATACATCTTCAGGATGTGCCACAGGATGGGCCGCCCCCCAATCTCGATCATGGGTTTGGGCCTCACGACGCTCTCCTCGCTGATGCGGGTGCCCAGACCCCCGGCAAAGATAACCGCCTTCACTGTGTACGGGTCCATTGTGTGCGGGTCCATTGTGTGCGGATCCACCGTGTGCGGGTCCGGTCCGGGCCGCCGGAGATGAGGACATGTTGGTGGATAGGCGTGCGGTCAGCGGCAAAGATGGGAAAGGCAAGCTCACGGTGAGAACGTTTCATGGCTGTTGCAAGTTAGGCGGGCCAACGTTACGCCTCCGCTAATCACGGGGCGATTTAAAGCGTGTGCAGCGCGTCTCTTAACGTGAGATCAACATTGCCAGAGCCTGGCCCCTCCATTACCACTACATTGCGGTTTTTGTGAGGTCAGCGCTGCTCAGGGTCCTTTCCCATGTCAGCGTGATGCTGGGCGACGCGGTAACTACGAATGAACCGCACCGATGGGCAGGCTGTGGCGGCCCCTCTGATCTGGCAGGCCATCTGCCGTTGCAGCGCAGGTGTGCAGAGCGTCAAATCAGGAGCATCCGGAAAAGCGCCGCATGTTCTTCCAGACCAAGCAGCGGCGTCCGCTCTGCTTGTTCCTTCAGCCGGGTTGAGGTGTTCACTTCAGGGGCAATCCGCATGGGGGCAAGCCGCATGGACCTCCGAGACGGCTCTTCAGCGGGCATACAGACGGTGGGGGGAGAGGACCTGGGCTTGCTCCTGCGCGGCACGCTGCCATCCTGGAAGCATCGCCAGCGCAGCCTCCGGCGTAGCGGGAACCTTGCCAGCGGGAACGCCGAGGAGTTTCTGGAGCCAGTTGGAATTGCGCGCCGCACCGGCCTCCTCGAGCGCGGTGAACAGGGCCAGACCCAGGGGCAGCAGCTCCGGCAGCGTGGCATCCGAGTCAGGGTGCAACTGCACGCCCGCGCAGCGCTGACCCGCGTGTTTGCTGGTGGTGGGCGTGAAAAATGCTGGGCGGGCGGTGACGCCCAGGTCCAGCGCGTTCAGCCGGGCGGCCAGCGCGTGGGCGTCCAGGCCCGGCGCGCCGAATTGCCGGAAGGGCAGGGCCGTGCCGCGACCCTCACTGGCGTCCAACGCCTCGACCAGCGCACCTGCCGGGTAAAGCTGCGCCGCCGCGAGGTCCGGCAGGTTGGGGCTGGGCGGCACCCAGGGGCGGCCCGTGTGCCAGCCGTCCGGCGCGTCGGTGGGCAGCACCTCGGCCCCCACGCCCTCTCCGGCAGCCAGTAGACGCACCACCTCGCCGATGGTCAGGCCGTGGCGCAGCGGCAGCGCGCTGGAAATGCCCACGTAGGACTCGAACGCCGGCTCCAGGAGCGGCCCCTCCACCGCAAAGCCGATGGGATTGGGCCGGTCAAGAACCACCACCCGCAGCCCCAGCGTCCGCGCGGCCCGCAGCGCGTCCCGGACGGTGCTGATGTAGGTGTAAAAGCGCACCCCAACGTCCTGAAGGTCCACCAGCAGGGTATCGAGGCCCGCCAGCCGCCGCGCGGTTTCTTCATCGCTCAGGTGGTACAGCACGCACGTCGGCAGGCCGCTGGCCGCGTCGCGCTCCAGTTCCGGAGCCTCGCCGGGTGCGCCGCTGCCGTCCACGCCGTGCTCGGGGCCAAGCAGCCGGTCCAGCGTCAGCCCGGCGCGGGACAGCGCAACGGCGCTGGGGATCAGGTCGCGGGTGACGCCGCTGGGATTGGTCAACAGCCCCACCCGGCCCCAGGCGTCGGCGGCCTCCACCGTGGCCAGCAGCCGCTCCAGGCCCACCTGCGGGGGGTCACGGAAGGAACCCGCGTTCACTTTTCGAAGACGGTGTAGTTGCTGCTGATCACCGCATTGTCCTTGACGTAATAGTTGCCGATGCGCGCCTGGAAGGCCGCCACCGAGTCCGGCTTGACGATCAGAATCACCGGCAGGTTCTTGGCGAAGAGCTGCTGCCACTCGTTGTACAGCGTCTTGCGCTGCGCCTGATTGCCCAACGCCTCAGCCTGCGCGAAGATGTCGTAGATGCGCCGCTCGCTGGCGGTCATGGCCGCCAGGTTGGGTGCGGTGCCCTCCTGGGCAGGTTGCAGGCTGCGCCGCCAGTAGTGCAGCGCGCCGCCTGGCTGCCAGATGTCCTTGCGGAGTTGCGGGTCCGGCTGATCGCCGAAGGTAGACAGCACCAACTCGAAATTGCCGCTCAGGGCGGTGGACAGCACCGTGCTGCCCGTGATGCCCTGCTAGTTGACCTTGACGCCAAGCTTGGCCAGGTCACTTTGCAAGATGGTCCCGATCCCCGGCATGGTGCTGCTGTCGGCGGCGTGCAAGATGTTGAATTCCACGTTGGGGCCGCCGCCGGGGTAGTTGAGCGGATTGTACTTGGCCAGCTTGTGCTGCGGCAGGATCGGCACAAAGGTCAGCGCCTGGAGCATCGCGCCGTAGGGTTTGGGGGCCGTGACCTTGACGGTGTAGGCGTCCACCTTGCTGAAGGTCAGCGGGTCCTTGCCCACCTTGAACACCGCCGACTGGTTGGCCTTGAGGCCGGTGTTCGAGGCCACGTCCACCAGCGTAAAGAGCACGTCGTCGGCGCTGAAGTCCTGACCGTCGCTCCACTTGACGCCCCGACGCAACTTGAGGGTGACGCTGCGGCCATCCGGCGTGAAGGTCCACGACTCGGCCAGTGCGGGAAACAGCTTGTTGGTCAGCGGGTCGAGGGTGATCAGGCGGTCCAGCACGTTGTTCATGACCGTGTACGAGTTGTTGTCCAGCACCGCAAAGTAGTTGAAGCTCTGCGGACTGCTGACCAGCGGCAGGGTCAGTGTGCCGCCGCGCTTGCCACCCGTCTGGAACAGCGAGGGCGGCACGTTGGACTTGCCCTGTGCTGACTTGCCCTGTGCTGACTGGGTCTGTGAGGTCTGGGTCTGTGAGGTCTGGGCCAGGGCCGGCGCGCACAGCAGCGCGGCGCTGACGGCGAATAGGGCGGACAGGGAGCGGGTTTTCATGTGGACCTCCTGGGGCGAGAAGGGGGACATGTCTGGGAAGCAGCGGGCGGTGGTCAAGTAGCGGCAGTCATATGATGGAAAGCGCTAGCGGCTCTGGGTGTCTGCCGCGTCGCGCAGAGCGTCGCCCATGAAGTTAAAGGCCAGCACCGACAGCACGATCAAGACGCCGGGCAGCAGCAGCCAGGGGTACAGGTTCAGCGTCTCGAAACTCTGGGCGTCCTTGAGCAGCAGGCCCCAACTGGTCATCGGTTCCTTGATGCCCAGGCCCAAAAAGCTCAGGGCGCTCTCGCCCAGGATGTAGCCGGGCAGAGCCAGCGTGGCGGTCACGATCAGAAAGGAACTCAGGTTGGGCATGATGTGGCGCAAGATCACCCGCAGGTCCGAGCCGCCGATGGCCCGCGCCGCCTGCACGTAATCCACCGTGCGCGCGCTCATGACCTGACCGCGAATGACCCGCGCCAGCCCCGCCCAGCCGATGAGGGACAGCACCGCCACGATGCCCAGGTACACCCAGGTACTCGGCCATCTGGCCGGAATGATGGTGGACAGCGCCAGCAAAATGGGCAGGCGCGGAAAGGACAGCAGCACCTCCACCACCCGCTGGATCAGATTGTCGACCCAGCCCCCAAAATACCCGCTGACGCCGCCCAGCACGATTCCGATGGTGAACGAGATCAGGATGCCGATCACGCCCACCGTCAGGCTGACCTGCGAGCCGACCAGCATGCGCGACAGCAGATCGCGCCCGAACTTGTCGGTGCCCAGGGGAAAGAACGTGCCGTCCTTCACGCCGAACAGGTGCCACTGACTCCTGAAGACGCCCAGAAAGTTGTACTGGGATTCCAGCGGGTCCTCGCCGCGCACAAGAAACAGAATGGGCTGCGGCCTGCTGGTATCGGGCGCGAAGGTGCTCAGGTACGTGACCGGATCACGGGTCTTTTTAAACCCGTATACGAAGGGCCGCATCACCTGACCGTCGTGGACGATGTGGACCGGCTGCGGGCGCTGGAACGGGTAGGCCTCGTGCTGGGCGGTGATGGAATACGGGGCCAGAAACCCGGCCAGCAGGGCGACGGTGTACATGATCGCCAGCACCCAGGCGCTGATCACCCCGACGCGGTTGCGGCGAAAGCGCCGCAGGGCCAGCGACAGCGGGGTCTGCCGGACCTCGGGGGCGGGGGCCAGAGCGGTCACCGTCGGGGCGGTCATTCGAACCTCACGCGGGGGTCCGCCCAGGCCAGCGCCAGATCGGAGAGCAGCGTGCCGATCAGCAGCAGCAGCGCGCTGAACAGCAGCAGCGTCATGGCGACGTACTGGTCCTTGTTGAGCAGGCTGTCGTACAGGAACGGCCCGATGGTCGGCAGGTTCAGCACGATGCTGGCGATAATGGTGCCACTGATCAGGGTGGGCAGGCTCAGGCCCGCCAGGCTGATCAGGGGGTTGACCGCGTTTCTCACCGCGTGCCGCCACAGCACCGCCTGTCCGGCCAGGCCCTTGGCCCGCGCCGTGCGCACGTAATCCTGGTTGATCACGTCCAGCATCGAGGCCCGCATCTGGCGCATCAGGCCCGCGACCCCCTCCAGGCCGATGGCGATCATGGGAATCCACAGGTGGTTCAAGAGGTCAAACACCTTGGCCGCGCTCCAGGGCGCGCCGATGTACTGCGGACTGAACAGCCCGCCCACATTGGTGCCCCCCGTGTTCAGCACCAGCGCGATCAGCAGCAGCGCCACCAGAAAGTCCGGCGTCGCCAGGCTGATGTAGCCCAGAAAATTGGTGATGGTCGCGCCGAAGCCGTAGCGGTTCAGCGCCGTGTAGATGCCCAGCGGAATGGCGATCACCCACGACACGATCAGGGTCAGCACCGCCAGAAAGACCGTCCAGCCCAGCCGCTCCCAGATCAGGCTGGAGACCGGGCGTCCGTTGACGAACGAGTACCCAAAATCTCCGTGTAAGATGATGCCCTTGATCCAGGTCAGGTACTGCACCCACAGCGGCTGATCCAGCCCCAGTTGCCGGGTGATGGTCTCTACCGACTCGCGCGTCACGCGCGGATCATCCAGGTACTGGTCCAGAAACGATCCCGGCTGCAACTGGATCACGGTAAAGCACACCACGCTGATCAGCAGCAGCGTGGGAATCATGCCCAGAATGCGGCGCAGGGCGTAGCTCAGCACGGGGGCGGCCCATAGCCCGTGACGAATGTGGTGTGGGGACGATGTCTGAACATGGCATGCACTCCATCTGCTGTCGAGACTTCCTTCTCAGCGGCGGGAAGGATGGGCTGAGCCAGGAGGGAGCAGCACAATCAACCTCTGATACGGATTCCGGTCATTCAGTTATCTTTTGGGACAGCACCAAAAGCCAACACCATTCTGGAATCCGTACTTTTCCTTCTCCCGTTGGTCGGGTTTCGCAGTTATTTCATAACTGTTCAACCGGAATCCGTATGACCCTCACAACCTCTAACTCTAAGAGAAGTGGGCCGCAGATTGAGAGCGTCCCGCCGCCCAACCCGCACCCCACGTCCGCCAGCCTTACTTCTGGTAAATCAGCGGGACAGGATTGTAGCCGGGGATCACGCCCAGGTTGTAGATGTAATTGCCATACTTGTTGCTGACCGCGCCGATGTTCTCCGGCTTGGCAATCGGCGTGACCGGCAGGTTCTGAGCGAACAGCAGCTGCCAGCGGGTGTACAGCGCCTTGCGCTGGCTGGGCGAAGTGGTGGTCGCCGCGTCGTTGAAGATGGTGTAGATCTCCTTTTCCCAGGAGGCCATCTTGGCGAGGTTGGGCGTGCCGCCCTCTGTCGCGGGCTGGGTGCTGCGGTGCCAGTAGTACAGCGCACCGCCGGGCTGCCAGATCGGCTTACGCAGCTCGGGATCAGGCTGATCGCCGAAGGCCGCCAGCAGCGCTTCATAATCACCCGCCATGCCGGTGGAGAACAGCTTGCTGCTCAGCACGCCCTTGAGGTTGACCTTGACGCCCAGCTTCTTGAAGTCGCTTTGCAGAATGGTGGCAATCGCCGGGTACACCGAGCTGTCGGTGCCGTAGGTCAGGTCGAATTCCAGGTCCTTGCCGCCGGGAACGTTGCGCACGCCGTCGCCGTCGGTGTCCTTGACATTCAGGGCGTCCAGGGCCTTGCCCGCCGCCACCAGATCGAATTTGCCCAGTTGGGCCTTGGTGTTCACATACCACTGCGTATTCACCGGCGCGATGCCGTGGCCGGGAAGGCTGGCGAGGCCGTTGTACACGGTGTCGATGATGCGCTCGCGGTCCACGGCGATCTGCATGGCGCGGCGGAAGCGGGCGTCGCTGAACAGCTTGGACAGCGCCGCGTCCTTGGCGTCGAAGTTGTAGGCCAGGAAGGGCGGGCTGCCGAACAGCGCTGTGGAGCGGATGACCTTGAAGGGCGCGCCCGCGACCTCCTTGGATTTCAGATCGGGGAACTGCGCGCCGCTGATGTTGAGCTGGTCCAGATTCCCGGCCAGGAACTGCGCCACCTGCGCCTGCGGATCGCGGATGATTAAAAAGTCCAGCGCGTTCAGGTAGGGCAGTTGGGTGCCGCTGGCGTCCACCTTCCAGAAGTTGGGATTCCTGACCAGACTGACCTTCTGGCCCGCCGTGTAGCCCGCGAGTTTAAAGGGGCCGGTGCCCACGACCTCGGTAGGGGCGACATTGGTCGGCCAGGCGTTGTTGATGTCGGCGGCCTTGGCCCCGCCGTCCTGCGAGAACTTGACCAGCTTGTGCTGCGGCATGATGAAATAGCGCTGCTGCAAAAGGAAGGCGGGCGCGGCGCGCGGCAGGTTGAACTGCACGGTACTGGCGTCCACCTTCTTGATGGTGATGTCCTTGCCGTCCAGCTTGAAGTTGCCAGCGTCGCCCGCGCGGGCTTCCGGGTTCATGACCATGTTCTTGTAGGTAAAGATCACGTCGTCGGCATTGAAGGCCTGGCCGTCGCTCCACTTGACGCCCTGCCTCAGCTTGAAGGTGTAGACCTTACCGTCCGGGCTGATGGTCCAGCTCTCGGCCAGCGCGGGTTCGATCTTGTAGGTGGAAAAGTTAAATTCCACCAGCCCGTCGAACAGTTGCTGTGAGACCAGGCCGAGGTTGTTGTCGATCACACCGTAGTAAAACAGGCTCTGCGGGCTGTCGCCCAGGGCCAGGGTCATGTTGCCGCCAGCCTTACCCTTGACCACACCCAGCGGGCTGTAGCCGTCCACCTTCTTGGGCGCGGCCAGCGCGCCGCCGATGAGTGCCAGGGAAATCAGGGCCAGGGCGGGACGAATACGGGTAGGGGTGGACATGTCAGACCTCCGAAGAAAGTTGAGTGGGCCTCTGGATGCTGGGACTTGCGGACCGGTACGCGCTGGACTCTTACTTCAATTTGTGACCTTGCACTGTCAGGAATTAAGTTGTGATGCTCGGTCCCCAGCTTAAGACCACTTTGCATCCAATAGCAAGCCCCTTGCGGGGTGGTGTGGGAGTGGTATGTTCTTCCTACATGTCACCAACCCCGCCACCGTGGGCCATTCCGCTGGATTCGGCCAGCGACCTGCCCGTGTACATGCAAGTCGCTCAGGGTCTGGAACAGCGCATCCACAGCGGCGACCTGCGCCGGGGCAGCGCCCTGCCCGCCGAGCGCGAGCTGGCCTCGCACCTGCGGGTGTCGCGCGTGACAGTGCGGCAGGCACTGGCGCTGCTGGCGCAGCAGGGCCTGCTGACCCGCAAGCACGGCAGCGGCACCTTCGTCACGCCGCCCAGACCGGAGGAACGGCCCAGCCGCACGCTGGGGCTGCTCAGCTCGTTCTCGGAGGACGTGCGTTCGCGTGGGCAGACGCCGGGGGCGCGGGTGCTGGGATTTGAACACGTCCGTCCCAGCCCGCAGGAGGCCATGAGCCTGGCCCTGTCGCCCGGGGACAAGGTCTACCGGATTCGGCGGCTGCGGACTTCCGACGGCGAGGCGCTGGCGGTGGAGGACAGCACCCTGCCCGCCGCGCTGGTGGGCGAACTGTGCGAGGAGGACGTGAGCGACGCCAGCCTGTACGCCCTGCTGGGCAACCGGGGTTTGCAGCCGGTGCGGGCCATCCGGCACCTGCGGGCACTCAGCGCGGACCTGACGCTGTCCGAGTTGCTGGGCGTGGCCCCCGGCGCGGCGCTGCTGGCCACCGAGCGGGTGTCGTGGACGGTGGGCGGGCGGCCCGTGGAATACGCCCGCGCCCACTACCGGGGAGATCGCTACGACTTCGTAATGGAGTTGCACGGGGACGGCGAATGACGGCTGATCCCCGCAGGCCTGGTCCCCTGCTGCCCGATCCGCGGCGCACCGAGGGCGTCCACCCGGACCACCCCGATCTGGACCGGCTGGGGGTCCCCGAACTGGTGCGCGTGCTGGCCGATGACCAGACCGGCGCGGTGGAGGCGGTGCGGGCGGCGGCCCCCGCCCTCGCGCGGGCAGTGGAATCGGCCCTGCCCCGGCTGGAACGCGGCGGGCGACTGGTTTACGCGGGCGCGGGCACCAGCGGACGCCTGGGCGTGCTGGACGCCACCGAACTGACGCCGACATTTTCCTGGCCCACCGCGCGGGCCGTTCCGCTGATTGCCGGAGGGGAGAGGGCCATCCGCGAGGCGGTGGAGGGCGCGGAAGATGACCGGGAAGCGGGCGAGGCCGATGTCCTCAGCAGCCACATCACACCGAACGACGTGCTGATCGCCATCGCGGCCAGCGGCACCACTCCCTACGTGCTGGGCGCGGCGGACGCGGCGCGGGAGGCCGGGGCGCTGACGGTAGGACTGTCGAACAATCCCGGCACCCCGCTGCTGTCGGCGGTGGACTGCCCGGTGCTCCTCGATACCGGCCCCGAGGTCATCAGCGGCAGCACCCGCCTCAAGGCCGGAACCGCCCAGAAAATCGCGCTGAATACCTTTTCCAGCGCCTTGATGGTCCGGCTGGGCAAGGTGTACGGCAACATGATGGTGGACGTGCGGGCCACCAACGCCAAGCTGGAGGGCCGCGCCGTGCGCCTGGTGCGCCACGCCACCGGGGCCGACGAGGCGGCAGCGCGTGAGGCGCTGAACGACAGCGGCGGCAGCGTCAAGGTGGCCATCGTGAAGCTGCTGCTGGGCGTCAGCGCCGATGAGGCCGCCGCCCGGCTGGAAGCGCAGAACGGACATGCCCGCGCCGCACTGGGAGAATCGTGATTCCCGGGCGCACCCGCGAGATTCTGGAGGCGGCGGTGACCTCGGGCGGCCTGCCCGCAGCCGCGCTGGGCGTGGTCAATGCGGCAGGGCAGCGGGCCACCCTCGTTCTCGGCCACGCGCAGCTTCAGCCGGAACGAAGACCCCTGGAAGAGGATTTCTTCTTTGATCTGGCCAGTCTGACCAAGCCGCTGTTTACCGCCCGGCACGTGCTGCGCGCCGCCGAGCAGGGCCACCTGGATCTGGACGACCCGGTGGCGACCCACCTTCCCGAACTGGGCTGGATGCGGGACACACCGCTGAAAACGCGCACCCTGCGCCAGTTGATGACGCACACGGCAGGTCTGCCCGCCTGGGTCCCGCTGTACACCTGGGGGGGGGCCGAGACCATTCGCGCCCGTTTCATGCAGGAGCCATGGCAGATGGCAGACCCGGGTCAAGTCGTGTATTCCGATCTGGGCTACATGCTGCTGGGGCGCGTGCTGGAAAGGGTTTTCGACAGACCGCTGCGCGACTTTGAGCTGGATTACGGCCTGACCTTTTCGCCGGAAGCTAACAAAAGTGTCGCCACCGAGCGCTGTGCCTGGCGGGAACGGTTGCTGCGCGGCGAGACGCATGACGAGAACGCGGCGGCCCAGGGCGGCGTGGCCGGGCACGCGGGGCTGTTTGGCACGCTGGGAGGGGTACTCCATCAGGCCGAGCGGCTGTTGCGCGGCGGCTGGCTGTCTCCCGCTGCACAGGCCGGGGCGCTGCGCGTTCAGGCTCCGGGGCGCACGCTGGCGTTCGTGGCCGCGCAGCCCGGCTGGAGCGGCGGCAGCCTGAGCAGCCCGGCGGCCTTCGGGCACACTGGCTTCACCGGGACCGGGGTCTGGGTGGACCCGGCATACGGCCTGGCCTGGACCCTGCTGACCAACCGTGTCCACCCCAGCCGCCACAATGCCTTCGACATTCAGGGCCTGCGGCGGGCGGTGGGGAACACCTTGCTGGCCGGGCTGGGGCAGCCGGGGCAGCATTGAGCCTTATTTCAGTGCCCCGCCGCATGACGCGCAACGTGCCCGCCAGGCTCACGGTCATCCAACCCGCCATCTGCTAGCATTCCGGCGTCCACAACTCGCGCTTCACCCCCCCTGGAGGTTTCACCATGAACACCCGATTGCTGCTGACTGCCCTGCTCGCCTGCTCCTCGCTCGCCGTTGCTGAAATCCGGGTGGGCGTGATCGTCTCGGGCACCGGACCCGCCGCCAGCCTGGGCATTCCGGAGCGCAACACGGTGGCGCTGCTGCCACAGACCATTGCCGGGCAGAAGATCGTTTACACCATTCTGGACGACGCCAGCGACACCACCGCCGCCGTGACCAGCGCCCGCAAGCTGATCCAGGACAACAAGGTGGACCTGATCATCGGGACCACCACCACCCCGGCCTCGCTGGCGATGATCGACGTGGTCTCGGAAGCAAAAGTACCGATGATCAGCCTGGCGGCCTCCGAGACCATCATCAAGCCGGTGGACGCCAAGCGGCAGTGGGTCTTCAAGACCCCGCAGACCGACGCGATCATGGCCGCCGCAATTGCCCAGCACATGCAGCAGAACAAGATCAAGACGGTGGGTTATATCGGCTTCAACGACGCCTACGGCGAGGGCTGGCTGGCCGAGCTGAAGAAGAACGCCGCCACACGGGGCATCACGGTGGTGGCCGAGGAACGGTACGGGCGCAGCGACACCAGCGTGACCGGGCAGATCTTAAAGATCGTGGCCGCCAAGCCCGACGCGGTGCTGATCGGCGCTTCGGGGGTGCCCGGCGTCCTGCCGCAAAAGACCCTGGGGGACCGGGGCTACGCGGGCAAGATTTATCAGACCCACGGCGTGGCCAATGCCGATTTTCTGCGGGTGGGCGGCAAAGACGTGGAGGGCGCAATTCTGCCCGCTGGTCCGGTGCTGGTGGCCGAACAGTTGCCCGACTCCAACCCCAATAAAAAGGTAGGGCTGAACTACGCCAGCCTGTATCAAGCCAGGTACGGCAATGAGGGCGTCTCTACCTTCGGCGCGCACATGTGGGACGCTGGATTGTTGATGCAAAAGGCCATCCCGGCGGCGCTGAAAAAGGCGCAGCCCGGCAGCGCCGAGTTCCGCAGCGCCCTGCGCGACGCCCTGGAAGGTTCGCGCAACGTGATCGGCGCGCACGGCATCTTCAACCTGTCGGCCACCGATCACCTGGGCCTGGACGCCCGCAGCCGCGTGATGGTGCAGGTCGTGGACGGCAAGTGGAAACTGCTTAAATAGGCGTCTGGAAACGGGCGGCGCGTGGAGAGCGGTCTCCCTACGCCGCCTTTTATGCTGCCCGGCGGCTCAGTTTCCGCGTGGCAGAGTAAAGCTGAAGGTGGCCCCCGCGCCGTCCCCCGTCTGGGCGGCCACCGTTCCGCCGTGCCGGCTCACGATGCGCCGGACGGTGGCCAGCCCCACCCCGGTGCCCTCGAACTCGCGTTCGTGGTGCAGGCGCTGGAAGACCCCAAACAGCCGGTCGGTGTAACGGGGATCGAAGCCCACACCGTTGTCGCGCACCAGCACTGCCCACTCGCCGGGGCGCTGCTCGGCCCAGACCTCGATCACCGACTGGGCACGGGTCCGGGTGTACTTCACGGCGTTGGACAGCAGGTTGACCAGAACCTGGCGCAGCAGGTGGCGGTCCCCGCTGACCTGCGGCAGGGTCCCCACCCGCCATTCCAGGGGCCGAGATCGGTCCTCTGCCTCTGCCGTGAGTTCGACCTGCACCGAGGTCACCAATTCGGCCAGTTCCACGTCTTCCACGCGCAGCGGCTGCCGGGTCGTGCGTGACAGGTCTAGCATGGCGTCGATCAGGATGTTCATGCGGCCAGCGGCGTCGTCAATCACACTCAGGTAGTGGCTGACCTTGAGATCCGGGGGGTCCGCGATCCGGGCGCGCAGCAGGGCGTTGAAGCCCTTGATGTGCCGCACCGGAGTCCGCAGATCGTGTGACACGCTGTAGGCAAAAGCCTCAAGTTCTCCCACCGCCACCTGCAATTCGGCGTTGCTGCGGGCCAGTCGGCGCACGCCCTCGGCCCGCTCCAGCGCCAGCCCCAGGCTGCGGCCCACCGCCCGGAACACCGCCCGCTGACGCTCGGGCCAGCGGCCCTGACGGCGGGAGGCCATGATCAGCATGCCGGTCATGGTCTCGCCCTGAAAGAACGGCTGGAAGGCCAGGGCGCGGTACAGGGCGACGCCGGGACGCCCGTCGAGCCGCCCGTCAATGTCTTCCAGGAAAACGCTCTGGCCGGTGCGCTGCGCCTCCTCGAAGCCCGGATCGCTGGGCCGGTAGCCCGCCAGCGCCTCGGCCCGCAGGTCTTCCGGAAAACTGGTGGGCCAGACCCTGAGCCTGAACACCTCACCCTCGCGCTCGGAGTAGGTCACGTCCACGTCGTGGGCCTCGGCCAGCACCGCCGCCGCCTGCCGGATCAGCGCCAGCACGTCGGTCTCGCTGCCCACCGACTCGGTAAACGCCGTGAAGGCGGCCAGGGCCGCGCGCTCCTCGTCCAGTTGGCGGGTCTGCTCGGCGCGTTCCAGCGCCAGCGTCAGGCTGCGCCCCAGCGCCCGCATCAGGCCCCGGTCGCGGCCCCGCCACGTCTCGCCCACCCGCAGGCCCACCGTGAGGATGCCGCGCACTTCCTGTCCCACCACCAGCGGGTAGATGCACACCGGCCCGAAGTCGTCGGAGTTCTCGATCCGCTCGCGCGCCGCGTCCCAGCCATCGATAAAGACCGGCTGCCGGGTGTCCAGCGCCCGCCTGAAGGACGGCGTGTCCAGCGCCAGCCCGGGGCGGGTCATAGCGATCTGCCCGGGAGTCATCTCGGAGGTCCAGGTCAGCGCCTTCCACAATCCGTCCCGAATCTCGTAGTACGCGCTGCTGTATTCGGAAAAATGCGCGTCCATCACCGCGTAGGCCTCGCGGCTCAGGGCCAGCACGTCGGTCTCGGCGGCGGCGCGCTCGGTAAATGCGGCGAAGACCTCCAGCGCCGCGGCCCCATCGTCTTTCTGTCGTGCCGGATTGCGGCGGCGGTCCCGCGCGGCGTCCCGTCCGAAGGCCAGGGCCAGACCGCCCCCCACAACCTGGAAGACAGCCCGCTCCTGGTCGGTCCAGCCGCGCCCGGCAGGCAGCGCCACGCTCAGCAACCCGCAGGGCAGGCCCTCATGAAAGTAGGGGTACAGCGCGCCGCCCCGCACCAGGCCCAGGCCACGCCGTTCCGGCTGCCGCATCCCCTCCTCGAAAAAGACCGGGCGCTGCTCCTCAAAGACCCGGATCAGCAGGGGCGAGTCCGCCGGGAGACTGCCCTCCACCTGATCGGGATGTGCCTGCCCCGGCCATGTGACCGGTTGCCAGTGGTTCTCCGCACGGGTGAAAAACGTGACGGTCACGTCGCCCAGCGCGCGGCGCAGCACGTCTCCGGTCAGGCGAAGCTGCTGCGGCAGGTCTGCGGCCCGGCCCAGCCCCCCGGTGAAGTGGGCCAGCACTTCCAGCGGCATCGGATGGTCCGGCAAGCGGTCAACACCGGACGCAGGAGTCATGCCCGCAACATAGCGCCAAACCGCGACGCTGCACGCGCCTGACGCCGGGTGTTACGGCAGCGCCCTGAGGCGCTCGCGCACTTGCCCCTGATCGTATTTCTGCCAGTACGTCTGCGGCGTCAGGGCCAGCGCCCCCTGAAGCAGGGTGCGGGCCTCGGTCTGAAGCGCGGCGGCACGGCCAGAATTACTCTTGGCCAGCAGCAGCAGGCTGTCGGAGTAATTCATGCGAAAGAACACCTCGTTGGGTTCCAGGGCAATGGCCCTTTCAAGGGCGGCGCGCATGGTCTGCTCGCTGGCCCCGGTGGCGAGTTTGATCAGTGAGCCGAGGCCCAGCGCCTGCGCGTGCCACAGGCCCAGCCCCATCCAGGCCCGCGCCTGCCTGGCGTTCAGCTCAGTGGCACGCTCGAACAGCCGCCGGACCTCCAGACCCGTGCGGGTGGCCTGCACCACGCCCACCCCCTGAAGTTGCAGCGCCAGCGCGTTTGCCAGTTCCACGTAGCCGTCGGCGTTTCCGGCGTCGGCGGCGATGGCGGCGCGGGCGGTGGCCTCGGACGCGGCGAACAGCTTTTTCTTGTCGGCCATGCGGTCCATGAAGACCGACTGGCCCACGTACCCACGGGCCAGCAGGGCCAGCGACGGCGCATCCTTGCGGCCACTGAGCAGACGGACCGTGATGTCGGGCTGCCCATTGTTCAGCGCGGCCAGGGCGTCGTCCACGGTGGCGGCCCGCACAGGAGCGGTCAGCAGCAGGACGGCAAACACAGTTTTCAGAAGGTCAGAGGTGGGCATATCGGGTCTCCAGATGTTTGGCCAGCCGCGCCACCACGGACCCGGCGTCGGAGCCCGCCGAGCGGATGGTGCCGGACGCGGCGGTGCGCTGACCGGGCAGTCCAACGAAATATAACCCTGGAAGCGCGGTGCTGACGCCCAGGCGTTGCTGCGGCTCGCCGCGTGCGTCCAGCGCCGCGCGTGGCAGGTACTCACCGTTCCAGCGGTAGCCGGTGGCGTGGATCACGCTGTCCACGGCCTCCTCCTGCCCGCCGGGCCAGCGCACGCCGGTGGACGTGAATGCCCCGAATATGGGGCGGAGGTCAGGATTGCCGCTGTGCAGCGCCGCCCGCAGGCCCGGCACGGCGATCACCGGCTGCACGTCCGGCACGCGCCCGAACGCACCCAGGGGAATTTTCTCCAGACCGGACCAGCCCAGCCAGTCGGTCAGGTCCTGCCCCAGCGGGCGCTGCGCAAACAGTGTTGGGGCGCGGCGCGCGGCCAGCGTGACCCGCGCCACGCCCCCCAGCTCGGCGGCGATCTGCGCGGCGGAATTGCCCGCCCCGACCACGATCACGCGCTGCCCGGCGAAGGGTTCGGGGCGACGGTACTGCGAGGAATGCAGCACCTGTCCGGCAAACGCCGATTCTCCCGGAAGGTCCGGCCAGTTCGGCTGCCCGAAGGTGCCGGAGGCGCAGACCACCGCCCGCGCCCGCCACTCCCGGCCATCCTTGGCGCTGACGCTGAAGATGCCGCCAGTGTTCCGAAGTGACATCACCTCTGCTGCACGGTCCAGCGGAAAGCCGAAATGGGCCGCGTAGGTTTGCAGGTAGGCGATCATCTCACCGCGCGACGGGTAGTGGTGCGGGTCACCGCCGAATGGCAAGCCTGGCAACGCGGAGTGGTTGGCCGGGGTAAACAGGGTCAGACTGTCGTAGTACGCGGGCCACGCGCCGCTGGCGGTGTCGCCCGCCTCCAGCACAGTAAATGTTAGGCCGCACTGCTGGAGCCAGTACGCGGCGGCCAGCCCGGCGGACCCAGCGCCGATGACCACGGCGTCTAGCACATGAGCCACCATTCAGGCGGGCGCGTTCTGGCCCGGAGCGGCAGCTTTTGGTTCGTCTGCCCGCCCTTCAGCCCGCCCAGCCCGCCTCTTGCCGAAGGCCGGGCTGTCCACCAGCAGGCCCAGGTAACTCTGGCGCACCGCCTCGCCAAAAGTGGGGTACGAGACGGGCAGTAGCGCGAGCTTGAGCGGATGAACATTCAGGCGGGGCGACAGGCTCAGGGTCTGGATCAGCTCCCCCGCGCGGCTGCCCACCACCTGCGCGCCCACCACGCGCAATCCCACGGGAGAGCCGAACAGGCCCTTCAAGGTGACGAGCTTCACAAATCCCGCCTCATGCTCGGTGTGGGCGCGGTCCAGGTGGGCAAAGTCGTAGTCCACCACCACCACGCGCCCTGCATACTTCTTGACGGCCTGCGCCTCGGTCAGGCCCCAGTGGGCGATCTCGGGTTCGGTGTAGGTGACCCAGGGAATGTCCTCCACGCGCGCGGCGGGCGCTCGCACGGCGGCCACGCCCTTGCCCCACCAGGCCAGCGCACCCAGTCCGGCCAGCGTGCCGCGCTCGGTCGCGCCGTGCGTGAACATCGGCCCGCCCACCACGTCGCCCGCGCCCCACAGGTACGGGCAGGTGGTGGACTGCATGCTGGCTTTAACCTTCAGCCCCTTCTTGTCGAACTCGGCCCCGATGATTTCCAGGCCCAGCCCCTGCACGCGCGGCGTCTTGCCAACGGCGACGAGCAGGTGCGTTCCCTCTACCGTTTGCCCACCTTTGAGGTGCAGCCTGACGCCCTGTTCGGTGCGCTCGGCCCGCACGGTGTCGGCATTCAGATGGACGGTCACACCGTCATCCCGCAGGACCTCCAGCAGCGCCGCCGACGCTTCCGGCTCGTCCCTGTCGATCAGGCGCTCGCCGTGTTGTAGCGTCGTCACGCGGCTGCCCAGGCGCACGAACGCCTGCGACAGCTCGCAGCCGATCGGGCCGCCGCCCAGCACCAGCAGGTGCGCGGGGCGCTGCGGCACGTCGAAGATGGTCTCGTGGGTCAGAAAGGGAATGTCGCGCAGCCCGTCGATGTCCGGCACCGTCGCCTCCGAACCCGTCGCCAGCACGAACCGCTCGGCCATCACCGTGCGGGACTGGCTGTCGCGGGTCACTTCCAGCACATGCGGCGACACGAAGGCGGCCTGCCCGCCTACCACCGTCACGCCGCGCGCCTCGATGGATTCGGGTGAGTCCACGTCCCTGAAGCTGTCGATGACCCGGTGCAACTCGGCCTGAATGGTGGTCCAGTCCGGCTCGCCGCTGACCTGTAAGCCCAGCGCGGCGCTCTGACGGGCGGCATGGACTTTCCTGGCCATCGCCAGCAGCGCCTTGGACGGAATGCAGCCGGTAAAGGTGCATTCGCCGCCAGTCCGCTCACGCTCGATCAGGATCACGCACTGGCCGCTGCTGGCCGCCATCAGCGCGGCGGTCAGGCCGCCGGACCCCGCGCCGATCACGGCCACGTCGGCTTTCAGGGGCGTATTGCCAGATTTGGGCGGGATGGCCCAGCCGTACCGCTGCGGGTCTGGCGGATGGAACGCGGGATCGGGATTGGATGTCATGCTGCCTCCGGCCCCCAGTCTGTCTGCCCGATGGGCAGGCAATTGTCAAAGGAGGTGCTATCCCCCGGTACGCGGCTGGGCCGCGCAGAGGTTCAATCCGGCTGGGCCTCGCCATCCCTCTGGGCCACACCCCCGCCCAGGTCCACCTGAAAAATCTGTCCCAGCGGCTTGCGCGCCAGCCGTGGCACGGTGGCGTCCAAGGCCGGGTAGCCCACCGGCATGACCACCAGCGCCTCCTCATTCTTCGGACGCTCCAGCAGCTCGGCCAGGAAGCCCATCGGGCTGGGCGTGTGGGTCAACGTGACCAGTCCGGCGTGGTGCAGGGCGGCGATCAGCAGGCCCACCGCAATCGAGGCGCTCTCCACCGTGTAGTAATTCTTGGTCCGCGCGCCGTCCGCGCCCAGGCCGTACTTCTCGCGGAAGACCACGATCACCCACGGCGCGTCGGTCAGGTGGGCCTTGACATAATCGGTCCCCAGCGGGGCCAGCGCCGCGCGCCACTCTTCGGGCATCCGTCCGGTGTAGGTCTTGTATTCCTCGGCCTCCACCGCCCCCCGCAGCCGCGCCTTGAGGGCCGGGTCCTGCACCGCCACAAAGCGCCACGGCTGACGGTGAGCGCCGCTGGGGGCCGTTCCCGCCGTCCGCACGGCCCACTCGATGACGGCCTGCGGCACCGCGTCGCGGCTGAAGTGCCGGGTGGTGCGCCTCCCGTTCATCTCCCGGTAAAAGGCTTCGGCACGCGCCAGCGTCTCTTCGGGCGGCAGGCGGCGGAAATCGAGTGGCTCGAACTGCGGTTCAGGATGACCGGGATAGACCTCTGCAAAGGTGGGCGGCGCGCTGCCGTCGGGTGGGAATGACATGACCCATCATAGGGAGACCCGGCAGTGTCTCGTCTTGGGACGGGGTGCCTGACCACCGGGGAAAGCGGAAAGGCCTTAGATTCCGGGCGCTTTAAAGAAGGTAACTTTCTTACGCCGAAACGATGTGAGGAGACACCAGAAAGCCCGCGCAGACGATTGAAGCTGGGACGTTAGCCATTGACGCTCACCGCAATGGCCGCGCTGCTGACGGGCCTCGCGGCGTTCCTGACAGAGGAAGAAGTGACGCCCTCTCGCCCCCAATTGCATCCTGACGCCGCCCTTTGGCCGAATTTCTTATTCCAGGAGCTGGAGCGCCAGCCCCAGCAACTCCTCTGGCGCGTTGAAGTGATGACGGCCCGGCAGCAGTTGAACGTCACCCGTGACATCCGGCCATGCGTCGGCCAGTTGCTGGGACTGCCACACGAACGCCTCGGACTCGTCCGCACCCACCGCCACGATGAAGGGCGAGGCACTGACCGGGACCAGGAACGCCGGGCTGAGGGCACCGGCCTCCTCCTGTGAGAGTTGAAGATTCGGTTGCAACTCGGTGCGGCGCAGCGGTCCCAGATCGTACAGCCCGCTGATGCCGATGCCGCCGGTCAATTTCACCGCTGGCAGACCCTCGGCGGCCCAGTCGGTGGCGTGGAGCATGGCGGCCAGATGGCCCCCGGCAGAATGCCCGGCCACGATCAGCGGCCCCGGAAACCGGGCGGCCACAAACGCCGCGGCCCGCCGCGCCTGCGAGACGATCCGGGCCAGCGTCACGGCGGGCGTCAGGCCATAGCTCATGACGGCCACGCGGATTCCGGCGTCCAGCAGCGGCGGGGCCAGGTACGAGAAGGTGTCCTTGTATAACGCCTGCCAGTAGCCGCCGTGAATGAACAGCAGGGTGGCCCGGACCCCAGTTTCAGGCCCGAACATGTCCAGCCGCTCGTGTTGGCCGCTGCCGTAGGCCAGTTCCAGCGGTGGACGCGCCTCCCTCACGGCGGCGCTGTCCCGCTGCCACGCCGCGACAATCTCATCGGCGTGCCGCACCCGGCGGCTGGGCATGTACTCGTCGTTGATGGCGGCGTCGAACAGGTCAGGGGGACGGGTCATGCTTCGGTTCTCCGGGTGGGCAGAGGCTCAGATTCGGGGGGTGGCGAGAGGGCAGCGGAAACGCAGCACGCCAGATACTCTAGAGTCACGGGACAGACGGGAAGGGGGTCAGCTTATGGACGAATCACAGGACATGCAAACGCTCTTGGAGCTGACGGACAACTGGCAGGGCGGCGACGTGGGCCGCACCGACCTGGTCTCGGCCCTGCGCCGGGTGGGTGGCGATTCCGGGGAACTGATCCGCGCACTGATCACGCAGCTCAGCCAGGGCGCAAAACAGGCCGGTCAGGGCGAGGAACACCCCGAAAATACCGACGCCTGGCGGCAGGAGCTGATGGCCTGCCGCGCCCGCTCGTGGCCGTACCCGCACGGGGCCGGGCTGCTGGTGGGGCCGCACGTACTGATCCTGACCGACGGCGAACAGGGCGTGCTGCTGCGTGCGGGCCGCCTGCGGGTGCTGACCTCCAGCGTCAGCGCCTCCCTGCTGCTGCTGTGCCAGACCATCGTGATGGCCCAGCATTCCCTGGACGGCAAGGTCGTGGGCCAGGCCAGAACCCAGCGCATCGAATCGGCCTCTACCTCACTTTCAGAAATCGACCCGGTCCGGTAGGGCGGGGCCGGGGGACCCTGGCAGGCGGCGGGTGGAGTTTTCTCCCCGCCGCCTCTTTGCTGGGGAGGTGGCGAGCGGCTGGGCTGGCCGCCGACCCAGTGCCTATGCCGATGCCCTAAAATTTGCAGGCCAACCACCTGTCCGGACCACGCCCCGCAGTCCCCCCAAGGAGTCACGCCCATGCCCAGTTCCTCCCGCCCGCAGTACATCCTGGCCCTCGACGGCGGCACCACGTCCAGCCGCGCCATCGTGTTCGATCACGCGGGCAACGTGGTGGCGCGGGCGCAGAGGGAATTCCGGCAGCTCTTTCCGCGTCCGGGCCTGGTGGAACACGACGCCCAGGAGATCTGGAGCACGCAACTGGGCGTGGCGCAGGAGGCCATCGCCGGGGCGCGGCTACGGGCCAGCGACATCGCCGCCATCGGCATCACCAACCAGCGCGAGACGGTGGTGGTCTGGGACCGCGCGACGGGGCAACCCATTCACAACGCCATTGTCTGGCAGGACCGCCGCACCGCTGGCCTGTGTGACCGTCTGAAGGCCGAGGGCAGAGAGGAAACCTTCCAGTCCAAGACCGGACTGATCCTGGACGCCTACTTTTCGGGGACCAAAGTGGCCTGGATTCTGGACCATGTGAACGGCGCACGCACGCGGGCCGAGCGCGGCGAACTGGCCTTTGGGACGGTGGATTCCTGGCTGGTCTACAACCTGACGGGCGGCGAGCTGCACATCACCGACGCCAGCAACGCCAGCCGCACGCTGCTGTACAACATCCACAGCGGCGAGTGGGACGACGGGTTGCTGGCCCTGCTGAACGTGCCGCGCGCCGTGCTGCCCGAAGTGCGCTCGTCGTCCGAGGTGTACGGCGAGACCGCGCCGGGCCTGCTGGGCGCGCAAATTCGGATTGCGGGCATCGCGGGCGATCAGCAGGCAGCCACCTTCGGGCAGGTCTGCCTGGAACGCGGTATGGCAAAAAATACCTACGGCACCGGCTGTTTCATGCTGATGAACATGGGGGGCGAGGCCGTGCCCAGCCAGAACCGCCTGCTGACCACCGTGGCGTGGCAGTTGCCAGATCAACAGGGCCACGGCCAGCGCACCTACGCCCTGGAAGGTTCGGTGTTCGTGGCGGGCGCGGTGGTCCAGTGGCTGCGCGACGGCCTGGGCATCATCCGCAGCAGCGAGGAGGTCGAGGAACTGGCGACACGGGTGCCGGACAGCGGCGGGGTGTATCTGGTCCCGGCCTTCGTGGGGCTGGGCGCGCCGTACTGGGACCCCTACGCGCGCGGAACCATCGTGGGCATGACGCGCGGCACCACCGCCTCCCATATTGCCCGCGCCGCGCTGGAGGCGGTGGCCTTTCAGAGCGCTGAACTGCTCTCGGCCATGCAAAAGGACAGCGGAGTGACCCTGAAGGAACTGCGGGTGGACGGCGGAGCCAGCACCAATGACCTGATGATGCAGTTCCAGGCCGACGTGCTGGGCGTGCCCGTGGTGCGCCCGCGCGTGACCGAGACCACCGCGCTGGGGGCCGCCTACCTGGCGGGGCTGGCGGTGGGCTTCTGGCACGATCAGGCCGAGTTGCAGGCCATGTGGCAGGAGGACCGCCGTTTCGAGCCAGCGATGGACGCCGATCAACGCGCTTTCAGGCTGGGGCGGTGGAAGAAGGCCGTGGAGCGTTCACGCGACTGGGAAGACGCAGGAGGCTGAGGCGAAAGCAGTTGTGTCTCGCCGAGCGGGTTCACCGCTGAGATTTCCTCCCGCGTGAACTTCTGAGACGCACTTGGACAGACATCGTCCCAGACGGAATTTTTGCCTGTCACTTTCGTAAGGATGGCGGGCCTGGCCCGTCCTGCGGTCAGACGATGAAACGACTCGCAGCGATTCATCTTTACTTCTCCGCCTCGTGCACCAGACCAGTCCAGGCGGCGCAAGCCTACAGAAAGGTTCACGCCCTCCACAGCCGCGCGGCCCCTCCTGGCGGCACTCTGGGCCATGCCCTCGCCCACTGTCCTCGGTCCACCACCTGCCGGGCCGCCCGCGCCCACCCTTTCCCCCGGCTTCCAGTCGCTGTACTGGGGCGGGTTTGAATGCAGCACCCAGCGGCGTCCCTCGGGGCGACGCATCGATGTGATCGACGCCACCGCGCACGACCGCTTTGCCGCGCAGGACTACGCCAGGCTGGCCGCCAGTGGGCTGCTCACGGCCCGCGACGGTCTGCGCTGGCACCTGATCGAGCGCACGCCGGGCGAGTACGACTTTTCCTCGGCGCAGGCGCAGGTCACGGCAGCGCGGGAGGCCGGGGTGCAGGTGGTCTGGGACCTGCTGCATTACGGCTTTCCGGATTTCGTGGACCCATTCGCCCCCGATTTCCCGGCCACCTTTGCCCGCTACGCGGCGGCGGCGGCGCGTTTTCTGCGCGGACACACCGACGGCGCGCTGTGGCTGTGCCCGGTCAACGAGATCTCGTTTACCGCCTGGGGCGGCGGCGACGTGGGCTACCTGAATCCCTTTGCGCTGGGGCGTGGGCTGAGCCTCAAGGCCCAACTGGTGCGCGCGGTGATGGCGGGCATGGACGCGGCGCGGGAGGTGGACCCGGGGGTGCGCTTCTTGCACGCCGAACCGCTGATCGGCGTGCAGACGCATCCCGAGCGCCCGGAAGACCGCGAGGGGGCCGCCCAGAGCCACGCCTCGCAGTTCGAGGCGCTGGACATGCTGCTGGGCCGCCTGCTGCCGGAACTGGGCGGCGCGGAGAGATACGTGGACGTGGTGGGCCTGAATTACTACCCCTACAACCAGTGGTGGCACCACCCCGAGCCGCATCTGCGCCAGGTCATCGCGCGGGATCACCCGGACCACCGCCCGCTGCGCGCCCTGCTGGCCGAGGTCCACGCCCGTTACGCCCGCCCGCTGGTGATCGCCGAAACAGGAGCCGAGAACCAGGACCGCGCCCCGTGGTTCGAGATGATCGCCCGCGAAACGCACCTGGCGCGGGAGGCCGGGGTGCCGGTCCACGGCGTCTGCCTGTATCCGGTGGTCAACCACCCCGGCTGGGACGACGACCGCCACTGTCACAACGGGCTGTGGGATTACCCCGGCTCGCTGGGTGACCGCGCCGTCCACGCCCCGCTGGCCGAGGTGCTGGCCCGCGCCCAGACCTGGAGGCTGGGGGAACAGGAGGGAGCAGGCCCTGTTCTCCTGCCCGAACCCGCCCCCCTGAGCGCTGTGCTGGCCCGCTTCGCCCGCGCCGCGCCCGCCATTGCCGCCGAGGCCGCCGCGCGCGATCAGGACGGGGCCTTTCCCGCCGCCTCCTTCACGGCGCTGCGGGAGGCGGGACTGTTCGCGGCCAGCCTGCCCCCGGAACACGGCGGGCTGGGGGTCTCGGGCACGCGGCTGCTGGCGCTGCTGCGCCGGGTAGGGCGCGCCAGCCTGCCGGTGGGCCGGGTCTACGAGGGCCACGTCAACGCCCTGCACCTGATCCTGAGCTGCGGCACGGCGCACCAGGGGGGACGGGCCGCCGCCGCCGCCCGCAGCGGCGAGCTGTTCGGCGTCTGGAACACCGAGGACGGGCCGGGGCTGCGGCTGGAGCGGGCTGAAAACGGTACCGAGTGGACGCTGGTGGGCGGCAAGACCTTTACCTCCGGGGCGGGGTCCGTCACGCGCCCGCTGCTGCCCGCCGAACTGCCCGGCAGCGGGGGCCGGGTGCTGGCGCTGCTGCCCCACGCCGCGCCGCCGGAGCGCTTTGACCGGGCTTTCTGGCAGCCGCTGGGCATGCGCCCCACCGTCAGCTTCCGCGCCGACCTGACCGGCCTGACGGTCAGCGAGGACGACGTGATCGGGAAGCCGGGCGACTATTACCGCCAGCCGGAATTCGGCGGCGGGGCGCTGCGTTTTCTGGCGGTGCAACTGGGCGGCGCGGACGCCGTGCTGGAGGCCGGGCGGGACGTGCTGCGCGGGCTGGGCCGCAGCGGCGACGACGCCCAGCGCCTGCGCTTCGGCGCGGTGGCGGCCCGGCTGGAGGCCGCCTGGCAGACCGTCCTGCGCGCCTCGGTGCACTTGGAGGGGGCAGGGAAGAATGACCTCCCGCGCGTGCTGGCCTATGTATCCCTGGCCCGCGAGGTCACCGAGGACGCCTGCCTGCTGGCCTGCGAGGCGGTGGAGCGGGCGGTGGGCGCACGTGGTCTGCTGGCCCCGCATCCCGCCGAACGGCTGCTGCGCGACCTGCGGATGTACCTGCGCCAGCCCGCCCCCGACGCCGCCCGCCTGCATCTGGGCAGCGCCGTGCTGGACGCCGCCGAGCTGCCGGGCGACGCCTACAGCCCGTGGGGAGACGAGGGGCTGTGAGACTGGACGCGCTGCGGCTGGACCCCCACACCCTGCCCGGCCCGGTCTGGATCGTCTCGCCGCACCCGGACGACGAGGCGCTGGGCTGCGCGGCCCTGACCGCCACGCTGAGCGGGCTGGGCCGCGAGGTTCACGCCCTGCTGGTCACGGACGGCGGGTTCTCTCACCCCAATTCGCGCGCCTATCCGCGCGCCCGTCTGGCCCGCACCCGCCTGGCCGAGTGGCGCGCGGGGCTGGCGGTGCTGGGCGTGCTAGAAACCCGCACCCACGCCCTGGGCCTGCCGGACGGCGGGCTGGACGCGCTGGACCCCGGCTCCATCCGGCGGGAAGTGGAACGGGCCTTCGCCACTGCACCGCCCGCCACGCTGCTGCTGCCGTGGCGGCGCGACCCGCACCCCGATCACCGCGCGACCTGGGGACCGGTCTGGAACGCGGCCCCGCCCGCTGCCCGGCGACTGGAATACGCGGTATGGCTGCCCGAGCGCGGGGGCGGCAGTGACTGGCCCACCGAACGCGAGGCCCGCGTCTGGACCCTGGCGGTGGGCGCGGCCCGGCCCCGCAAGGCGCAGGCCATCGCCGCCCACGCCACGCAACTGGGCGGCGTGCCCGACGATCCGGACGGCTTCACCCTGGCCCCGGAGATGGTGGAGCGGGCGCTGGACGGCCCGGAGCTGTATTTCGAGGCCGCAGGTCAACCCGCCCTGGAGATCACCGCATGACCCTGCCCGAGACCTATTTCGAGGACGTATACCGCGCCCGCGAGGACCCCTGGGACTTCGCCAGCAGTCCCTACGAGGCGGCCAAGTACGCCCGCACGCTGGCCGCACTGCCCCGCGAACAGTACCCGCAGGTGCTGGAGGTGGGCTGTTCCATTGGCGTGCTGAGCGGCCTGCTGGCGGGCAGGTCCGGACAGCTATGGGCCGTGGACCTGAACGAGCAGGCGCTCGCGCGGGCACGGGCGCGCAACGCGGGCCAGGTCAACATCGTCTTCGAGCGCCGCCGCCTGCCCACAGACCTGCCGGACGGCCCCTTCGACCTGATCGTGCTGTCCGAGGTGCTGTACTACCTCTCGCCCCAGGACCTGGAAACGGCGCTGGACATGATCCTGGCGCGGCTGAGCGCGGGCGGCACGCTGCTGCTGGTCCACTGGACGCCCCATGTCCACGACTACCCGCAGACCGGCGACGCGGTGCATGCCGCCGCCCTGGCTCGCGTGGGACACGGCCTGCGCTGGCGGCACAGCGAGCGCCACGGGGACGGGCAGCAGGGCTACCGGCTGGACGTGTTAACCCGGAGCGGCTGACGGGGGACAGGCACGGCGGTCCGGGCCAGCAGACCGCGCACCTCACCGAGGGCCTGGGCCACGGGAACGGGCGGATACAGGGCGGGCCAGTCCCCCGCCTCCCGCGCGGCGTGGGCCGCCTCCAGCGCCAGCCCGAGGGTGGGCGCGTGCAGGGCCGTGCTGAGCGGCGCGGCATCCGATCGCCACAGCCCAGGCAGATCAGGGTGCCAGCCGCCTGGATACGCCGCCCGCAGACCCGCCTCCGCGTGGGCTAACGCGGCGATTTCCGCGCCGCCGGGCACGAGCCAGGTGGCCGGACCGCGCCGCCACTCGGCCAGTTGGGTGGACAGCCCCACGGTTACCCGGCCCGACAGCCTGGCGCTGGTGTACACGCGGGCGTCGGGGGTATGGCGCAGCGTGCAGTCCGCGCGGCGCAGTTCGCGCACCAGCGCCAGATCCTCCAGGCACGGCACCTGCGGCACCCCGCCCACGGCGCGGTAGGCGCGCACGCTCAGGGCCAGGTTCGCGCCGAAATGCTGGTGGTGGCGCGGCCAGGGATCGGCGGGGTCCGGGTCAAGGCGGGCGCTCAGCTCGCAGGCCGCCAGCCGGTACAGGTCGTCAAGGTGGTGGGTAGAGCGGACCTCCGGGCACAGGGCGGCCCCATCCCCGGCCAGCAGGATGCGCCCTGCGGCGGCGTCGGCCCCGGCCAGAATGGGCCTGAGCAGCGCCCACAGCCAGTCGGGCGCGGCGCGGGTATCAGCGTCGGTGCTGACGATCACTCCGTCGTCCCCGGCCAGTTCGGCGGCGCGGTCCAGGGCGCGGCGGCGTGCGCCGACGACATTGGCCTCGCCGGGAGGCAAGGTGACCTCCTCGGTCCACAGCCTGAATCCCGGCGGCGCAGCCTCCCTAGCGCTGGCCACCGTGTCCCCGGAGCAGTTGTTGACCAGCAGCAGCACGCCAAAGTCCTGAAAGGGCTGCCCAGTCTCACCAATCTGCGCTCCCAGGGCGCGCAATGTCGCCCCAATCGCCTCCCCCTCGTCGCGGGCCGGGATGGCCACGATCACGCGGGGCTGCCCCTGGCCGGGATCGGCAGGTGGCCAGCAGAGGTCAGAGCGCGGCGGCATGCTGGCAGCAGCCTAGCGCCGGACGGCCCTCATTTTGGGTTTAGTTTTCAGCCTGCAATTCTTTAGCCAGAGGCCATCTGAGACGCAATCTAAGCCTATATCACGTTTGCGTTTCGGGGCTGGCTCATATAGTCCGGATGATCACCGTCAGGGGGCCGCCGCGAAGTCACAGCAAGGCTGGTCGCCCGCCGAGCCGTGGATTAACTGTCATCTTCTGTCGCCTCGTACACCCTGGGGGGGGAATTCCACCGTGTTACCACCGAATCAGTCCATCCGGCCCGGCGTGGCCACCACTCCCGCCCTGCTCGTGCTGGCCCATCTGCGCTGGGATTTCGTCTTTCAGCGGCCCCAGCACCTGATGACCCGTGCCGCCCGCGACCGCGCCGTGTACTACGTCGAGGAACCGATCTTTGGTGAGCGCCAAGATCACCTGAACTACCGCCGGGAAAGCTGCGGCGTGACGGTCTGCACGCCCCACATTCAATCGGGCCATTCGCCCGCCGAATCCCAGGCCCGTACCGCGCGCCTGCTGAGCGGGCTGGTGGAGGCCAAGGGCCTGCTGGACTACGACCTGTGGGTCTACACCCCGATGGAACTGCCCGTCACGGCGGGTCTGAGTCCGCGCGTGACGGTCTACGACTGCATGGACGAGCTGGCGAATTTCAAGGGTGCCCCGCCCGAGTTGCGGCGGCGCGAGAGCCAGTTGTTTGAGCGTGCCGGGGTGGTCTTCACCGGCGGCCAGCGGCTGTACGAGGCCAAATCCGAGCGCCATCCGAATGTTCACCCCTTCCCGTCCAGTGTGGAGGTTGGGCACTTCGCGCAGGCACGCGGCGGCCTGGGCGATCCGGCGGACCAGGCCACGCTGCCGCGCCCACGTCTGGGCTTTTATGGCGTGATCGACGAGCGTTTTGACACCGCCCTGATCGCCGAGGTGGCCCGCCGCCGCCCGGAGTGGCAGTTCGTGCTGGTCGGCCCAGTGGTCAAGATCGATCCCGCCGAATTGCCGCGTGCCGCCAACATCCACTATCTGGGCATGAAGGGCTACGCCGAGTTACCCGCGTATCTGGCCCACTGGGACGTGGCCCTGCTGCCGTTTGCGCGCAACGCCGCCACCGAGTTCATCAGCCCCACCAAGACGCCGGAGTACCTGGCGGCGGGCGTGGGCGTGGTGTCCACCGGCATCTGCGACGTGATCCGGCCCTACGGCGATCTGGAGCTGGCGCGCATCGCCGATGGTCCAGACGGCTTCGAGACGGCCTGCCAGGCAGTGCTGGACGAGGCGGGTACGGCTGCGGCGCGGCTGCGTCAGGAGCGGGCGGACCGCTACCTCAGCGCCCTGTCCTGGGACCACACCTGGGCGCAGATGGCCGGATTAATCGAGGACGCCGCCCCCACCGCCCATGCGCCGGCCCACGCATCTCACGTATTGCTGACAGGTTCCGATGACTGAAATTCCTGAACTGAATGACACGGCCTCTGCCGGTTTTGACTACCTGATCGTGGGTGCTGGCTTTGCTGGCAGCGTGCTGGCCGAACGGCTGGCGAGCGTGGGGCGGCGCGTGCTGCTCGTGGACCGCCGCCCCCATATCGGCGGCAACGCCTATGACCGCTACGACGACGCGGGCGTGCTGATCCACCCTTACGGCCCTCATATCTTCCACACCAACAGCGCCGATGTTTTTGCCTACCTGTCCCGCTTTACCGGGTGGCGGCCCTACCAGCACCGGGTCCTGGCCAGCGTGGACGGCCAGGAATTGCCCATTCCCATCAACCTCGACACCGTCAACCGCCTGTACGGCCTGAACCTGACCACCTTTCAGGTGGATGAGTTCTTCGCCTCAGTGGCCGAGCCGGTTGCACAGGTCCGCACCAGCGAGGACGTGGTAGTGGGCAAGGTGGGGCGCGACCTGTACAACAAGTTCTTCCGGGGCTACACCCGCAAGCAGTGGGGCCTGGACCCCAGTGAACTGGACGCCAGCGTCACCGCCCGCGTGCCCACCCGCACCAACCGCGATGACCGCTACTTCGCCGACACCCACCAGGCCATGCCGCTGCACGGCTATACCCGCATGTTTGAGGCGATGCTGCACAGACCGAACATCAAGGTCATGCTGAACACCGATTACCGCGAGATCGTGGACCTGATTCCGCACGGCCATCTGATCTACACCGGCCCGGTGGACGCCTTCTTCGATTATCAGTACGGCAAGTTGCCCTACCGCAGTCTGGAATTCCGGCATGAGACGCACGACACGGCGCAGTTTCAGCCTGTGGGGACCATCAATTACCCGAACGACTACGCCTACACCCGCGTCAGCGAGTTCAAGCACATCACCGGGCAGCGCCACGAGCGGACCAGTGTGGTTTACGAGTACCCGCAGGCGGAGGGCGATCCGTATTACCCGGTTCCGCGCCCCGAGAACGCCGAGCTGTATAAAAAGTACGAGGCACTGGCCAAGGCACAGCGGGACGTGACCTTCGTGGGCCGCCTGGCCACCTACAAGTATTACAACATGGACCAGGTGGTGGCCCAGGCGCTGGCAACCTTCAAGCGTTTGCAGGACCGTGAAGCGCAACGGACGAGTCTGGTGGAGGTGTAGATCGCGTCTTGAACTTTACCCGTCCATTTCCAATTCACCTCCAATCACGAATATGATCCGGCACCTGATCGTGAACTCGCTGCTGATTTCCCCGGCATTGGTTGCACGCGTGAGCATTCTGGATACAGACGTGAGCATCGAATTGCCCAGTGGGTTCGTGCCGATGCCAAGGGACGTGGTGAAGCTCAAATATTCGCGCGGCGGTCAGCCTCCCGTTCAGGTCTTTTCGACGCCTGGCCCGAACTGGGACGTGAATATCGCCGTCGCGCTGCGCGATTCAGCCCTGCCCGCCGGTGATCTGAATCCGTCCCGATTGACGCTGGAAAAGTCCGTCCAGGCGACGCCCGGTTTCCGCTGGGTCAAGCACGGCACCGAGAAGGTCGGAGGCCGCGAGTGGATCGTGCTGCAATTCTGGGTCGATGGACTGGACACGCCAATCTACAACCACCTGCGCGTGACCCGTCAGGGCGCAAAAACCCTCTTGGTGTCGGCCAACATGACCAAGGCTCAGCACCCCAGGTGGGCCAAAGTGCTGGACCAGACGATGCAGAGCATGAAGTAGGGCGGGAAAGAAAGCCAACGTCTCCCAGCCCCCTTTCCCCCAGGGCGGCCCCAGGTCAGCGCAGATCACTCCGCAGCAACTCGGCCATGCCCTTGACGGCGCGGTCCTGCATCCCCTTCAAATCGTCGGCGGTGGTTTTCTGAGCGGCCCGGACGGCGGCGAAATCGCGGGCATCGGCTCCGGTCAGGCGGGTTACATTGCTCTGGACGGTGAAATGCGTCTCCGGCAGGCTACTCAGATTGCGCTCGGCGTCCTTGTGGCGCGCACTCAAAAACGCTTGCAGCAGGCCGCCCTTGGCGCTGCGGTCCATCAACTCGCGTTGCAGGGCGCGGTCCTTGATGCCCTGAATGGCGTCCCAGGCAGCGTCGCCCAGCAGTTGGGGCGCGTTGACCGGCTGGGCGTACTCGGTGGTCGTGGTCTCCTGACCTTCCTCGGTGCGCCGCCAGATGCGCAGGAACAGGCCGCGTTCGGGGGTCCACAGCGTCTCGAAATCACGGGCGTCCTCAATCAGCACACGCAGTTGCGCCACGTTTTTGATCGGGGTGCGGTGGCCCTCGCCCAGCACGCTCCAGTCGCTCAGGCCATCGGCGTTCGGGGCGCTGAGGCTGGCGTAGCTGCGGGCCAGATGGTCGGCGTCCTCGCCCGTGCGCCCCACCAGGGTCTTACCCGCGAACAGCTGAATCTCGCCCGCATCGGTCAGCGCCGCGCGGTGCTCCAGGTGGTGCAGCCCGTGGCCCCAGCGGTCCAGCGCCTCCCGCAACAGGGCCGTCAGGCGGGCGTCGGCGGTGGCGGGTTCAGCCACCATCCCAGTTACGTCGGCGTCGATCTGGGCGGTGGTCAGCAGGCGCTGAAAACCCGTGGCATCGCTGGGCGTCGGGGCGGGCGTGTCCTTGCGGCGGCCTCCCGATTGGCGGCTGACGGATTGGCGGGCACTCGTTTCGCTCATACCGTAATTATAGAGGATCTGGGCGGCGGTGTCTGTGTGGCACGCGGTGGGGTGGGCCAGCACGGTCCTATGCACCACCTGAAATGCTCTCGCCCTAAGGGGCCAGAAATTCTCAGGTTTGCCCCCGCAGCCGGGGGTCCAGAATGTCCCGCAGGCTGTCGCCCAGCAGGTTGAAGCCCAGCGAGGCCAGCAGGATCGCCATGCCGCTGAATACGGCGGGCCACGGTTGCAGGGTCAAAAAGGTCCGCGCCTCCGAGAGCATCAGGCCCAGGCTGGGATTGGGGGGACGTGTGCCCAGGCCCAGAAAGGAGAGAGAGGCCTCCACCAGAATGGCCGTGGACAGCGCCAGCGAGGTCTGGACCAGCACCACCGCCACGATGTTGGGCAGGATGTGCCGGAAGACGATGCGGCTGTCGCTCGCGCCCAGGGCGTGCGCCGCGCTCACGTACTCGCTGCTTTTCAGGATCAGCGCCGGGCCGCGCAGCAGCCGCGCAAAGGTGGGGATGTACACCACGCCAATGGCCAGCGCCGTATTGAAGCTGCCCTGCCCCAGCACTGCCACCACCCCGATGGCGAGCAGAATCACCGGAAAGGCCAGCAGCACGTCCATCAGGCGCATCACGATGCGGTCAAACCAGCCGCCCAGGTAGGCCGCCAGAATCCCCAGCGTGCCGCCCACCAGCAGCGCCACGCCCACCGCGCCCACCGCCACCCCCAGCGAGGCGCGGTAGCCAAACAGGATGCGGGCCAGGGTGTCGCGCCCGAACTGATCGGTGCCCAGCAGGTGCCCCAGAGAAGGCCCGCCCAGCCGCCCCATGATGTCCTGCTCCAGCGGTCCCACCGGGGCGAGTTGTGTGGCGAACACGGCCATTATGGTCACCAGCAGCGTCAGCGACAGGCCGAACAGCCCCAGCGGACTGCGGACCAGCCGCGCCAGCAGGCCACCCGAGCGGCGGCGAACCGCAGGTGCAGAGGCGGCGGCGCTCACGAGTACTCCACGCGCGGATCAACCACGGCGTAGAGCAGGTCTACCACGAAATTGATCAGTACGAATCCGGCTGTCACGATCAGAATCGCCCCCTGGACCAGCGCGTAATTGCGCTCGTTGATGGCCCCCACCACCAGCCGCCCAAAGCCGGGAATGGCGAAGACCTGTTCCACCACGATGGCCCCGCCAAACAGGTAACCCGCCTGAATGCCCAGCACGGTCAGCAGCGGCACCATCGCGTTTCGCAGCGCGTGGCGGTACAGCACCCGCTGCTCGGTCAGCCCCTTGGAGCGGGCGGTGCGGATGAAATCCTGCCCCAGTACCTCCAGCAGCGAGGACCGCAGAATACGCACCAGTCCCGCCAGCATGGGCAGCGCCAGCGCGATGGTGGGCAGGATCATGCGCGACAGGTGCCCCGCCGGGTCCACGCTGAACGGCACGTAGCCGATGGTGGGCCAGTTCGGCGCGATCACAAAGGCCAGATAGATGAACAGCGTTCCCAGCCAGAAGGCGGGCGTGGTGATCCCGGCAATGGTCAAAAAGCGGATCATCTGTTCCACGCGGGAATTGCGCCACGCGGCGGTCAGGATGCCCAGCGGCACGGCCAGTACCGTGGCCAGGATCAGCGGCAGCACCGTCAGTTCCAGCGTGACCGGCAGCCGCGCCAGAATCTCGCCCGACACCGGCGCACCCGTCCACACGCTCTGGCCCAGATCGCCCCGGAAAGCGTCCGAGAGCCAGCCCACGTACTGCGTGAGGACCGGTTGGTCCAGCCCCAGCTTGCCGCGCAGCTCCGCGATCTGCTCCGGGGTCACCTCAGTGTTGGCCCCCAACAGGATCTGCACCGCGTCGCCCGGAATCAGTCGGATCATCAAGAAGACCAGCACCGAGACCCCGAACAGCACCACCACCAGATCGAGCAATCGACGCACGGCGTAATTCAGCATGGTTCACCCAGCATCTCGGTCCACCTCCAGAGGGGGCAATATGGGGACTCTCCAACCTGTTGTCAATAAGAGCGACGGCGGTTCAGGGCGTGGCAATTCAAAGCGCGTTTTAGAAGGGTCACCCTCAGAGTAGCCGATGACGGATTTGTAGCAGGTGTGGCGCACTGCCGGAGGATGGATGGCAGCGCCTTTTGTTCCGACTCTACAACGCCCGCCGCCAAGCACGAACCCAGTCTACTTGCATGGTCGTCTGTGCTGCCCAGAACGTGTCGGCGTTGGGACCACCGACCCAGTTGCCCGGCAAGTCCCGTCCGACCTCAACATTCAAAATTAGATAAAAGGGTGACTTCTGCGCCTTTAAGGCGTCTTTTCTCGTGATGCGTGCCTGCTCTATTCCATCGACAAAATAGATGATGTGCCGTGGCGTCCATGCTGCTCCGTAAATATGAAATCCGTCGCGCGGCCCCAATGGTTGCGCCGTTTTTGTTTCATGCTGCTCGCTGAGATCGTGGGGGTCGGTCCAGTGCACCGAAAACGAAACCTCTTCCGGTTGGCGTCCCCGGATTTCCATAATGTCAATTTCCGGCGGCCACCGCTCGTCTGCTGGCTTTCCCCAGAAGGCGCTCAGCAGGCCTGCACCGCGAGCCACGCGAATCCGCGCCTCGAAGTAGCCATACTCCTGCTGGAACTGACCTCGTGTATGAACTGCGGCCGTCGAGTACCGTTTCCGTCCCTCAGCGCAAACCGAATCGCTAGGAACATTTCCACTGGCCCTTAAAAGCAGTTGGCTGTTCCGTACGTTCACGTTGCGCGCCTCCACACAGCCGTCCGCCCACGCGTTCCCATTGTATCTGCCCCAGCCGTAACCGATGTTCCACTTCAACCGATCCAGCGTTGGAGTGTCGAATTCATCTTCAAAGGTCTGTACCCACAGACCTTTGGGCCCCTGTGGTTGAAGCCACCAGCGCCCAGGGGTGACAGTCAGCATAACGATCAAGAGAATAAGGCATGGAATGACCACGCGAATCAAACAATCAATTGCTCTTGCCCGTACGACGGGAGAGTACAAGATTGAAGGGTCAACAGTCATGATCTCGGTCCAAATAATGACGGCAAATGATACAAGCGATTATCGCATCCGTTTCGCAACCTGCTGGCCCCACCGCATAGCCGTCCGCTCCACGGTGTAATGAAACACAACGGACACTATAAATGTGAGGACAAGTGCGAGGCCCAGGATTCTGTCCAGCGGCCACCTTCCGTAGAGCAGATAAACACAGGTGAACAGCACGGTGCTATGCATCAGATACAAACTATACGAGATTTGACCCAGCAAGCGGAACACCGACACCTTGAGGATGCTGGCAACCCGAACTGAAAAAAGGCTGCACATGACGATGATCCCAGCACCGAAGAGGATTGGCCAGTCCTGAAATTCCCAGCCGGGAAGAATGAGGGCAATAGCGCGCCCATACAGGTAGAACAGGACGCCGCCGCCAGCCAGCCAAATCTTTTGCCGCCTGGTCAGGCGCTGGAAGGCGGCCTGCAAGTCATTGAGGTGACGCGCGATCAGAATTCCGACCACAAAAATGGAGAGGTAATGTAGGGTCAAAAAGTAGTCCACCCGACCTTCTGTCAAACGATGAAGTGTCATTCCGGTGATTGAAATAAACAGCGCCCCCATGAGATTGGCCCACAGAGGAAGTCGCAATACAGCTGCTACGACAAACGGGAAAATGATGGAGACACGCATCTCATGCACCAGAGACCAGATGGATGGATTAAACTGATCGTTATCGAAACTATTGAGCAGAAGAATGTGATTTACGACAGAATATGACGTAATTTGCCCTGTCCAAATTTGGTTGAACCAGTAACTGAGCGTAGAAATGCCATTGGTCGAACACAGGACCATCCCGTATATAGCAATGACGATTGCGAGCAGATACGGCAGATAAATTCGGAAGACGCGCTTCACAAGAAACTTTCGGAAGGGGATGTTGGCACCCCTGACGAAGGGCAAAGCGAGGACGAACCCGCTCAGCAGGAAAAATAAAATCACCGCTTCATGAGCAGCCGTCAGCGTGAATGCCGGGGTGTACTTGTACCACCGCACGTAACGCGCTATCTGCTCGAAAGGCCCTCCCCCTACCTCACCGAGAACCGGTATAACGTTCAGGAAGTGGCCAAAAACGACGCTGAGCGCAGCCAGCCCACGCATCGCGTCGAGCTGTTCAAAGCGCTGGCTGTCAAGAGAAGTTGGCAAGGCTTTTGCTGCTCTATCCGCCAAATGCATGACTTTGGTTGTCATGGGGACCAGCCCGCACCGTGCAGTACCTTTGGCAGCATGTACAGCGCCTCTGCTGTGTAGGCCAGCAGAAGACCGATTGAAAGGCCGGTCAGGCCGCCCAGGTGTCCGCCAAGCGCCGCCGCACACAGTTCGGTAACTCCACCGATAAGGACGACAACTGCCACATGGTTCAGGCGGCCCTGAATTCGTCCCAGCGCGATGTAGTGTGCCTTGACGATCACGGGGATCGAGGTCAGCGCCAGAATCCTCAGGCTGTCAGTGGCTTCAAGCCGATAGGTGGGGCCGAACATCCCAAGAAGCACGGGCGCAACTAGAACCAGAATCACAATACCGAAAGAGCAGGCCATGAAAGCCCACGTCAATGAGGACCGAAAACGTGTATGCAGGGCTGACGCATTGCCGGCATCCACAGCAGGAAGCACTGTGGCCAGTGCGTAGGGCACCATACCGACGAAGCCCGCCACCATCCAGGCTATGTAAAATCGGGCGTAGCTCCCAGAACTGAGTTGGCCTGCCACCAGCACAGGAAGAGCGAGGCCTGGAGCCTGCATGGCCAGGTTGAGTCCATGATGGCGGAGCCCTCGGTTGAACAGTTTGCTCATTCCCGGCCAGTCGGGCCTGGCCAGCAGGTGAAGGCGAGACGCCCAGGCCAGCCACCCCACGGCCACCATGGAAGCGACGTTCCCGGCCAGCCACGCGAAATAGACGGCCTGGTCGGTCGGAAATACCGAAACCAAACCGATCAAGAGGAGGGCGATGATTTTCACAGTCGCGGATAGACCGTTGCGCCACAACTGGAGATCGCCGCGCAACAACCCGATGATGGCCTGATCGAAAACGAGAGTGATTGTTGTGAAGACTATGCCACTTGCAAACAGCACGAAGTGTCCTGGACTGGCTGAAACCCAGGTAAACGCAGGGGCAAGATGCGGGAGCACCAGTGCAAAAGCTCCCGCAGCAAGCATCGAGACGACACCGCAAGTGATCAGGGCTGCACTCATCAGGCCCGCAGCCTCTGTTGGCCTGCTGGGAAGCTCGCTAATCAGGAGCGTGCCCAGACCCAGCATGGCCAAGGTGCTGATCAGCAACATGGCTGACACCACCGCCGAGCCAGCACCGACCAATTCGGCCGGTAGGAGGCGGGCCGCCGTCCACCAGAACACAAAGCCCAGTCCGGACGTAATGGCGCTGGTTCCGACAAGGCTCATGGCGTTGATGATCAAGCGGTCGCGGGCAGGCCGGAGGCGCGGGTTACTGTCCGTCGTGTTCATACGTCTCCTCCTGTACCTGTTTCTGACCGCTCCTACGGAACCCGTGGAAGTGCCCGGCAACCAACAACAGGGTTGCGCCCAGGATCAGGACTGAATGGGCAAAAACGGAACGCGGCCCGTACAGCAGTACCATCGACACTACGAAATCAACACTGAGGCTCACCAGAACCACCAGAGTCCAGGCGGCAGCAGCGCTCTTCATCCTCGCAACGGGTACGACAGCCAGTCCCGGGCCGACAGCGATCAGGGTCAACCAGATCACAAGATGTAAGAACGCAGGGAAATCAGAAATGAGTGTCAATCCAGCCGCAAGGCATATCCCCAGCAGAGCTACGGCCTGCGTGCGACCGGACAACACGGTTATTGCCTTCCCTCAGAGAGAGGGATTTCATAGATGACGGTCTGCTCCTTGCGGTAGAACACGCGGGCATCCGGGTCTTCACGGATAGACTGTGCGACGGAGTCAAATGCTCCCGGTGCCAGGAGCCTGAACTTCTTGCCGTACACCTTTTGGTCGTTCGAAATCACGAAATACACCGCTGGAGCGCCTGTATCGCGCCCGTATTGCAATACCCTGCGGTAGTCCTTCCCGGTCAGGACCCGATTTCTATCAAGTTGATCATCCACCAAGAACTGGTGATCGAATTCGGCGTAGTTTCCTTCCAGTTTCAGGGGAAAGTTGTTGATCGTCACTGTAGCAATAACGCTCTGAGGACGGGCGTGGGCGTACAGATATTGCGCAGCCCGAACGTCGTACGCCCCGACACGGTTGGTCAACTCGTTGCCGAATTGCGCGAAAAAGTATCCACAGAGCAGCACGGCCTGGAGCGCAAGCGCCGCCGCCGCCGAACGGTGGCCTGGTCGGGAGGCACCGGGCGAGAAGACTGCTGTGGCGGCCAGATAAGCCATAAACGGGAGTGAGAACAGATAGATGCGCAGCAGCATCTCGCCGCCGTAGGAGCCGAGCACCAGCATGGGAAAGGGGGTCAGTGCCAGCAGCACTGCCCGCCAGTCGAGTTGTTTCTGCCATAGACCCCTTAAACCCCCCAGGAAAGCCACTCCCCAAAGCAGCAGGGACATGACCCGGGTGATCGTCACGATCAGCAGATGATCCGCCGAATACTGATTGGTGCTGCTCACATTATGCTTAAGGTTCAGGCCCACACTGCCCAGCGAGGAGTACCAGTGGGAATACGCGGCCAGGTAGGGGCGCGCCATGAAGATGTCCCACAGCAGGGTACTGATGACCACCACCGCCAGCACAGGCCAGAGACGCCGCGAGCCAGCAACCATCAGGGCTATGAGTGCCGCCATCAACATGAACGGCGTGAGCTGGTGGCTTGCTGCGATAACCACCGCTGCAAGAATGACCGTCCCGTAAACGAGCCGATAGACCGTCCAGCCCTGCTCCTGTTCGGAGATTTTCAGGGGAGGTACAGCATGCGGTTGAATCCATGTGAGGCACGCGGCGATCACGAACAGAAAGAAGAGGTAGGCGAACGCCTGAGGGGCGAAATAATCCTGCGAGACCCAGTTTCCAAGGAAGAATAGCCAGACCGCCAGCCAGACCACATGTGCCTGACGGGTAAACGCCCGAAATATCAGCAACAGTGGGCCGACATAGAGCAGGTTAAAGGCCAGTGGGGCCCAGCGAGCTATTTCCTGGGCGTCGTGACTGCCAGACACGCGCACGAGTAACGCTGCGACGGCAAAAAAGCCTGGCCAATTGTGGTACGCGTCGATACTTGCGTCTACCGCGCCATTGCGGATGATGTAATCAACGACGCCGATATGCTTGTAAACCCAGGCAAATCGAGGGACGTCGTAAAGAATGGGCAGCGTCGCGTGCAGCATAAAGATCAGTGCGATGACATGCAGCAGCACGGTCCATTTATGTGGCGATCTCTGGCGGATGACGTGCCAAAAGCTCAAGGTCAGAAGAGATGGAGCGACGTAAAACAAAGGTGGCAGGGCCGAAACAAGACCGAGTTCGTCAATCCTGTTCAGTTCTACCAGGGGGAGAGACAATCTCCATAGTCCTAGGGACGCGGCCATCCAGACCAGTGGCAGATACGGCGCGTAGAGCTGCCCCCCAGCGCCTACTGTTTTTGAAGACAGGGCGCTCATCGTTCGGATTCTGGAATTTGCTTGAGATTGCGACCAGACCAGCGTACACAGCGAACCTGCCAGCAGCTCCGGGCGTAGGCAACTGGCCCGTACATCATGCCTCTGAACTCCAGACGGGTGAGTTCGGCAGGATAGGCTCCGCTTTTACGAACGTTCTTTTTCGATTTTGGGCTGAGGGCATACAGCATACCCACAGGCAGCTTGAGCAGTATCCGCCACAGGTGATATGGCCGGTCGAAGATGGTCTTCGTCAGGTAGGCAGTCAATCCTGCACCGTAGCTGTACATCTGACGCCGGAGCGCCTCGTACTGCTCGTGGTGTGCGTGATACAGAAAGGCAGCGGGCCGGTAGGCGATCTGGTGCCCCTCGGAGAGGAGACGCACGAAGAGGGCGAGTTCCTCTCCTCCCATGCCTGCTGTCCCTGCACCGAGCGCTGGATCGAATCCGCCAACCGCTTGGAGAACGTCCTTGCGGAAAGCGATGTTGGCACCCGAACCAAAGATCCCTGCCGCGTACGGATACAGACGGCTTGCCGGGCGGTGCTGATGCATATCGAATAGGTTAACCTCGAAGCCTTTATTGAATCCACCATACTGTTCAATCCATACCTGAGCCGACGTATCGAGGCGCATAGCAAGAATTGCGCCGGTCACGCAGCCCACCCGGTCACCAGCCCCGAATCCACGCGCAAGTTCCAGCAGCCAGTCCTTGTCCGGCTGCACGTCGTCATCGGTGATGGCCACGATTTCCCCCGAGGCCTGCATGACACCACAGTTGCGGGCATTCGACAGTCCCGGGGTGTCCTCACGGGCGTAACGCAGGCGGGGTTCACCCTCCTGCCTTGCACGGATCACCTGGAATGAGGACTCGTCGGCGGGCGCATTGTCTACCACGATCACTTCGTAATTGGGATAGTTCAGGCCAAGCAGGCTATCCAGTAATCGTGGCAACTGTTCTGGCCGGTTCCGGGTGGCCACGACAACGCTGACAAACGGTGCTTGGAGCAAAAATGCCCGCCGTTCTGATCGGCAGTGTGGTTCGCCGTGGTGCAGGATGCCCTCAATAGGAAGTTCGACCAGGCCGGCAAGACCATCATCCTCCAGATGCCTGTTGATGTCTGCCGAGAATGCTTGCCAGATCTGTAGCGAGAGATGCGCTTCGGTAAGCCCTTCTGGAGGCACCCTCACATCCAGTAATCCAAGCGGTTGACGGTGAAGCCGGATCAATGCCCGCACGGCTGGATAGCTCAGTCCCGTCGGGGACTCCGCTGGCATGAGCCTCGGGAGACGCTGGCTCAACTCAATTTCCATCACATGCAACGCCTCGAACGGAGGGGCCACAGGAGGCGACGCGGCCTCAACGGAAGGAGACGTCACCCTGTCATCCCTTCATCTTCGCCCAACGCGATGTGCGGGCGGGGTCCGGCGGACGGTTGGTAGGGGTGCACCTTTCCCACGAGGTAACCAGCGGCGGTGGCCGTGAAACCGAGCCAGATTGCCGCTCCCCGGGCCAGTCCCGTGATGTCCCCACGCGTCACATCACGCAAGCCTCTCAAAATGCCCCGCGGAAGCACGCGCAGAGTGTAGTTTCGTTCAGACGCGAGGGCAGGCCCCGAACCAACAAATCGGGCCACAGCACTTTTGGAATACCCTTCTGCCAAGCAGCGGGTCAAAAAATAATGCCAGTTGGCACGGGTGGTCGGGACACGGTGATGAACCACAGCACGTGGATCGTACAGCCAGAATCCACCGACAGACGCAGCAGCCGTCCGAATACAGAATTCGGTTTCTTCCCCTCCCAGTGGCACGCTGGCAATACGACCAAGTGAAACGCGAAACCCACCTGCTTCGCTGGCCACTGCTCGCCTGGTCGACATACTCGCTCCGATAACGTTCCGCACTGGCGAGGGTGTATCTGGCATTCCAGCATACGTACAACCCACGACCCATAAAAACTCTGGCGGGAACCAGCGGGGCTGGCCACCGTCCCACCGAGGCTCGATTCTGCCTCCTACGCCCAGAACCGCCGGATCGTCATATCCGGACAATAAACCTCGGAGCCAAGAAGGATTGGCCACGGCATCGTCATCAAGGAAGACCACGACGTCGCCTGTGGTACTTTGCAACCCGGTATTCCTCGCACCCGACAGACCCCTGCGCTGCGAATTAGGCATAACAGTCGCGCCTGCCAGAGCAATTTTGGCCTTCTCCAGCAGGTCCGGGTTGTGGTCTATGACGACGATAATTTCCTGTGCGGCAACTGTCTGCCTCTGCACAGACTGAACAGCGGCTTGCAAGTCATCCCATCGGCGCTCGCTGTACGCGCAGATCACGACTGAGGCGGACAGGACTGCCTTCACAAGGTAACCGTGTTAAGACGTCGGAGCAGAGGAGGCGTCGGCATCTTGAATGGGCGCTATCCGCTTCATAAAACGCTCTCGCAAGATGAGTCTAAAAATTCGCCAACCGTCACGGACGGCGTGAAGATTGCTCGTGCCGTGAATGCGTTCGTGCTCAAAGCTGTGTATCTCGACGATCTTCAGTCTGGCCTTGAGGGCGCGAATGCCCATCAGCGTCTCAATTTCAAAGCCGTTACAATCCAGGTCAAGCTTCGGCAGAACTGAGCGCCAGAACGCGTTGTAACCGTAACACAGGTCAGAGTAGCGTCCGCCGAACAATATCCGTACAGCCATGGTGATGCAGGCATTCCCGCCATTGCGAATACGCGAAATGTCGCTTGAACCAGCGCCTTGCAGGAACCGCGATCCCTTGACAAAATCGGCACCCGAGCGCAGATGGCGCACGAAGTTACCGATTTCGCCCGGATCGGTACTGCCATCAGCATCGATCATGACGATGATATCGCCCGTGGCTGCTGCGAACCCTTCACGCAGCGCATTGCCTTTACCACGGCCAGATTGCTTGACGATGCGGATATGGGGCAACAATGCCCTGGCAACATCCACCGTATTATCCTTTGAGTTTCCATCCACCAGAATGACCTCATCAACCCAGGCGGGAATTAAGGGCAGGACGTGTGGCAGGTTCCGTGCTTCGTTCATCGCAGGCACCACCACGGTTGTGGTCGGTCGGTGGATCGGCGTCATGACCTGAGGGACGAACGACAACGGTGATTTAGAGACGGTCACGGTGATGAGACTCCTTTCGATCCGCAGTAGTGCGTAATCGTAATCATTATTTCTTTTTCGATGGTTAAGGTCATTCTGCATGAGCAAATTGAGCACCGTAGCAGGGTCTGACGAGATGCCGACTAATGTAAAACTTATCACATGTTTAGTTAGATGCAAATATAGTGAGTGCGCCTTCATGTAACCCTTCGAAGGACGGATGGAGAGGCTGCTTTATGCGCGCTGGTAGCGGTTTTTTGACTGACTCCGGTTGCCTGCGCTCATACTCTGACGTTCAGGTGGTTCCTCGCTTCCACCATTCAACTCCACCGTTCGCATGTCGGCAAATCTCTAAATTTACGTGTGGCACATGCATTTTTCGGCAGGCTATGCACGGATCAGCGCTCCGGGCGTGTTTTAGCTGTGCCGCAGAGGCGATATACGGTTCTTTCCAGCACTTTCAGGAGGACGCCACATAGAAAGCGTTCAACGGCGGGTGAACCTGTGTCATGGGGCAGCCGGGTCTTGAGCTGGACCATAGATCTTGTTAAGAAACTGGCTGGACAACAGGATTTTGTGGTGCGGCCTCTCCGCTGGGTGGTGGAGCGGACCTTCGCGCGGAAAACCCGCTGCCGCCGGTTGGGCCGAGGTGACGAGGAGCTGCCCCAAATGACAGATACGTGGTTCTGCATCGCTAACATCCGGCTCATGCTGTGCCGCTTGGAACATGTGACCTGACCCGTTGAAATATACCCTCAGGGTTTCATCGCCGCAGAAATTTTGTTTGTTTCTTCAGTTGGGCAGCGCTGGGAGGGCGCTGTATGTTCACATTCCGAATTGTCGACAGCACTGCCAATTCAAATCAGAATCAGCGGTCCAGCCACGTCGTCTTGAGGCTGCTCAGCGAGCGCGTCGGGTTGGGCGCAAAGCCCTTGACGTTGGCGCGGGCCGCCGAGAACAGCGTGCCGTAGGCCAGGAACTGGATCGGACCCCGGCAGGCCAGCGACTTCTGAAGCTGCGCGTAGGTACGCACGCGGCTGCCGTTGCTGGTGGCACTGCGGCCCTCTTCGAGCAGTTTGTCCACCGCCGGATCGGCGTACTTGAAGACGTTGGTGGAGCCGCCCGAGATCAGGCCCCGGTACAGGTGGCCGTCGGGGTCCACCGAGCCGCCGTTCAGGGACACGAAGGCGTCGAAGTTGGAGTTGCGCCAGTTCTGCACGAAGCTGCCGAATTCCTGCACGTCCACCTTGGCCCGGAACCCCGCCTTGGCGAGCTGCGCCTGCAACACCTGCGCCGAGTCCGAGACGGTCTTGACGGTGGAAAAAGTCAGGATCGAGAAATCCACGCCGTTGGGATAACCCGCCTGTTTCAGCAACTCCCTGGCTTTTGCGGCGTTGTTGGTGTAGCACGCGAAATTCTCGGTGGGCGTGGCATACGACTTCAGCACGGGCGGCAGCGGTCCGGCGGGAACGGCGTCGCCGAAATACACGCCCTGGACCAGTTCGGGGCGGTTAATGGCATAATTCAGCGCCTCGCGCACGCGCGGATCATTGAAGGGTTTGCGGGTCACGTTGACGCCCATCAGGCTGTAGGCCAGGTCCTGGGATTTGAGCAGTTGCACGCCGGGCGCACCCTTGAGCGTGGCGGCCACGCTGGCGTCGATGTTGGGCAGGAATTGATAGGTGCCGCTCTGGAGACCGATCTGGCGGGTGGAGGCGTCCGGCACGATGTTGAACTTCAGGGCGTCCAGGTATGGCTGGCCCTTGCCCCAGTAGCTGGCGTTCCTGGACAGTTCGATAAAGGTATCCGGCACCCACTGCTTGAAGGCGAAGGGACCGGTGCCGACGGCGCTCCGTTGCAGATTGCCGCCGCCCTCCACGTACTTTTTATCCACGATGGAAATGGTGGCCACCTCGCTCAGAAACGGCGCGAAGGGCTTGGAGAGAACGAAGGTGACTTCCAGCGGTCCCGTCGCCTTGATGTCGCCCACCGAGCTGAGGCGGCTGGCCAGGGGTGAGGCGGTCTTGGGGTCCTTCACGCGGTCCATCGAGAACACCACGTCCTGCGCGCTCAGGGCGTCGCCGTTGTGGAACTTGACGCCGGAGCGCAGCGTGAACACGTATTTGAGGCCGTCGGCACTTTTGGTGTACTTGCTGGCGAGGAGCGGCCTGATCTTGAGGGCGGGATCGATGTCCAGCAGGCCCTCGTAAATCTGCCCGGTGACCACAAAGGTTGAAAAGGCCGTCGCGATATGCGGGTCCAGGCCCACTGGCGATTGATCGACAGCCAGTTGCAGCGTGCCGCCGCGTTCCACCGTTTGCGCGTCCGCCGGGGCGGCGACCAGCAGGGTCAGGGTCAGGGCAGCCGTCAAAAACGAGTTCACGGGATTTCTCTTCATGGCGTCTCCTGGCCTGCGGGGCAGGCAGTGCGGAACAGAGCAGAGGTATTGAGACGTGAATGTGACCACTTCACTGTAGCTGGTCCGCATCTGGTATGCAAGTGGTCTATAGTGCGGTCATGCAGACGAGTGAGCGACGGGGACGGGTGCGGCGGTGCTGAGGCGGGTCACCCTTGTTGCTGTGGCACGGAAGCCAGGCGGAGGTCAGGCGTGAGCCGCGCCCCCCGCCTGCTGGGGCTGATGAACGGCACCAGCGTGGACGGCATCGACGCCGTGCTGATTGAACTTCCGGGCTGGCCCGCTGTGGGTGCGGGGGGCCGCCCGCCCGAATTGGCCGGAGCCGCGCCGCGCGCGAAGGTGCTGGAACACCACTACACTCCCTTTGCTGATGATCTGCGCGCCGCTTTGCTGGCCGCCAACCGCGACGAGGCGAAGACCAGTGAGATCACCCAGCTTCATTTCTGGCTGGGGGAAGCGCTGGCCGACGCTGCCGCCGAACTCTCCGGCGGTGCGGATCTCATTGCCAGCCACGGGCAGACCGTCCACCACATTCCCGCGCCCGACGAGACGCGCGGCTGGCACACCCGCTCCACCCTCCAGATCGGCGAGGCGTCGGTGATCGTGGAGCGCACTGGCAAGCCGGTCGTCTCGGACTTCCGCCCGCCCGACATGGTGGCCGGGGGGCAGGGCGCGCCGCTGGTGCCCTTCGCGGACCGGCTGATGTACGCCGAATCGGGCGTCAAGCGGGCGATCCACAACCTGGGCGGCATCAGCAACCTGACCTATCTGCCGGGGTTGGACGAGGCGGGGGTGATCGCCTTCGACACCGGCCCGGCCAACGCGCTGATCGACGAGGCCGCCGAGCTGTTCCGCCAGCGATTCGACGACGGCGGGCGCATGGGCGCGAATGGGTATGTGGCCGATACTCTTATAGAAACGTGGCGGCAGGACGCTTATCTGGCGGCTCCGCCACCCAAATCCACCGGACGCGAACGCTGGAATCTGCAAAGGCTGCCCGGCGTCTTCGAGCTGAACGCCCACGACATCGCCGCCACCGTGACGGCCTTCAGCGCGCAGACGGTGGTGGACGCCTACGAGCGATTTATCGTGCCCCACGGCCTCGACGAGATCGTGGTGGCAGGTGGCGGCGCGTACAATCCCACCTTTATGGCGCAGCTCAGGGCGGCCCTCGCCCCCATCCCGGTGCTGACTTTCGAGGAACGCGGCTGGAATTCCAGCGCGCGGGAGGCGGCGGCATTTGCCATCCTGGGGTATTACGCGTACCAGGGCTGGCGCAACACGCTGCCACACACGACGGGGGCGCGCCATGCGGTGATCGCCGGGAAACTGTCGCGGCCAGCGGAAGAGGGCGGCTGATACAGATTGCGGCTAAAGTGCCAGCTTTCACCCGAGTGGAAGGAGAAGCAAGAAACACGCGTCGCGTGGAATGGAAGAACAATCTGGCACGGGCGTGTCCTGCGGGCAGAACTCGGCGACGGCCAGCGTGAGCTTGATAAAGCCCTCGTGGTATCCGGGCGCAGCCGCCCACAGGACATGATGGGGCCGCGGCGAAGGCAGGCGATCCGGGCCTAGCGGGGAAGGGGACCAGGCACAGTGCCGTGGAGACCACAGATTTGCAGGCCATCGCCGAACAGTTCGCTGCGGCGCTGAGCGTCAAGAGTATCTATGGCCACGTTCTCGCGTCGCCGCCTGGCACGCTGGAGGCCGGGGCCAGGGGGCTGGCCCAGCAGGAGGCGTGCAGCGATTCACTGACTGACGCGCCGGACCGCCGCGCGCTGGACGAGCACCTGATGCTGAGCTGAGTTGGCGCGTCTTCGGCGCGTCAGCAGAGCTCCTGGCTGCCCTGGAATTGCAGTCGATCGTTTGAATAGTTCATTCCGCATTTCTCTGATCTAATGCTTCTTAGGCAAGAGAACGGCTAGAATGGCGGAGTGAACCTGCGTCGACCCACCACCATCACCCTCTGGAGCCGGCCTGTGGATGGCCGTCGATGACGCTGGAGGTCTACCGGGGTGATCTGCTGTCCCGCACCCGCGAATGGACGGGGCTGCACGACGACGAGTTGCGCCGCCGCGCGGTCCGGGCCGCTGCCGACAAGGACGCCCCGGCCCTGGTATCGCTGACCGTCGCGTATCTGGCCCACGGCGGCGGCAGCGGCGTGCTGACCAGCCCACGCACGGTGGAGGCCTACGCGCTGGGCGTGCGGCAGTACGTGGAACATGCCGCCGCGCAGGCCGTGGGACTCCTGCGGCCCGGACGCCACGACGCGCAGGGCTACGTGAACGCCATGCTGGCGGCGGGGCGCAAACCCGCCGGGGTGGGCCTGAAAGTGGCGGCGGCCAGTTGCCTGTACCGCGCTCTGCGCTGGGCGGGGGCATCCGAGGCCGATCCTTTTGGGGACGTGCGCGTGCCCCGCGACCCCACCCCCGGCATCGTCAAACGCCCACCCTACTCCGAGGACGAGCTGGCCGACGTGATCGAATGTGCCGATGTGCTGGCCAAATTCTTGCTGTTCCTGACCGCCCACGCCGGTCTGCGGATCAGCGAGGCGCTGGCCCTGGAGTGGGCTGATCTGGACGAGACGACCCGCAGAATAAGCGTGCGCTCCGGCAAGGGACGCAAGGGGCGAATCGTCGCCATGAGCAGCAGCCTGGGCCGCGCGACCCGGCAGTACCGCGCGCTGTACGCCCCCGGCGGCCCGGACCACGGCGGCGGCAAGCGCACCACGCCCGCCGAGCGGGTCTTCCGCTACGCCAGCGTGATGACCGCGCGCTATCACATCGAGAAAGCGTTCAGGGCGGCGGGCGTCCGCTTCCGGGGCTTCCATCCGGGGCGCAAGTACGCCGGGACGCGCCTGCTGCGGCAGATCAAGGACTTTGGACGGGTAGCCGCGCACCTGGGCCACGCTTCGGTGGACACCACCCGCAAGGGCTACGCGCAACTGGCGGCAGATGACCTCAAGGACGATCTGGCGGGATGGTAATGGGGATGGTCCTAGGACCCCTCGGAAACGGTTAGAGGCCCCTTCCCGGCGGTCCTGTGAGGACGGAATTTCTGGAGCCTGACCGGAGAAGTTCGCCATGGCCGTGAACGCACGGGAAGTCCACATCAAGCCAGAGACTCGGGAACCGTCCAGCACGCTTCGGGCGGCACATGCAATGCCAGCGTCTCCCCCACTGTTGCTTTTATGGAAGGCGCAGCGTGCCAGATAAGAGGCCAACCGTTCACCTCCAGTTCGTAGTTCCGGAAGGTGCCGCCGAACGACGCGCCGCGAACCCGAGCGCGGAACGAGTTGGAGGCAGTCTCTCCCAACTCCAGCGCCTCCGGGCGAAAGGTCAGCGTGACCGGGCCGCTGTGCTGACGCGGCGTGACGAAGGGGCCGAGGGCGGTCTGTACGGTAGAGCCATGTTGCTGGCCCACAATGAAATTCTGGCCGCCGAAGAACCGCGCCACACTCAGGCCCGCGGGCCGCAGGAAGAAGTCTTCCGGCTCGCCCACCTGCCGCAGGCGTCCGGCTTCCAGAAAGCCGATGCGCCCGGCCACCGCCAGCGCTTCCTCCTGATCGTGGGTGACGAGCAGCAGCGTGGTCCCAGCCTGCCGCTGCAACTCCACCACCCAGCGCCGCATCTCCCGGCGCAGCGGCGCGTCCAGGGCGCTGAACGGCTCGTCCAGCAGCAGCACCTTCGGGTCCGTCATCAGCGCCCGTGCCAGCGCCACCCGCTGCTCCTGGCCGCCCGAAAGCTGATGTGGCAGGCGTTTGCCGAAGCCGCCCAGGCCCGTCTGAGACAGCATCTTTTCTACTCTGGGGGCCACCTCTCTGGCGGATGCGCCACGCAGGTTCAGGCCGAAAGACAGGTTCCTCTCCACATTCAGGTGCGGAAACAGCAGGGGTTGCTGAAAGACCAGCCCGATCTCGCGTTTCTCGGCAGGAACGCTGAGAATGCTCTTTCCGTCCACCTGCACGTCACCGCTCTGGGCCTCTTCCAGCCCGGCGATGACGCGCAGCAGCGTGCTCTTGCCACTCCCCGATGCCCCCAGCAGGACGAAGCGTTCACCCGAAACAAGGTCCAGATCGATGTGTTCGAGGACCGCTGGACCGTCCGCATACACCTTGCCTAGTCCGGTGATGCTCAGGCGGCTCAAGTGCGCCAGCCCTGCACGCGCGGCGCGATGACGGCGAACACAGCCAGTGTGGGCGCGATATACAGCAGGCTCAGTGCCCCCGTGATGGCGTAATCGCCGCCCTGCACGGCGGAAAACAGCAGCAGCGGCAGCGTCAGCACCTGCCCGCCGCCCACGATCAAGGTCAGCAGATACTCGCTCCAGGAGACCAGAAACGCGAACAGCAGGCTGACCAGCACGCCGGGCAGGATCACGGGCAGGGTCACGCGCCAGAAGACCTGAGAGCGGCTGGCCCCCAGCGTGCGGGCCGCCCCTTCCAGCCGCGCGTCGTAGCCGCCGAAGACGCCGCCCAGCAGCACCACTGCGTAGGGAACCACCGGAATCAGGTGCGCCAGCACCACGCCGGGGCGGGTGTCGGCCAGTCCCAGACGGATAAAGATCACCTGAATGCCCATCACGCTGGCGAAGGACGGCAGCACCAGGGGCGCGAGCAGCAGCGCCGAGAGCAACCCTTTTACCCGCACCGTACCCAAACTGAGTGCCCGCGCCGCCGGAAGCGCGATGGCCGTGCCCAGAACAGCCGTCACCGACGCCACCCACAGGCTGCCCCACAGGGCCGTCCATACCTGCGAGGTGGGAGAAAACACCGACTGCCACGCCCGCACACTCCACTCGGAAGGCCACAGGGCCGGGAAATACCAGCGCCCGGCGAAGGACCACACCGCCAACAGCACCACGGGCAGCAGCGCCGAGACACCCAGTCCCAGCGTCAGGGTGGATTTGAGAAGGGTCCGGCTCACCACAGGCCGCCGAATTCACCGTCTATCACGTTGTCCAGAAGGGTAGCACGGTCCAGACTCAATCGGCGTCGCCATGTTCCTGCGCCGCGCGCTGCGCGAAGGCCCGCCGCGCGGCCTCGATGTCCTCGCGGTAATGCTCGGCCCAGTGCCACACACCGCAGAACGCCGCACTGAGGCTTCGGCCCAGTTCGGTCAGCTCGTAGTCCACTTTTGGCGGAATCACCGGGTAAACCGTGCGCGTCAGCAGGCCGCCCTCCTCCATCTGGCGCAGGGTCTTGGTCAGCATCTTCTGGCTGATGCCGCCCACCAGTATTCCCAGCCGCGTGAAGCGCACCCGGCCATTCTCCTCCAGCGTTTCCAGAATGAGCATGGTCCACTTGTCGGCCACCCGCCCGATGATCTCGCGCACCAGGGCATCCAGCTCCGGGTCCGAACGTTCGGGCGGCACACCATAAGCCGAGGTGAAGTCCAGTTTTTCTGCTGTCACACAACACTCTCCAGTAGGTAAGTATAGAACTCTATGGTGCTTACTTCCTATTCAACCGCAATAAGTCTAGCATCGGGGCAAGGAGATCAACATGCAAACGACGGGCAATACCATTCTGATCACGGGCGGCAATTCAGGCATTGGGCAGGGGCTGGCGGCGGCCTTCCACGGCCTGGGAAATACAGTCATCATCACCGGGCGCAATCAGGCCACGCTGGACAAGACGGTCGCCGCGCATGCCGGCATGAAAGGGGTGGTGCTGGACGTGAGCGACGGGGCCGACATCACGCGTGTGGCTGCCGAACTCATCCAGGAATATCCTGCCCTGAACGCAGTCATCCACAACGCGGGCATCATGCAGGAGGAAGACCTGAAAACCGGCGAGACGAACACCGCCGAGGCGCACATCACCACCAACCTGCTCGGCCCGATCCGGCTGAATTCGGCGCTGCTGCCGCATCTGCTGAAGCAACCAAGTGCCACAGTCATGACCGTTTCCTCAGGGCTGGCATTTGTACCGCTGTCTCTCGGTCCGACGTACAGCGCGACGAAAGCGGCCATTCATTCCTACACCCAGGCCATGCGCTATCAACTGGCCGACACTAGTGTTCAGGTGATCGAACTGGTGCCACCCTACGTCCAGACGACTTTGCAGGGCGAGCGGCAGGCCAACGATCCCCACGCCATGCCCCTGGACGGGTTCATCGCCGAGACGATGGAGATCCTGACCCGGCAACCAGACGTGAAGGAGGTGCTGGTGGAGCGGGTCCACCCCCAGCGTTTTGCCGAGAAGAGCGGTGAGTACGACGCCTTTTTCCAGCGCATGAACGACATGCTGGTGGCGGCGCGTAAAGGCTAACCTCGTCCGCCTCGGCCCGTCGCTCGAACATAGCCCCAGACCAGCGCCCCGCCCAGGGCCGCCACCACCATGCTGATCGCCAACGCTTCGGCCCTAGTGCTCAGATCGGTGTCGGTAAAGGCGCGGTAGGCCAGCACCGGCAGTGTGGTGGGCGAGGTGGCCCCCAGCAGCGCCGGGACCTCAAACGACGACAGGCTGAAGGCGAAGACCAGAATCCCCGATGACAGCAGCGCCGGGCGAATCAGTGGCAGGGTCACGCGGACCAACCGGGTCCAGCGTCCGGCCCCCAGCGTCCGCGCCACCTCATTGAGACGCGGATCGAGCCGGGTCAAGGCGGCCAGCACATTCAGGCCGATAAAGGGCGTTTCCTTCCAGACCAGCTCCAGCAGAATGCCCAGGCCCCGGCGGTCATACAGCAGCGCCGGAAAGTCCTGCGGCCCGGACGTGATGCCCGCTGCCAGCGTCAGGCGCGACAGCAGACCGCTCTGCGAGATCAGCAGCAACGTGAGGACCGACGCCACCAGATGCGGAATGGGCAGCGTCAGGCCGAACAGAAAACGCAGGCGTCCGCCCGCCCCGGCCCGTTGCAGCAGCAGGGCAAAGGCCGTGCCGAACACCGCCGCCAGAAAGGTGCTGGCCGTCGCCACCCACGCGGTCAGGCCCAGCGCCGCCCAGAAACTGCGGTCCGCGAAGAGGTCCCGGTAGGCGTCCAGCTTCAGTGCGGTCTGCCCCAGCGCGGGCGCGTAGCCCAAGCTCTGCAACCCGCCCAGCAGCAGACCTCCGCCGAACAGCAGGGCAGTGACCACCAATGCAGGCAGGAAGGGCAGGAGTCGCACTGAATTTATTTTAGAATTTCCTTTTTAAACCCGTCCTGCACATTCTTGTCGTACTGGGCGTCCACATCGCTGAACGCCTTGCTGCTTAGCAGGGCCGGGTCCAGGGTATACGGTCCGACCTTCAGGGTGGCCTTGACCTGTTTCTGAAATTCCGGCCCCACCCGCGCCGGATCAATGCCCAGGCCATCGCCCCACAGGTTGCCCGACAGCTTGGCCAGTTGCAGTTCCGGCGTCAGCATCAGGTTCGCCACCACCTTGGCCCCGGCGGAGTGGGCCGAGTTGTACGGAATGGCGACGTAATGCGTGTCGGTCACGGTTCCAGCGTCGAAGATGAAGACCCGCGCCGTGGTGGGCAGCACGCCGCTCTTGACCTCGGCGGCGATTCCAGCGATGTTCTGCACGAAGGCGAAGTCGATCTCGCCGTTGGCGAACAGCGAGTACAGGTTGGGCACGTCGGCGGGGAAGGTCTGACCGCCGCGCCACAGGTTCGGCTGGATGGCCCTGAGGTAGGTCCAGAGCTTGGGCGCAGTTCTGGCCCACAGCTCCGGCCTGTACGCCCCGACGAACTGGCTCTGGCCGCCCGCCAGCTCGAACATGGCCTGGCGCAAAAAGCGGTTGCCCGAGAAGTTGGGCGGCGCGGGAAAGGTGAAGCGGCCCGGATGCGCCCCGGTCCACGTCGCCAGTTCCTTGAAGCTGCGCGGCAGATCGGCCTCCTTAACCCGGGAGCTGTCGTAGACATACTGCCACTGCGAGCTGCCCCAGGGCGACTCCGCGCCGTTGACCGGGAAGCCGAAATCGTTGCGGACCGCCGGACTCTTCCAGTTGACGTACTTGGCATTGGGCAGCGACTCGGACCAGCCGGTCAGCAGCAACCGGGCCTGGCTGGCGGTCTTGAAGTTCTCGCCGTTGATCCAGATCATGTCCACGCTGCCGCCCCTGTTCTTCCCGGCCTGCTTCTCGCCCAGCACCTTGTTGACGGCCTGCACGGTATCGGACACGGGGACGCGGCGCAATGTCACGCCCAGCTTCTTGGCGGCGGGGGCCACCACCGTGTCCACGTATTTATTGATGTCGTCCGAGCCGCCCCACATGTAAAAGTTGACGGTCTGGCCCTGGGCTTCTTTTTGAATGCTGGTCCAGCTCTGCGCGCTGGCGGATTGGGCGCTGGTGGATGTGGCGGTCAGGAGGGCGGATAAAATCAGAATACGTTTCATGCTGTACCTCTCCGGCGGTGCCGTCTAAGCTGTTCTTTTTAAGCGGTGCCTTCTAAGCGGTGCCTTTCAAGAAGCCCGCGCGGTGGGCTTCCATCTTGCGGGCCATCTCGGAAAAATCGGGGTCGATGTCCAGTTGGTAGCCGTCCCAGTAGCCGTCGCGGTCCGGGTCAAAGACGCGCGCGGGCGGGCTGCCGCCTTTCAGGGCCGCCGCCTTCATGGCCCGGCGGGTCCGCACGCGGATGGCCTCCAGGTTGCCCGTCTGAAGGTCATCAGCGCTGATGGGCGGCAGTACGGTCAGGGCGGCAGGCTGCCCGTACCGCAGCGTGGGCGCAAAGGGATGCTCCCAGACACGGTGCGTGCCGCTGATGGCGACCGGCAGGATCGGCGCACCCACGCGCCGCGCCACCTCGAACACGCCGCGCTGGAAGTCGCTCTGGATGCCCGCGATGGCCCCCTGCGGAAAGGTGACCAGGCTCTCGCCGCCCCCCAGGATGGTGGTGGCCCCGCGCCACAGGTCACGGAAGCCGCCCAGCGGATGTTCGGGATTGATCGAGAGGTGACCCAGCCGCGTGATCACCGGCCCGATTTCCGGCCAGGTAAAGATCTCGCGCCGCGCCACGAAGCGCATCGGCAGCGGCAATTGCAGCAGGCACAGCACGTCGGCAATCCCCTCATGCAGGGAGGCGATCAGGTACGGACCGTCTCCAATGTTCTCCAGGCCGCGCAGCTCCAGCCGCACGCCCAGATGTCCCAGCACGCGGCGGCTGAAGCGCTGCTGAATCTGAAAGCGCTGCGCCACGCTGAGATCATCCGGAACGCGCCCAGCTCGGCGCAGTTCGCCCCAGATCAACGGGCGGCCCAGCGCGGCAAATTTCAACTGCGCGGCTCGGCCTTCCGGCACGAAGTACAGCTCGACAGGATCGTCGGGATGGGGTGTGGGCGGCGGGATCAAGGGCACCTCGGAAAGCGGGGGGTGGGCTGAGTGTTGTTAACGGGGGTTCGTTCCAGAGGGTACGCAATTGGGCGGGAGATGGTTCGATGTGGCGTCACTCTCCCTGCTTTCTCCGATGAAGAGTGTGGGTTGACCGCAGGCTGTTGATCAGGAGACGGACCGCGTGTGTGTGGTGCCACCGCGAATGCCGGGAAGTCTGGACCGTTTCTGAAGGCTTCTCCCAGACAGTAAGGGGGCGTACCGCAGGCGTGTGGAGCTTTGTTCAGATTGCCGGACATGACCCAGCAAAACAGCAAGAAAGAGGCCTTTTACTCCATCACCGCCTCGGCTCACGGGGGCCGCGCCGGGCATGTGGACAGCGAGGACGGGCAACTGGACGTGCGCCTGGCAGTGCCGCAGGCCCTGGGCGGTGGCGGCGGCGCGGGCAGCACCCCGGAGCAACTGTTCGCCGCCGCGCTGGCCGCCAGCTTCGAGAGCGCGATGGGCGCAGCCGCCCGCGCCGAGAAGTATCCCGAATTCGGCGTAATGGAGGTCACGGCCACCGTCGGCCTGGTGGAAGACGGTGACGCCCATGACCTGAGCGTGGCGCTGGACATCAAGTTGCCGGGCCTGGAAAGGCAGCAGGCGCAGCACCTAGTGGACCGGGGCCGGGCCATCTGCGCCTTCAACCGCGCCATGAAGGGCCAGATCGAGTGCCGCCTGCACGACGCCTGAAGCTCAACCCCTCGCCCGGCCCACCACGGCATAGAGCGGATCGCCCGTCAACTGGCCCCGCGCTGAGCGGGGGCTGCGGTCCAGGGCAACGATGTCGGTCCAGTTGCCCGCCGCCTCCAGATACTGCTGGACCAGTTGCCGGTGACCCGCATCGTCCAGCGTGTGCCAGACAGCGACCACCTTGGTGGGAAAGCAGCGGTTGGAAAAACTGATCACCACCGGGCCGCCCGGCACCAGCACCCGCCCCAGATCACGCAGTACGGCCACCGGATCGGTCAGGTAGTCGATAGAGACGGTGATACCCGCCGCGTCGTAGCTACGGTCCGCGAAGGGCAACTCTGGCGTGGCGTTCAGGTTCTGCACCACCAACGAGGTCAGGCGCGGGTTGCGCTCCAGTTCGGCGCGGTTGAGGCCCAAACCCATCACCTCGCTGTACTGGACCTCGGGCGGCAGGTGGCTGACCCAACTGGACATCAGATCGAGGACGCGCCCGCCCGCCGGGAAATGCTCGCGGTACAGGCCGGTGACCGCCGCGATGGCCCCGGCGTCAATGTGGGTGACGAAACGCGGCTGGCGGTAAAACTGCTCGTCCGGCGTCTCGTCGGCGCGGCGAAAGGCGGCGGCGGGCAGCTCTGGTTGACGGTCCATAGGGGGCAGTCTGGGTGAACGGCGCGGCGTCCGCTGTGTGATGGGCTGCGCTCGGAACGGTCAATCTTGAGCCAGACCATCCAAACAGAAAACCGGGACGCTGGGTCCAATTCCCCAAGTCCCAACCCTCCGGCCCGCTCAGCTTCCGGCCATCGCCGCTCGCGCCTCCTCCTGCAAGGGCCGCCAGGCCACCTTGCCGGTGGGGCCGCGCGGCAGGCTGTCCATGAACTGATAGTCGCGCGGCACCTTGTAGCTGGCCATTTGCTCGCGCGCCCATTTCTCGATGTCCTCGCCCGTGGCCGTTGCTCCAGGCTTCAGCACGATCAGAGCGCGGGCGCGCTCGCCGCTGCGCTCGTCGGGCACGCTGATCACGCAGGCTTCCTGCACGGCGGGGTGGGCGTGCAGCTTGTTTTCCACCGCGGCGGGCCAGACCTTCATGCCCGACACGTTGACCATGCGCTTGAGGCGGTCCGTGAAGAAGAAATACCCCTCCTCGTCCACGTACCCCAGGTCTCCGCTGCGAAAAAACTGCTGGCCGTCAATCTCCATGAACGCCTCGGCAGTGGCCTCGGGGCGGTTCCAGTAGCCCTGCATGACCTGCGGGCCGCGCATGACGATCTCGCCGATCTGGCCTGCGGGCAGCTCCTGGTGGGTGTCCAGATCGATGATGCGCGAATCGACGTTGAACAGCGGCACGCCCAGACATTGCAGCTTCTGGCGGCCCTTGGGGTTGCTGTGGGTCTGCGCCATCGTCTCGGACAGGCCGTAGCCCTCCAGAAACAGGATGCCGGTCAGGTCCAGCAGTTTCTGACCCACGGCGGCGGGCAGGCTGGCCCCGCCCCCGGTGACGCTGCGCAGGGTTTTTAAATCCGCCGGATCGAAGCCCGGCGAGGCCATCATGTCGATCACCATGGTGGGTGTGTTGGTCCAGATGGTCACGCCATGCCCCGCGATCAGGGTGCGGGCGGCGTCCCGGTCCCAGCGCGACATGATCACGATCTGGCCACCATTGGTCAGGCCGGTGAGCAGGCTGTTGATAAAGCCGGTGACGTGGAAGTACGGCAGCGCGGCCAGGAAGATGTCCTCGATGGTGCCTTCCACCCACACGCCCGCGCCGAACACGTTGGCCTGCACGCTGTGGTGGGTGTGCATGCAGCCCTTGGGCAGCCCGGTGGTGCCGCTGGTGTAGGGCATCACGCACAGGTCGTCCGCGCCCACCTGCGCGGCGGGGGCGGGGTCCGCCTTCAGGGCATCTTCCAGCGTGATGTCGCCGCCCTGGAGTGTGGCTTCCACGTCCAGGCCGTCGGGCAGCGGCACTCCGGCTGCCGCCGCGTCGGTGCCGCGCATGACGTTGGCCACCACCGCGTGTTGCAGCCCGGCCTGCTTGGCCTTTTCGTACAGCTCCGCGCCCACGATTCCCACTTTGATTCCGGCGTCTTGCAGGAAAAAGCCGAATTCACGCGCCTGGAGCATGGGGGCCAGCGGCACCACCACCGCGCCCAGATGCCACGCGGCAAAGGCGCTGACCACCCACGCGGGGCTGTTCTGCATCCAGACCGCCACCCGGTCCCCTTTGCCCACGCCCCGCTGGGCCAGGTGCCCGGCCAGCCGCGTGGCCTGGTCATGCAGCTCGCCGTAGGTCACCGCGTGCCCGTAATGCCACAGCGCCACCTTGCCGGGATAGCGCTCGGCACTGACGCGCAGGTTGTGCATGATGCCGGTCTGCGGCAGAGTCAGCGTGCGGGGTTTAAAGGGCGGCCAGTACCCGCCCTGGCTGGCGGCGGGCGTGGACTGGATTGATGTGGACTGGCTCGATATGGACTGGTCAGCGGGCGGGGTTGGCTGGGTCATGAAAGGGGTCTCCTGGGTCCGCCGCACTCCGTGATGGCGCGGCAAAACAGTGAATTTTTGGTGCCCAGAGTGTAGCGCCTGGGGCCGCAGGCAGCGCTTTTTACGTGCACCACACCCCCAACGATCTTAATGAATGGGCTTTTGACGTGTACAACGGCCTCTAGCAGCACATCAGAAAAAGACCGTGTCAGACACTAAAATCCCCAATGGAATGGCAGTAAGAGCGTGCTGGCGGGCCTTAACCCGTTGCCCCCCCCTTCCCAAGCGCGATCTGATATGTCATGCTGCTCACCATGACTAAAAAGACTGCCAAGCCTGCCGCCAAGAAGCCTGCCGCCAAAGCTGCTCCCGCCAGCAAGGCTGCCTCCGTCGCCAGCAACAAGGTCGCCAAGACCCAGTTGGTGGAAATGGTCGCCGATAAGACCGGCCTGACCAAGAAGCAGAGCGAGGAAGCGGTCAGCGCCATGCTGGACGCCGTGGTCAGCTCGATCAAGGGCGGCCAGAGCGTCGGCCTGCCCGGTCTGGGCACCCTGAGCGTCAAGGACACCGCCGCCCGCACCGGCGTGCGCCCCGGCACCAGCGAGAAGATTCAGATTCCGGCGGGCAAGAAGGTAGCCTTTAAGGTTGCCAGCACCCTCAAGGGGACCCTCTAAACCATCTGCTAGCGCACGGCAGGGCGGGCTGTCTCCAGCAATGGAGGCAGCCCGTTCCCTTTTTCCTTGCGGGTTTTGGGCAGCGGGGTTGTGATACAGATTGAGACCGGTGGCGAATTCAAAGTTTCGCCTCTCTATCGGGAGATGCAGGTGGCGAAGTCGCAACTATCCGGCCAGAGCGGTAAGTCTAGAGACGCGCTTCGTTTTCCTCGGTGTTCCAGTCAACCAGCCCGCCAGGCGCTCTCCGTTGATCGTTGCTGAGAGGAGGTCCTGGTCTCCCTGCCACCAGCCGGAGTTCTGTGAGGGGCAGATTCAGGATTCAGCAGGCGGCGTCGGCTCAATTTTCGTCAGCCGCTCCAGCCACTCGCCCATCAACTGTCGTTCGGCCACTGAGAGGGTAGTCGAGGTCCCGTCAAGCACGGCGTGAAGAGCGACGGCGCGGACGGCCACCCGCGCGGTCTCAGCCTGGTCCTGGCAAGCGCTGTCCTGGTCCTGAGAGGTGATGACCGCGCCCAGCACCGCCTCACGCACAGCTATGGAGAGATGCAGGTCCCGTTCCTGCGGTGGGGTGCGGATCAGCGACAGCGTGACCCCTTCCCCGGCGGCAGCGATCATGGCAGCGGCCTGGAAGACGCCCACCCGCAGCCGCCCCGCCTGGGCCACACGGCTCACCAGCCGCTGCAAGATCGCCTGGCCGTCCCGCAACGCAGAAGGATCGGCCCCGCCGCTGTACATCAAGCCATACACCGCCGGATTGGTCAGCCCGAACGCCACATGATTATCCCAGCCGCGCCGCAAGTCCTCCAGGGGATCAGCCGACGTTTCATGGGTGGCCTTCTGCTGGATGTACGCCGCGAAGGTTTCGCGGGCCACCGCACTGAACAGCCCCTGCATATCGCCGAAGTGCCGGTAAATGGTAGGAGCCTGGACTCCAGCGGCGGCGCTGACCGAGCGGGTAGAAGCCGCCTCGCGCCCGCCCTGGCCCAGCAGCTCGGCGGTGGCCCGCACGATGCGCTCACGCACCTCAACGCTTTTCCCAGTCATGGTAGTGATGATAACGCCCGAATGTTATCGCGACTGCTAAATCGTTGGAAACAATGTAGTGTTAGCTCTGTTAACAGAAGACGGGGCAGTGAACGCTGGCCCCGCCAGCTCACCGCAAAGCGTTGAGTTCGATTCATTTAAAGGGAGCAACCCATGATCATCGTGACCAGAGCCACTGGACAGTTGGGCCGCATCGTCGTCGAGTAACTCGTGACCCGTGTCTCTGCCGATCAGGTCGGCGTCAGCGTACGTGACCCGCAGAAGGCCGACGATCTGGCGGCCCTCGGCGTTCGCGTTCGTCAGGGCGATTTCAGCGATCCGGCCAGTCTCTCACACGCGTTTGAGGGTGCTACGCAGATTCTGCTGGTGTCCTCCAATGCACGGGCGCACGGCGGCGATCCACTGGCGCAGCACGCGGCGGTCATCGACGCGGCCCGCACGGTGGGCGCGGGGCGCATCGTGTACACCAGTCAGATGGCCGCCAGCCCGACTTCGGCATTTGGGCCAGCCCTGGACCACGCTGCCACCGAGAAGATGCTCGCCGAGTCCGGCCTGGCCTGGACAGCGCTGCGCAACGGCTTTTACGCCTCCAGCGCCCTGGACATGATGGAAAAGGCGTTCAAAACAGGAGTGATGCCAACGCCCGTTGACGGTAAAATTGCTTGGGCAGCGCACGCCGATCTGGGTGAGGCGGCGGCCATCATTCTTGCCAGCGAGGGCCAGTACGATGGCCCCACACCGCCGCTGACCGGACCGCAAGCGCTTGACTTTGGTGACCTGGCTGCCATCGCCTCAGAGGTGCTGGGCCGTTCCATCCGGCACGAGACCTTCCCCGACGACGAGTTGGCCGCAAAACTGGGCGTTCCGGCGGGCGCAGCCAAATTCATGCTGGGCATGTATCTCGCCAGCCGGGCGGGTGAATTCGCTCCCGCCGACCCGACATTGGAGGGGCTGCTGGAACGTGCGCCGATGACCATGCGCGAGCTGATGGCACAGAATTTGCCGTGAAGTGAGACTGTTGACACCGGTTCGTCCGGGTTCCGTTTGTTTCGTGCATCACCCGGAAGTGCGCCGGTTCATCCACTCCATACCCGGAACCGCTTGCTCTCCTGCTCGCTGTTCTGTCCAGTGCAGCGCCTCCACCACTCCGTGAATCGTGCTGACCCATCTGCATCTCAACCGACTTCTCCACCTGTTCTCGAAAAACGCTGACTTCCCGCACCAGTACGGCTATTCATTCCGCCATACCAAGTGCAACTCCTGGGTACTGGCAACCAGGGCGGTCCTTCAGGCCACAGGTCAGGCACATCTGCCACGCCGCGTGGCCCAGCCACGGCGTCCACAACCCGGACTTCTGCGATACCGCGACGGTAAAGCCCGCTTGCCTGTACAGGCCCAGCGCCGCCCCGTTCTCGTCTGTGGTAGAGAGTTGCACGCCGGGAATATTCAGCTCTCGCAACTGCGCCAGGTAGGTTTGAAGCAGCCCGCGCCCCAGCCCCAGCCCCCGCGCCCGTGGCAGTAAATTCAGGTGAAGGTGGGCCGGAAACTCGGTTTCGGAGGCGTGCAGCGAGGGAGAGCGCAGCGTTCGCAGCAGGTAGGGAACGGCGGCGAGTGGCCGGGTGTAGCGCCGGGTCAGCAGGCCGGGCAGCACCGTGTCCGCCACCACCCGCGCCACTGCCCGCCGATACGCGGCCTCATTCACCGAGCCGACGATGTAGCCGGTCACCTCTCCGTCCACCTGCGCCACAAAGCCCACCGCAGCCGGCAGCCGGAAGTAGGCGCGCACCCACAGGTCCGCGAAAAGCTGGGGGTCCGGGAAATACCGCTCGGCGCTGTCGCCAAAAAATCCGGTCTGGTACGCGATCTGCCCCAGCCGCACCTCGTCGGGGGGCCGCATGGGGCGGATCAGCGGGCGGATCAAGGCGGTTCTACCTCTCGCCGCGCAGGTCCGTCACGCGCCGCAGCTTGCCGCCCTCGCTGCGGGCCAGGCTGCCGGGCACGCACAGCTCGCAGCGCACGGTCACGCCCACCTGGGTCTTGATCAGCCGCACGATCTCATCGCGCAGGGTCACGGCCTCGCTGTCGGCCTCCACCTGCAAGGTCAGGTCGTCCATCGCCCCCGTGCGGCTCAGGGTGACGTGGTAATGCGGGCTGACCTGGCCCAGGCTGACCAGCACGGCTTCCAGTTGGGTAGGGTATACGTTGACGCCGCGCAGGATGATCAGGTCGTCGCTGCGCCCCCGGATGATGTCCATGCGCCGCATGCTGCGCCCGGTGGTGTTCTCGCCGGGCAGCAGGCGGGTGATGTCCCCCGTCCAGTAGCGCAGAATCGGCAGCGCGCTGCGGCTGATGCTGCTCAGCACCAGCACGCCCCACTGGCCGTCCGGGACCGCCTCTCCGGTGTCGGGGTCCACGATCTCGGGATAAAAGTGGTCTTCCCAGATGTAACTGCCGCTTTGCTCGGCGGCGTCCTCGTTACTGACGCCGGGGCCGATGATCTCAGACAGGCCGTAGATGTTGGTGGCGGTCACACCCAGGCGCTTCTGGACCTCGGCGCGGGTCTTCTCGGCCCACGGTTCTGCGCCCAGCACGGCGTATTCCAGCGAGTGGTCCCCCGGCCCCAGCCCCTGCCGTTCCAGCGCCTCGGCCAGCACCAGGGCGTAGCTGGGGGTGCAGGCGATCACCTGGGGCGCGAGGTCCTGGATCAGCCCCACCTGCCGCTCGGTGCCGCCGCCCGAGACGGGCACGGTACACAGGGCCAGCCGCCGCGCGCCGCCGTCCAGACCCAGCCCGCCGGTGAACAGGCCGTAGCCGTAGGCATTGTGGAAGACCATGCCGGGCCGCGCTCCGGCGGCGTACAGGCTGCGGGCCACCACCTCGGCGAAGATCTCCAGGTCGCGCTCGTCGTAGCCCACCACCGTCGGCTTGCCCCCGGTGCCGCTGCTGGCATGCAGGCGGCGCAGGGTGTCACGCGGCACGGCGCACAGGCCCAGCGGGTAGTTGTCGCGCAGGTCCACCTTGCGGGTAAAGGGAAAACGCGTCAGATCGTCCAGCGTTCTCAGGTCTTCCGGCCCCACGCCCGCCGCGTCAAACTTTTCGCGGTAGGCAGGGACGTGCTCATACTGCCGCGCCACCATGTCCTGAAAGCGCTGGAGTTGCAGGGCGCGCAGTTCGGGGCGGGGCAGGGCTTCAAACTGGGGTTGAAACACGGGGGGACCTCCTGGGGTGGAGGTCAGTTTAGCCCGTGGGGGAGGACCGGGATTCAGAACCGTCTACAAAACCGCAGGGGAGCCAAGCAGCCCCCCGAAGTTCACGTCCCCAACGGCCCTATCTGCCCACCGGCTCTATCTGAATGTGCATATCTGGCTCAGGCCGGGCGGGTTGCCATCGTCTCCCGGCCCGTTGCCTCTGCCGCAAGGACGCCCCCCGGCAGCATGTACCCCGCCGCCAGTTCCCGGTACGCCTTTACCTGCGCGGTCTGCCACGCCCTGTCCTGGCCCAGTTCCCCGGCCATGATGGCGGCCACGCGCGGCGCAGCGTCGGCACTGGCGCGGGCGTTCAGCAAGATGGCGCGGGTGCGGCGGGCCAGCACGTCCTCCACGGTGCGGGCCTGTTCGTTCTGAACGGCCCAGCGCACCTCGGCCTCCATATAGGGCAAGTCGGGGTGCAGCCTGGTAGTCGCGCCGGGCAACGCCTGGATGCGCTCGGCATCGGTGCCGTAGACCTTCCAGGGTTCGAGCAGGTGTTCGGCGGTGGCCCCGTGCAGTTTCAGCCCCTCGGTCAGGCTCATGCGCGCAGGCAGCCCGGCCAGTTCGGCGGCGCGGTTGATGGTGTCCGCGCCCATGCGGCGGTAGGTGGTCCACTTGCCGCCGGTCAGGGTGATCAGCCCGCCCTCCGAGATGCGGATGACGTGATCGCGCGACAGGGCCTTGGTGTCGGTGCCCTCGGCGGCCCTGACCAGCGGGCGCAGGCCCGCATAGACGCTCCGCACGTCGGCACGGGTGGGAGCCGGGTCCAGATACTGCGCCGCCGTCCCCAGAATGAAGTCCACCTCTTCGGGCAGAGCGCGCGGTTCCCAGGACACGTCGGGGACGGGCGTATCCGTCGTGCCGATCACCACATGGTCATGCCACGGCACGGCGAACAGCACGCGGCCATCGTCGGTGCGGGGGACCATCAGCGCACTCTCGCCGGGCAGGAAGCGGCGGTCCACCACCACATGCACGCCCTGGCTGGGCGAGAGCATGGGCCTGACCTGCGGGTCTTCCATGCGGCGCAGATCGTCCACGAAAACGCCGGTGGCATTGATGACAGCCTCGGCGCGGGCCTGGTGCGTCCGGCCCGTTTCCTCGTCGCGCCAGCTTGCGCCCACCACCCTGCCGCCCTCCAGGATCAGGCCGGTCACGGGCGCGTGGTTGACGGCCACGCCGCCGTGGTCCTCCAGCGTCCGCAGCAGCGTGATGGCCAGGCGGCTGTCATCGAACTGGCCGTCGAAATACAGGATGCCGCCGCCCAGGCCGGACTTCTTGAGGGTGGGGATGTTCTTGAGGGCCTGCGCCCTGTCAATGTAGCGGCTGGCCTTTAAGTTCAGTTTTCCGGCCAGCAGGTCATACATCTTCAGGCCGATGCCGTAGAACGGCGCGGACCACCACTTGTAGGCGGCGATCAGGAAGCCCTGATCGCGCACCAGATGCGGCGCGTTCTTCTTGAGCAGGCCGCGCTCGTGCAGCGCCTCGCGCACCAGGGACACGTTGCCCTGGGCCAGGTAGCGCACGCCGCCGTGGACCAGCTTGGTGCTGCGGCTGCTCGTTCCCTTGGCGTAGTCGTGGCTTTCGAGCAGCAGGGTGCGGTAGCCGCGCGTCGCCGACTCCACCGCCGCGCCCAGGCCGGATGCGCCGCCCCCGATCACCAGAATGTCCCACGGTTGCGGCCCGCTGGCCGCTGCAATGCTGTCTTGACGCGTCATAACACTTCCTGTTGGAGCGGGGAAAAAGGGAGGTGAGACCCACCTCGAACGTTTGTTCAGTCTATTTGAACATATGTTCGGAGGCGGGGCAAGCGGAAGCTGGTGGGTCAGCGTTCATATTGCCGAATCTGTGGTCCGGCGACGGGTGGACTGCCCGAAGCTTCAGGGGGAATTGAACCAGAAGCCGTTGAACTTGCGCTGGTCAGCCAGCGTCTCTCCAACGCACGGAATGAGGGGCTAAACTCCGTCTGCGCAACGAATTTTATCTTGCAGATCGGGCGTCCTGTGGCGGGAGGATCGACAGCACTACCGGGAGAGTCGGTCAGGATCAGCGCTCCCCCGTTGTGGGTCAGGCTGTGTGGATCACGTCCACCGGGCGATGAAGCTGAACCGCCGTGCCCCTTGCCGGTCGATTAAAATATCTGCGAGAGGTAGACACTTGCGAACCGATTTCAGCGCCGTCCTGACCCCCCGCCCGCTCCACCCTGCCGAGGGGACGCTCACCGTCGGGCCGTGGCAGGTGGACCTGGATGCCGCGCCAGCCAGCGTTATCCACGACGCGGGACTGACCGCCGTGGTCAAGGGGCAGTTCTACGATCTGGACGGGCCGGGGCTGCTCCGCCTGTACCGCCAGCACGGGCCGGACTGTTTCCGGCACCTTGACGGCGCGTTCTCGGCGCTGCTGCTGGACAAAGAGGCAGGCACGGCGCTGGCCGTCACCGACCGGGCGGGCACCCACAAGCTGTACGCCGCGCACGACCAGGGGGGCATGGCGCTGTCCACCCTGCCGGACCACCCGGACTTTGCCCGGCGGCCCTACACGCTGGGCGGCGTGGCCAGCGTCATGATCAGCGGCAGCCCCATGAACGGCCTGACGCTGTACCAGGGCGTGAGCAGCCTGGAAGCGGCCAGCCTGCACCACCTGCGGCCCGGCGGCACCGTGCGGCAGGCGTACTGGACCCCCGAGCCGCCCGACTGGCCGGACACCCGCCCCGAGGCCGAGTTGCGCGAGGAATTTGCCGCGCTGCTCGTGCGCGCCGTGCGCCGCCGGGCCGGGGGCCTGGACGGTCCGGCCCACCTGTCGCTGAGCGGCGGCCACGACTCGCGCGGGCTGCTGAGCCTGCTGACGGGGGCAGGCGTCGACCTGCGGACCTTCTCCTATGCCCAGGGGCCGCAGGCGGCGGGCAGCGACATCCGGGTGGCCGACGCGCTGGCCGGGCAGTACGGCACCCCGCATCAGGAGGTGCAGGCTTATCAGGGTGACCTGCTGGCAACGATCCGCCGCAACGCCGGGTGGGGGCGCGGCGTGGCCAACTTCTGCGACGAGGCCGACGCCTGGGCCGCCCTGTCTCAGCAGCCGATCACCGACTTTTTTGCGGGCGAGCAGATCCACGACGCCCACGCCCGCCCCCTGCACGACGTCTCCGAACAGCTCACCAAACGCCACCTGCGGCCCTTCGACACCCTGGGCCAGTTGACCGCCAGGCTGGACCCACAGGTGCTTCGGGGCATGCAGGCCGCCTGGAACGCCGAGATCGCGGAGATTCGCGGCGGGTTGGCCCGTATCACGGACCCCAGTCGGCAGGAATTCCTGCTGCTGGCCCGGCAGGTCATGCCCTACCGCCTGCTGCCGTGGCGCGAGCAGTACGCGGGCCGCTTTGCCGCCGTCCACCTGCCGTACCTGGACGCGGCGGTGATGGACTTCGTGGCCCGCCTGCCCCCCGCCGCGCTGGCGGGCAAGCGGCTGTTCAAGGAGACCCTGCGCGCCCTGGACCCGGACATCTACCGCGTACCGCTGGCCCGCTCCCAGGGCTACGAGACCGACTGGCACGCCGAACTGATCCGGCACCGGGAGGCGATCAGGGAAGAGCTGCTCTCGGGCCGCAGCCGTCTGGACGCCGTGATCGACCCGCTGGCGATCCGGGCGGTGCTGGACCAACTGGCCGCGCCCGCTGCCGGACGCCCAAAACTGAAGGGGCAGCTCCGGCAGGCGCTGGGAGCCTTCCGGCACAGCGACCTGGGACAACAGGTGTTCGGCCAGGCCCGATTGAGGGCCGCGCCCGTCCGCCCGGCCACCTGGCTGCTGCGGGTGCTGACGCTGCGGGCGCTGGACGCCGGGAAGTCGGGCGGCTGACCGCGCCCCGGATGAGGCGAGACGGCGGCCCGTGATCGGTGGCGGCCTGCCTGCTGGCCCCCCCCTTTCAGCCTCCCCCGTACGCGGAAGAAGCCAAAAGACCACCCTCACCAGCGCGTGGAGCGCCGGGCCATCTGAGCGCCGATCAGCAGGCCGGGCAGGGCGGGCAGGATGTACAGCAGCAGGAAGCCCGCCAGCGTCGCGCTGCCCAGGACGTGGCCCAGCGGGCGGCCCAGCGCGGCGGACAGCGGACTGCCCAGCCACGCCACCGCCGTCCACAACCCACCGTCCAGCCCGAAGTCCTGCACCGTCCGGGCGGCCCAGCGTGCGCCCAGCAGCAGCGCGGTTTGCAGGGCCAGGGCCGGAAGCAGCGCCGCTGCGCCCCGCCCGCCCGGCGCGGCCCGTCCCGCCAGCACGCCCAGCAGCAGCGGCCCCAGCACCGGCACCCAGCCCAGCAGCAAGGCCACCAGCAGCAGCATGGCGGCGTGAATCCACAGCGGCCCGCCCCCCCGGTTCATCTGTTAACCCGGCTCATCTGCTGCCCCGGTTCATCCGGGCGTCACCCAGCCTGGCAGCATCAGGTAGCCCTGGCGGTACAGGTCCAGAGAGCGCGGCGTGGACGTCCCGTCGGTAAACACCTCGCTGACCCGCCGCTCGAAGACATACGCGCCGCCCTCGTCGGCGGTGGACACGTCCGGGCGCGGCACCCCCAGCAAACCGCACAGGTCATTCAGAAACGACGCGTCATTGGCCCGCTCGTTGCCGCCCGATCTGGACCAGTGAGCGATAAAGGCTTCGGGGCTGTTGGCGGGAGCGTAGGCCATGTGGGGTTCAGTATGGCGTCTGGGGAAGGGTTGATCGCTGAAAAGAAACCCCTCAGTCGGCTGCGCCGCCAGCTTCCGGGGGGAAGGAGCCGAGAACTGCGCCGGGACGGGCCATTCCGCAACTCTTGCCTCCCATTGAGGGAAGGTGCCCCGAAGGGGCGGGGGGGTCAAACGGGCAGGGCCACCCCAAAACCTGAGCTGGCGATAATTCCGTTCGCATTACATGCAAGCTAAAACCCCCACCGTGAGGCGGGGGCGGTCAGATGCAGGACGCGGCGGGGACAAAAGGGCTTATTTCAGGGCTGTAAGAAGGGCCGCCCCGCGCTTGACCCCCCTCCGGCCCGCCGTATGCTGACCCTACGCATGGCCCACGATCCCGCCCCCCCCGAGCGTCCGCCCGAGAGTCGGAACGTGCAGGCCGTGCAGGTGGCCCGGCTGTACTACGTGCAGGGGCTGACCACCGACGCGATTGCCACGGAACTGGGCCTGTCGCGGCCCAAGGTCTCGCGGCTGCTGTCTCACGCGCGGCGCAGCGGTCTGGTGGAAATCCGCATCCATGACCCCGAGGGCCAGGCGCAATCGCTGGAGACCCGGCTGCACGCGCGCTACCCCTTCTTGCACGCGCAGGTGGTCAGCGTGCCGCAGGGCAGCCCGGAAACCCTGTGGCTGGAGCGCACCGCCGCCGCTGCCGCCGCCGCGCTGACGGGGCTGCTGCGCCCCGGCATGACCGTGGGGCTGGCCTGGGGCACCACCCTGAACGCCGTGGGCCACGCGCTGACCCCGCGCCCGGTGCCGGGGCTGACCTTTGTGCAGCTCAACGGCTCGGCCAACGCCGCCGATTTCATGAGCGGTTTCGTGACCGAGACCATTCTGCGGTTTGCGCGCAACTTCTCGGCGGGCGCACAGTTGTTCCCGGTGCCCACCTTTTTCGACGATCCGGCCACCAAGCGGGCCATGTGGCGCGAACGCAGCGTGCGGCATGTGCTGGATTTGCAGCAAAAGGCCGGACTGCTGATCTACTCGGTGGGCAGCGTGGACGCCTCTACCCCCAGCCACGTGTACAGCGCCGGGTATCTGGACGCGGGCGACCTGGCCGCGCTGAACGCCGGGGGCGCGGTGGGTGACATTGCCACCGTCTTCTACCGCGCCGATGGCAACGACGCGGGCCTGTCGCTGAACGCCCGTGCCAGCGGCCCGCCGCTGTCGCTGATCCGGGACGCCAGTCAGTCGCTGTGCGTGGTCAGTGGGCTGGGCAAGGCAGCCGCGCTGCACGCCGCCCTGGCCGGAAAGCTGATGCGCCGCCTGATCGTGGACGAGGTGACGGCGCGGGCGGTGCTGGAATTGGGAGACAGGGCTGGGGCTTGAATCGGCTGGGGCTTGAATCGGCTGAGAGTTAAATCGGTTGGGGACTGGATGGGCTGAGAGCTGGGGGCGCTGGAGCCGGTGACCTCCGGCCCGATACCATGAAAGAGTCTGAGGCATGAAAGCGGTCGTTTACGAGCAATTTGGAATGCGCCCCGAACTGCGGACCGTGCCGGACCCTGTCCCGGCGGCGGGCGGCGTGGTGCTGCGGGTGGAGGCGTCGGGCGTGTGCCGCAGTGACTGGCACGGCTGGATGGGCCATGACCCCGATATCGCCCTGCCCCACGTTCCGGGCCACGAGATCGCCGGAACCGTGGTGGCGGTGGGCGCAGGCATCACGCGCTGGCGCGAGGGGGACCGCGTGACATTGCCCTTCGTGTCGGGCTGCGGGCGCTGCCCGGAGTGCCAGGCGGGGCAGCAGCAGGTCTGCCGGGATCAATTCCAGCCGGGCTTCACCGCCTGGGGATCGTTTGCCGAATACGTGGCCCTGCGCTTTGCCGAGGGCAATCTGGTGCGCCTGCCGGACGGTCTGGACTTCGTGACGGCGGCCAGTCTGGGCTGCCGCTTCGCGACGTCCTTCCGGGCGGTGGTGCAGCAGGGCCGGGTCAGGGGCGGCGAGTGGGTGGCCGTTCACGGCTGCGGCGGCGTGGGCCTGTCGGCGGTCATGATCGCCCGCGCACTGGGCGCACGGGTGATCGCGGTGGACATCGGCGCGGACAAGCTCCAGCGGGCCGCGCAACTGGGGGCGGAGGTCACCCTCGACAGCCGGGAAGGGGACGTGGTGGTGGCCATCCGCGAGGCCACGGGCGGCGGCGCGCACCTGTCGCTGGACGCGCTGGGGCACGCGCAGACCTGTGCGGATTCCATCCTGTGCCTGCGAACCCAGGGGCGGCACGTGCAGGTGGGCCTGCTGGTGGCCGAGCACCGCCGCCCGCCGCTGCCGATGGACGCCGTGATTGCCAGGGAACTGCAAATTTACGGCAGCCACGGCATGGCCGCCCACGCCTACCCCGAGATGCTGGGCATGATCGAGAGTGGCCTGCTGCGCCCGGACCGCCTGATCGGCGCGCGGCTGACGCTATCCGAGTCCATCGACGCGCTGACCGGGATGGACAGTTTCAGCGCCACGGGTGTTCAGGTGATCGACCGCTTCGCTTGAGGGGAACGGCGCTTTTCACCCGATGAATGCGGTTGGGCGGGCTGCGGCGTGCCCGTGGTGGGCTGACCCACGCCCCCAGCCGTTCCAGTCCCTATCCTGCCCACCCCCACACCCCTGGAAATCTCCCCGGCACGCCGTACAATCGCGTACCAGGACAGTCCTGAAAGAATTGAACCCAAGGGGGGCGCATATGCTTTGTAACTTCGTGATACCGGGCGGGTCAGACTCCGCCGCGCGTCGGTCCAGATGAAGGCCGCTCCACGCCTGAGCGCGGCGCTGGGCACTGGCACCGGAGGGCGGCCCCCACCCCGGCGGGGCGGCTCGATGCGGCGTCACCAGACCCGCACGGCCTACACCTTCCTACTGATCCCGCTGGTCTTCTTTCTGATCGTGCGTTTTTTGCCCACCTTTTCGGCATTGCGCCTGAGCCTGTTCGACTGGAACATCCTCAAGGACCAGCAGCCCTTCGTCGGCACTGAGAACTACCAGCGCCTGTTCGCGGACGAGAAATTCGGTCAGGCCCTGCGCAATACCGCGCTGTACACCGTGATCGGCGTTCCGGCTCAGATCGCGCTGGGGCTGATCGTGGCGCTGATGCTCAACAAGATCCGCGCCCTGCGCGGTCTGTTCCGGGCGCTGTACTTCGCCCCCTACGTCACCCCCATCGTGGCCGCCGCGTGGGTCTGGCAATGGCTGTTCAGCCCGCAGTTCGGCCCGGTCAACACCTTTTTAATCTGGCTGCACATCACGCCGCAGAACTTCCTGAATTCACCATCCCAGGCGCTGGCCACCACGGCGGCGCTGGTGGTGTGGCAGAACCTGGGCTTTCAGATCGTGCTGTTCCTGGCCGGGCTGTCGGCCATTCCGCGCAGCTATTACGAGGCCGCAGAAATCGACGGCGCGAACGGCTCGCAGGCGTTCTGGAAGATCACGCTGCCGCTGCTCAATCCCACCATCGTCTTCAGCGTGGTGACCGGCACCATCTCGTACCTGCAACTGTTCACGCAGGTGGTCAACCTGAACTTCACCGATCAGGGGGGGCCGCTGGGCAGCACGACGACCGTGGCGCTGTACATCTACCAGATCGCCTTCGGGCGCTACCAGATGGGCTACGCCTCGGCCATCACGGTGGTGCTGTTCGTGATCATCCTGGCCATCACCCTGTTCCAACTGCGCTTCCTGACCCGGCGGTACGACATATGAATCACAGTCTGATCCAGAACCGCAACGTACGTCTGGGCACCCGGTCGGTGGCCGGATGACCACCACTCTGCCACAACCCCAGGCCCGTGAAACCGCCGGCGATCCGCGCCCGCGCCGCCGCCTCAACACCCCCATGCTGCTGGCCTATCTGGTGCTGACCGTGGGCATCGTGGTCACGCTATTCCCCTTTATGTGGATGCTGCTGACCAGCCTCAAGAGCTTTCAGGAGCTGTTCAACCTGGCCTTTTTGCCCACCGCCCCCACCCTCGACAACTACCGGCAGGTCCTGACCGAGACCAAATTCGTGCAGTGGTTCGCCAACAGCCTGCTGGTGGCCGGGGTGACCACCGCCACCGTGCTGTTCTTCGACTCGATGGTGGGCTATACCCTGGCCAAGTTCGACTTCCCCGGCAAGAACCTGATCTTCATCCTGATCCTGTCCACGCTGATGATTCCCACCGAGATGCTGGTCATCCCGTGGTTCGTGGGCGTCAGCGACCTGCAACTGACCCGCAGCGTGCCGGGGGCATATTTTGCGATCATGTTTCCGGGGCTGATGAGCGCTTTCGGGGTCTTCCTGATGCGCCAGTTCTTCGAGACGCTGCCCGATGACCTGCTGGAGGCCGCGCGCATCGACGGCATGAGCGAATTCGGGATCTTCTGGCGGATTGCGCTTCCACTGGTCCGCCCGGCGCTGGCCAGCCTGGCGATCTTCACCTTTCTGGGCAACTGGAACGCCTTTTTGTGGCCGCTGATCGTGATCCAGAAGCCCGAGTTCCGCACCTTGCCGGTGGGGACCGCGCTCTTTAATGGCGAGGCGGGGACGCAGTGGGGGCTGATCATGGCGGCCAGCAGTCTGGCGGTGATCCCGGTGCTGATCGTCTTCGCCATCTTCCAGAAGCAGATCATCGAAGGAATCGTGCTGACAGGGATGAAGGGGTAGGAAGAGGGACATGTTGAATGACATGTTGGGCGTCGTCCAGCAGCAATGACCCGGACGACGCGCGTAGTTTGATCGGTGGTGGCTGACGTGAGCGGTAGGAGCGGAGGCCAAGTCATTCGGACTCCAATTGAAAAATGTTGAAAATACCTGGACGACCGAGCAGGCATCCGAGCGTCTGCACAGATTCCGAGCGTCCGCACAGGCGCTGCTCTGGACAGAACAGCGCGCAGGAGAACAGAGGGTTCCGGGCTTGGAGTGGATGAGGGCGGCGCACTTCCGGTTGATGCACGAAACAAACCGCATCCGTATGGGCAATGGTTCGGACACTTTTGGCGAAATCAACACGTGATCTAAAAAACGGGTCTCCAGTAGGGTGAAGTTCTCAAGACCACACCCAAGGAGACCCGATGTCGATCTTACCTGTCCTGCTCACTCTGCTGGCCTTTCCTGCTCACCAACAGCGTTTTCTTCTCCACCTGATGCCCTTGTGGCAGGCCATCCCTGGCCGTCTGAACGCGCTCAATCTCAGCCGCTACAGCGGCTGGAATGAGCGCACTTTCCGCCGCTGGTTTCAAGCGTCATTGCCCTGGATGCTGCTTCACTGGAGTCTGGTGCAGTTGCTCATTTGTCTGGGTGTCCT
>NZ_JNIW01000008.1 GCF_000701425.1 Deinococcus frigens DSM 12807 | reverse complement strand
ACGTTTGTGGTGGAACTGATCAAGCCGATTGCCATGGAAGAGGGTCTGCGTTTCGCCATCCGTGAAGGTGGCCGCACCGTGGGCGCAGGCGTCGTCACCAAGGTTCTGGAGTAATAGCAATGGTTGCCCCGAAGATCCGTATCAAACTGCGTGGTTTCGACCACAAGGCGCTGGACCAGTCGGCGAGCAAGATCGTGGACACCGTCCGGCGCACCGGAGCGGACGTGAGCGGCCCAGTGCCGCTTCCGACCCGCATCCGCCGCTTCTGCGTGCTGCGCTCGCCCTTTGTCAACAAGGACAGCCGCGAGCACTTTGAAATCCGCACCCACAACCGTTTGGTGGACATCATGAACCCCACCAAGAAGACCATCGACTCCTTGATGACCCTGGACCTGCCCACCGGCGTGGACATTGAAATCAAGACGGTGGGAGGCCGCGCGTGAAGGGCCTGCTGGGAACCAAAATCGGCATGACCCAGATCTGGAAGGGCGACCGCGCCGTTCCGGTCACTGTGGTGCTGGCTGGCCCCTGCCCCGTCGTGCAGCGCAAGACCGCCCAGACCGACGGCTACGAGGCCGTGCAGATCGGCTTTGCCCCCAAGGCGGAGCGCAAGGTCAACCGCCCGGCGATGGGCCACTTCAAGAAGGCCGGGGTGTCCCCTGTGCGCTTCCTGCGTGAATTCCGCGACTTTGCCCCCGAGGGTGACACGGTCAGCGTGGACATCTTCGCCGAGGGCGAGAAGATCGACGCCACCGGCACCAGCAAGGGCAAGGGCTTTCAGGGCGTCATCAAGAGATGGCACTTTGCCGGTGGCCCCGGCAGCCACGGCACCAAGAAGTGGCACCGCCGTCCCGGCTCCATCGGCCAGCGCAAGACGCCAGGCCGCGTGTACAAGGGCAAGAAGATGGCCGGACACATGGGCATGGACCGCGTGACCGTCCAGAACCTGGAAGTGGTGGAAGTGCGCGCCGGTGAAAACCTGATCCTGGTCAAGGGCGCGATTCCCGGTGCCAACGGCGGCCTCGTGATCCTGCGCGGCGCTGTGAAGATGCGCACCTCCAAGGGAGGCAAGTAAACATGGCGCAGATTAACGTCGTCGGACAGAACGGTGGTCGTCAGATCAGCCTGGACCTGCCCGAAGCCAATAAGCACGTGCTGCACGAGGTGGTCACCTGGCAGCTCGCCAGCCGCCGCCGTGGCACGGCCAGCACCAAGACCCGCGCGCAGGTCAGTGCCACTGGCAAGAAGATGTACGGTCAGAAGGGAACGGGCAACGCCCGCCACGGCGACCGCACGGTTCCGACCTTTGTGGGCGGCGGCGTGGCCTTTGGCCCCAAGCCCCGCAACTACGGCTACACCCTGCCACGCAAGGTGCGTCAGCTCGGCCTGGCGATGGCCCTCTCGGACCGTGAGCAGGAAGGCATGCTCACCGCCGTGGACGGCTTTGGTCTGGACGGCAAGACCAAGGGCTTTATCGCCTGGGCGACTGACAACGGCATGAGCGGCAGCGAGAGCGTGCTGCTGGTGACCGACGACGCCGTGGCCCGTCAGGCCGCGCGCAACGTGCCGTGGGTGACCGTGCTGCCCGTCGCGGGTCTGAACGCCTACGACATCCTGCGCCATGACCGCCTGGTGATTGACGCTGTGGCGCTGGAGCCTGCGCAGGACGAGCAGACTGAAGGAGAGGGTGCCGCATGAGCTACTACGACATCATCCACCAGCCGGTGATCAGCGAGAAGGCCTACGCGGGCATGGAGCGCGGCGTCTACTCGTTCTGGGTCAGCCCCAAGGCCACCAAGACCGAGATCAAGAGCGCCATCCAGCGCGCCTTTGATGTGTCCATCGTGGGCATCAGCACCATGAACGTGCGCGGCAAGCAGAAGCGCGTGGGCAAGTTCATGGGAACCCGCAACGACCGCAAGAAGGCCGTGGTCCGTCTCGCCGAGGGTCAGCGCATCGAGCAACTCGAAGGCCAGGCCTAGGGAGAGATTGAATATGGCCGTTAAAAAGTACCGTCCGTATACCCCGTCGCGCCGTCAGATGACGACCGCCGACTTCAGTGGGCTGACCAAGAAGCGCCCCGAAAAAGCGCTGACCGAGGGCATTTCCAAGTCCGGTGGGCGCAACAACCGGGGCCGTATCACCAGCCGCTTTATCGGCGGCGGGCACAAGCGTCTGTACCGCATCATCGACTTCAAGCGCCGCGACAAGTCCGGTGTGGTCGCCGTGGTCGCCGCGATTGAGTACGATCCCAACCGCAGCGCCCGCATCGCCCTGCTGCACTACGCCGACGGCGAGAAGCGCTACATCCTGGCCCCCGAGGGCCTGAAGGTGGGCGCAAAGGTCAACGCTGGCCCCGAGGCCGAACCCAAGCTGGGCCACGCCCTGCCGCTGCGTTTCGTGCCAGTCGGCGCGGTGGTGCACAGCGTGGAACTGGTTCCCGGCAAGGGCGCTCAGATGGCCCGCAGCGCAGGCACCAGCATTCAGGTGCAGGGCAAGGAAAGCGACTACGTGATCCTGCGTCTGCCCAGCGGCGAGCTGCGCCGCGTGCACAGCGAGTGCTACGCCACCATCGGCACCGTGGGCAACGCCGAACACAAGAACATCAACCTCGGCAAGGCCGGACGCAGCCGTTGGCTGGGCCGCAAGCCGCACCAGCGAGGCAGCGCCATGAACCCGGTGGATCACCCACACGGCGGTGGTGAGGGCCGCACCGGCGCAGGCCGCGTGCCCGTCTCCCCCTGGGGCCAGCCCAGCAAGGGCCTGAAGACCCGCCGCAAGCGCAAGGTCTCTGACCGCTTCATCATCACCCGCCGCGGCGGGAAGTAAGGAGGGCGAACCTTATGCCCCGTAGCCTCAAGAAAGGCCCGTTCGTGGACGGCCACCTGCTGCAAAAGGTGGACGCCCAGAACGAGAAGAAAGACAAGCGCGTGATTAAAACGTGGTCACGCCGCTCCACCGTGGTTCCCGAGATGATCGGCCACACCATCGCCGTGCATAACGGCAGGCAGCACATCCCGGTGTTCGTCAACGAGCAGATGATCGGCCACAAGCTCGGCGAGTTCTCGCCCACCCGCAGCTACCGGGGCCACGGCTCCGAGAAGAGCAGCAAGGGGAGCAAGAAGAAATGACCGCTGCCACCTCTTCCACTACTGCTCCCGAGCAGACCTACCGCAACAAGAAAGAGCGCAAGCAGCTCGTCAAGCTGCGCCGTCCCGGTTACGCCGTGGCCAAGTACGTCCGCATCAGCCCCCGCAAGGTGCGCCTGGTCGTCGACGTGATCCGGGGCAAGAGCGTGCGTGACGCCGAGGACCTGCTGCGCTTCATTCCGCGCGCGGCCTCCGAGCCGGTCAGCAAGGCCCTGAACAGCGCCAAGCACAACGCGCTGCACAACGATGAGATGCTCGAGGACCGTCTGGTCATCACGGCGGCCTACGTGGACGCAGGACCGACCCTCAAGCGGTTGATCCCCCGTGCACGCGGCAGCGCCAACATCCTCAAGAAGCGCACCAGCCACATCACCATCATCGTGGGCGAGGCCGAAACGGGCCGCACTGGAAACAAGGGGCGCAACTAATATGGGCAATAAAATCAACCCGAACGGCTTCCGCCTGGGCATCACCCGTGGCTGGAACAGCCGCTGGTACGCCGGCAAAAAGCAGTACGCCGGACTCTTGCGGGAAGACGAGAAGATCCGCAAGCTGATCGACAAGAAGCTGTCTGCCGCTGGCATCGCCCGCGTGGAGATCGAGCGCGCCGGTCAGCAGGTCAACGTGATCATCAGCGCCGCCAAACCCGGCATCGTGATCGGCAAGGGCGGGGACAGCATCAAGGGCCTGCGCGGCGACATCGAGCGTCTGGTCACTGCGGGCACGGTGGCAGTGAACGTCGCCGAGATCCCCAACCCCAACATCAGCGCGCCGCTGGTGGCCCTGCGGATCGCCGAGCAGATCGAGCGCCGTTTCGCCTTCCGCCGCGCCATGAAGCAGGCCGCACAGCGCGTGATGGAATCCGGCGCACGTGGCGTCAAGATCGTGCTCTCGGGCCGTCTGGGTGGGGCCGAGCAGGCGCGCACCGAGAAGGTCCTGGAAGGCCGTGTGCCGCTGCACACCCTGCGCGCCGACATCGACTACGGCACCGCGCTGGCCCGCACCTCATACGGCATCCTGGGCATCAAGGTACTGGTCTTCAACGGCGAGGTGATCGGGGGCAAGACCGAGACCCTGGCCCGCCCCAAGGGCCGCGATGACCGCCCCCGCCGCGAAGATGGGGACCGTCCCAACCGCCGCCGTCCCGCCGCAGGACGCCGCCGTCCCGGAGGTGAATGATGCTTCTTCCCAAGCGCACCAAGTACCGCAAGCAGCACCGTGGCCGGATGACCGGGGATGCCAAGGGCGGCGATTACGTGGCCTTTGGCGACTACGGCCTGATCGCCGTGGAACCCGCCTGGATCCGCAGCAACCAGATCGAGGCCTGCCGCATCGTCATGAGCCGTCATTTCCGGCGCGGCGGTAAGATCTACATCCGCATTTTCCCGGACAAGCCCGTCACCAAGAAGCCTGCCGAAACCCGAATGGGCAAGGGCAAGGGCGCAGTGGAGTTCTGGGTCAGCGTTGTGAAGCCGGGCCGCGTGATGTTCGAGGTCTCCGGCGTGACCGAGGCCCAGGCCAAGGAAGCCTTCCGTCTGGCCGGCCACAAGCTGCCCATCCAGACCAAGATGGTCAAGCGCGAGGTTTACGATGAAGTCCAGTGAGATGCGCGAGCTGGGGGCCACCCAATTCGCCTCCGAGATCGAGTCCCGCAAGAAAGAACTGATGGAGCTGCGCTTCCAGGCGGCCATGGGCAACCTGGAAAAGCCCCACCGCGTCACGCAGCTTCGCCGCGAAGTGGCCCAGCTCAATACCATCCGGCATCAGCAGGCCAGTAGCGGTGCCGCCAAGAGTGGGCAGGGAGAGCAGGCATGAAGAAGACCTTTACCGGCACCGTCGTCAGCGACAAGGCCGACAAGACGGTCAGCGTCAAGGTGGAGCGCCGCTTCGCCCACCCGCTGTACGGCAAGGTCGTTACGCGCAGCAACAAGTACGCCGCGCATGACGAGACCAACGAATACAAGCTAGGTGACCGCGTGGAGATCGTGGCGGTGCGCCCCATTTCCAAGACCAAGACCTGGAAGGTCACGCGCCTGATCGAGCGCCCGCGCGGCATTGAGACGACGGCTGTGGAAACCGAACTGGCCGGGGGTGAGGCATGATTCAGACCCAATCCCGTCTGGACGTGGCCGACAACAGCGGCGCGCGTGAAATCATGTGCATCCGCGTGCTGAATTCCAGCATCGGTGGCAAGGGCCTGACCACCGGCGGCGGCGGCAACAAGAAGTTTGCCAACGTCGGAGACATCATTGTCGCCAGCGTCAAGGACTCTGCGCCGCGCGGAGCCGTCAAGTCCGGCGACGTGGTGAAAGCCGTGATCGTCCGCACTGCGCACGCCATCAAGCGCGCCGACGGCAGCACCATCCGCTTCGACAAGAACGCTGCCGTCATCATCAACAACCAGGGCGAGCCTCGCGGCACCCGCGTCTTCGGGCCGGTGGCCCGTGAGCTGCGTGACCGCCGCTTTATGAAGATCGTATCCCTGGCCCCGGAGGTGCTGTAATGCCCCGCCCAAGCGCCGGAAGCCACCACAACGATAAGCTGCACGTCAAGAAGGGCGACAACGTTGTCGTCCTGAGCGGCAAGCACCGGGGCCAGACCGGCAAGGTTTTGTTGGCCCTGCCGCGTGACCAGAAGGTCGTCGTGGAAGGCGTGAACATGGTCACCAAGAACGTCAAGCCGAGTGCGGGCAACCCGAATGGTGGCCAGGAACAGCGCGAGCTGGCCCTGCACGCCAGCAAGGTGTCCATCGTGGACCCCGAAACCGGCAAGGCCACGCGCATTCGCCGCGCCATCGTGGACGGCAAGAAAGTCCGCGTGGCCGTGGCGAGCGGCAAGAACATCGACTGAATTCCAGGGTCACGCCACTGTGCGTGACCTGGGCGACCCGTCCGCCCGAAAGGTAGGCACATGCAACAGCTCAAAGCTAAATACAACGAAACGGTCAAGCCCGCGATGATGCAGCAGTTCAGCTACTCCTCCGTGATGGCCGTGCCGCGCATCGAGAAGATCGTGGTCAATGAGGGCCTGGGCAGCGCCAAGGAAGACAGCAAGGCCATCGACAAGGCGGCCAAGGAGCTGGGCCTGATCACGCTGCAAAAGCCGATTGTCACCAAGGCCAAAAAGAGCATCTCCAACTTCAAGCTGCGTCAGGGCATGCCGGTGGGCATCAAGGTCACGCTGCGCGGCGAGCGCATGTACGTGTTCCTGGAAAAGCTGATCAATATCGGCCTGCCCCGCATCCGCGATTTCCGTGGGATCAATCCCAACGCCTTCGATGGCCGGGGCAATTACAACCTGGGCATTAAAGAGCAACTGATTTTCCCCGAAATCACCTATGATATGGTCGACAAGGTGCGCGGCATGGACATCACTATTGTGACCTCCGCCAAGACCGACGAAGAAGCCCGCGCCCTGCTGCAAGGCATGGGCCTGCCCTTCCGCAAGTAAGGCGGGGGCAAAGGAAGTTATGGCGAATACCTCTAAAGTTGTCAAGGCGGCGCGCGGCCACAAGTTCAAAGTGCAGGATTACAGCCGCTGCTCGCGCTGTGGCCGTGCCCGCAGTTACTACCGCTTCTTCGGCATGTGCCGCATCTGCATCCGCGAGATGGCGCACAAGGGCGAGCTGCCCGGCGTGAAGAAAGCGAGCTGGTAATCAGCACCCACTATGAAGTAAAAAGAGACTCCCCGGTTGGGGGGTTTTTCTTTGGGCTTATTTCTGGGGTAGCTCCTGCGATTCAACCCGTCCGCCCCTCTGGGGCACCTCCCCTCAGAAGGGAGGCAAGGGATTTCTACGTAGCAGATGCATTGCGATTTCTGGCTCCCTTCAAGGGGAGTTGGCAGCGAAGTTGATTGAGTGGGGTCCGGCTTTCGGCTTGCTGCGCTTCCAATGCCTGAGTTTTTTTGCAGCCAGCGACTTGTGCCTGAGCGCCCACCATTGCCAACCCCCGCCCCCACCTGATACACTTCTTCCTTGCCGCACCCGTTGCGGTAATGTTCGTGCTGTACCCCTCTGGATACGAACCGTCCAATTTTGAATGGTGATCGTCCAGTGGAGGTTTCCCACCCAACAGAAGGATCGGCGGCAATTTTTCCGCCAAGCGTTCCAACGGGGAGAACCGCAGTCCATGTCATCTGACGTGGGCCGCACCTGCCGGGGCAGTGGCCAGCGCCGCGCCTCTGGAGGAGACACATGCTGAGTGATCCTATCGCTGACATGCTCACGCGCGTTCGCAACGCGACGCGCACATTTAAGGAGACCGTGGATATCCCGGCCTCCAAATTCAAGGAAGAACTGGCCAAGCTGCTGGTCAAGGAAGGCTACGTGGCTTCCTACGAGCGCCTGGTCCCCGAGGGCCAGAAGTTCGACGTGCTGCGCGTGACCCTCAAGTACGGTCAGAAGCGCGAGCAGGTCATCAAGCACATCGAGCGCATCTCGCGTCCGGGCCGCCGCGCCTACGTGAGCGCCGACAACCTGCCCCGCATCCAGCGCGGCCTGGGTGTGGCCGTGGTGTCGACATCCCGTGGTCTGTTGCCGGACCGGGAAGCCCGCAAGCAGGGCGTGGGCGGCGAAGTCGTCTGCGTTCTCTGGTGATCTGAGCTTTTTTAGCCTGAGCTGCTCGAAAACTGGTCAGGGGCCGCCCCCAAACCACAAATACCTGACCTCAGACTGAGATGCACTGCGTCCAGCACTGACTTAAGGCAAGGAGGACTTCATGTCCCGAATTGGTAAAACACCCATCCCCATGCCCAGCGGCGTGACCTACAGCGTCGATGGCGGCGTGTTCAAGGTCAAGGGGCCAAAAGGCGAACTCAGCGTTCCCTACAACACCGAGCTGACCATCAAGCAGGACGGCGATCAGATTCTGGTCGAGCGTCCCAGCGACGCCCAGCGCCACCGTGCGCTGCACGGCCTGACCCGCAGCCTGGTCTTTAACGCCGTCAAGGGCGTCAGCGACGGCTTCGTCATTAACCTGGAACTGCGTGGCGTCGGTTACCGCGCCAAGCTGGCCGGGCGGGCGCTGGAGATGACCATCGGTTATAGCCACCCCGTGGTGATTCAGCCGCCGGAGGGCGTGAGCTTCACCGTGCCCGAACCCACCAAGATCGACGTGAGCGGCATCGACAAGCAGCTCGTCGGCCAGGTGGCCGCCAACGTCCGCAAGGTCCGCAAGCCCGATGCCTACCACGGCAAGGGTGTGCGTTTCCTTGGCGAGAAGATTGCCCTGAAGGCCGGTAAAGCCGGTGCGACGGGCGGGAAAGGGAAGAAATAATGGCCGCTCAGAATACTGTCCGCCGCAAGCTGCGCGCGCGCCGCAAGGTCCGCGTTGCCGCCGGGGTACGCCCCCGCCTGAGCGTGTTCCGCTCCAGCAAGCACATCTACGCCCAGATCATCGACGACGCCAGTGGCACCACGCTGGCCGCCGCCAGCAGCGCCAAGCTGATGGGCGGCACCAAGTCCGAGACCGCCGCTGCCGTGGGCAAGGCCCTGGCCGAAGCTGCGTCCGAAAAGGGCGTCAAGCAGGTGGTTTTTGACCGTGGGCAGTACCGTTTCCACGGACGCGTGAAGGCGCTCGCAGACGCGGCGCGGGAGGGTGGCCTTGACTTTTAATCGTAGAAATGACCGCAACGCGGACCGCGAAAGCAGCGAATTTGAAGAAAAGATGCTGTTCGTCAACCGCACCTCCAAGACCTATCAGGGCGGACGCCGTTTCCGTTTTGCCGCGCTGGTGATTCTGGGTGACCGCAATGGCCGCGTGGGCATGGGCATCGGTAAGGCCAAGGAAGTGCCTGTGGCCATCGAGAAGGCCAAGAGCATCGCCAAGAAGAACATGATCATGGTGCCGGTCGAGAACGGCACCATTCCGCACGACATCGTGGGCGTCAACAGCACGTCTCAGGTGCTGCTCAAGCCCGCAGGCCCCGGTACGGGCGTGATCGCTGGGACCGTGCCGCGCTCGATTGCCGAACTCGCGGGCATCACGAACCTGCTGTCCAAGGAAATCGGCAGCCGCAACAAGATCAACGTGGCCTACGCCGTGTTTGACGGTCTGCGCAATCTGCGGACGGCCAAGCAGGTGCGTGCATTGCGCGGCACCGATGTGACCCGCACGGCCCAGCCCGTTCAGACCCCTGCTGCCCAGTCGGCCACCACCCAGGCGGGCGCGGCTGAAGCCGGAGGAGCGCAATAATGACTGTACAGCCAGAAGGTAAGGCCATCAGAATCACCCTGAGGCGCAGCGTGATCGGGCGTCCCCAGAATCAGGTAGACACCGTTAAGGCGCTGGGCCTCAGGCGCATCGGCGACAGCCGTGAGGTCAGCGACACCCCCGCCCTGCGCGGCATGGTACGCACCGTTCAGCACCTGCTGGAGGTGGAAGCATGAAGCTCCACGATCTGAAGCCCGCCGAGGGCAGCCGCAAGCCTAGGAAGCGCGTGGGCCGTGGCCCCGGCGGCACCGACAAGACCGCCGGACGTGGTCACAAGGGCCAGAAGTCGCGCAGCGGCGCTGGTAAAGGTTCGTTTTTCGAGGGTGGCCGCAGCACGCTGATCAGCCGCCTGCCCAAGCGCGGCTTCAACAACGTCGGCACCACCTACGAGGTCGTAAAGCTCTCGCAGCTCAACGAGATCGAGGGAGCCGACACCTTTGACCGCACGGTGCTGGAACTGGTTGGTCTGGTGCGCCGCAAGAACCGTCCGGTCAAGCTGCTTGCCAGCGGTGAGCTGACCCGCGCGGTGACCGTACATGTGGACGCCGCCAGTCAGGCCGCCATCAAGGCCGTCGAGGCGTCGGGCGGCAGCGTCGTGTTGCCCACCCCCAAGCCTGCGGCCCCCAACAAGGAAGAACGCGCCGCCGCCCGCGCCGCCGCAGCCAGGCAGGCCAGCTAACATGCTGCGCGCCTTCCGCGACGCGTTCCGGATTCCGGATCTCCAGCGGAAGATTGTCTTTACCCTGCTGCTGCTGGCGGTGTACCGCCTGGGAAGCACCATTCCCACCCCAGGCGTCAACACTGCCGCGCTGAGCAACGCCACCTCCGGCGGCCTGTTCGGTTTGATCAGCATGATCTCTGGGGGCAATCTCTCGCAGTTCTCCATTTTTGCGCTGGGGGTGCTGCCGTACATCACGGCCAGCATCGTGATCCAGCTCATGACCACCACCATCCCCGCCCTGGAAAAGCTGTCCAAGGAGGGGGAGGAAGGCCGTAAGAAGATCAACCAGTTCACCCGCTACTCGGCGGTGGGCCTGGGCGCGGTGCAGGCGCTGTTCTTTTCGCTGTTCGTGACCAGTAACGCGGCGTATGTCGCGGTGGGCTGGACGCCGGGTCTGTTCACGGTGCTGGTCATGGTGCTGACCCAGGTGGCGGGCATCGCCTTCACCATGTGGATCGGCGAGCGCATCACCGAGGTCGGCGTGGGCAACGGCATTTCGCTGATCATCACGGTGGGCATTATCTCGGCCTACCCACGTGAAATCGCCAACACCGCACAACTGTTCCGCTCCGATCAGGTGCAACTGCTGTCCTTGCTGGCCTTTATCGCCATCATTCTGGTGACCATTGCGGGCATCGTGTACGTGTATCAGGGCGAGCGGCGGGTGCCGGTCACTTACGCGCGTGCGCGGGGCGGCGCACCCACGGCGGCTGCCGGTTCGGCTTCTGCGGCAAAACAGCAGGGTGCGGGGCAGGCCACCTGGCTGCCCATCAAGGTCAACCAGGCCGGCGTGATCCCGGTGATCTTCGCCAGCGCCATGCTGATCATTCCCAACCTGATCGCCAGCGCCACGGCCACCCGCGCGCCGGGGGTGAGCGCCTGGCTCAACTCCAATCTGGTGTTCGGGCAGCCGCTGTACATCCTGCTGGAGGCCACGCTGATCTTTGGGTTCACGTACCTGTACAACAGCGTGCAGTTTGACCCCAAGCGGATTGCCGAGCAGCTCCGCGAGGCCGGGGGTTTCATTCCCGGCGTGCGGCCCGGCACACCCACCACCGAGTACCTGGGCGGCATCAGCAGCCGCCTGAGCCTGTGGGGCGCGATCTTCCTGGTGGTGCTGACCGTCATTCCGCAGATCGTGCAGCGCATCACCGGCATCACCACCTTCCAGTTCTCCGGCACGGGCCTGCTGATCATCGTGGGTGTGGCGCTGGAAACCCTCAAACAGTTGGAGGCCCAACTGACCGTGCGCCGCTATGACGGCTTCATCAGCAAGGGCCGGATTCGCGGACGTCTGAACAATTGAGCCGATAAGCGAGAAATGAGCCGCCTGCCTGTTCGGGGGCGGTTCTTCGTTTCACCCTGACCCCTTCCGTTACCCACGCGGGAACGCGGGTGGGCTGGGCAGGCGAGGGGCACAGGCGGGAAGCAGCCGCTAAACTGACCATTAACTTATGGAGGAACGCAGTGACTCAACCGAAAAACAAAGTTGTTATTTTTCTGGGGCCACCCGGTGCTGGAAAGGGCACGCAGGCCGAGCGGCTGGCCGCCGAGCAGCATCTGGTCAAGATCAGCACCGGTGATATTCTGCGCGATCATCAAGACCGCGGTACCGAGCTGGGCCAGCGGATCAAGCCCATCATGGACGCGGGCCAACTGGTCCCCGACGACATCCTGATTGCGCTGATCCGAGACCGCCTGGCCGATATGGAAGGCGTGCGCGTCATTTTCGACGGTTTTCCGCGCACCAGCGCGCAGGCCGAGGAACTGGATGTGCTGCTCGAAGAACTGGGCGCGCCTGTAAACCACGTTCCGCTGCTCGAAGTCCCCGACGAACTGCTGATCGAGCGTATCGTGGCGCGCGGGAAAAAGGCCGCCGAAGACGGTGGAACAGGCCGCAGCGACGACACCGAGGAAGTGGCCCGCAAACGCCAGGAGGTCTACCGCAAGCAGACCCAGCCGTTGATCGACTATTACGGCGCACGCGGTCAGTTAAAGCATATTGACGGGGTGGGCAGCATGGATGAGGTCTATGGGCGCATTCAGGACGGGATGAAATAAAAATCCACAGGTAAGGAGGAGGCCGGGGCGCGTGCGTTTACGGCCTTTTTTCTTGCACTGCTTTTCATGCACTGCTTTTCTTGCACTGCGCTAGGCTTGCCTCAGCAACGTGAAGCTGTTGCTCCTACCACATACGTCAAAAGCAGGATAAGGAGCGTAGGATTTGTCTCAGGCATCAGCATTCCAGACCGTCCTCGCCTTGGCTCCCGGTGCGGCCAGTACTCGCAAACTGGCCAACCCCGGCCAGTGGCCAACGCTGAATATCGTGAACGGGATGTGGTGGGGCGAATGTCAGGGCGGCGGCAAGACCCCTGACCTGACGGCGGTGGATTTAAGTGGTCCGGTGGCCCAATGCCCGTGCCTCAGCCGCAAGTTTCCCTGCAAGCACGGGCTGGAGCTATTGCTGCTCCGCGCCTTGCACGCCTCCAATTTTGGTCCCGAGGTGCCGTCCGGGAGCATTCAGACCTGGCTGGCCGGACACCAGAGCCGGGCCGAGAATGCCGAGGAAGTTGAGCAAGCCACTGAAATAGTTGCCAAACAGGAGGCCGATCCGGGGGCGCAGGCCAAGCGCCGCGCTGCCCTTGAGAGGAAGGTCACGGCAGGGCAGGTGGGTTTGCACCTACTCCTCAGGGAGCTGGTGCGGGACAGTCTGGCCACGGCGTTTTCGTGGCCCTCCGGCAACTGGCAGGCAGCGCGGGTGCTGGACGCACAGGCGGCGGGCGCGGCGCGGCGGGTGGCGCGCTTTCCCGAATTGCTGGGCAATCCCGCCGCGTTGCTGGTGCCTCTGGGAGAGCGGGCGCTGCTGGCCGAGTCCTGGGCCAACAGCGAGGGCCTGAGTCAGGCCGCGTCTCAGTACGCCACCCACAGCAAGAACTGGGACTGGAGCTACGTGCGCATCAATGTGCTGGAGCTGGCCTGGACCCGCGCCGCCCCGGATGCCCCGCGCCCCGCGCCGCTGCCCACCGACGCCCGCGATCACGCCCGGCAGACCCTCGCCAGCTTGGGGGCCAGGCTGCACCTGCGGGTACAGATTGGGTGCGACGTTCAGCAGGCCACACCATGAGCATTCGGCAGACTGTGGACTGGGCCTCGCCTGACGGCCAACTGCTGGCCGCCAGCGTGTACCGCCAGATGCAGCGCCGACTCTTGCGCGCCCCGCTGATTGCCCTGGTCCTGCTGACCGTGATCGGCATCCTGTGGGTGGTGTACTACCGTAGCGTTTTCTTTCTGCTGGCGGCAGCGCTGCTGGGACTGCTGGTGTGGTGGAACGCCCGCCGCAGCCTGACCCAGGTCCTGACTACGGCCCGCAACAACGGCGTGACCGAATTCCAGTTGGATCAGGAGACCGGCACGCTGCACATTGCCAACGCGCAGGGCAGCTCCCGCCTGCCGCTGACCAGGATGGGCCACGTGACCCGCTATCAGGGGGGGCTGAGCGTGCGCTATGGCGACGCCACCTTGATGATTCCCGACGGCCCGGTTCGCACGGCGCTGGAACGCTGATTTTTTTCTCACCCTCAAAGCGAAGGTACGACGGCCACCCCTGAAGTCCCGCGCCAGTATGCCGGCCAAGCCTATGGCCATGAACTGGCCGCTCCGGCTCAGAAGGATGCCTCGACCCGCACCACCCTGTTCCACCGCCTGCACCGGCTGGGCGTTCCCTGGGCGCAGCAGCGGTACATCAGCACCGCAGAGGACGCGGCACCTTCAAGCCAGCCTGGGTGCTGGCGTGGCAACCCAAATGCAGCGATCGTCTGGTGCAGGCGATGGGAGTCGCGCGGACTGGAACTTCACGATCTGAATTGATAACGCTGGAGGCTGTGCGCTACGCCGATCTGCCGGATGCTGTGCCCGTTGCGCTGGAGGCGCTGGACGCCCGCGCGGCGAGGGGGGTGGAGGTCGCGGACCTGGTCTCAGCCCTGGCTCCACTCGTCCGTCTGTCCCGCTGCGGCGATGTGCGCGGAACAGACGACGTGGCCGCCTGGGCGGGAACGCAGAGCATGGTGACTAGAGGTGGCGCGGCGGGGGAGGGGAGAGATCAGTCCAGAGAGGCTGACCAGCCGTCTGGTGTCACTTCGACTCTGGAGGCAGGGAGGCGGAGGCTGACGGTCTCCCTCTGAATGACCCAGCGCCCGTCCGCCAGCGTCGGCTCGGGCAGCGCGGCCAGCGTGATCCGGTTGGGCCTCAGCAGGTTCGGGCCGTGGGCCAGTGCCGGAGCGCCCAACAATTGGATCTCCGCCCCGTCTGTTCTCGCATTCAGGTAGCGCGTATGCAGGATGCGTCCGCCGCTCAATACATGCAGATTGACGGGATCGAAGCCGATGACCTGAAGGCGCTGACTGTGAATGACCAGCCGTTTGCCGGGCAGGGCGTCAAACCCCCGCGCAAGCTGCTCCAGTTGCTCCCGGTGGATCTGCGCCGCGATTTCTGCCGCTTCGAGCAGTGCGGGTAAGCCCGGGGGAGACCCGCCAGGCAAATCGGTGCTGTTGGGCAGCAACGCTGCGAGGGGAACGCCGCGCATCACCTCGTCCTGCCAGCCGGCCTCGCCGCGCGACAGGAGAAAGGCGTAGGACGCGCCGCTCAGGTACGCCCACTGGCGGCCACTCAGGCGGGCGGCTTCCTGCGGGTCAAGCGGGGGCAGCTCACCCAGAAAGCGCGATTCGACGTACTGTGCCAGTCCCTCCAGGGTTTCGGCGCGCTCCTCGTACTGCTGATGCGCGGCAGACAGCAGCGCATGCCTTGCCCCCCGCCAGGCCAGCGCACGGCGGGTGTGGACCGCGCAGTCCTGACTGCCCAGGGCGGCGGCCAGAGCCGCAGTTTCCTCCAGCCGGGCGTGCAGCACGTCGGCCCGGCCCGCCGGGTAGTTCAGGGCTGCCAATTCGTCGGCCTCCCAGGCCGCAGAGGGATGGCCCGCCTGCCAGACATGAAACGCCTCGTGGACCAGGATGGCGGCCAGCCGCTCAGGTAAAACCGAGTCCAGGCTGGGCAGCAGGACGCCCGCCGCCATGATCCCGCCCGGCAGGCTGACTGCCGTATTCGCCACCAGCGCCGGATGTCGCCCCGGCTAGGTCCAAACATGCGGCGCGGCTTGCCAGCCTGCTCCTTCAGGCGTCGCCCCGCTCAGCGAGGTGCGTTCCCCATCGAAAACCAGGGTTGGAATCGTCGCGGGCGCAAACCCCGGCCACAGGTCAGCGGGCGCTTTGCGCAGCAGTTCAAGGGCGTCGTGCAAGGGGTGCGCCGCTTCGTCCATAAACTATTATGGGTTCAAGGGCCGTCCCCCGCGTGATGCCGTCCCCCGCGTGATGGACTCAATCGAGGTTCAGCGGCCCATCCGCCCCGCCGCGCTCTCCCGCCTTCCGCTGGCCGGGACCAGTGTTCCAGCGCGCCCCAGCCCGAATTTCGGCATGTTCACGTACACCGTCTCGTACTGGCCGGGTTGAACGCGGTAAGTCTCGTGCCAGATGCCCACTGCGCCGTCCGAACTGCGGGCCTTCTGGTTAAATGCTCGCCAGGCGGGCAGGTGGACATTCTCCCTGGCCCTGGCGTAGGCGTTCAGATCTTCGGCGCTGCGCCAGAACTGGATCAGGCTGGGGCCGTGGAACTGACCGCCCAGCAATCCCAGATCGGGCCGCGCCTGTAATTCACGCAGCATCCGGGGCATGGCCAGAAAGACCGGCAGCCACGCGTCGATGCGCCACGGCTTGTTGACCCGCATCCCGATCATAAACACGACGAATTCTCCGTCCAGTTGGGCGGTCAGGCGGGTGGGTCCTCCGGTCATCTCGTGCCTCCAAAACCGTCTAACATACATGGTCTAATCTGGACGGTCTAGCGTGACTGTACACTGTAACCATGTCCGATGCAAGCCTTGGCCCCTCGTCCTACATCGTGCTGGGACTGATCGCGCAGTGTGGCGCGGCCACGTCCTATGACCTCAAGCGTCAAGCCGACGAATCGGTGGGCTACTTCTGGAATTTTCCGCGCTCTCAGCTCTATGCCGAACCGCAGCGCCTGGTGGGACTGGGCCTTTTGAGCGAGCAGCAGGAGGACGGCGGGCGACGCAGACGCACGTACGCCATGACCCCGGAAGGCCGTGCAGCTCTGCAACACTGGCTGGCCGCGCCTGCTGGAATGCCAGAGCTGCGTGATCCGGGGCTGCTCAAGTTGTTCTTCATCGATCAGGCCGGGAATGGAGCGCTGGAGGCGCTGGCCGCCGAGCAGCTCGCCCTGCACCGCGCCCGACTGTCCGAGTATCGGGAGCTGGAACAACAGCATGGTCCAGGGGGCATAGGGGCAACGCTGAAAATGGGGCATCTCTACGAGCGGGCCAGCATCGCTTTCTGGCTAGAGTTGTCAGAACCTGCCACTTGAAAACCAGACGTCCTGAATAGCCGAACGTTCGGAGATGCTGGCAGTTCAACCGTGAGCCACATCCACTTCCCAGCTTGTCCAGCCGCCCGCGCGCGTGATACCTTTACGTTTGGCTTGCATTGGGCCTGGAGGTTGCGTGGCGAGACGAAGAATGCCGGAACAGCGGGAAAAGAAGAAGAAGGAAGAGTCCGATACCGTGCGCGCCGAGGGCGTGGTGGAAGAGGCATTGCCCAATACCACTTTTCGCGTGAAGCTGGATACGGGACACGACATTCTGGCTTACATCAGCGGCAAGATGCGCATTCATTACATTCGTATCCTGCCCGGTGACCGCGTGGTTCTGGAAATCAGCCCGTATGACACGTCACGTGGGCGCATCGTCTATCGCCGCTAAAAGGGCCAGAGCATTACCACAGATCTAGTCCACGGGAGCGTGGGCCGGGGTCGAGCGCTGCTGATGCAACAGCAGGCGGCGCGAGGAGGAAGCATGAAAGTTCGCAGCAGTGTCAAGAAAATGTGCGACGGTTGCAAGGTGATTCGCCGTCACGGACGGGTGCTGATCATTTGCAGCAAGGAAGTCAAGCACAAGCAGAGGCAGGGCTAATGGCCCGCGTTGCAGGCGTCGACCTGCCCCGCGAAAAGCGCATCGAGATCGCGCTGACCTACATCTACGGCATCGGCCTGACCCGTAGCAAGGAAGTGCTGGCGCGTACCGGGATCAGCCCCGATATCCGCGTCAAGAACCTCAGTGAAGCGGACCAGTCCACCCTGCGTGAAGCGGTCGAGAAGACCTACAAGGTGGAAGGCGATCTGCGTTCCGAGGTCGGTCAGAACATCAAGCGTCTGATGGACATCGGCGCGTACCGTGGCCTGCGTCACCGCCGTGGTCTGCCCGTGCGTGGTCAGCGCACCAAGACTAACGCCCGCACCCGCAAGGGACCGCGCAAGACTGTGGCTGGTAAGAAAAAGGCCGCGAGGAAGTAAGCCATGGCGAAATCTACCAAGGGCAAGACCCCGCGCCGCGCCCGGCGCAACATCAGCGCTGGCCGCGCCTACGTGCATGCCAGCTACAACAACACGATTGTCACCATCACTGACCTGGACGGCAACTCTGTCGCCTGGAGCAGTGGCGGGACGATTGGCTACAAGGGCAGCAAGAAGGGTACGCCCTACGCTGCACAGCTTGCCGCCGCCGACGCCGTAAAAAAGGCCCAGCAGACCTTTGGCATGAATATCGTCGACGTGGTGGTGCGGGGCAGTGGCTCGGGCCGTGAACAGGCCATCCGCGCCATTCAGGCCAGCGGCATCGAAGTGAAGTCCATCATGGACGACACCCCCGTGCCGCACAACGGCTGCCGCCCCAAGAAAAAGTTCCGCGCCTAAGTGCGGGGCTAGCGCCATCGCGCGCGCCCACCTGTCCCGCCGCCGCCGCTTCTTTGCATTTTTGTTAAGGAGCTGAAGCTGCAACCACCAGCAAGGGCGGCGGGCACCAGAGGGCCGCAGACCTGGTTAACAATAACGTTGGCCGCACCAAGGAGATCAATAAATGGGTCGTTACCGTGGATCGATTACTAAATTAAGTCGCCGTGAGGGCATTAATCTCGCGGAAACAGAGAAAGTCCAGAAATATCTGGATAAGCGCCCCTACCCGCCGGGTCAGCACGGCCAGCGCCGTGGTCGCGGACGTCCCAGCGACTACAGCGTGCGCCTGCGTGAAAAGCAGAAGCTCTCCCGCCTGTACGGCATGGGCGAAAAGCAGTTCCGCAACCTGTTTACCGAAGCCGCCAGCGTTCCCGGCGTAACCGGCACCGTGTTCTTGCAACTGCTGGAGCGCCGCCTGGACAACGTCGTGTTCCGCATGGGCTTTGCCAGCACCCGCCGTCAGGCCCGGCAGTTCGTGGGCCACGGTCATATTTTCGTGAACGGCCAGAAGGTCGACGTCCCGAGCTACCGGGTCAAGGTCGGCGACGAAGTCGTCGTGGCCGAGGGCAGCCGCTCGATGGGCTTTATCCAGGAAAACATGGAAGCGCAGAAGCGCCGCCGTGTGGCTCCCTGGGTCGAACTGAACCCCGAAACCTTCACCGGCACCTTCGCCCGCCTCCCGGCGCGTGAAGACCTGGCGCTGCCGATCAACGAAAACTTCATCATCGAGTACTACTCGCGTTAACGGAGGCCCCAGTGGATCAAAAGCGCCCTCAACTTAAAGCCCGCGTGGACGGCGATTATGGCGAATTCGTCCTGGAACCGCTCACGCGCGGTTACGGCGTCACCATCGGGAACCCCATCCGGCGCATCCTGATGTCCTCAATCCCCGGCACGGCTGTGACCAGCGTGTACGTCGAGGACGTGTTGCACGAATTTTCCACCATTCCCGGAGTCAAAGAGGACGTCATTCAGATGATCCTCAATCTCAAGGAACTGGTTGTGAAGTTCCATGCCCCTGGTCCCAAGACCCTGACCCTGCGCGCGCAGGGCGAGGGCGTGGTCAAGGCCAGCGCCTTCGAGGTTCCCAGCGACGCCGAGATCGTCAACCCCGATCTGGTGATCGCCACCCTGGCCGAGGATGGCAAGCTGGTCATGGAAGTGCGCGTGGAAGAAGGCGAGGGCTACGTTCCCGCTGACAAGCACGCCACCAAGGACCGCATCAACTCCATTCCGGTGGACGCGGTGTTTTCCCCGGTGCGCCGTGTGGCCTATCACGTCGAGAACACCCGCGTGGGTCAGCAGACCGATCTGGACCGCTTGATTTTGCGCGTCTGGACCGATGGCAGCACTGGCCCGCAGGACACCCTGGACAAGGCGGTGGAGATTCTGCGTGAGGAGCTGAACGTGTTCGGCAACGTGGAAAACCTGCCCGCCCTGACCCCGGAGTTCACGCAGCAGCCGGTGTACACCCCCAGTGCTCCCGTCATGCCGCAGACCGGCGTGTATGACCTGCCCCCCACCGCTCCCGCCACGTTAAATCTGAACCCTGGCGATTACCCCGCCGAGATGGATTCGCCGCGCGTGACGCTCGAAGGGCTGGGTCTGACCACCCGCGTGCTGCATTCCCTTAAGGAAGAGGGTATCGACAGCGTGGACGCGTTGTGTGCACTGAGTGACCGTGACCTGAAAAAGGTTCCCGGCATCGGCGAGCGCAGCTTGGACGAGATCAAGCAGCAGTTGGCCCAGTTTGGGCTTGCTCTGCGCGACTAAACCATTTTCCGGCCCCTGCATTCTGGGGGCCGCGTTTTGAAGGAGAACACCCATGCGCCACGGTAAAGCCGGACGCAAGCTCAACCGCAACAGCAGCGCCCGTACCGCTCTGGCCCGCGCCCAGGCGACGGCGCTGCTGCGCGAGGGCCGCATCCAGACGACCCTCACGAAGGCCAAAGAGCTGCGCCCCTATGTCGAAAAACTGATCACCACCGCCAAGGGCGGCGACCTGCACGCCCGCCGTCTGGTGGCCCGCGACATCCACGACAACGACGTTGTCCGCAAGATGATGGATGAGGTGGCCCCCAAGTACGCCGAGCGTCCCGGCGGCTACACCCGCATCCTGCGCATCGGCACCCGCCGGGGCGACGGCGTGACGATGGCTCTCATTGAACTGGTCTGAGTTCAGACTGGTTTTGAAGGCCCCCTGCCTTGTGCGGGGGGTTTTTGTTTTGGGTAGCGTTGGTGGAGGTCGAAAGGCCAGGGGATGTTCAATCTCACGGTCACCTTTTTCCTTGCTACCTTTTGCCCTATGACCCCTACTCTGATCATCGTGCCCGGCCTAGGCGGCGGCACCGAGCAGCACTGGTACAGTCTCTGGGAACGCAAATTTGGTGGCGTGCGTGCCGTGCAGGACGACTGGCACACGCCCACGCCGCAGAGCTGGTCTGACCGACTCCAGGAAACCATTGAGGCCACGCCCGGCGACGTGGTGCTGGTGGGCCATAGCTCCGGCGTGCTGACCATCGTGCATTGGGCGGCGCGAACGGGCGGGCACGCCAGGGTGCGGGGCGCATTGCTGGTCGGCCCCTCGGACGCGGAGGACGCCAGCGTTCAGGCGGAGTATCCGGCCATCGCGGCGCTGGCCCCGATCCTGCTGACTCCACTGCCGCTTCCTGCCCTGGTAATCGCCAGCGAGAATGACCCTTTCGTGACTTTTGCGCGCGCCGAGGCTTTTGCGGACGCATGGGACGCTGCATTGGTGTCGGCGGGAATGGTGGGCCACATCAACCCGGACAGCGGCCACGGCGACTGGCCGGACGGCGAGGTTTTGCTCTCCGAAGTTCTGCACGCCTGGACACCGCCGGATGTGGTGCGGTTCTAAAACCTGAAAAAGCCACCCGCAATCTGGGGTGGCTCTTGCTTGACTATGGATGTTTAACTATGGGTTTCAGTTGGCGCTGACGGTGTTGCTGTCGCTGCTGGCGGCTGCCGTGCCGATGTGCTTGTCCAGCAGGGTTTCAAAGGCCCGCTTGGGCTGCGCGCCCACCACGCCCTCCACCGGCTGGCCATCCTTGAACAGGATCAGGGTGGGAATGCTCATCACGCGGTACTGGCCTTGGGTCACGGGGTTCTCGTCCACGTTGACCTTGCCGATCTTGACGCGGCCCTCGTACTGTCCGGCCAGTTCCTCGATCACCGGGGCGATGATACGGCAGGGGCCACACCACGGTGCCCAGAAGTCCACCAGGGTCAATCCGCTGGCGGTCTCGTCGTTAAAATTGCTATCGGTCAGTTCCAGAGGCTTCATACGGGCAACTATACGCCGCACGGCTTACGCGTGGATTTGGCGGGCATGGGCAGGCGCTTAGGCGTCATTCATACGCAACGGTGGGGGATTTCCACGCGGGCGGGGTAGGCTGGGGGCATGCTCAGGGCCGCCCATCAGCAGGCGTTCGATGAAGGCGCTGGCCTGTTCAACCGGGGCCAGTGGTGGGAGGCCCATGAAGCCTGGGAGGGACCGTGGCTGGAGGCCGAGGGTCAGGACCGGGCCTTTTTGCAGTGCCTGATCCTGCTGGCAGCGGCCCTGCACAAGCGCTGGCATCACGGCAGCCTGACGCACCGCAACTTCGACAAGGCGCTCAAATATCTGGACGGTCTCCCAGAGGTGTACGGCGGCGTGAATCTGACCCGGCTGCGCTCAGAGGTCTGGGACGCCCTCCACACGCCGGACACCATTCCTCAGCTCCCGCGCGAGCGCTGAAAGCCGGTCATTGAGCCGCCCGCTGCCCGTCCGCTATCCTTTGGTGACGCTCCAGCACGCAGGCGGGAGCGGAGCACTCACGGGAATCGGGAGATGGATTGATGGAAGGACATACACCACGAATTGCACTTTTTATTGACGGGGCCAACGTTTATTCAGCGGCCAAGCGGCTGGGATGGAATTTCGATCACCGCAAGATTCTGGACCATTTCGCTGCGCAGGGCACGCTCTACAACGCCTTTTATTACACCGCCGTCCCCATGCCCATCGACGACAAGCAGCGCCGCTTCACCGACGCCCTGAGCTACATGGGCTATACCGTCCGCACCCGTCCGCTGCGCGAGAGCACCGACGAGAACGGAGATACCTTTCGCCGCGCCAGCCTGGACATCGAGATCGTGACCGATCTGCTGACCACCACGGCCCTGTACGACACCGCCGTGCTGCTGACCGGCGACGGCGATTTCGAGCGCCCGGTGGAAGTGCTGCGGGCGCGCGGCAAGCGGGTGGTCGTCGCCAGCATTCCCGAGATGACCAGCTACGAGCTGCGCAACGCCGCTGACCTGTACGTGGACCTGGGGGACCTGCGGGGGCAGATCGAGCGCCCCGGCTACCGCCTGCCCAGCGAGCAGCGCGGAGCGGAAACCAGGGCGGCGGAGACGCGTCCCTTTTACCTGACCGCCGCCCTGGCCGAGAATGATGAGCGCTGAGGCCGACTCCGCTCCTTTGCCCATCGCGCTGGACGCGGCGGGCGGGGACCACGGCGCAGCGCCCAATGTGGACGGCGCGGTCCAGGCGGCGCGGGCCGGGGTCCGGGTGCTGCTGGTGGGCGAACGGGTGGCCCTGCACGCCGAGCTGGGCAAGTTTCCGGGCAGCGCGGCCCTGCCGTTAGAGATCGTGGACGCCAATGACGTGATCGGCATGGACGAACACGCCGCTGGCGTTCGGGGCCGCACCGGGGCCAGCATCAACGTCTGCACCCGGCTGGTCAAGGAGGGACGGGCCGCCGCCGCCGTCAGCATGGGCCACAGCGGCGCGACGATGGCCTCGGCGCTGCTGACCTTCGGGCGCATCGGGGGCGTGGAGCGCCCGGCCATCCTGACCCACCTGCCTGCGCGCGGCGGCATGACCACGCTGCTGGACGCCGGTGCCAACGCCGACGTGAAGGCCAGTTATGTGGCGCAGTGGGCCAGGCTGGCCACCGTCTACCTGAAGGTGCTGGAGGACCAGGAAAACCCCACGGTGGGGCTGCTGTCCATCGGCGAGGAAGACCACAAGGGCAGCGCCCTGGTCATCGAGGCCCACGCCCTGCTGCGCGGACTGCACGGCCACGGCATCAACTTCCACGGCAACGTGGAGGGCCGCGACATCTTTCTGGGGACCACCGATATCGTCGTTACCGACGGCTTTACCGGCAACGTGGTCCTCAAGCTGGCCGAGGGCGAGGCCAGGGTCATGTTCGGCTGGATCAGGGAGGCCCTGAGCAGCGGCCTGAAAAGCAGGCTGGGCGGCCTGCTGGTGCGCGGCCCGCTGCGTGGCCTGGCCGAGCGGATGGACCCCAGCACCTACGGGGCCAGCATTCTCATCGGGGTCAGGGGACTGGCCTTTATCGGGCATGGCAGCGCCAACGCCACCGCCGTCAAGAACGCTCTGCTGCGCGCGGCCCGCGCCCACGAGGGCAAACTGCTGCCGCGTCTGGAAGCGGCCTTCGGGGCGCAGGCGGGGAAGATTCCGCAGTAGAGCCAGGCTGCGGACAGCACGAGATGGTGTCCGCCTCCAGAACCACCTTGCCCTGCCGCCGTCGCGGTTTGTGGTCTGTCTGTGCTGGCGCTTTGTCTGCGCCGTTCCTACCGCGTTCTAGCCACAGGTGGCCCGCAGGCCACTCCACCCCTTATCCTGCGGGGATCAAGCACGGTACATAAGGGGGACAGGGCGCATGAAATATGAGCCAGGCAACAGCTTTTTCGATGAGATGTACGCGGCGGACGGGCGGGTGCGTCCGCACTATCAGGGCCTCCAGGAATACATCGACCGGCTGGGCGTAAGCGAATTCCAGCGGCGGCACGGCATGCTGGACCTGGCCTTTCGCAACCAGGGCATCACCTTCACCGTCTACGGCGATTCCAAGGGCACTGAGCGGACCTTTCCCTTCGATCCGGTGCCGCGCGTGATTCCGGCCTCCGAGTGGGCGCACGTTGAGGCGGGGCTGACCCAACGCGTGGGGGCGCTGAATTTCTTTCTGAACGACATCTACGGCGACGCGCAGATTCTGAATGACGACGTGATCCCCAGCGAGCTGGTGTATACCTCCACCCACTTCCGGCGCGAGGTCCACGGCGTCACGCCCCCCGGCAAGCTGTACACCCACATCGTCGGCACGGACCTGATCCGCGATGAGAAGGGCGAGTATCTGGTGCTGGAGGACAACCTGCGCTCGCCCAGCGGCGTGTCGTACCTGCTGTCCAACCGCGACGCCATGCGCCGCATTTACCCCAAGATGTTCGAGGGCCAGGGCGTGCGCTCGGTGCAGCATTACGCCACCTCGCTGCTCTCGCTGTTGCAGTCGGTCAGCCCGCGCGACAACGGCACGGTGGTGGTCCTGACGCCCGGCATGTACAACAGCGCGTACTTTGAGCACGCCTACCTGGCGCAGCAGATGGGCGTGGAACTCGTCGAGGGCCGCGACCTGTTCGTGGACGCAGGCCGGGTCTGGATGCGGACCACCGGGGGCCGTCAGCAGGTGGACGTGATCTACCGCCGCATCGACGACGATTTCATCGATCCGCTGACCTTTCGCCGTGACAGCGCGCTGGGCGTCTCGGGGCTGATTGAGGTCTACCGCCAGGGCCGGGTCGCCATCGCCAACGCGGTGGGCACCGGGGTGGCCGACGACAAGGCCGTCTATGCCTACGTGCCTGACATGATCAAGTACTACCTGAACGAAGAGCCGATCCTGAACAACGTCCCCACCTTTCTGGGCAGTGACTCGGACCATCTGGAACACATCGTGGGCAACGCCGCCAACATGGTCATCAAGGCGGTGGGCGAGGCGGGCGGCTACGGCATGTTGATCGGCCCCTCGGCCACCGAGGAGGAGGTGGCCGAGTTTCTGGTCAAGGTCAGGGCCAATCCGCGCGACTTTATCGGCCAGCCGGTGGTGGGGTTGTCGCGCCACCCCACCTTCTACGAGGACAGCAGCGCCTTCGAGGGCGCGCATATCGACCTGCGCCCCTACATCCTGTGCGGCAAGGACGAGGTCACCATCGTGCCCGGCGGCCTGACCCGCGTGGCACTGCGGCGTGGCAGCCTGGTGGTCAATTCCTCGCAGGGCGGCGGCAGCAAGGACACCTGGGTACTGGACCACGACGGCCCGGTGACCCCGCAGGGCCAGAGCCAGTTTATGCACGGCCACGTGGGCGGCGGGCTGTCCCAGGGCCAGACCCAGTTCCAGGGCGGCTTCGGCGCGGTTCCCATCGACACGCCTGCCGGGGAGGGGGGCGCGGAAGAGGTTATGCCAGGCGTCGATCCCGCGCTGGCCGGCATCCGCGAACAGGTGGCCGAGGAGGCGCAGATCGGCGCGTATGTCCAGAGTCAGGAGCAGGAACCGGTTGACCCCGGTGACACCCATTCCGTCCCGACTGCGGGTGAGGAGTCTCAGGCGGCAGAAACGGGAGACCTGGACCCGGCGCTGGGGGCCGTCGGCGAACAGGTGGCCCAGGACGTTGACTCTCAGATCGGCGTGTATGTGGAAGACCCAGGCAGCGGCGAGCAGGTTCCGCAGCAACGCCAGTCGCAGGAACAATCCGGCAGCGGCTCACCGACGCAGCGGCAGTCTCAATCGCAGTCGCAATCCCAGAAGTCGTACCAGCAGGAACTGGAAAAAAATGAGCTGGGGGGAGACAAATAATGCTGCTCCTCTCCCGCCTGGCCGAGAGTCTGTTCTGGATCGGGCGTTACATGGAGCGCGCCGAGAACACCGCCCGGTTGCTGAACGTCAACTATTACGCGGGCCTGGAAGTCTCGGGCCGCGCACGCGAGTACTGGACGCCGCTGCTGGAACTGACTGGCGGCGAGGCGCAATTGCGCGCCAAGTATGGCCGCCTGGACGCCCGCAGCGTCAGCTCCTGGATGGCCTTTGACCGTGACAACCCGTCCAGCATCGCCAGCAGCCTGGCCCGCGCCCGCGAGAACGCCCGTGGCCTGCGCGACCGCCTGCCCAGCGAGATGTGGGAGACGCTCAACCGCTCGTACCTGACACTGTGTTTCGAGAACGGCGACGTGCTGGACCGCGACGGGCTGTTCGAGTACTGCGCCGCCGCGCGGGACGCCTCCCAGTTCTTTTTCGGCATTGCCTTCGCCACCCTGCCACGCGACGAGGGCTGGTCTTTTATGCGCGCCGGGCAGACCCTGGAACGCGGCGACAACACCCTGCGCGTGCTGCAAAGCCGCTTCAAGGACGCCGACGCCCTGGCCGCGCGCGGCGATCCGGCAGGCCGCGCCCTGCAAGACCAGCGTTGGGTCAGTACCCTCAAGGGGGCCAGCGCCAACGAGGCGTACCGCAAGCGCGTCCACACCGGCATCACCCCGATGCGCGTCACCGAATTTCTGCTGCTGGACGAGTATTTCCCGCGCAGCGTGCGGCACAGCGCCATGAACCTCAGCGAGGCGCTGGAGCAGATTGGCCGCTTCCATCCCGGCGCGCACCCGGAGATCCTGCGCCTGTCGCGCTGGCTGGTGGCGCGGCTGCAATACGCCCGGGTGGCCGACATCATCGATGGGGAGGACCCCGGCATCGAAACGCTGCTGGAGGACTTTAACCGGGTGGGCGCGGCGATCACCGCCGCCTACTTCGAGGAGGAATGAGGCAGCTCCCGGTTCCAGATTCGTCTGCCCCGCGCCGCTTTACCTCTGCCCAGACATGTCAGACTGCCCGGCAGAACCGCTAGAGGGTTCCCCCATTTATGCGCTGCGAAATCCGGCATACCACCGAGTACCACTACCCCAGGCCCGCCTGGGATTCCTTTAACCAGGTCCGCCTGCATCCTTCCAACGAGACGCGCCAGAGCGTGCGGCTGTTTCACCTGAACGTGACCCCCGACGCCGAGGTCACCTCGCACAAGGACTACTTCGGGGCCATCGTCCACCACGTCCATGTCCATGAACACCACCGCCACCTGCTGATCGAGGCGCAGGCCATCGTGGACACGCACGCCGTCACGCTGCCCATCCACACCCCATTTTCCGAACTGCGGCCCGAGCGTGGGCGCAACTCCGAGTTCCTGGTGCCCAGCCCGCGCGTCCCCAGCGGCAAATGGCCGGAGTTGTTCGGCGTGGCGCGCCCTGGTCCCAGTGATGATCTGCCTGCCTTTCTGGTGGACCTGACGGGGCACCTGCGCCGCCGCTTCACCTACGATCCGGCGGCCACCGACGTTCGCACCCCGCTGGCCGAGTTCGCGCAGACCGGGCACGGCGTGTGCCAGGACTTCACGCACGCCATGCTGGGCATCACCCGGCAACTGGGCATTCCAGCCCGCTACGTCAGCGGCTACCTGTACAGCGGCGGCGAGATGCGCGGCGCAGAGGCCACCCACGCCTGGGTGGAATGCCTGATTCCCGGTTACGGCTGGCTGGGCTACGATCCCACCAACGACTGCCTGGCGCTGGAAAAACACATCAAGATCGGCCACGGGCGCGAGTACAGCGATGTGTCCCCGGTGCGGGGCACGTATTTTGGCGGCGGCCAGGGCAAATTAGAGGTGGCGGTGCATGTGTACGCAGATCAGTAACGATTCGGCAAGAAAGAGGGGCGAAGTCGTTGTGACCCCGCCCCTTTTACCGCGTTAACGTTGGGTTGGCTGTTGAAATTGAGGGGACGGTTAAAACAGCCCAGCCTAAAACAGCCCAGCCAAGACACTGCCCACGGCCAGATAGGCAATACCAGACAGGACCAGCGTGGCGATAGCCGGGATCTGTTCGCGTAGATTCATGCTGGACTGCACGGCCAGATAGCCGAAATACACCAGGACAATGCTGATCAGCACGGACACCAGCCATCCCAGAATAGGAATGATGCCGAGGAAGGTCCCGATGATGCTCAGCGGTACGAAGAACAGCGCAAAGGTGTAAGCCACCTCCGGATAGGTGCCAGTGCCTTTGAAGAGGCTGCCGCCGATCAGATAAACGGCCCCGGTAAAGATTAGGAACTGGATGGGGATGGTAATCAGGCGCGAGAAAAGTTGCCCAAAGAAAGTCACGTCCGAATGGAAGAACGAGAACAGAGCGGCGATCAACGCCGAGACAACGGCGGCCACCATGACATAAATCAGGGCGCTCTGAAGACCGCCGCGCTTCTCGTAACGCTCGAAGGTGGCCACGCTGGGCTGGGTGATCACGGCAGTACTCTGCGCGAACATGTCCTGAAGACTCACTTCAGGGCCGGAAGTAACGGGGCCTCTCATGCCTTACAGTACGCGGCGGACGTCATGGCCGTTGCTTTGATTAAATCTTAATCCTGTGAATGTGCGGTTGATTGAACCATCCAGTGGCTGTCTGTGGGCGCGGCTCCTCACGCCAGAGGGCTTTATCCTGAAGAGATGATCCACCCGACATCCACCGCCCTGATCACTGGGGCCAGCAGCGGCATCGGCGAGGCCATGGCCCGGCGACTGGCCGCCCACGGCGCGAATCTGATTCTGGTGGCCCGCAGCGAGGGTAGACTGCGGGCGCTGGCCGAAGAACTCTCGCGCCAGCATGGGGTTCAGGCGACAGTGATCGCCGCCGATCTGTCTCGACCCCATGCGGGTAAACTGCTTCAGGATGAGGTTGAGGTGCGTGGCCTGGCTGTGGACCTGCTGATCAACAACGCCGGCTTCGGCGGCTTCAGCGAATTTGCCCGCCAGGATCAGACGGAAATTGGCGAGATGATCGCGGTGAATGTCACGGCCCTGACCGATCTGACGCGGCGCTTCCTGCCCGCCATGCTGGAGCGCGGGCGGGGCAGGGTGCTGAATGTTGCCAGCACCGCAGCCTTCATCCCCGGTCCCCTGATGGCCGTGTACTACGCCACCAAAGCCTACGTGCTCTCCTTCAGCGAGGCCGTCAATGAGGAACTGCGCGGCAGCGGCCTGAGCGTCACGGCGCTGTGCCCAGGCCCAGTTGATACTGGCTTTCAGGACGCGGCCACTCTGAAAGAGAGCCGATTGATGTCCGGCGTCACCCGCCTGGCGCTGCTGGACGTGGACACGGTGGCCCGCATCGGGGTGGACGCCATGCTGCGCGGGCAGGCGGTGGCGGTGGCAGGAGCCGCCAACAAGGTGCAGGTCTCGGCGTTCCGGCTGCTGCCCCGTGGCGTTGCCGCCCGGATGATCGCGGGCGTGCAGGCGCGGCGGGAGGAATAGCTTCGGCTTCCGCAACGCTCCTGGCTCAGCTTCGGAATCCAGGCGTGGCCCGTCCAGCTCGGCCCCTCTGGCCCTTTGGGCGTGGCTTCCCTCATTAGGGAGGCAAAGGACGCTGGAGTGCCCGTGCAATCACGCTTCTCGGCTCCCCCTGAGGATGCTGGCCGCGCAGCCGACCGAGGGGGTTGCGGTCCAGCGCCGTATACGCTTGGCCCCCCGCACCTTCCTTTTGCCCCCGGCGGGGCGTGAGACAATGCTGGGAGATGACCGATTCCTTTTTCCCACCCGATCCAGTCGAGGACTCGCCCTCGCACGATGCCACCTCCACCGACACCCAGGCCCAGGACACCCGCTCCGGGTTCGTGGCGATTGTCGGCAAGCCCAACGTGGGCAAGAGCACGCTGCTCAACTCGTTCCTGAACACCAAAGTCGCGCCGACCAGCCCGCGCCCGCAGACCACCCGGCGCGGCGTGCGCGGCATCCACACCACCGACACCCACCAGATCGTCTTCGTGGACACCCCTGGTCTGCACAGGGCCAAGGACGCCCTGGGCAAGTACATGAACCACGAGGTCCACAGCGCCCTGAGCGACGTGGACGCGATCCTGTGGGTGGTGGACCTGCGCCATCCGCCCGGCGACGAGGATCAGCTCGTGGCCCGCCAGATCCGCGACCTGCCCAAGCCGCTGTTCCTGGTGGGCAACAAGCTCGACGTCTCCAAATACCCAGAAGAGGCCATGAAGCTGTACCGCGCGCTGCTGGAAGGCCGCACCGCCCAGACGGGCGAGATCATGCTCAGCGCACAGAACCAGCCCGAGGCCGTTTCTACCCTGCGCGAGCAGATTCTGGACGTGCTGCCCGAGAACCCCTTCTTCTACCCGCGCGGCGCGGCCAGTGACCAGACCCGTGAGATGTGGGCCGCCGAGATCATCCGTGAGGAGGCCATGAAAAAGCTGCGCGACGAGCTGCCCTACGCCGTCGCCACCCGCGTCAACCGCTGGACCGAGCGCGAGGACGGCCTGCAACGCATTGAGGGCGAGATCGTCGTGGAAAAGAACGCCCACAAGGGCATGGTCATCGGCGCGGGCGGCAAGCAACTGCGCGAAATTGGCCAGGCGGCCCGCAAGCAACTGGAAGTCTTCCTGAACCGCAAGGTCTTTCTGGGCCTGGAAGTGATCGTGATCAACGGCTGGCGCGAGGACCCCGAGGCGCTGCGGGAACTGGGGTACGAGTAACCGCCGACCTGACTCGATTGAACTCCATCGAATCAGAGTGCCTGACCGGCCCCCTCCTCCTTTGCGGGAGAGGAACGTTGCGGCACAAGGGGGTCAGGGGCCACCGCGCAGGGCAGAAATTCGGCCAGTTGCAATCGCCTCCATCCGACCCAGACAACAAAAACGCCCCAGCCGCAATCCAGCCGGGGCGTTTCTTCGTCTCGCGCTTATTCTGCCATCGCCGTAATCGTCTCCTGCACGGGCGGCTCGGCGGCTTTCTCGGACGCGCCGCCGCTGCGGATGGCGTTGGTCACGCGGACGCGGATTTCCTCTGCCAGTTCGGGGCGCTCGGCGAGGTAGGCAATCGCCTTTTCCTTGCCCTGGCCGATGCGCTCGTCGCCGTAGCTGTAAAAGCTCCCGGCCTTCTTGACAATGTCCATATCGGCAGCCAGTCCCACCAGGTCCGCCATCTGGTCAAAGCCCTTGCCGAAGACCAGCGCCAGCTCCACTTCCTTGAAGGGCGCGGCGACCTTGTTCTTGACCGTTTTGATCTTGACCGTGTTCGCCACTGCGTCGTTGCCCACCTTGATGGGCTGGCCGATCTTGCGGACATCCAGACGTACGGTGGAATAGAACTTCAGTGCGCGGCCCCCGGTGGTGGTCTCGGGGTTGCCGTACATCACGCCAATCTTCTCGCGCACCTGATTGATGAAAATGGCGGCGGTGCCGGTCTTGGACAGCACGCCGGTCAGCTTGCGCAGCGCCTGGCTCATCAGGCGGGCCTGCAAACCGGGCAGGCTGTCGCCCATCTCGCCCTCGATTTCCGCGCGCGGGGTCAGGGCGGCCACGCTGTCCACCACCACCACGTCGATTGCGCCGCTACGCACCAGCAGTTCCATGATCTCCAGCGCCTGCTCGCCGTTGTCGGGCTGAGACACCAGCAGTTCGTCGGTGTTGCAGCCCAGCGCACGGGCATACACCGGGTCCAGCGCGTGTTCGGCGTCAATAAAGGCGCACGTTCCCCCGGCCTTCTGCGCCTGCGCCACGATGCTCAGGGCCAGCGTAGTCTTGCCCCCGGCTTCGGGGCCGTAGATCTCGGTCACGCGCCCGCGCGGAATGCCACCCACGCCCAGCGCGAGGTCCAGCGACAGGCTGCCAGTGGAGATCACCTGAATGTCCAGCTTGCTCTCCGCGCCCAGCTTCATGATGCTGCCCTTGCCAAACGCCTTTTCGATCTGGCTCATGGCCGTCTCAATGGCCTTCTGGCGCTCCTTGCTGTCGCTGGGGGCGGCACTGATTTCTTTCGGGTTCTCTTTGCTCATGATGGCTCCTGTGCTTGTGCCTGCTGTGTGGGAGAGGGCGGATTGTCGGTGTGAGGTTGAGGTGAGGCTGTTTCGCTTGGCGGCGCTGTGGGCTGCCCCCCGGCCTGAAAACGGAAGGTGCTGACCTGCTCGTAGACCGGCCCCGTTTTCTGAAGGTGAGAGCGCTGCAACGTCGCCCCGCCCGCCGTCCAGCCCAGCTCGAAATTCATGGGCGGCACGCGCGGCGCGGGGCCTTTCCGGCGCGCCAGGGTGATGTGCGCCTTGAAGCCCTGCTCCTCGGTGTCGATGCCCAGCGCCTGTACCCCGTCGCGCAGGGCGGCGGCCAGGTTGTCGAGTCCCTCGGCCTCCACCTTGACGAACCACACGCGCGGGCTGCCCTCGTTGGGAAAGTAGCCGGTGCCGCGCAGGCGTACGTCCATCGGTCCCAGGTCTTGCGTCAGGCGGGTGCCCAGCGCCTTCAGTTCGGCTACGCGGGCGAGCGGCACGGACGGCAGATAACACAGCGTGACGTGCATCTGCTCCCGCGTGGTGGTGCGCCAGTTGCCCTTCAGTTTGCGCTGCGCCTCGGACAGTGGTCCGGTGACGCTGGCCGGGACCTTCAGGGCATAGAAGAAGCGGCCAGTGGTGGGCGTGTGCTGCTCGGGGGCGGGTCTGCCCCGGCTGCCCTTCGGGGGCCGATCTTCCTGGCGCGCCCTGAAGTCCGCCGAGGCTTTCTGTTCCTGAGCCTTGCGGGGTGCAGGCTTCGCTGTCTCCTCCCGCCGCTCCTGGGTTGCGGGCACTGCCTTTGAAGTCCGCGTTACAACGGGGGGCAGCTCGGCCTCTGCCGTTATTTTCAAGGCGGCGGCCAGATCGGACCCACGCAGCTTCTCCACTTTTTGCTTGGTCTGTGATTTTCTGATCTTCATGCCAACTCCCCGCCCGCCCGGAGTGCGCGGTAGGCCAGCGCCAATGCGGTCACGGCGGCGCGTTCCCGGATCTGCGCGGCGTCGCCGGGCCAGTTCACGCCCGCAGCCTTGTGGCCCTTCTCGCCATGAATGGCAGCGTAGACCTGCCCGGCGTTCTCACCCTCCACGCTGACCACCACAGCCAGCCCCACATCGGCTCCCAGATGTTCGCGCGCTCCGGCGGCCAGCTCCAGCGCGGCCTCCTCGCTGACCAGCCCGGCGTCGCGCAGGGTCACGGGGGTCAGGCCCAGCGTGATCAGCCGGGCGTGGTCCTGGGTCACGGCGGCGTCCAGAAAACCCGCCGCGTCGGCCAGCAGCGTGGACAGACCGCCCGCGCTGCCCGCCTCGATCACGCCCAGGCTGCGGCCCGAGAGTGCGGCGTCCAGCGCCCCGGCCAGCGTCTGAGAATCCTCGCCCCAGGTCCAGCGCGACAGGTGGGCGCGCACGGTGTCCAGCAGCGGAGCCAGCAGCTCGCGCGCCCCCGCCTCGGTCGCGGCGCTGGCGGCCACGCGCACATCCACGCCGGTCTTGCGGGCGTAGGTGGCGACGCTGGGATTGGCGTTCTGGGTCAGTCCGGTCAGCAGCTCGGCCACATTGCTCTCGCCGATGCCCTGGGTGTGAATGGTGGTGGAAACCAGCGCGTGATCCGGCAGCGGGAGGCGGGGCAAGACCTGCTCACGCCACATCCGCTGCATCTCGCGTGGCGGGCCAGGCAGGGCCACCACAAATTTTCCTCCGGTCCGCACAAACCACCCCGGCGCGGTTCCCACGGGGTTGGGCAAGGCCTCGGCGCTGGGAATCAGCCACGTTTGCTTGCGGTTCACCCCCGGCATCGCGCGCCCACGCGCGGCGTACAAGCCCTCCAGCCACGCCAGCAGTTCCGGGTCCTCGGCGGGCGTTTCTCCCAGCGCGTCGGCAATGGATTCACGGGTCAGGTCGTCGTCCGTCGGCCCCAGCCCGCCGCCCAGGATCACCAGATCGGCGCGCGACAGGGCCAGCTCAATCGCCTCGCTGACGCGCCCCAGGTTGTCGCCCAGCACCGTTTTGCGGTGCAGGATGACGCCCCGCGCGCCCAGCTCGCGTGCCAGGAACGCAGCGTTGCTGTCCACAATCTCGCCGAACAGCAGTTCCGTCCCCACGCTGATGATTTCTGCTAGCAACATAACAACACCGCCGGAGTATAGGCGAAAGCGAAACTGGCGTCCAGTCCTGAAGGGCGGATCAAGGTCATCCCTAAAGTGTATGTCGGAGGCTGATAAAATCCGGTCCATCTCTGAACAGCAAAGGAATGATGGCCGCCGTGCGCGTTGCGGCACACTCCCGCCATCACTCCAGCAGTCTCCTTTCCGCAGAATGCCGCCCGCCTGCTGCTGGGCGCGGCCCTCGCGTTTGCGGGCAGCGGCCACCTGACCTTTTTGCACCAGGATTTTCAGGCGCAGGTTCCCGACAGCCTGCGGCTGGGCTGGATCATGGCCGCCTTCTCTGTGGTGGTGTTTCCCGGCAATATCTTGCAGGACCTGACCCACCGCGACGCCTCCGGGCTGAACTCGGACCGCGCCCGTCTAACAAGGCTGTTCTTTCAGCCAGCGTTGGTGGCGTGGGCGCTGGAGTACCGGGGCGTGGGCAGCGCGGAAGCACAGGGGTTGAAAATCTGGAGCGTGCCGATGCTCGCGCCTCAGCCGCTTCTGCCAATAGAATGAGATAAATATAAAGCCTCCTTTAATTTTCCACTGACTTTCGGCAGTGGGCAACTGGGGTGCCGAAGCCTAAGCTCTGATCAGTTCCACAGTTCGGTTCTTTCGCAACAGCTCCACCGCAGCCCCATCACAGTCGCGTTCAGTCGCCGCTGTTGGGAGGCGAGAGACTGTCGGATCCTTGCCCCGCCTTGCACTTCAGCATGGCCCCCAGCTCTGTTCCAGGAGGTTCCACCATGAAATACCCCGGGATTCATTTCGGACTCGGTTCTGTGTTGCTGGGCGCGCTGGTGCTGACCTCCTGCGGATCACAGGGGGGAACGGCCAGCACGCCGCCTGTCCCTGTGGCCATCACCGAAGCGGTGGCCACGGCAGGACCGTCGGTGGCCGAGCAGATCGCCGAGTTCGCCGCGCGCCCCGAACTGCAAGACGCCGAGAGCCAGGCCATCCTGAAGGAATATGCCAACGATCCACTGCTGCTCCAGGGTCTGAAAGAAGCCTACGGTTTGCCCAACGAGGGACTGAACGCCGAGGCGCTGGCCCTTCAGGCTGGTCCGGCAGAGGGCCTGAGCGCACAGGCCACCGGCAAGGCGGGATATGCCCAGAGCGTCGCCTGGGGCAGCATCAGCCATTATTTCGCCGAGCGGCGCTCGCCCAACTACAGCGGCCTGGACTGGAACTACGACGGCTGTAGCGCCCCCAAGGGTCTGGGCCTGGGCTACAACACCTTTTTCCGTAACGCCTGTAACGTGCATGATTTTGGCTACCGCAATCTGCCCAAGCTCCGTCCTGTTGCCTACTGGCCCTACAACAAGGCCATGACCGATTCGGCCTTCCTGAGGAATATGCGCTCCCTGTGCAACACCAAGAGCTGGTATGCCCGCCCTGGCTGCTACGCCGCCGCGCAGGCCTATTACAGCGCGGTCAATAGTGCGTTCGGCTGGCTCAAGTGGCACCGCTAGGCACTCGGTAAGCCGTGGGCCACGGTTTCATTCTGCGGCTTCATTCTGCGCCGCCCCCGCGATTCGGGACCCATTTCATCTGTCCAGTCCGTGCCTAGAGACCCCTCTGTACAAAGCTTCTCTGGCGCGTCCAGACCGTCTGTGCCCCATGTTTCCAGCTCAGGGAGGTTGATCTTCGTCCAGATACCCGCGTCAGCCAACTGACTTTTGTGGTGATTTCCTCTGCTTCCGCCGTCCCCCTCACGTCATTCCCGGAAGCGCTTCTTCTCTCCCGGCGCGCAGCGCTCGTCTGACCCGCGCGCCCGTCATTCCCGGAGGCCCACCATGTTCCATTCCACTGTCCCCGTCCGCCGCAGCGCCACCGCCGCCTTTCTGTCCCTGATGATCACCCTGAGCGCCTGTGGTCAGACCCCGCTGACCAGCGCGCCGGCCCCGGCCCCGGCGGCTGCCGAAACAGCCGAAATCCCGGCCACCCTGACGCTGTCGCCGGACGCGCAGGCCAACCAGGACCGCACGCTGGGCGTCGCGGCGGCGCGTGGTCTGAGTGTCCTCTCGCAGGTCACCCTGGAAGAGGCGGGCGTGCCCACCAGCTATCTGGAGGCCACCACTGCGGCAGGCGAGCCGGTCATGCTGCTGGGGACCGTCGAGGCGGGCGCACCCCGCTACGCCGAACTGCGGACCCTTCCCGCAGGCCAGAGCGGCAACGGCGGCGCGCCGTTCGTGATCACGGGCCTGACTGCTCAGGGAACGGTGGCCACGGGTCTGGCGGCCCAGGGTGTCAGCGACTGGGTGTTCAACAAGCTGGTGTACCTGATCAACAAATACAAGCACTCTCCGCGCTGGCTCAAGGCCGCCCTGAAAGGTCCGATCCGGGGTGTGATCAAACTGATCATCGGTGAGGCGATTTCCAGGGGCTGCACCTACGCCTTCAATACGCTGGCCAGGAAACTGCACGCCTCGGGCCGCTGGGTGCCGTTGAGCCGCGATCTGCTGTGCGAGATCATCGTCTAGCACAAAGGTACGGACGTGGGTGGCCAGCGCGGATCCGTTCTGGCCGCTCCTCTCTTTGAACCCGGTGCAGACAGGGGCAGCAGGCAGGTGCCGCCCGCGTACAGTACGGTGTCTTCCCCCTCAATTCACCCGCTTCCCTCGCACCTGATCCCCGGGACCTGATGTTGCCGCTTCTGGCCGTCCCCGTTGCCCCTGGGCCGGTGTTTCCGGCCACGATCCTTCCTCCTTCCTCCCTGCCGAGGCCACCATGACTGTTCTGCTTCCTCCTCCGGTTGCTCCGTCCAGCTCCCCGACAGGCCAGGTCAAGCGTGCTGCACGGCGCTGGTTTTCGCTCATAGGTGCCCCGGCAGCGCCCCCCCTTCCCGCCGCGCCGCTGGCCGAGATCCGGCGCGGTATTCGCTGGACTGGCGTGCTGCTGTGGACGGTGCTGCTGGCGCATTCGCTGCTGGCCCCGCCCAGCCGGGAGGGACTGACCCAGGGGGAACTGCTGCCCTGGGTGCTGGTCATGCTGGGTTTTCTGGTGGTGTTCGTCACGGCGACCTCATTGCCGGATGGCCTGAAATGGCAGCGGCTGGCGCTGTCTCTGGCAGCGCTGGAATCGGTGCTGGCGCTGCTGGGCAACGAACTGCTGGACGGCAACAGCGTGCTGGCCGGGCTGCTGCTGGTGATCGCGGCCCAGGTGGCGGTAATCGTCCCGGTGCGCTGGGCGCTGGTGTGGGTGGCCGCCCAGACCGTGGGGCTGATGACCATCTACCTGACGTACTGGAGTGCGCCGGACGCGTGGTCCTACGGGACCGGCTACCTGTGCTTTCAACTGTTTGCCGTGACCACCGCGCAGACCGCCGTGCGCGAGATCAGGGCCAGGCGGCAACTGGCCGAGGTGGTGGATGAACTGCGGGCCACGCGCGCGCTGCTGGCCGAAGCCAGCCGTCAGGCCGAACGCCTTCAGATCTCGCGCGAGCTGCACGACCTGATGGGCCACCACCTGACCGCGCTGGGGATGAACCTGCAAGTGGCGCTGCATCTGCTGCCGCCCAGCCCGGCCCGGGGGCATGTGGAGCAGGCCGGAACGCTGGCCCGCACGCTGCTGGGAGACGTGCGCACCGCTGTACGCGGCATGCGGGAGGCTGCCCCCTGTGATGTCCGGGCCGAGATCGAGGCGCTGGCCCGCGCGGCGTCCCTGCCCTTCCACCTGAGTTTCTCGCCCGGCTTCAGCGTGCCGTGTCCGGTGCAGTCGCAGGTGCTGCTGCGGACCGTGCAGGAGGGCCTGACCAACGCCGTGCGGCATGCCGGGGCGCGGCAGGTGTGGCTGGACTTTGCCTGCGTCGCGGACCGTGACGGCGGGGCACGGAGTCTGACTCTGCATACCCGCGACGACGGACACGGCACCCGCAACCTGCAACCCGGCTGCGGCCTGAGCGGCATGCGCGAGCGCCTGGAGAGCGTGGGCGGCAGCCTGGAGGTGCGCGCCATTCCTGGCCAGCCGCTGGAACTGCTGGTGCGCCTGCCGTTGCCCGGCCCGGTAGCGGCGGCAGGCTCCGTGTTTGCCCAGGGTTCAGGCCCAGCTACTGAAGGAGGGAAAACGCCGTGATCCGGATCTGCATCGTGGAAGACCAGACGCTGGTGCGCCAGGGCCTGTGCAGCATGCTGGCCCTGGCCGGGGACATGACGGTGGTGGCCGAGGCCGAGGACGGCGAGCAGGCCCTAACCACCGTGCCGGATGCCCGCCCCGACGTGCTGCTGCTGGATTACCGGATGCCCCGCCTGGACGGCCTGGGGGTGTTGCGGGCGCTCGCCGCAGCGGCACAGGCGCGGGGCGTTCCGCTGGTGCCCACCCTGATCCTGACCACCTTTGAGGACGACGAGTTGTTGCTGGCCGCCGTGCAACTGGGGGCCAAAGGGTATCTGCTCAAGGACGTGTCGCTGCCGGTGCTGCTGGAGGCCATCCGCACGGTGGCGGGCGGCGGGCGCTGGCTGCAACCCACCCTGACGGCGCAGCTCCAGCGCGGCCTGAATGAACTGCGCCCTGCCCGCGAGCAAGGCCACCGGGACCACATAGACCGTATGGACCCCGTTGCTCTGACGGGCCGTGAAAAGGAGGTGTTGCGCCTGATGGCGGGCGGCTTCAGCAACCGCGAGATCGCCGGGCTGATCACCACCACCGAGGGAACCATCAAGGGCTACGTCTCCAGCATCCTGTCCAAGATGGGCGTCCGCGACCGCACCCGCGCCGTCCTCAAGGCGGTGGAGTGCCGCATGCTATAGCGCCCCGAAAAAGAAGGCCCCCGCTATAAACAAGCCCTCTCCGCAGGAAGTGGATCTGGCGAGAAGTCTTGTGGCAAGTCAACAGCAGGCATTTGTCGCATGCTTCAGCCGTCCCGCGCCCCGCTGGACTCATACGGACTCCGAAATGCCGCAATTTCCTTCGCCTTGCGGGCGCGGTCAGCGTCCAGATGGGATTGAGACTGGGGGCCTCGTCCGGCACGTTGTACCCGGCTCCCGCACCGATTGCCGCACGGCAGCATGGCGGCACGTAAGGACATCAAGCTGGCCCGCTCGGTGGCGGCGAGGTTGACGCTGGCGCTCGGCAGCCCCCGCAAGCCGTGCTCCACCCGCCCTACTGGCCTCGTGGGTTAGACCTCCACAGGAATGGAGAGTTCCGGCCTGCGCGTCTCGTCGCTGGTGCCAATCACGGTCGTCACAACCTGAGTGGCGTTCGTCAGCGCCGGATCATGGGTCACGCTGGCCTGCTCCGTCGCCAGGTTCACGGCGGCGTCCGCACGCCGTCTGCCTTTTGCAGCCCGCGTTCTATCCAGCCCACGCAGGCAGCGCAGGTCATCCTGGCAATGTCCAGACCGACAGTCTTCCCCGTCATAATATCTCCACACCCCCCTGGGGAGGATAAGGCAGGAGGATTGGCAACCCATTGAAGACAGCCGATGAAGGCAGACCCTTCCAAAGGTCTAGGAGCAACAGTTAATTGAGATTTCTGCTTTTGGTTCCCTTGCCCTTTAGACCTCTCTACTTGACCCTCCTCCCCCCTGGGGTCTACTATTGACCCATGACTACTCCCATGACCACCGAACTGAAAGTTGACGGCATGACCTGCGGCCACTGCGTGGGGGCTGTGGAAAAGGCCCTGAAGGGCGTAACGGGTGTGCATGACGTGCAGGTTGATCTGGAGGGCGGCAAGGCCACCGTCCACGGCGACGCCGATACCGGGGCCATGATCAGTGCCGTGGCCGAGGAAGGCTACGCCGCGCAGGTGGCGAACGGGTGACCAGCGCCGGGGCAATTGCGAACGCCCCACACTGCGCCGCCTGGGGCAAACTGTGCATGCCGGAGGACGCCCGCAAACGCGCCCGCCGCCGCCTGAGCATCGCGCGCGGCCACCTGGACAGCATCGTGCGGATGCTGGATGATCCGGAGGTCTACTGCGTGGACGTGCTGCGGCAGATCAAGGCCGTGCAGGGCGCGCTGAGCGGTGCGGGCGACGTGGTGCTGCGCGGTCATCTGGAAGCGCATGTGGCGACGTCCGCCGAACGCGGTGACAGCGTGGAATTGGTCGAAGAGGTGATGGAAGCGCTGCGCTACCGCTAACGCCGTCAAAAATTCTGAAGGTCAGAACGCAGCATTTCTTCTGGTGTTCTGGCCTCCAGACTTTTAGACCTGCCGACCCGCGTCATCCCAGCGGCACTGCCTGCCAGTCGGCTTCCTGGGTGTCGTTGGTCCTGTGCTGGCCTGTGGTTCCCACGCTGCGGCAGATAAAGCTCATCAGCGGGAGGGTTTTGCTGCCTGCGATCAGGGTGTAGGTACCGTGTTCGGCGGCGTCATGGGTCCGGCCCGCGCTGTGGCCGAAGGTGACCTCGGCGTTGGTGCCCTTGCGCAGGCCGGGCAGATCAGAGCGGACAATCTTGCCCTTGAAGACCCGGCCAGGCTCATTCGTCTGGCCGTGCCATGCCCCGTGGATGGTGATGATCTGCTCGCTCGTATGAACCATGCGGTTCAGCATACGGCTCCGGCGTGAAGGGCACGGGCGGAGGAGGTCGGCAGGTCTGTACGAATTCTCAACATTCTGGGTGCAGCGGCAACCATACCGTCCTGCGGTCATTCCCAGACATTCGGGACCGCCACCGAGTGTACGTTCATTGCCGCGAGGTAGTGTTTTTCGCCATTTGCTCCGCTCGGATTCGGCCTCGACCTTTCGCAATTTGGGGTCAGGCCGCAGATCAGAACAGACAAAATCAGGTCAGAAAGAGCCGGTACGCCGGGTTGTGCGTCATTTCGGTGGACGGATAGCCCAGGCCGCGCACAAAGGCGGCGAAGTCGTGCTCATCGCCGTCTGGCACCTGCACGCCCGCCAGCACCCGCCCGTGGGCGCTGCCGTGGTTGCGGTAATGGAACAGGCTGATGTTCCAGCGCCCGTGCAGGTGCGTCAGAAATTCCAGCAGCGCGCCGGGGCGTTCCGGGAAGGTGAACGAATAGACGCGTTCGCCCGTGGCCTCCGGGGCGCGGCCCCCCACCATGTGCCGCACGTGGACCTTGGCCAGCTCGTCGTCGGTCAGGTCCAGGACGGCGTAGCCGCGCGCCGTCAGAGTGTCCACCAGTTCCCCGCGCTGCCCGGCAGAGGCCAGTTGCACACCCACAAAGATCTGCGCCTCGGCGCGCGGGGCGTAGCGGTAATTGAACTCGGTCACGGCCCGCGCGCCGATCACCTCGATAAATTCGCGGAAGGCTCCGGGGCGCTCCGGAATGGTCACGGCCAGAATCGCCTCGCGCTGCTCTCCAATCTCGGCCCGCTCCGAGACGTGGCGCAGACGATCGAAGTTGACGTTTGCGCCGCAGGTCAGGGCCACCAGTGTTTCGTCCGTCAGTGCCTGTTCCGTCGCGTATTTCTTGAGACCCGCCACCGCCAGTGCCCCGGCGGGTTCCATCACGGCGCGGGTGTCGTCGAACACGTCCTTGATGGCCGCGCAGACCTGATCGGTGTTGACGCGCACCCAGTCGTCCACGTAGCGGCGGGTCAGGTCAAAGGTGTAGGCCCCCACCTGCTTGACCGCCACCCCATCCACGAAGATGCCCACCGAGTCCAGGCGCACCCGCGCGTCCGCCTGCAAGCTCTGGTACATGGCGTCGCTGTCGTCCGGCTCCACGCCCACCACCTTGACATCGGGACGCAGCGCCTTGATCACGCTGGCCACGCCCGCGATCAATCCGCCGCCGCCCACCGGCACGAAGACCGTATACCCGTTGCCCGTTTCCACCTGCCGCAGCAACTCCAGCGCCACCGTGCCCTGTCCGGCCAGCACCAGCGGATCGTCGAAGGGATGCACGAAGGTCAGGTCCAGTTCCTTTTGCAGCGCGTAGGCGTGCGTTTCGGCGTCGGAAAAGCTGTCGCCGTGCAACACCACCTCGGCCCCACGGGCGCGGCAGCCCTCGATCTTGATCTCGGGTGTCGTCGCGGGCATCACGATCACCGCGCGCATCTTCAGCTCCTGCGCCGCGTAGGCCACCCCCTGCGCGTGGTTGCCCGCCGACGCTGTGATCACGCCCCTCATCCGCTGTTCTGGTGAAAGTTGCGCCATCTTGTTGTACGCGCCGCGCAGCTTGAAGGAGAAGATCGGTTGCAGGTCCTCGCGCTTGAGCAGCACGCGGTTGCCGGTGCGTTTGCTCAGGCCGGGGGCCTGGCTGACCGGCGTTTCAATCGCCGCGCCGTACACCTTGCCGGTCAGGGCCAGGCGCAGCACGTCCATCGCGGTCATCTGGCCGGGTTCAAAGGTCTGGGTCTGGATCATGGGTCGGTCCTCCATCGGGCAAAAAAAGCCCCCGCGTCTGTGGCGGGGGAACCTCCGGGCAGCGCGGCGGCTGTCAGGTGTTGTCCCCTGAGCCGCCGGTAATTCGCGCCGCGTTCATAAGGGTGAGGATAGGGGAGAGGGCGGGGGTTGGGCGGCCAGGAAGTAGACAAGGGAGACCCAGCCCCCAGCCCCCTATCCCCTTGGGGGCAGGAGGATCGGGCGCGCGGGGCGGGGGTTGGAGATAGGCGGTCCTGCCTGGTGCCCCGCTCCGTGACGTGACGTGCGGCCCGTCCGCTGCGCGCCCGACGGCCTGCGATGGCCGATTTGTTTACGGTGCTGGTCGTTCCTCGGACGCTTTGAAGACGCTAGAGCTGCTTCTCAAAACAGCGCCCCCGAATGCTCTGCGATCAGCCGCGCCGCGTCCGCCGGGGCCAGCGCCGAGGTGTCGATCCCGATGGCGTCTGGCGGCGCGGCAAGCAGGCCGGAGGTTTCGAGGGCGGCACGCAGGATGGCGGGATCACGCAGTTTCGCCCGTTTCAGACGTTCGGGCAGGGGCAGACGCCGCTCCAACTCGTCTAAAGGGCATGCCAGCCACACGGGCAGATACTGTGCTCCCCTGGCCGCCGCAAGATCGCGCACCAGTTGCAGGGCGGCTGGCCCAGACGGGCGGTTCGTCAGATAGCTCGTGAAAATCTGGCTCACGTCACGCGGGGCCAGGCGGGCGGCTTCCAGCCCCAGCTTGCGGACCTGCGCGGCCAGCGCGTGAATCTCCTCAGGGATGGGACGCAGGCCGTCCGCGCCGTAGGGCCTGAACACGGCGTCATTGAACAGATGGTTATCCAGCAGCACGGCTCCGGTCAGCGCCGACAGTTTCAGCCCGACGGTCCGTTTGCCGCTGCCCGGCGGCCCCACCAAATGGAAGACGCGCGGAGTCATCCGGTCCGCTGTATGAATCCGACGATGCGGCGCGCGGTTAGCTCTGGCGTCAGCGCGGACGTGTCCAGCACCAGCGCGTCGGGCGGGGGCGGCAGATTTCCGGCCTTCGCCATCAACTCGCGCAGGCGCAGCGGGTCACGCAGTTTCAGCCGTTCGGCCCGCTCTGGCAAGAGCATCCGGCGTTCCAGTTCGGGCAGTGGGCAGGTCAGCCACACGGGCACGAAGGGCACGCCACGTTTGGCGGCCAGTTCGCGCAGGCGTTCCACATTGCGCCATTCGCATTCCTCTGCCGTCAGGTAATTGGTGAGGATATGCGCCAGCGTGGGCGGCGCGTGGAGCATGGCCGCCCGGACCGCTCCTCGCACGTCGAAACACAGTTCCCAGACCTCTGCCGAAACCTCACCGTCGCTGCTGACCCCGGCGGCCAGGAACACCGGATCATTGGTCAGATGGTTGTCCAGCAGCGCCGCGCCGGTCAGCGCCGAGAGTGCCTTGCCCACGGTGCGTTTGCCGCTGCCCGGCGGCCCGACGAGGTAAAAGAGGTGACTCATGTGTTCAGCCTAGCTGCGAGACAGGGGCGGACGCATCGGCCACCTGGCAGATGGGCAAACAAAAACGCCCCAGCCGAAGCGGAGCGCTCGTTCTCGTCCTCTGATTGCTATTCCAGCACAGCCTCGTGCGTGATTTTCACGTTGCCCTGCATGACCTTGCTCAGCGGACACGTCTCGGCGGCCTGCTGAACATGCTTTTCAAATTCGGCCTGGTCAATGCTGCCCACCTTGCCGCGCACGCTGAGTTTCATGGCGCTGACCTTGAAGCCGTTCCCCTCCTTGACCATCTCGCAGGTGGCTGCCGTGCGCACGTCCTGGGGATCGTGACCGTCGCCCGCCAGCAGGGCACACAGTTGCATGGTGAAGCAGCCCGCGTGCGCGGCGGCCAGCAGCTCCTCCGGGTTGGTGCCGGTGCCGTTTTCAAAGCGCGTGCTGAACGAATACTGCGCCTTGTCCACCGTACCGCTCTCGGTGCTGATGTTGCCCTTGCCGTTCTTGAGGTCTCCCATCCACTGGGCGTTCGCCTTTCTCGCAATGTCTGCCATCTGCCTAGTCTGCCGCGCCAACCGCCTGGACCGTGACGACGGTGGTTTACGCAGGCTTTATCAGGGGAGCGCTACACTCCGGCCCATGAACCATCAACAGTGGCCGCATCAACAATGGCCGTATCAACAATGGAAAGTGCCGGGTGCGCCGGTCAGCGGCTATATCTGGACGGCGCAGAGTCCGCGCGGCGCGGTGCTGATCTCGCACGGCGTCGGCGAATACGCTGGCCGTTACGTCGAGCGCTACCACGCCCTGATTCCCACGCTGGCAGCGGCGGGTTTTACCGTCTACAGCTATGATCAGCGCGGCCACGGCCACTCGGAAGGCAGGCGGGCGGTGGTGGACCTGAACGTGCTGGTAGGCGATCACCTCAAGGCCCGCGAGGCGCTGCGGGGCCGCCCCGGCGACGATTCGCCGCTGCCGCTGTTCGCGCTGGGCCACAGCATGGGCGGCCTGGTCACGGCGGCCAGCGCGTCCCGCGATCCGCGTGGGCTCTCGGGCGTCATACTTTCCAGCCCTTCCCTGCTGGTGGGAGAGGACGAACCCGCCTGGCTCAAGGCGCTGGCCCCACTGCTGGCAAAGGTGGCCCCCGTCGCGCCGGTCAGCGATCTGGGCACCGGCCACCTGTCCCGCCTGGCCGATGAGGTGGCTGCCTACGAGGCCGATGAACTGATGTACCACGGCAAGGTCCGCGCCCTGACTGCCGCCACCCTGCTGGGCCTGAGCCACAAGCTCTGGGCCGAGTATCCCAACTGGACCTTGCCCACTCTGGTCTTCCACGGCACGGCAGATAAAATCACTGATCCGGCGGGCAGCGTGCGCTTTACCGACACCATTGCTAGCCCGGACAAGACATTGATCTTGCAAGACGGCGGCTACCACGAACTGCTGAACGACGAACCCCGTGAGGAAATCCGGGCGGCGCTGGTGCAGTGGCTGATGGACCGCACCTAGCGCATTGGTCAAAAGAGTTGCTCACTCTTGACCGAACGGAGTGAGTGAATTTTGCCGACCTGCCTCAGTGTGCCGCAGCCTTCTTTGGCCGCAGGTGCAGCGCCGCCACAATCATCCCGCCCAGCAGCACGCCCACGAGGGCGGACCCCAGCGTTTCTACCAGCCACTCCACCAGGCCCTGGGCAAACGGAATGGCGTGGCCTGCCGCCAGCGAAATCTCGTGCAGGGTGTGGGCGGGCCAGGTCAAGCCAAACTTATCCAGCCCGTCGATGATGATGTGGCCACCCACCCACAGCATGGCCGCCGTGCCGATCACCGAGAGGGCCGCCATGACGATGGGCATGCCTTTGACCAGCCCGCGCCCCAGCGCCTGGGCCGCCTTGGAACCGCTGGCGGCCAGCCGCACGCCAAAGTCGTCGGTCTTGACGATCAGGCCCACCACGCCGTACACCAGCGTCGTGATCATCAAGGCCACCACCACCAGGATCAGCGCGCGCGCGAAGAATGCCTGGTCCGCCACCTCGGCCAGCGAGATCGCCATGATTTCTGCCGACAGAATGAAATCGGTGCGGATCGCGCCGGAGACCATCTTTTCCTCGTGGTCGGCGCTGCTCAGCTTGATGACCTCTTCCTGCGCCGTGTCGTGGTGGCCCAGTGTGGCCTCGTAGAGCTTTTCCGCGCCCTCGAAACACAGATACGCCCCGCCCACCATCAGCAGGGGATTGAGTGCCCACGGCAAGAACTGGCTCAGGAGCAGCGCAGCGGGCAGAATAAAGACGATCTTGTTCTTCAGCGATCCCTTGGCGATGCGCCAGATGATCGGCAGCTCGCGCTCTGGCGTGAAGCCGGTGACGTAGCGGGGCGTGACCGCCGTGTCGTCCACCACCACGCCAATGGCCTTGACGCCCGCCTTGCTGGCCGCCGCGCCGATGTCGTCGATGGAGGCGGCGGCCAGTTTGGCCAGGGCGGCCACATCGTCGAGCAGGGCGACCAGGCCGCCGCTCAACGGCCCACGTCCATAGACGGGTGGTAAAGATAAAAGAACGCGTGCGGGAGCGGCCAGGAGGTCATCAGGAGTGCCATCCTAGCAAGACCGGGGCATCCACCCCTGACTGCGTCTTCTACAATGAACTTTGAATGCGAACGCGCGCCCGCCTCCATACGCCGCCCCCCTTTCCACTGCTGCCCGCGCGCCGACTGCTGACCGTCTCGCGGCCCGCGCTGTGGGTTAACACGGTGGGCACGCTGGTGACGGGCGTGTGGCTGACCGGGCGGCTGTACACCCTGGACCCCGGCATGCTGGCGCTGCTGCTGTACCTGACGCTGCCCTTCAACCTGCTGATCTACGGCCTGAATGATCTCTCGGACCGTGAGGAAGACGCCCGCAGTTCGCGCAAGGGCGGCTGGCAGGGCGCGCGCCTGACCGTGGCGGAGGGCGCTCCGCTGCTGACGGCGACGCTGGCAATCAACCTGCCTGCGCTGGCACTGCTGGCGCTGTTGCTGCCACCCGCCGCGTCCGCGCTGCTGGCCGTGTCCGCTGCGCTGTTCGCGGCCTACAGCCTGCCGCCGCTGCGCCTGAAGGGCCGCCCGTTTCTCGATGGCCTGAGCAACGTGGCCTACGCGCTGCCGCTGGCCCTGCCCGCGCTGGCGCTGGGCACCCCGGTCCCGTGGTGGCCCCTGCTGGCGTTGATGGCCTACTCGGTGGGCAAGCACGCCTTCGACGCCGCGCAGGACATTCCCGCAGACCGCGAGGCCGGAACGCATACGGTGGCCACGCTGCTGGGCGTGCGCGGAACTGTCGCCTACGCCCTGGCCTGGTTTACCGTGGCCGGGGCGTTGCTGCTGCCCGTCTCGGCGCTGACGGCTGTGGCGTTGTGGCTGACCTGCGGCGGCATGGCGCTGGTGCTGCTGCGCGATCCCACGCCGCAGCGGGCCGCCCGCCTGTATCCGCTGAGCATCGTGACGCCGTGGATCGTGGGCGCGGTGGCGGGCGTGGGGCTGGTCTATCTGCTGGCGCGCGGACTGTGGACCGGCCTCTGAAGTCGGATTTGAGCGGCGGCATCCTGGGCGTCGGTATTCTGGGCGGCGGGCTGGCCGGGCTGGCGCTGGCGTGTCTGCTGGCAGGGCGGGGCCACCGCGTCAGCGTGTACGAGCGGGACCGCGCGGGCGGCAAACTGCGCCGGGAAGAGGCAGGCGGCCTGAGTTTCGATACTGGCCCCAGCCTCTTCACGTTTCCGGGTGTGTGGATGGCATTTCTCGAACGGCTGGGGGAGGCAGATCCGCTCGGTCTTCAGCCGCTGCCCGGTGGCCTGGGCCTTCACTACACCCCACTCGGCCCGGTGCCGCTGCCTGTGCCGCCGGGTCACCCGCTTGACGCGGCCTGGCGCGCGTACTGCGCCAAAGTGCGGCCCCTCGCGCCCCAGATCGTCCCGCTGCTGATCACGCCGCCGCGCCTGACCGATCCAGTTTTTCTGCGGGCCAGCCGGGCGCTGTTTGCGGTGGTTGGCCCGCACCTGACCGCCGAGGGCTGGATTCGCGCCCAGCAGTTTCCGCCCGCGCTGGCCCACGCCATTCGCACGCACGCCCTGAATGCGGGTCTGTCGCCTGCCGATGCCCCCGCCCTGTACGCCCTGATTCCGGCGCTGGTCGGCGCAGAAGTGTACCGGCCTGCCGGCGGGATGGGGACTTTGCTGGACGTGCTGTTGGGCTTCGCTGCGGCGCGTGGCGTGGCAGTCTGGGAAGGTGTGGAGGTTACGCGAGTCCGATCTGCCACTTCCACCCTTGCCCTGAGCGGCGGCGAGATGGCCCGCCATGACCTGCTGGTGAGTGCGCTAGACCCACACCGACTGGCGAGATTGCGCGGATTGCGCGCCCACTCGCCCACCTCGAAACGCACGGTCAGCGGCGTGGCGATCTACGCAGCATTGCCCGAACCAGCGCCGTTGCCCGCCACTTCTGTTCTTCCGCCGTCCGACTTCCAGACCTTCCGCACTGCCATCCGTTCCGGAGCGTTGCCGCCCGACACGCTGGCCCTCGTTCACGCCGAGGGGCGCAGGCTGGCCGTCCTGCTGACCGCGCCCGCCACCGCGCGCCCGCTGGGGCTGGGGCATCCCTGGGTCCGGGGTCAGGTGGAGCGGGTAGAGCGGCGGCTGGGCGTGCCGGGTCTGCTGGCGTCTGCCGACGAAGTTCTGGCCCTGACCCCCGAACACTACGCGGCGGGCGGCCACCCCGGCGGCGCAATTTACGGTGCGGCCCTGCCCGTCTGGCGCGGCGGCCCCCTGCACCCGCAGCCCTACCGCCTAGCGCCCCGGCTGTGGCAAGTTGGCGCGGGCATACACCCCGGCGGTGGCATCCCGGCGATTCTGGGCGGAGCATTGATGGTGGACGGGTTGCTGAGCCAGCACCGACGGTGAAAGAGAGGAGGCCGCCCATTCCTCCGGGCGGCCACTGTTGTAGATGAATTTTATTGTCCGGTGATGGCCTTGACCGGGTTGACCAGACCATATCCGAAGTTGTTGTCCCGGCCCGCTGGCCCCAGGTCCCTGGCGGTGGACTTGAGCAGGCTCAGGAGCTGGGTGTTGCTCAGGGTGGGTTTGGCGGCCCAGACCACGGCGGCGGCAGCGCTGACGTGCGGGGTGGCCATGCTGGTGCCGTTGAAGTATTCGTAGTCGGCCCCGGTCACGCTGACCGTGCCCGTGGTGGGCAGTTTGCCCAGCAGGCCGGTGCCGTCGGCCTGGGTCAGTCCGGCCACCGGCACGGTGTAGGCGTTGGTCAGGCTCATGCCCAGGCTGCCCGCCACGTTGTTGTAGATCAGGACGGCGGTTGCGCCGCTGCCCACGGCATTGGCGGTCTTTTCCTCAAACGAGCAGCTTCCGCGCGAGATCAGGGCGATCTTGCCGCCCAGGGCCGCGTTGCGGGTGCCAGCGCCGCAGAACTCGTTGTTGGTGCCGCCCGCAGCCACCACCGTACCGCTGACGGTTCCCTTGCCGCTCAGGTCCGCCGCCTGCACGTCGCTGAAAGCCACGCCGCCGCCGCTCGCCGTCGCCGCCACGCCCTGTCCCAGCGGAATGCTGCTCAGCACGTCCACGCCCGGCCCGACCAAATCCACCTCAGGGCCAAAGTTGGAGAAGTCGGCCTTGGCGTCGTTGATATCGGTAGCCCCGATGGCCACCACGCTGGAGTACGCGGCAGGGTAAGACACTGCGGCCCCGTCATTGCCCGTTGCCGCGACGATCAATGCGCCCTTGCTGTAGGCCGAGCTGTAGGCGCGGTCCTCGGTCCGGCTCTTGCGCCCGCCGCCCAGGCTCATGCTGACCACGACCTTGGCCTCGGTGCCGCCCTGGGACTTGAGCTGAGACACGCACCAGTTCACGCCGTTGATGATGCCGCTGCTGCTGCCGCTGCCGCTGTCGCCCAGTACGCGGGCCATGTACAGGTTGATGCCGCTGGCGACGCCGCCCACGCCGTTCGGGTCCTGACCCGCTTGCAGGCCGCTGGCCCCGGTCCCCGCCCCGTACTGCGCGAAGACGGTTCCGGAAACGTGCGTGCCGTGGTGGGACACGTCGTTCAGGGCATAAGGATCATTGCGGTTGGTCTCGGTGGTGATGAAGTTCTTGAAGCCCTTGAGCTTGCGCTGAAATTCGGGGTGGTTGCCGTCGATGCCGGTATCGGTGATACACACCGCCGCACCCGCACCGGTGTAGCCCGACGTCCGCAGGGTGGGGACCCGCAGCGCCGCGTCGCCCCAGGTGGTCTCGCCGCTGGCCGTATAGAGGTCCTGTGCCTGCAAGTTCTGTGCACTCAGTCCGGCCTTGCCCTGACTGGCCTGCGCGTCTGTGCCGCCGCTGCGGCTGCCCAGGGCGTAGCGCAGCAGGTCCGGCTCCACGTATTCCACCAGTGGATTGGCCTGCAACTTCGCCAGCGCCGCCGGGGAAAGCCGGGCGGCGGCGGCGCTGATGTCGGTCCACTGGCCGGTCAGGGTGCCGCCCGCCGCCGTGATCGCCTGCACCTGGAGAACAGCCTGCTGACCCAGGTCCTGCACCCTCAGCGCGTCCTGCTTGAACCCGATCAGGTACGCGCCGCCGATGACCTCGTCGTTCGCGGAGGGGCTGGCTGCCGGAGTGGACGCGGTGGGAGCGGACACCTGCGGCTGCTGCCCGCACGCGGCGAGGGTCAGGGCGAGGGTGGCGGCCAGCAGGGAGCGTGAATAGGTCATGGCGTTCTCCTGAAAAAATGCGCGGTGCCCTGGGCCAGGCACGGCTGAGAAGGTTCACAAGAGGCAACGGATGCGAAACTCTGACAGAGAGAGCGGTCAAGGAGTTGACTCACCCGGCATGCTGTCATCCGGAAACATTGAACTGCGTTGAAGATGGACAATGTTAGTGTGACCCTTCCTACAGGTAAGGGTCTTGTCTAGACATATTAGAGCGAGTCTATTTCACACCTGTTTCTCAGCCGTAGGACGCCGGAACTCATGATATGATGGCAGTCAGTTTGGCAGAGGACCGACCTCGCGTGCGCTTCAGATGTAAAATTACGGATCATCTGAAGCCTCATTTACGCCTCAGACATTCTCACAAATTGGAACTGGGTGGCGCAGAGAAGGACAGATGGGCCGTGCAGATTAAAAAAGCCCTCCCCGTCATGGAGAGGGTGGAACGACCTGTCAGGTTGAGAAGTCGACGGAGCGTTCGTTACCAACGTTCTGTCACCGTCTTGAGCTGCATGAAGTTCGCCAGGTAATCTGGCCCGCCCGCCTTGGAGTCCGTGCCGCTCATGTTGTAGCCGCCGAAGGGCTGCACGCCCACGATGGCCCCGGTGATCTTGCGGTTGAAGTACAGGTTGCCCACCTCGAACTCCCGGCGCGCCTGCTCCAGCCGGTCGCGGTCGCGGCTGCACACGCCGCCGGTCAGGCCGTACTCGGTGGAGTTGGCAATAGCAAGCGCGTCGGCCCAGTCCTTTGCACGAATGACCGAGATCACTGGTCCGAAGATTTCCTCCTGCGCCAGACGGGCGTCGCGCTTCACGTCTCCGACAATGGTGGCCTGCACGTAGTAGCCCTGTTTGCCGTTGCACTCGCCGGGAGCCTCGCCGCCCAGCAGCACCTTGCCCTCCTGCGGCGCAATCTCCAGGTAGCCCTTGATCTTGTCGAAGCTCATCCCGTTGACCACGGCGGTCACGTTGGCGTTTTCCTCGCCCGTGCCCATCTTCAGCTTGCCCGCGCGTTCCACGAAGCCGTTGACCACGTCGTCGTACACGGCGTCCACCACGATCAGGCGGCTCATGGCGCTGCATTTCTGGCCGTTGAAGCCGAATGCGCCCTGCACGGCTGCCGTGATCGCCACGTCCAGATCGGCGGTCTCGTCCACGATCATGCCGTCCTTGCCGCCCAGCTCCAGCACCACTTTCTTGATCCACTTCTGGCCGGGCTGCACCCTGGCGGCCACCTCGTTGATGTGCAGGCCCACGGCGCGGCTGCCGGTGAAGGTGATAAAGCGCGTCCTGGCGTGCGTGGTCAGGTACTCGCCCACGTCCTTGCCCACCCCTGGCAGGAATTGCAGCACCCCGGCGGGCAGGCCAGCCTCATACATGATGTCGGCGATGAATCCGGCGATGAGTCCCGCGTCCTCGGCGGGTTTGGCGATCACGCAGTTGCCCACCACGATAGGGGCGGCCAGCATGCCCAGGAAGATGGCGCAGGGGAAATTCCAGGGGCTGATGGACACCCCCACGCCGAGGGGCAGCGACATCAGGCCGTTTTCCTCGCCCTCGAACCAAGTGGTCTCGCTGCTGCCGAAGCCTGAATACTTCATGGCGCTGCGGGCGTAATACTCCAGGAAGTCGATGGCCTCGGCCACCTCCACATCGGCCTCGGCGTAGTTCTTGCCCACCTCGATGCTCATCAGGGCGCAGGCTTCCAGGTGGCGGCGCTTGAGGATGGCCGCCGCCTTCAGCAGAATGCGGGCGCGGGCGTCCATCTCCCAGGTTTTCCACGTCTCGAACGCCTTCCACGCCCCCTGCAAGGCGCGTTCGGCGTCCTGAATGGTGGCTCTGGCCGTCGTTCCCACCACTTCGGAGGTGTCGCAGGGATTCAGGGAGGTCAGCTTCTCCTCGGTGTCCACGCGCTCGCCGTCGATGACCATCGGGTAGTGCTTGCCCAGCAGCTCGGCGCGGACCTTTTTGAGGGCGGCCTCGTAAGCCTGAACGTTTTCAGGCTGGGTGAAGTCGATGAAGGGCTGGGGGCGGTAATCCTGAATTTTAAGCATGGTGGTCTCCTTGAAGTAGTCCTGTGAGGGTGTGGGCGAAGTCTTCAATGCTGTGGGCCGGGCGGCCCAGCAATGCGGGCAAATCGTCCGAGACGTGTTTGGCAAGGCCCAGACGGGCGGTGGCGTAAATGGCTGTCATCACCAGCACTTCGGCCCGGCCCGCGCCGTGGCCGCGCATCTGGCGGTAAAAGGTGAGGGGGTTGGGGTCGGTGTAGCGGTACAGATGGCCGGTGACGCGGGTAAATATCTGGGCCACCTCGGCGTAAGTCAGGGCGTCCGGGCCGGTCAATTCATACGCCCTATTCTCGTGTCCGCCTTCAGTCAGGATGATGGCAGCAGCCTCGCCCACGTCATTCGCGTCTACAAAACTGGTGCGCCCGTTTCCGGCTGGCACGGCGATGATGCCCTTCTTCAAGTCCGGCAGATGCGTGGTGGTCAGGTTCTGCATGAAAAAGCTGGCCCGTAGAAAGGTATAGGTTGCGCCGTTGCCTCCCAGATGCTTTTCGAGCTGGGCGTGCGGCGTGAACGGCAGTCTGTCCGCTCCCTGAATCGACAGCAGCGCGAAGTGCCGCACCCCGGCCCCCAGCGCCACGTCCAGCGCCGGGAATACGGCTTTGCTGACCTGGCTGACGGCGGGTGGGCGCAGCACGAACAGCTTATCCAGCCCGTCAAAGGCGTTCAAATACGTCCTGCGCTGGCCAAATTCCATCATCACGAATTCAATCTGGGAGGGCGGGGCGTCCGCAAACGCCTGCCACGCCTTTTCAGGGTGACGGGCCAGCACCCGCACCCGCGCGCCGCGTTTCAGCAACTCCCGCACCAGCGGCGTGCCGACGTTGCCGGGCGCTCCAGTGACGCCGATCAGGGGGGCTACGGATGTGTTGAGGTCAGGCATAAGTAGCTCCTTGCGCTTCAGTCTTCATCCAGCACCCAGAACACGGTCCGCTGATCGGCGTGGAGGCTGTAGACGCCGATGTCGAAGGTGGCCGCTTCGATGATCGGCGTCCAACCCCTGAGCGGGCGGCCTGAAGCCAGTTCGGCAGGATCGTTGTTGCTATAGAGGTGGGCACCGGAGTGAATGGCGTCCAGATAGGTCTGTGCGAGTTCGGCAGCCTTGGCTGCTGGCAAGAGCGGCACGTCGTAAGCCAAGTCCTGCGTGAGCAGGTGGGTCAGGATGCGCCCGGCCTCCTCGCGGCTGAGTGGAAACGTGTCCTCTCTCGGCTGCCCAGAGCTGAGCCAATTCCACTCACCCTCCGGCGCACCCAGCACGATGACTTCGCCGCAGTCCCGCTGCGCGTTGACCTCTTCCTCGAACGCCGCCCAATCCATCGTCATCCCTTCAAAAAGCCCTTCAGGATGAACATCACGTTGGCTGGGCGCTCGGCAATTCGGCGCGAGAAGTACGGGTACCAGTCACGCCCGTAGGGGATATAGGCCCGCACGCGGCAGCCCGCCGCCGCCAGCTCCCGCTGCAAGTCGCGGCGCACCCCGTACAGCATCTGGAATTCGTAAGCGTCCTTGGGGATGCCGTGGGCCAGCGCGAAATGCTTGACATCCTCGATGATGCTCTCGTCGTGCGTGCCGACGTTGACGTAATTTCCGGCCTGCATGTGCGCGTACACCAGCTTGCGGTAACTGGCGTCCACGTCGGCCTTGTCGGGCATGGCCACCGATTCGGGTTCCAGGTACGCGCCCTTGACGATCCGCAGATTCGGGTGCAGGTCTTCCAGGCTGTCGCGGTCCTGTTCCGTGCGGTACAGGTAGCTCTGCAACACCGTGCCGACGTGCTGCGTGCCAAATTCCTCGGCCAGCATGCGGAATTGCTCCAGGGTCTGGTCCACGCGCGGGTGGTCTTCCATGTCCAGGCAGACGAAGCCGCCATACTCTCTTGCCTTGCCCACGATGCTCCGGGCGTTGGTCAGGCCCAAATCCTGCCCGTCCACGGTCTGGCCCTGGCCCACGGCGGACAGCTTGATGCTGGCGTAGGGCGTGATTCCGGCGGCGTGCGCGGCGTCCAGCAGGTGCAGGACCTTCTCGGCAAACTCGCCCGCTTTTTCCGGCGAGGCCACGAACTCGCCCAGCAGGTCCAGGTTGCCCTGAATGCCCTCGGCCTGCAATTCCTGCACGGCGGCAATCGCGCCGTCCACCTCTTCACCGGCCACGAAGCGCTGCGCCAGGCCCCAGCCCTGCTTGCGGACGATATTTTCCACGAATTTCTGTCCCGAAACGGTCAGGACGGCCTTGCGGTAGATCTGGTCAATCATGAAAAGCTCCTTGCTTGGGAGGTCTGAGGGTCAAAGGGGCAAAGGGTCTAGGGAGAGAGAAGACTCAGGCACCGGCCACCAGATCCTGCAAGACCAGTGCGCCGAAAGTGCGGACGTGCAGGCGGGCGGCCTTGCGGGCGGCGGCGGCGTCGCGGTCCAGCACGGCCCTGAGGATGGTGGCGTGCTGGACCGCAGTGTCCGGGTGGGCGTTGTAGGTGCGGGTCTGGTGCTTGATCAGGGCCACGCGCTGTTCCAGATCGCGCGCCAGATCGCCCAGCGCGGCATTGTGGGCGGCGTGGGTGATGGCGCGGTGAAAATTCAGGTCCAGGCGGGTCTGCTGGCGGTAATCGTCGCCCCTGGCCGCGCCCACCTCGTCTAGCGCGGCGCGCAGAGCTGCGGCGTCGGCGGCGGTGTGGGCGGCGGCGGCCAGCGCAGCGCCCAGTCCGTCCAGTTCCTCGCGCACGGCGTAGGTGTCGCGCGCCTCCTGAGCCGTCACGGTGCGGACGCGCACACCCCGGTTGGCCGAGCCGACGAGCAAGCCGTCCTGCATCAGCCGCATGATCGCCTCACGGATGGGGGTGCGGGACACGCCCAGCCGCTCGCCCAGCTCCACCTCGCCGATGCGTTCGCCGGGGGCAATCTCACCGTCCAGCACGGCGCGGCGCAGATGTTCGTACACGCCGTCACGCACCAGCACGGGCCGCGCGAAGGCGGCTGGCGCTGAATGCTTGGAAAGGGTCATGTGGATATTGTATACAATACTCCGGCGGACGGATGAGAGTATTGGAGGCCTGCTCACTACTCCCTGTCCTCAGCAGCATTCCCCTCTCCCTGCGCCAGACGCCGGACCACCGCCAGCGTGAAGAGGAACAGGACCGTGGCCCCGGTTGCCAGCACATACAGGTGCAGCCCGCAGGCCACGCCCACGCCCGCCGTCGCCAGCAGACCCGCCGCCGTGGTCAGGCCCTTGGCCTTCTGCCCCCGGTCCGAGAAGATAGCGCCCGCACCCAGAAAGCTGATGCCGCTGACCACCGCGCCCAGCAGACCGATCATGTCGAAGCGCACCCCATCGTCCCGGCTGCCGAACGAGTTGATCAGCGTCTCGGCCAGGACGACGAACAGCGCCGCGCTCATGCCCACCAGCATGTGCGTCCGCAGCCCCGCGCTGCGGTGCAGACGCTCCCTCTCCCAGCCAATCGCCCCGCTGAGGACAAAGGCTACCAGCAGGCCCTGCATCAGCTTCAGCTCGGTCCAGACAGATTCCATGCGGACAGTCTAAGCAGCTCCCGAAAAGAAGGCTGAGGCGCGTCCATCCCCGCCCCAGCCCTCTTCAATTCTTCCCCACACTCAGGCGTTAAGCTTCTCGGCGTAGTGCTTGCGGAGCTTGGCCACCTTGGGCGCGATCACGGCCACGCAGTACGGCTGGCGCGAGTTGTCGGCGTAGTAGTTCTGGTGGTAGTCCTCGGCCACATGAAACTGGGTGGCGGGTTCAACGCTGGTCACGATAGGCCTGCCGAACACGCCCTGCGCGTCCAGATCGGCCATGACCTCGCGGGTCTCGCGCTCCTGCTCGGGGGTCAGGGGAAACACGGCGCTGCGGTACTGGGTTCCGGCGTCCGCGCCCTGGCGGTTCAGCGAGGTGGGATCGTGGGTGGCGAAGAACAGGCCCAGCAGGTCCTTGTAGCTCACCTGCTGCGGATCAAAGGTCACGCGCACGGCCTCGGCGTGGCCGGTCTCTCCACTGCACACGCTGCGGTAATCGGGGTGCGGGGTGTCGCCGCCGATGTAGCCACTCTCGATCTTCTGCACGCCGCGCACCTGCTGCATCACGGCCTCGGTGCACCAGAAACAGCCGCCCGCCAGGATCGCCTGCTGCGGGTCGAAGGTTTCGGGTGACGGGATTTCGCTGGTGGGAGTTGTCGTGGCATCTGTCATGTCCCCATTCTGGCGCGGTAGCCAACTCTTAAGGACGCTGAAAGGCACGGTTGAGGGTTTAGGGAACGTTGATGCTGGGCGGATCACGGGCAGATTGGAGACGCGTCAGGCACTGCCCTCAACGTCCCAGCAACAGCCGCGCCGCCACCACCAGCACGATGCCGCCGTAAATCCACTTCACAAAGGCGCTGCCGCGCAACATCGCCATGCGTGCGCCCACGGTTGCGCCCAGCGCGTTGGCGACGCCCATCGGCAGGCCGATCCAGAAGACCATTTTTCCGCCGATCAGGAAGAAGATGAGCGCGCCCAGGTTGGTGGCGAAGTTGACGGTCCGCGCGTTGCCGCTCGCGCCCACCAGATTGAAGCCCGCCAGCGCGAACAGGAACATTAAAAACGTGCCGGTGCCGGGGCCGAGGAAGCCGTCGTAGATGCCGATGACGAATGCGCCGGGCAGCGTCAGGGCCAGGGTGCGGGCAGTCAGGCCGGGGTAATGGTCTTCCAGGCCAAAGCGTTTGTTGACCAGTACCAGCGCGCCCACGCCCAGGATCACCACGCCGATCAAGGTGCGAAACGAGTCCGGGTTGACGAAATGCACCAGATACGCGCCGAAGGCGCTGCCGATCAGGGCCAGCGGCAGCAGACGCACGATCAGCGCCAGTTCCACATGTCCCTTGCGCCAGTACTGAAGCGTCGCGCTGCCCGAACCGAAGATGGCGAGCAGCTTGTTGGTCGCCACCACCTGCGCCGGGGACAGGCCCATGAAAAACAGCGTGGGCAGCGTGATGGTACCGCCGCCGCCGGCCACCGCGTCAATAAATCCGGCCAGAAATGCCAGCGGGATGCCGTACAACAGGACTTCGGGACCAGGCACGGGGAGGACTGTAGCAGTTGGAGGAGCGTTGCTGACACTTCTCTGTACCCTGCGCTAGCCTCACGCCTATGAACGCGGGGAATCAGCCGGTGGTGGGCCGCTTTGCCCCCAGTCCCACCGGGGCCATGCATCTGGGCAACGCCCGCACGGCGCTGCTGGCGTGGCTGCACACCCGCGCGCACGGGGGCCGCCACCTACTGCGCTTCGAGGATCTGGACACGGGCCGCGTGCGCGACTGGGCTTGCGACGCCACGCGCCGTGATCTGGAATGGCTGGGCCTGGACTGGGACGCGGAATACCTGCAATCGGAAAGGCTGGAACTCTACGCCGAAGTTCTGGCCCGCCTGGCCACCTATCCCTGCACCTGCACCCGCAAGGAAATCATTACCGCCATTCAGGACAGCGCCGGAGCGCCGCACGGGGATGAGGCTGTTTATCCGGGGCTTTGCCGCTCTGGAAGAGGCCCGGATCGTCCCGCTGCCCAGCGTTGGCGTGTGCCAGATGAAACGGTCTGCATTTCCGACGAATTGACCGGAGAAACCCTTTGCCAGCATCTCCGCTCAGAGGTGGGTGACTTCGTGTTGCAGCGCAACGACGGTGTGTTTGCCTATCACCTAGCCGTGGTGGTGGACGACGCCGAGATGGCCGTGACCGACATTCTGCGCGGCACAGACCTGTGGACCGCCACGCCGCGTCAGGTGGCCTTGCAGCAGGCGCTGGGGTTTTCCACGCCGCGCTACCTGCATGTCCCCCTGATGACCGACTTCCGGGGCGAGCGTCTGGCCAAGCGGGACGGTGCGCCGCCGGTGATGGCCCTGCGGGAAGCGGGCGAATCGGCGGGTCAAGTCCTCTCCGAACTGGCACGGAGTCTTGATTTTCCGCCCTTTAACGCCGTTCCAGACGAGATCAGTGCGGCGGACCTCATTCCCGCCTGGCGTGAGTTTGGGCATTTTCATCCAGTGAAATCTTTGTCACAAACTTAGACAGGTTGTCTAAGTTTCCCGCCCGCGTCCTGTATCCAGAATCCTACGCTGGGGCCATGACCCTCACCCTCCCCAGCTATCCGCAACCGGATGAGCGCGGGCGCTTCGGGCGCTTCGGCGGGCGCTATGTCCCCGAAACCCTGATCCCCGCCCTGGACAATCTGGAAGCCGCCTACCGCGAGGCCAAGACCGATCCGGCTTTTTTAAACGAACTGGAACGCCTGCTGCGCGATTTCGTGGGCCGTCCCAGCGGGCTGTATCTGGCCGCACGCCTGACTGAACACGCGGGCGGCGCGAAGATCTACCTGAAGCGCGAGGACCAGAACTACACCGGGGCGCACAAGATCAACAACTGTCTGGCGCAGGCGCTGCTGGCCGTGCGCATGGGCAAACGCCGCGTGATCGCCGAGACCGGGGCCGGACAGCACGGCGTCGCGTCGGCCACCGCCGCCGCCCTGCTGGGTCTGGACTGTGTGGTGTACATGGGCGAGGAAGACATGCGCCGTCAGGAGCTGAACGTCTTCCGCATGCGGTTGCTGGGCGCAGAGGTCATTCCCGTGACCAGCGGCACCGGCACCCTGAAGGACGCCACCAACGAGGCCATCCGTGACTGGGTGACCCACGTGCGCGACACCTTTTACATCCTGGGCAGCGTGGTGGGGCCGCACCCGTACCCGGCGATGGTGCGTGATTTCCAGTCGGTGATCGGCGAGGAAACCAAGTGGCAGCTCAAGGAGCTGGAAGGCCGTGTGGTTCCCGACGCCATCGTCGCCTGCGTGGGCGGCGGCAGCAACGCCATCGGCATCTTCGCGCCCTACGCCTACCTGCCCGAAGGCCAGCGCCCCCGCCTGATCGGCACGGAAGCGGCGGGGGAGGGTGTGGAGACGGGCAGGCACGCCGCCTCGGTGGCCGGGGGCCGGATCGGCGTGCTGCACGGCGCGATGATGTACCTGCTGCATGACTTTGAAGGCCAGATCACCCCGCCGCACAGCATCAGCGCGGGCCTGGATTACCCCGGCATTGGCCCCGAACACTGCCTGTACAGCGAGACGGGCGTGGCCGAGTATGTCCCCGTGACCGACGCGCAGGCGATGGAAGGGCTGCAACTGCTGACCCGCCTGGAAGGCATCATTCCCGCCCTGGAAAGCGCGCACGCCATCTACCATGCCGTTCAACTGGCCCCCACGATGTCCCCCGATCAGATCATCGTGGTCAACCTGTCCGGGCGCGGCGACAAGGACGTGGCTGAAGTCATGCGCCTCCTGGCTAAGGCAGAAGACGCACCGATCAATGTTGAGCGTCAGGAGGTGCTGGCATGACCGCTGTTGAATCTAAGGGTGTGCAGTCCAGGGGTGTGGCCCGTATCCGCGCCGCGTTTGAGAATGCAAAGGCCGGGGGCCGCGCCGCCTTCATTCCCTTCATGACCGCCGGGTATCCGTCTGCCGCCGCCTTCCCCGCGCTGGCCGACGAGCTGCTGGCCCGCGCCGATGTGCTGGAAGTGGGGCTGCCCTACAGCGATCCGCTGGGCGACGGTCCCACCGTCCAGCGCGCCTCTGAGCAGGCGCTGGCGGACGGCACCAGCACGCGCCGCACCATTGAACTCGTGAAGGAGCTGCGGACCCGTCACGACACGCCCATCGTGATCATGACCTACGTGAATCCCATCTACGCTGTCGGCCCCCGCGAGTTCATGGAGCTGGCGCAGGCGGCGGGGGTGGACGGGTTGATCCTGCCCGATCTGCCCCCGGACCAGGACCTCGAAATCGCCGATCTGGCCGCCGAATACGGGCTGGCGGTCACCTTCCTGATCGCGCCCACCAGCACGCCCGAGCGCATCAAGCTGGTGGCCGAAGCGTGTACCGGCTTTCTGTATGCCGTCAGCGTGACCGGCGTGACCGGGGCGCGCGAGGGCGCGGCGCTGAGCGAGGTCCCCGCCATGCTGGCCCTGGCCCGCCAGCACACCGATGTGCCGATTGCCGTGGGCTTCGGCGTGGGGGACGCTCAGACGGCGCATGGGGTGGCGGGACTGGCCGACGGCGTGGTGGTGGGCAGCGCCTTTATCAACGCCGTGCGCGAGGGACGGGACGTGGCTGCGCTGGCCGAGAGCCTTGCGGACGGTTGCGTGCGCTAAACCTGAATCTGCTGACCTGTAAGAACTCCGCACGCTTTACTCTCCTAAAGTGAGCGGCAGAATGACCCTGCGCCGACTGTTGTTGCTGGCCCAGCTTCCTTTCTGGGTGCTGCTGGTGGTGGCCTTCGCTCTGCTGGCGGCGGCGCTGGACGCCCGCGTGCAGGCAACGGATCAGGCGGCGCAGACCCGTGCCAGCCTGACGGGCATCGGGCAGGTGATGCAGCATGTGGTGGATCTGGAGACCGGTGTGCGCGGCTACGTGATTGCCGGGGACGCTGCGTTTCTGAAACCCTACGATGCCGCCCGCACCGCTCTGCCCGCCGAACTGGCCGCACTGGACGGGGCTGACCGCCGCGGGGGCCAGCACCTGGACCGCATCCGCGCCATGATTGACCGCTGGCAGATCGAGGTGGCCGTGCCCGAGATCGCCGCCCGCCAGCGCAGCGAGCAGGCCGCCGCCGCGCTGGTCAAGCTGGGCCAGGGCAAGCGGATTCTGGACAGCACCCGCGCCGAGGTGGCAGGCTACCGCGCCGAACAGACCGCGCAGCTTGCGGAGCTGGAGGCAGAGGCCTCCGCGCAGTTGCGGCGGCTGCGCTGGAGCCTGTTCGGGGTGGGCTGCGGCGCGTTGCTGGCCAGCCTGCTCGCGACGCTGTACAGCGCGCGGAAACTTTCCAGCAGCTTTCGCCGCTTCACCGCCGCCGCCCGTCAGCTCACCGACGGCGCGGACGGGGTGCGGGTGGAACTGCGCGGCCCCACCGAGATCCAGGCGCTGGCAGGGGCCTTTAACCACATGAGCGCGGGGCTGGCGTTGGCGCAGGGGCAGGCCCGGACCCACGCCGGGACCCTGGCCGCCCGCAACGACTGGATGCGCCGTCTGGGCGAGTTTGGCGACTGGATGCAGGCCGCCCGCAGCCTGGAGGAAGGCGCGCGGATTCTGGAGCGCGCTCTGCCGGAACTGCTGCCCGGCACGCGCGGCATCCTGCTCCAGCACAACGCCTCGCGCAATCTGCTGCTGCCGCTGGCAAGCTGGGGCGGCGAGACGGGCGCAGTCACCCCCCCCGGACGGCTGCTGGGCGCTGCGCCGGGGCGAGTCCGTGTCGCCGGGTGGAGAGCGTCTGGCCCCGGCCTGCCTGGGCGGCTCCTACACCTGCGTGCCGCTGTTCTCTCACGGCGAGACGCTGGGCATCATGCGCCTGCGACCCGCCGAGGAGAGAGCCGAGTTTCCCGCAGAGCTGCGTCCCCTGATTCCCGGTATCGTGCGTCAGGTCTCGCTGTCGCCGGCTGGACTGCGCTTGCAAGACCGGTTGCTCCACCAGTCCATTCGCGATCCGCTGACCGGGCTGTTCAACCGCCGCCGCCTGGAAGACGAGCTGACCGCCCAGACGGCCCACGCCGCCGCCAGCAACCGGCCCCTGTCGCTGATCGCGCTGGATGTGGACCACTTCAAGCGCCTGAACGACACCTTCGGCCACGATGCCGGGGACGCCGCCCTGGTGCGCCTGAGCGCCGCGCTGCGTGAGCTGGCCCCGCCCAGCAGCACCCCCGCCCGCACTGGCGGCGAGGAGTTATCGCTGCTGCTGCCCGGCCACGATCTGGCGGCGGCCACCGCCGTGGCCGAACGCCTGCGCGCCGAGATTGCGGGCTGGACCCTGACCCACGCGGGCATTGCGCTGGGGCAGCTCACGGTCTCGCTGGGCGTGGCCGAATTCGCCGCGCCGCTGTCCACGCCCGCCGCCCTGATGCGCGCCGCCGACGAGGCCCTGTACAGCGCCAAACGCCAGGGCCGCAACCGTGTGGTGGCTTCGCAGCCGCTGAATCCGGAAGCCTGGCTAACGCTGACGCCGGGTTGAGTGCAGGGCTGGTCCGCCCCTGCCTCGCTCTGGAGGCGCTGGAGCGTGACCGGACGGTGCACTGCGGATAGTGCACTGCGGACGGTGTACTGCGCGCCGGGATAATGACCGCCCCTGTCGCCTACCATGTCCGCATGACTGCTCGAATGAAACCTCCAACCCCGCTGCTGGCCACGCTGCTGCTGGCAGGCGTCCTGAACAGCGCTGGGGCGTAGGTGGGCCGGCCCCTCGCCCCGTTCCTGAAAAGTCCTGCCCTGGCCGAGGCCAGCCAGGGCGTGGCGGGCGTCCTGACCTTCGCTGACGGTTCCAGCGCGGTCCTCCGGAGCCGGGGCGGCTCCCTGACCGCCGCAGAAATGACCGTGGCGAACTCGGACGGGGCGGCGGCGCGGGCGGCAGAATTAACGGGCCTGCTGAGCGGCTTCGGGGCCGGGCTGGCGGGGCCGATGCTGGAGTTTTTAAAACGGGATGAGGTGGTCAGGCAGTTGCCGACCGGCCTGACCATCGGTGCCGATCCGTTTTCCATCGAGGTCAAATCCGGTGCCGAACTGCTGACGGTGAATCTCACCCTGACGCGTGTGGCCGACGGGACCTTTGCGCCGTCGGCCCATGCCCTGCCCGCCAGAAAAGCCGGGAAGAACAACGTGATCCTACGCGTCTACAGCGATTTTCAGTGTCCCTACTGCCGTCAATTTGAGACCCAGACTCTGCCCACCCTGCTGCGCGCACTGTCCGACGACGTGCGTGTGGAGTTCCATCAGTTTCCCCTCGAATCCATCCATCCCCTGGCCCGCCCCGCCGCCGAGGCCAGCGAATGCGCCGCCCAGCAGGGCAAATTCTGGGCCTACAAGGACGCGCTGTTCCGCGATCAATCGTGGCTGGCGGGCAACCCGGCCCCGGTGTTTCTTTCTCTGGCTGCCGACACCGGCCTGAAGGCCGACGCCTTCAAAGCCTGCCTCTCTATGCGCGGCGGCAAGGCGGCGGTGGACGCCGGACTGGCCGAGGCGCGGCGGCTGGGCCTGAACGGCACGCCCAGCGTCTTCGTCGGCCCGTACAGGGCGGCGGACCCCTACGACGCGGCGGCCCTGCTGGAACTGATCCAGTTCACCCGCGCGGCAGAGGGCGGCGGGCCGTGACCCGGCCCCTGTACCATCAGGCTTCGGCTGAACTGTCGTTTGCCGCCACCGTTCAGGCTGTGAGTGGTGCAGAAATCGCCCTGGACGCTACCGCCTTCTATCCGGCGGGCGGCGGGCAGAGCGCCGATCACGGCGTGGTGCGCTGGAATAGGGGAGCGGCGGGCGTGACCGACACCCGCAAGGACAAGGCGACGGGCGTGATCTGGCACAAGTTGGACGGCACCCCTCCGGCAGTCGGCACGCAGATAACGGGCGAGGTGGACGCAGCGCGGCGCTGGCGGCACATGGCGCGGCACAGCGGCGAACACCTGCTGGCGCAATCTTCCGTGCGGATCAACCCGGCCTTCGCCGTGGACGCGGTCAACATGACCCATCCCGAATGCACGTTGGACCTGCGCGGCGATCCCACGGAGGCCGACGTGCGCGCCGCTGAGACATTGCTGCGGGAAACGCTGGCCCGCCAACGCCTGACGCTGGACACGCCCACCGTGCCCGAGGAGGAGCTGGGCCAGTACCCGCTGCGCCGCGAGACAAAAGTGCGTGGGCAGGTGAGGCTGGTGATCTTCCGGGACGAGGACGGCCAGCCCTTCGACGTCAGCGCTTGCGGCGGCACCCACGTTCCGCAGGCCAGTCTGGCGGCCCCGGTGGTGGTGCTGCGCACCGAGCGCATCCGGGGCGGCGTGACCCGCGTGGTCTTCATGGCAGGTGAGGATGCCAGCGAATACCTGGGCGGCATTTATCAGGAGGCTCGCGCGCTGGCCCAGACCTTCAGCGTGCCAGTGGAGCGGTTGACGGACCGGGTGGAGGCGTTGCGGACAGACCTCGCAGACTCGAAAGCGGAGGCGGCTCAACTGAGGGAAAAGTTGGCCCGCGCGCTGGTGGCGGCCACGCCGCCCGACGCCCAGGGTCTGCGCTGGCTGGAGCTGGATGCCCCGTCTCTGCTCGTCCCCGTTCTGAGCGACGTTCCCGCCGGAGAGTTGCGCGCAGTCCTGGCGGAGGGCGGACGCTGCGGCATCGCCAGCGCACGGCCCGAGGTTCACGCGGGCGAACTGCTGCGCGCGGCGCTGGCCGTGACCGGGGGCAAGGGCGGCGGACGGCCCGAGCTGGCGCAGGGCGGCACGCTGGACCCGGCGGGTTTCTTCGCCGCTGTGCAGGCAGCGCTGACCTCCGCTCAATCCTCCTGAGCCTGCTAACCTGTCTCCCCATGAGCATTCACCTGAACGCAGAACCAGGCCAGATCGCCGAAACCGTGTTGTTGCCCGGCGACCCGCTGCGCGCCCAGCACATCGCTCAGACTTTCTTTGAAAACCCCGTCCAGCACAACAACGTGCGCGGCATGTTGGGCTTCACTGGCACCTACAAGGGCGGGCGCGTCAGCGTGCAGGGCACCGGCATGGGCATCGCCAGCTCCATGATCTATGTCAGCGAGCTGATCACGGAGTACGGTTGCAAGAACCTCGTTCGCGTTGGCACGGCGGGCAGCTACCAGGAAAACGTGCATGTGCGCGACATCGTGCTGGCGCAGGCGGCCAGTACCGACAGCAGCATCAACCGCATCCGCTTTGGCGAGAAGACTTTTGCGCCCATCGCGGATTTCGGGCTGCTGCTGCGCGCCTACAACATCGCCCAGGAACGGGGCTTTACCACCCACGTCGGCAACATCATGAGCAGCGACACCTTCTACCACGACGATTTTGACCAGTACAAGATCTGGGCCGATTACGGCATCCTGGCCGTAGAGATGGAGGCCGCCGGGCTGTATACCCTGGCCGCCAAGTACGGCGTCAGGGCGCTGACCATCCTGACCATCAGCGATCATCTGGTGACGCACGAGGTCACCACCTCCGAGGAACGCCAGCAGACCTTCGATCAGATGATTGAGGTGGCGCTGGACGCCGCGCTGGGCCTGGAATAGCGCGTTTATCGCCAGAGTCGTGCTGTCGAGGCTGTGATATTGAGGGCACGGCGATGTTGAGGGTACGGCCTCAGCTCTCCTAACCTCAGCCGTCTGAACGTCGGCGCAACCGGGCGATGAAGAAACCGTCGATGCCGCCCTCCGGCACGGTCAGCAGGCCGTCTCCGGCGGGGATATGCGGCACTTCTATCTCCGGTATGTCCTCGGCCACAAATTCGGGATGTGCGGCGAGAAACCCCGCCACCACCTCCGGCCCCTCCTGCGGCGTCACCGAGCAGACCGAGTAGACCAGCGTGCCGCCCGGCTCCACCAGGGCGGCGGCATTGGGCAGCATCCGCGCCTGCAACTCCGCCATCTGGCCCACCACTTCGGGCGTCAGCCTCAGCTTGATCTCCGGGTGGCTGCGCAGGGTGCCGCTGCCGGTACACGGCGCGTCCAGCAGGACGTGGGCGGCACGCGGCAGGTCCAGCGGCTGCGTTAGATCGTGGGATAAGAAGTCGGCCTGCAACCCCAGGCGGTCCAGGTTGGCGCGGGCCAGTTCGTGCCTGCGGGGCAGCAGGTCCACGCTGGTGACCCGCGCCCCCCGCGCGGCCAGCATGGCAGCCTTGATGCCCACGCCGCCCGCCAGGTCCAGCACGCGCTCGCCATCCACAGCCCCCAGCGCGTCCACGCAGGCCAGACTCGCCGGGTTGATCGGCTGCGCCCAGCCGCGCCCGAACGCCTCGGTTTCGCGCAGTGGGCGCGACAGTTCCACCCGGTCCATCCCCTGCGGGCCGGGCTGGGTCCGGCTGCCCTCGGCCTCCAGCGCCCTCAAGCCTGCGCCGGACAGGCTCAGCCACAGCGGTTGCGGGGTCAGGAGATCGGCAAATACAGCCCCGGCGGCCTCGCCGTATGCGGCGCGGTAGATGTCGCTTAGCCAGCCTGGCATCTCAGTGCGCGTCACCTCCGACGGTGCGGGGGCCTCGATGCGGCGCAGCACGGCGTTGACCAGACCCGGCGGGGCCAGCCGTGCGCCGCGCGCCAGATTGACATATTCGCTGACCACCGCGTGCGGCGGCGTGTCCAGGTGCAACTTCTCGAACGTTCCCGCCAGCAGCAGCGCGCGGATCTTGGGATGGGTGCCCTCGGTCAACATCGGCGTCAGGGCGGTGTTCAAGCCCAGGAAATGCCGCAGCGTGCCGTAGACGATATGCGTCGCCAGCCCTGAGTCGCGGCCCGGTAGCCGGGCACTCTGGAGGGCGGCGTCCAGCGCGGGCGCGGCGAAGGTCTCGCCCGCCAGCACGCGCAGCAGCACCCGCACGGCCAGTTCGCGGGCCGGGTTGTAAGCGTCAGGTCTGGGCCGGGGGGTAAAGGTCATCCGGGGCCAGCATACGGGCTGGCGCGCGGGCCAGTGGTTTGCGGGCCGATGGTGTGCGGCGCAGGGGTCCGGGCCACCGGCACGCGCAACGGCCCTGCCGTCTTCACTCGGACGGCAGGGCCAGAACTTTGTGGGCGGGTTGTCGATGCTCCCGCTGTGTGGAAGGCCCCACCCGAAAGTGCCCCCAGTCTGCGCCGCCGCCGGGGCCGGTGCATCCGCCGAAAGTCGCACGGCGCGCTAGGCCAGATGGCGCAGGGCGGAGCCGCAGCGCCCGCCCGGGCGGCTCGCAGGCAGCCGTGGCCATTCTTCAAAACAGCAGTCCCAAAAGCAGTCCCGCTGGGTAAAACCGGGGCGTCTCAGGACAAATTGTGCCCCCTGTGGTGCCGTTAAATGCTTCAGATGTCCCCCTTCCCCCACCGAATCGGCCTGAAAGAAAATCCGTGTCGCGCGGCACCCCCACTGAACTCCAGGTCTGACGCCGGGTAACCTGGCCCGTTCGGTAGATGCTGGCCCCTCCCCACATCCTCGGACCCGGCTATACTGCCCTCACCGTGTTCCGACGCCCCCGCACCCCCAAGCCGCCCGCGTCCGCCGAGGCGCGCGTCCCCACTTCCAGCGCCTCTGCCGGCGATCTGGAGGCGGTCCGTGTCCTGAATGATCTGCTGGCGCGGCCCACCCATAGAGGCGTGCTGAAAGGCGCGCTGAGCCACGCCAGCTCTCTGCTGGGCGGCAACCTGCGCGGCTACGCCGTGACGCACCGTGCGCAGGGCCACGACGGGGGGCTACAGGACGGAGGAGCGCAGAACGGGGCGGCACAGGGCGAAGTGGCACGGGGCGGAGTGGCACAGCACCGGGTGGCGGCGGTCTTCGGGTATCCCAAGGTGCTGCTGGGCACGCCGCTGTCCGGACCCTGGGCCACCCTGCGGACACGGGTGCTGAACGACGGCGCACGCGAGCTGTACGAGGCCAACCCGTCGGAACTGCACGGCATTCTGGACACCTGCGGGATGCGGGACGTGGCGCTGTCGCTGGTGGTGCCGGTCAATGACCGGGGACGCAATCTAGGCGCGCTGGTGCTGGACCGCAATTCCTCGGAAGACATCGGGACCGCTGCGCAGGAACTGGTCACGCGCTGGGCCACGGCCATTGCGCCGCTGCTGGGGCTGCTGGAAAGCCGCGAGGAATGGAAGCTGACCGCGCGGCAGGTCAGCGGCGCGGTGGTGGAAGCCTTTGAGAGTCAGGAATTCGACGCGCTGGGTCACTCCCAGGCGGTCGCCGAGGCCAGCGTGAAACTGGGGCGCGCGGTGGGCCTTGTGGACCGCGAACTGGACGAACTGTGGTTCGCAGCCACGCTGCATGATCTGGGCAAGATCCACGGCGAGAAGGGCCACGCCCAAGGCGGCGCGAATTTCCTGCACAGCGTGTTCCATCTGGCCCAGGCGCAAAAGGCCATCCGCCACCACCACGAGCGCTGGGACGGGCAGGGCGAACCCGACCGACTGGCCGGGGAAGACATTCCGCTGTACGCCCGGATTCTGGCCGTCGCCAATGCCCACGTGCGCCTGGGCGATCCAGAGCGCCTACGCAGTCAGGCCGGCAAGGGCCTCGACGCCCGGCTGGTGGGCCTGATGGAAAAGGTCAGCGCCGAGCCGCCTGCACGGGCGACCAGGGAAAAGTGAGCGGTCCACCCGGCACCAGAGTGCCAGGGTCATGCGTGCCCCAGTCAGATGTGTACGGGTCATGTGCGCGCAGGTCAAATGTACCCGGGTCAAATGTGCGCGGTCCATGTGCCCCCGGGACCGGGCCGCTGCGGTGAGGCGGGCGTGACCCTGCGCCCCACCACGTCCGGCACGGCGCGGCTCCAGCGCTTCCCGGAACTGGAGGCCCGGTACGGCCCCCTGACCCCGATGGACTCGGGCATGCAGAGCCGCGTCTACACCACGCCGGACGGCGCGGCGGTGGTCAAGGTCTACCGCAACCACATGGGACAGCACCGCACTGAGGCCCGGAACATGATCCAGGCCAGCATGGGCGACTGGTTGCTGGGAGTCACCGAGGCCGACGGGGTGGAAGTGCTGGTGATGCGCCGCTTTGCGGGCCACCCCCTGCGCGCCGCCGACGTGCCGCGCGCCCTGCCCGGCCTGCGCCGGATTGTGGCCGAACTGCACACCCAGCAGGGGGGGCGCGTCAACGTGGGCAGGGTCCGCGAGCGCCTGCTGCGTTTTCGCCGCGCCCTGGCCCCGTATCCTCTCGAAGACGTCTTTGAGGCGGTGGAGGGGCCGCTGGAGCGTGGCCTGCTGGACCAGCCCGCCGCCTTTTGCCACCTGGACATGTGGCACGACAACATCCTGATCGCAGACGAATTGAACGCTGCCGCGAAGGTGGCAGATGGGAACGGCATGGGTGTGGAGGGTGAGGGGGACGTGCTGCTGATCGACTGGACGCGCGCCGACTGGGATGATCCGCTGCGCGATCTGGCGCTGCTCAAGACCGGCACGCTGGACCTGCTGAGCGCCGCGCGCAGTCTGGAGGCGGCCCTGAGCTTTCTGCCAGACCGCGCCCCGGCCACGCTGGTCCGCTACCGCGCCTACCTGGCGCTGACCACCCTGCACGACCTGTACTGGTTTTTAATGAACGAACCCTATGAGTTCGACAGCCAGAAGGAGTTCAAGCTGGCCCGCGTCCGCCACGCGCTGGTGCGGCTGCCAGAGCACAGGAGCTAATACGGATTCCGTTTGTTTCGTGGATGAGTCGGGAAAGCGCCGTCTCATCCACTTCACGTCCAGAACCCGTTGTTCTCCTGCTCGCTGTCTTGTCCAGAGCAGCGCCCATGAGGACGCTTGGACGCCCCCTCGGATTTTTAGGTGTTTCCAACACCTCTCAATCGGAGTCCGTATAAGGCCACGCAGACCGGACCTCGCTCCCGCCTGCTTTCGCCAATCCGCTCACCGACGTCTGCCCGCGCCTCTGCTAGCCTGCGGCCCGGCAGATTGACCGGCGGAGCAAGGAGGTGAGAGGGCGTGGCAACAGTGGCAGAACTGCGTGAACGGCTGAGGCGTCCGTTGGCCGCCGAGCTGGCCGCCGGGTGTCAGAACCGGGTGGTGGCAGGCGGCGTGGATAAACTGCTGGCCTCGCCGCTGGGCAACCCCTTTCCCAGGGTGCGCGAGGTGCTGGGCGGATACGGCGCACTCAGCGTCTCCGAGCGCGAGGACATCTTGAAGACCGCACTCGCCATGCTCTCGGACGCAGATACGAGCAAGCCTGCACGCGCCCCACGTGCCGCCGCCCGGCAGGCCGTTCCCACCGCCGCCCCCGGCGAACGCCTGCCCATTGACGCGCCGCTGGCGAGACTGGACACTGGCCCCGGCGGAGCGCGCAAATTGCAGACGCTGGGCCTGCACACCCTGCGCGACGTGCTGCACGCCTACCCGCACCGCCACGAGGATCGCCGCGCGCTGCCGGACCTCTCGGACGTGGAGGAGGGCCAGAAGGTGACGGTGGAGGGCCGGGTGGTGGCCAAGTCGCGCCGCAGCCCGCGCCCCGGCATGCTGGTCATCGACGTGACGCTGGAAACGCCGTCTGGCGGGCGGGTTAAGGCGACATGGTTTAACCAGCCCTGGGTAGAAAAACAACTACGCGAGGGCGCATCGCTGGTCCTGACCGGACGGGTCAAGAAGTTCGGGCGCAGCGTGCAACTGGGCGTGGAGCACCTGGAGACGCTGGACAATGCCCAGGACAGCCTCAGCACCGGGCGCATCGTGGGCGTCTACGACGCCAAGGACGGCATCTCGCAGGAGTTCCTGCGCCGCGCGGCCTTTCGGGCGCTGGGGGCCGCGCCGCTGGACGACTACCTGCCCGCCCACTGGCGCAAGAAGTACGGGATCACCAATCTGGCCGACGCGCTGTGGGGTCAGCACTTCCCGCGCGACGAGACGCACCTGACGCGGGCCACATCCCGGTTGCGCTTCGACGAGTACCTGTTTTTAGAGTTGCGGATGCTGCTTCAGGGCGAGGACTCGGTATTGCAGGGCAAACGCTTTCAGGCGCGCGGCGACGACATCAACCGCTTCGAGGCCGCCCTGCCCTTCCGCTTCACGGGTGCCCAGCGCCGGGTGCTGCTGGAAATCACCGACGACATGCGCAGCGATCAGCAGATGGCGCGGCTGGTGCAGGGCGACGTGGGCAGCGGCAAGACAGCGGTGGCGGCCTGCGCGCTGTATCTGGCGGTGCGCGACGGTTACCAGGGCGCGTTGATGGCCCCCACCGAGATTCTGGCGCGGCAGCACTACACCAACCTGCGCGGCTACCTGGGCCAACTGGACGTGCGCGTGGGCCTGCTGATCGGCGCGATGACCCCAAAGGACAAGCTGGAAATGCAGACCCGCATTGCCGAGGGCGAGGTGGACGTGGTGGTGGGCACCCAGGCGCTGATTCAGGAGAACGTGCGCTTTGACAACCTGGGACTGGCGGTGGTGGACGAGGAACACCGCTTTGGCGTGCAGCAGCGCCGCAAACTGCTCGCCAGCCGCCCCGATGTGCTGGTCATGTCCGCCACCCCGATTCCGCGCAGCCTGGCCCTGACCGCTTACGGCGATCTGGAACTGAGCGTCATCGACGAGCTGCCGCCGGGCCGGACGCCCATCGAAACCAAGCTCTTGCAGGACACCCACCGCGTTCAGGCCTACGGCTTCGTGATGAAGCAGATCCGGGAGGGCCAGCAGGCATTCGTGGTCACGGCTCTGATCGAGGAGAGCGAGACGCTGGAATTGCTGGCCGCCACCCAACTGGCCGAGGATCTGAAGACCATCCTCCCCGAGGCGCGCATTGACCTGCTGCACGGGCGCATGAACGCCGCCGAGAAGGACCATGTGATGGAACGCTTCCGTGCCCACGAGTTCGACATTCTGGTGTCCACCACGGTGATCGAGGTAGGGGTGGACGTGCCGAACGCCACCGTGATGGTGATCGAGAACGCCGAGCGCTTCGGGCTGGCGCAACTGCATCAGCTCCGGGGGCGGGTGGGGCGCGGGACGACGCAGAGTTACTGCGTGCTGATCGCCGGGGAACACAGCCAGAAGACCCGCAAACGGCTGAAGATCATCGAGGGCAGCACCGACGGCTTTGTGATCGCCGAGGCGGACCTGAAACTGCGCGGCCCCGGCGAACTGCGCGGCACCCGCCAGAGCGGCATTCCCGACCTGCGGCTGGCCGATCTGGCCAACGATACCGAGGTCATCGAGCGCGCCCGAGAACTGGCCAAGCACATCCTGGCGCATGACCCCCGGCTGGAGCATCCCCGGTTGCAATACCTGCGGAGTGAACTCCAGAACCGCAGCGAGAGTGTGGCCTACCGCGAGGTGATCTGAACAGACGACATTCGCTACCGGCGGCAAATGAACAGGAGGCCAGTCCATCTTTGCGGACCTTTTCGTGTGACCTTCCCTTAAAATCAAGAAGAAGCCAATGGTTTCTCATCAAGTGGTGACATTGCTGTGACACTCCATGACCTACTATGTTGTCACAGCGCACAACTTAAAGGTGGGCCGGGTGAAGTTCACCGCGCCGAGGGGCCGGATCGAAAAAGGATCGGGTCCTTTCTTTTTGCAGCGGGCAGCTTCGGCGTTCATCTGGCGTGCAGACACCCTGTTCGCCGCGCATCCGGCCCGTATGCTGGACCGATGACACAGCGCAACACGCCACAGGACAACGAACAGAGTATGAGGGGGCGGTCCGTGCTGGTCACGGGCGCGACGGGCGGCATTGGTCTGGAGACCGCGCGGGAACTGGCGCGGCGGGGGGCTGCCGTGACCGTGCTGGGCCGCAATCCCGAGAAGACGGTGCGGGTGGCCGCAGAGATCGGGGCCGCCGGAACGCTGATCGCGGACCTCGCGGAGACGGCGCAGGTGCGGCAGGTGGCCGCCGAATTCCGGGACCGGGTGGGCAGTCTGGACGTGCTGGTCAACAACGCTGGGGCTTTCTACACCCAGCGCCAGGAAAGCCGTGAAGGGACTGAGCTGACCTGGGCGCTCAATCACCTCGCCCCGTTCCTGCTCACGCGCGAGCTGCTGCCGTTGCTGCGTGCGGGCAATGCGCCCAGGGTGGTCACGGTGTCGTCGGGGGCGCATGTGATGGGCCGAATCCGCTTTGATGATCCCGAGTTCCGGCGCGGCTACAGCGGCTGGGCCGCCTACGGCCAGAGCAAGCTGGCCAACATCCTGTTTACCCGCGAACTGGCGCGGCGCGAGCAGTGGCTTCAGGCCAACACCCTGCATCCCGGCTTCGTGTCCACCGGTTTCGGGCAGGACAATCCGCTGTTCTCGTGGGGCAGCCGCCTGGGCATCTCCCCGGAGCAGGGGGCGCAGACCAGCGTCCATCTGGCGGCGGACCGGATTCTGGTCTCCGGGCGCTACTTCGTGGAGTCGCGCGAGGCCCTGCCTGCCCCACAGGCGCTGGACGACGGCGCGGCGCAGCGGCTGTGGACGCTGAGCGAGGACTGCGTGGGTAGCCCCGCCCAACTCCTCCCAGAGGCGCAGGCGCATGGTCGGCAAGCCACCCGCTGATCAGGACAGCAGGCAGGGCGAGGAAGACTATCCTCGCCCTGCTGTTTTGAGCTGTCCCGCCTACACCTCGCGGATGTACCCGGTCTTCAGAAAGCTGTGGACCATCGGCTCCAGATCGTGCAGCGCGGCGTCCGAGCGCATGGCGTATTCGGCGGGGGTCAGCTTTTCACCCAACGCCTGCAAGAAAGCCAGGCCCGGCGCGCCGTACTCGTCCTTGAACACCTGATACACGTCCGTGATGGCGTTCATGCCGTCGCGGCCCCGCAGGGTCAGGTTGTAATGGTGGTGCGCCCACCCTGCCAGACTGCGCGGCAGGATCAGCGTCTGTGGGCGCAGCGGGGCCGGGAACGCGCCCTCGTAAGGCAGGGTGGCGGGCAGCGTCGCCACGATCTCGCCGCGCGCGTAGAAGATCGCTCCGGTGGGCCGCGCGTGCAGGCCGGTAAAGTCCTCGGTGAGGTTGAATTTCCAGGCCCGCGAGCCGATGCCGCTCAGGACGTGGGCGTAGGCCGGACTGAGCGGGTGGGCGCTCAGGGACGCGCCCTGCTCGTACAGGTTGAGCAGTTCGCCCAGCGCCTGCTCGCCCGTGGCGCTGGCGGCGGCAGCGGTCACCGTGCGGCCCTCGAACAGCAGCACGTAGGCCGTCTGATCGCCCAGGACGGCGTACAGGTAGCCGTACCAGGAATGCTCGTGCAGATACTTGAGGAAGGCGTGCAGGTCACAGAAACTCTCGTTCAATCCTGCGTAGGCGGCGGGCGAGTGCGGCAGAAAGCGCGCCAGAAAGGGGGACGCACCCGGAAACATGGGCGACAGATCCGGGATCAGCTCGGCCAGTTCCTCGCCCGGCGCAGCCGATGACTGCGGGGGCGGGGCAACCGCGTCCTGCGCCTGAGTTGCCGGGGGTGCGGCGGATCTGGGCAACATGGCCTGTGGCGAGGGCGTGACCCGAATCGTCGAGTCGGAGGCAGGCGCTGGGACAGAGTGCGGGGAAGTCGACACGCTCTGAGGCCCAGTCGGGGCAGCTCCGCCCGGTGACTGCGGCGGCTGTCCCTGAACGGGCTGGCTAGACCCCTGCGCTGGCCGCGACGGCAGCCCTTTCCCCCTGGGCGGCATGGGCCGGAGTTCAGTCCGGGCAGCTTCCGAGGACTGCGGTTCAGTACTCTGCCGTTGAGTGTTCTGTGGCTCTACACGCGGTATCTCTGACCTTTGCGGGTTCTGCGGCAGCTTCTGGTTTGAATTGGGATCGTCGGTCACGGATGTTCCACCAGTTCCTTCGGGGCTTCGGGGCGGGTTTGGATGGGCCTCACACTCGGTGGATCATTTATTTGGCGGGAGAGCTTCGGTCCGGTATTCTTCCACTGTTGCGGCGTGGGGCTGGACCATCTGGAAGTGTCCATTGTAGTGGGCTGCGTTCTGAACATAGCGGGCAGCGTGGCCCCCCTGGACTGCGGGGCGCACCACACGGGCGGGAACGCCCAGCGCCAGCATACCGTCCGGCACATGTGCGCCCTCTAGCAGCAACGCACCTGCGCCCAGCATGGCCCCCGCACCCAGGCTGGAGCCGCTGAGCATCACCGCGCCCATGCCCACCAGACTGCCCGGCCCGCACACCGCGCCGTGGACGATGGCCCGGTGGCCCACCGTGACGCCCCCCATGAGCACGCAGGGATGTCCGGCGTCGGTGTGCAAGACCGCGCCGTCCTGCACGTTGCTCTGCGGTCCTACCGTGATGGCCTCGATGTCGCCGCGCAGCACCGCACCAAACCACACGCTGGCCCGCTCGGCGATCAACACTCGCCCGATCAGATCAGCGCTGGGGGCGACAAAGGCGGTGGCGTCGACTTGGGGCGTAAGCCCGTTCAGAGCGTAGAGCGGCATGACTTCCTCCGGGGCCGGGGATGGGCCAGCAAACCGCGTCGGCTCCGCGCCAGGCGTATTGAACTGGTCCTGCGCCAAAACTAGCACGCCGCAGTGTCTCCACCAGAGGCGGCGGCACCTGAGGTAGCCGCATCAAGGGCGTGGTGCCCTGGTATCCCTTTCATTAAACCAGGTTCAAGAATGTGTCCGCGACCCGACTGGAAGGCAGGTCAGCTTGGATGGTCGACCTCCGCTCCTTCACAGTTCTACATCTTGAGGTCAGAACGTGCGATACTACACCCGTCTCAAGCCCCGCGCCATTGTGCGGTTGCAGCCCAGAGGGCGGCTTACCGGGCGGCGGACTTGGAGATGCAAGGAGATTTATGGCTCAAGGACGAGTAAAGTGGTTTAACGTTGAGAAAGGCTACGGTTTCATCGAGCATCCGGGGAACCCCGACGTGTTCGTGCACTATAGCGCCATCCAGAGCGGCGGTTTCCGCAAGCTCAACGAAGGCGACGAAGTGGAATTCGAAGTCGAAGCTGGTCAGGGCAACAAAGGCCCGCAGGCCAAGAACGTCGTCGTGACCAACGCCGCACCTGCCCCCATGGGCGGTAACGGCGGTATGGGTGGCGGAAACCGGGGTGGCGGCAGCCGCTGGTAGATCCCTGATCGGTTGATCAGGACCTCAACTTCTCTTTCTCCTGGCGGACGCTTTTGGGCGTTCGCCCTTTTTGATGTGCCATTGGCTCGCTATTCAGGAACGGGCAGGCGCGAGGATCAACGCCTGCCCGTCCAACTCATACGGATACCGGTCATTCAGTTATCTTTTGGGACAGCACCAAAAGCCAACACCATTCTGGAATCCGTACTTTCCCTTCTCCCGTTGGTCGGGTTTCGCAGTTATTGCATAACTGTTCAACCGGAATCCGTATCAGGATTCAGTACCGCTGCGCCACCGTCTTGGTTTGCAGGAACCAGAACAGGTAATCGGGGCCGCCCACCTTGGCGTTCGTGCCGCTCATACCGTAGCCGCCGAAGGCGTGGGTGCCGCTCAGTGCCCCGGTGCATTTGCGGTTCAGGTACAGGTTGCCCACCTGTAGCAGCCGCCTGGCCTCGGCCAGTTTGTGCGGATCGCGGCTATAGAAGGCGGCGGTCAGGCCGTACTCCGAGTCGTTCGCCAACTCGATGGCATGTCGCCAGTCGCGCGCCCTGGAAAAGGCCAGGACCGGCCCGAAGATCTCTTCCTGAAAGAGCGGGTCCGTGCTATCGACATCTGCGAAGATCGTCGGCGTCACATAACCGCCCTGGCGTTCGCCTGCGTCCGCCGGTTTGCCGCCCAGCACCAGACGTGCCGTTTTCTTGCCGTTCTCCACGTACCTCATGATGCGTTCGGCGCTGCCCGTGCTGACGACCGGGCCGAGGGCAGCGTTGTCTTCCGGCAGTCCCACCCTGATCTGCGCCGCCAGCGTCCTGACCCGGTCCAGCAGTTCGTCGTACACGCTTTCCTCGGCGATCACGCGGCTGCACGCGCTGCATTTCTGGCCCGCGTAGCCGAAGGTGGACTGCACGATACCCAGCGCGGCGGCCTCCAGATCGGCGTCGGCGCAGACCACCGTGGGGTCCTTGCCGCCCATCTCGGCCATCACGCGCTTGAGCCACTTCTGACCGGGCTGCACCTTCGCCGCGCGCTCGAAGATGCGGCAGCCGATCTCGCGGCTGCCGGTAAAGGCCACCATGCGGATGTCCCGGTGATCCACCAGCGGATCGCCCAGCACGTCGTCGGTGCCGGTCAGGAACTGGATGACGCCCCGGGGCAACCCGGCCTCGTAGAGCAGTTCTACCATCAGCAGGCTGCTTAATGGCGTCTCGCTGGCGGGTTTCCAGATCACGGTGTTGCCCGCCGCAACCGCGCCCAGCGCCATGCCCAGCGGAATGGCGCTGGGGAAGTTCCAGGGGCTGATGCAGGCCACCACGCCAATCGGCTCGTAGGCAGTGGTGACGTGTTCGTCGGGCATCGGGTAGACCGGCTTGCCCGCCGCCCAGCGCAGGGTTTCGCGGGCAAAGACCTCGAAGTGGTCCACCGATTCGGCCACCTCGCCATCGGCCTCGGCCCAGTTCTTGCCGTTCTCCAGGGTCATCACGGCATTGAACTCCATGCGCCGCGCCCGCAGCAGCTCTGCCGCCCGTTTGAAGATGGTGGCGCGTTGCAATGGATCGCTGAAGCGCCAGGTCTCGAAGGCGGCCCTTGCGGCAGAGACGGCATCTTCCAACTGTTGCGGCGTGGCTTTCGGAAAGTGCCACACGGTCTCGCGCGTGTCGGCGGGGTTGCGGACCTCGAATGTCTCGCCGCCCTCCACCCGCTCGCCGCCGATATACAGGGGGAAGCGCTGCCCGGCGTACTGCCCCCGCACCTGCCGGAAGGCCGCGCGCTGAAGCTCGGCCACCTCCGGCTGCGCGAAGTTGAAATAGGGTTCATGCTCGAAGGGCAGAAAACCGCCCGCAAGAGTCTCCATCATACGTACCTCCCCTGGTTTGAATGCGAGGCTAACACGCCCGCCAGAAGCGGCACAGAGGCGTTGTCAGGCGCTCGGAACAGACCGGAGCGGGCTGCTGAGCAAATGAATTTCAGAACGTTGGCTTTTCAAACGATAGGTGGCTCAGCGGGGCGCGACCCTGCCGTCCTCGGCAACCGCCACGCGCAGGGGGAAGGTGGGCGCGGTGATGGTGGTCTCGACCCCGGGCCGATCCGGCAGTTTGACCTGGAATCGCAGTGGCCCCGCTTTGAACTCCTGCTCCACGGCCCAGGTCCGGTCCACGCCCAGCTTCTGCGCGGCCCGCACTTGGGCACTCCGCACCGTGACCGTCACGTCTTGACCGCTGGCGTTCATGACGCGCACGTCCGGGCGGGGAATGGTCAGCCAAGCGCCCAGCGCGCACAGCCCGAACAGCGCCGCCCCCACCGCCAGGCGCGCCGGGGTGGCCGGGGGCCGCTTGCGGCTGGCCGAAGCGAGGGAAAGCAGAGGAGTGCGGGGGCGGCTATGAGTCACTTGCCCAGTGTGCCGCACCGGCTGGGGTGGGCGCTCACTGCAACTTGATGCGTCCGTCCCGGCCTACCACAAACGCCGCGTGCGGATCGGCAGCGGCGGGGGTGTGCGTGACCGATTGCCGGGTGCCGCCCGGCTCCTGCACCGTCACCCTGACCTGCTCTCCAGCGTGGGCCTGGGGGACCCGCCAGGTCTGATGCGGCCACAGGCGGTCCCGGTGCAGGCACTCGCCGCTGCCCTGACAGACCGTCAGGCTGCTGATCACCGCGCCGCTGCGGTTCGCCACCTGTACGCCCGTCGCCCCAACCAGCAGTAGATACAGCCACAACGCCAGCGTCAGCACGGCCAGGGCGGCGGCAGCGGGAAAGGCCAGACGGTCACTCATGGCCCCAAGGTTACATGGGGCGATCTGTCAGGCGTCATACAAAGGGTTCAGTAGCCAGACCGGCTGCCTGTTGTCCCCGATCATTGGACGGCTGGGCCGGAGATTGGCAGCGTGCGCGTACCGGCAGCCCCAGCCCCGTCGTTCTAAAACCGACCCCTCAATCCTTTTGCGCCCGAACCCTGAGCGGGAAGACGCCCGTGAACAGTCGAGGCCAGGCCAGGTGCGCCTCGCCTATGTCCAGTTCCAGTCCACGCCCCGAGAAATGCCGCTCCCACAGCGCCCGGATGCGCGGCGTGATGATCTCTCGGAGGTGGGCCTCTGCCGCTCCACGCCCCTCGCCCAGATCGAAGGGGCTGGGGCTATTCAGGCGCTCGCGGACCTCCGAACGCGCGAACGCCTGATACAGCGCGTCGTCCACCATGCGCGCGAGGAGCGCCTCCGCATGGGCGGCCCGGTCCCCCGCCAGCGGCGCGAGTTTGCCGAGGGCGATGGCCGTTCCCAGCGTGTTGCCCGCCGTGTTCCAGGCGCTGAGGCCCGCCAACTCTGCGAGCGGCAACTCCTGGAGCAGCGTCCACAGCCGCCGCTCGGCCCCGTTGGGATAGGCGATGTCGGCCAGTGAGACCGTGCGCCCGGCCTCCAGTTCGGCCCGCAAGGCGTCCACAAAGGCCGGGAGGTGGCGGTGCGGCGTGTCTACCGTGGCGAAGTCCGGCTGCCGATGGGCCTGCCGGGTGCCGGGGGTGTTGACGGCCAGCACGAAGTCGGCCTCGGCGGGCGTGTCGGCCAGCACGCAGCCCGCCGCGCGCAGATGGGCGCGCACCAGTTCCCCGGCAGGGCGGTCCTCGTAGATCATCTCGGACGATGCGCCGCCCAGGCCGCTGTAGCGCACCCACACGCGCGCCGTCCGGGGGGCCAGCGCCCGCGCCAGCAGCGCGCAGGGCACCTCGTCCGCGCCGGGATAGATGTCGAGCCGCGGCCACACGGCCAGTTCATCGGCCCGCGCCTCAAGCATTCGGCGGTCAAAGGCGGCCAGGCCATACGGCGTGGTGTCGTCCAGCGTCAGACACAGGTGGGCCAGCACCCCTGCCGCGAGCAGGTCCAGCGCGGCCAGATGCAGCGCGCGGTTGCGTGCGCGGGTCTCCAGCCAGTCGGCCAGAATGTCGGCGGGGAGGGTGGCGCGGGCCGCTTCCAGCGCCTCGGCTTCTGCCGCGCCGTGCCGGGCGTGGCGGTCAAAGGCCGCGCTATAGGCGCGCAGCTCGCGGCCCCACTGGCCGTAATACGGTTTTTCCTCGTGTAGATCGTTGTCGTGGGCCACCCGCACGATCACCCCAAAGGCGAGGATCTGGAGGGCTGGATGCTGGCGTTTCAGCGTCTTAAGCGCCGCCAGCCGCGCCAGCGCCGTCTCCAGCGGGTCCGACACACGCCGCGCCGGAATCATGCCGCCCAGGCATAGCGTTTCCAGGCAGACGATCAGGATGTCGGCCCGCCCCGCCTCTGCCAGCAGCCAGTCCCGCAACATGTCCGTATTCCCAGGCGTGAAAAAATCTGGCAACGCCCCGGCGGGCGGCACGCGCACCGCTGCCCCGGTCATGACGGCGAGCTGAACGGGCAATTCCAGCGTCTGCGGGCGGGTATCGGGCGGAATCAGCAGCAGCGTGGGGGGGGTGTCGGATAAAGGAGGCATCGGGCCTCAGCGTAATTCAAGGGGCAGCCGTCGATGCAGGACTCGCCGCCGTGTCAGGGGAGAAGCAGACCAGGGCAACCAATGTCCACAAGGTTCAGTTCTAAAGTGAACTCAACTCGCAGACCCTGACTGGACCTCGTGTTCACGTCTGCTGTCAGCGGCGGCCCGACAGCACCCGCCCGTACACCTCTTCCAAAGCCTGTGCCCGTTCAGGCAGATCGTACTGGGCGGCGCTGGCCCGCGCGCCCGCCTGAAGCGCGGCCAGGCGGTCCGGGTGCAGGGTGAACAGCAGGCCGTCGGCCAGGGCCTGCGGGGTGGGGTCGCGCACTGTGCCGCTGACCCCCTCGTCGATCAGGTCCAGGGCGGCGGGGCTGCGGGCGGCCACCAGGGGTGCGCCTGCGGCCAGCGCCTCGATCATGCTCATGGGCAGCACCTCGCTGGTGCTGGCGGTCAGAAAGGCGTCGGCGGCGGCCAGCGCTTCCGGGACGCGGGCGTAGGGGACCGGGCCGGTAAATCTCACGCCCTCGGGGGCCGTCCGCGCCGCCTCTGTGCGGCTGGGACCGTCGCCCACCACCAGCAGGCGCAGCTCCGGGCGGCTGGCCCGCGCCTGATCAAAGGCTCGCAGCATCACCTCCAGATTCTTCTCCGGGGCGAGGCGGCCCAGGTACATCACCAGCGGCGCGTCCGGCGGAACGTGGTGTTCGGCCCGGAAGGCGCTGCCATCGGCGGCCTGAAATGCCGCCAGATCCACCGGATTCGGGAACAGTTCCACATGGCCCGCGTAGCCGTAGTCGTGCAGCATTTGAACCATCGCGCGGCCCGGAGCCAGCACGGCGTCCACCCGGCGGGCAAAGGCGCTGACGTGCGGGCGCAGCATGGCGCGGCCCAGGCGCGGGGGCACCGGGGTGTAGTGCAGGTACTCGTCGTACTGCGTGTGTGCGGTGTAGACCACGGGCGCGCCCGACAGCCGCGACCACTTGAGGGCCAGGCCCCCGGCCAGAAACGGGTGCATGGTGTGCAGCACGTCCAGATCGCGCAGCGGCAGCCGCGAGGTCAGCACCGGCCCCGGAGCCAGCATCACCGGATAATCCGCCGGAGCACCCAGCGCCCGCGCCCCCAGGAACGAGCTGTTCAGGCGGTACACGCCGTCCTCACGCGCGGGCATCAGCGGATGGCGCGGGGCGAAGACCCGGACCTCGTGCCCGCGCTCCCGCAGGCCACGCATGAACAGCGCCGTGCTGGTGGCCACGCCGTTGCGGGACGGCAGATAGGTCGCGGTAATGATCCCGATTCTCACACTGGGCGGCAGTCTAGAGCATGGGGGTGGGGGAGAGCAGTTCGACGGGCCAGACCGTCAAGCAGTCCAACCGCCTCACCGACTCAGGCAGTCGGCGCGGATTCCAAAGACCCGTCTTTCTCGGGTTGACCGCTGACCCGCCGCTCCTCGCTATGCTGCCCGGCATGACTTCCTCCAGCCCTTCCCCCGCCCCGCCCCTGATCATTCCCTGCGTGGACATCCAGTCGGGCCGCGCGGTGCGCCTGTACGAGGGTGATCCTGACCGCGAGACGGTGTATTTCGAGTCGCCGCTGGAGGCCGCGCGGCACTGGGCTGGTCTGGGCGCGGGGCTGGTGCATCTGGTGGATCTGGACGCCGCCACCGGACGCGGCGAGAACCGCGCCGTGATCGCGCAGATCGTGGCCGAACTGGGCGTGCCGGTGGAGGTCGGCGGCGGCATCCGGGACCGCGCCGGGGCCGAGGCGCTGCTGAGGAGCGGCGTGGACCGGGTGGTAATCGGCACCGCCGCCGTGAAGAATCCCGAACTGGTCGCCGAACTGATCGCCGCGCACGGCCCCGAACGGGTGGTGGTCAGCCTGGACGCGCGGGGGCTGGAAGTCGCCACCCACGGCTGGGCGCAGGGCAGCGGCGTGGGAGTGGCCGAGCTGACGCCCCGGCTGGCCGATGCGGGCCTGGAAACCCTGATCTTCACCGACGTGACCCGCGACGGCACGTTAAAGGGCCTGGACCGCAAACTGATGCGCCAGGTGCGCGGGCTGTGGCTGAACACCCTGATCGTGGGCGGCGGCGTCGCCAGCATCGACGACGTGCGCCTGCTGGCACAGGAAAGCATTCAGGGGGCCATCGTGGGCCGGGCCATCTACGAGGGCACCCTGGCATATCCGGTGACACTGTAAACGGACTACGCCGCCCCGGTCCCGGCAGCGGCAGTCGCACGGCGGGCCAGGGCGGGAATAGTCAGCCCCTGCACCAGCAGGCTGAAGACCACCACGCCGTAGCTCAGGACCAGCAACGTGTCGCGCAGCTCGCCCTGCGGGACGGTTAAGGCCAAGGCCAGGGTCACGCCGCCGCGCAGGCCGGACCAGATCATTAACCTCCGGGTGTACGGCGGAAAAGTCCCTCGCCGCCCCAGCAGCGTGATGGGCAGCCACACGCCCAGCGCGCGGGCCGCCAGCCCCAGCACGATCACCCCCGGCACCAGCGCCAGCAGCGGCCAGCCGATCTGCACGCTCAGGATCTCGAAGGCCATCAGCGTGAACAGGGCGGCGTTGAGCAGGTAATCCACGAAGCCCCAGAAGGTATACAGGTGGGCACGAATGTCATCCAGGGTGCCCTGATTCTCGGCCTTCCACTGTGCCACACGGGGGCTACTCTGGGCCTTCAGGTCGCCCCTCTCGCGGATCAATTGCAGCAGGGCCACCAGGGTCAGGCCGCTCATCACCGCCGTGATCGGCGCGCTGACCTCCAAGCGCTGCGCCAGGGCGCTCCCGCCCGCCACCAGCGCCAGTGTGATGGTCAGCCGGGTGTTCTCGTCCAGCGCCGCGCGGCGGATGAAGGCGAAGGCCACCCCGCCCAGTATCGCGCCCAGCGCCAGGCCACCCAGCATCTCGCGCGCGAACAGCAGCAGCGTACTCGACAGGGTCACGGCCTGCGGGGTGGGCGGGAGCAACCCCACCAGCACGGCAAAGGCCACCACGCCCACCCCGTCGTTGAACAGCGATTCCCCGGCGATCAGCGACTCCACTTTCTCCGGCACTCCGGCAGCTTTCAGCAGTGGCAGGGCCGCCACCGGATCGGTGGGCGCGACGATGGCCCCGAACAGCAGCGCTGCCGCCCACGGGACCGGTATGCCCGCCCACTGAAGCAAGAAATAAAAGCCGCTCCCCAGCGTCAGAAGCGTGATCAGGGTGGTCAGCAGAGTTACGGCCACCACCGTCAGGCGGTGCTCGAACAACAGGCGCACGTTGATCTGGATGGCGCTGGCGAATAGTAAGAAACCCAGCAGCCAGTCGAAGACCAGTGTGCCGAAGGGCAGCGATGTCACGGTGGCCTGAAAGCTGTCGGCCAGCGGCAAGCCCAGCAGGTCCAGCGCCGCCACGCCCCCGGCCAGGATCAGGCCGCCGATCAAGGTGCCGATGGTGGGCGGCAACTTGAAGAAGCGGCTGTTGACGAACGACAGGGCCGCCAGCAACACCATGAAGATTCCGACGATCTCGCTGGGTGACATGGGGCCAAGTATGCCGCCCGCGTCCAAGTGCTTTTTTCTTCATGTTCAGGTCCTGGCTGACTGGGTCTGATTGTCGTGTGGCTGTTCGCTGGGGTATAACCGCGAAGGCGCTTGCCTGGACAGCGAAAAGGTGAAATAAGTACAGGATGAGAACGCTGCCCTTGCTGCCTCGGCTGACCGCCCTGCTCTGCGCCGCCGTGCTGCCTGCCGGCGCTGGGGCAGTGGATAGGGTTCCCGGCACCCACACGTACTATTCCGTCTCCAAAGACCCGATCACCGATGTCAACACCAGTTCCGTGACTTTGCAGGAAATCAACGACAGCAGCGTCCAGACCTTGTTTCGCCTCAACTGCGCGGACGGCGGCGTGCCCGATCTGTGGGCGTCCCTGACTTCCAAAAACACCTTGATCCCCGCCGCAGACGCCGATCTGGGCCTGATGCCCGCCGTGACGATCCGGCTGGGAGATGACGCGCCCATTGTCTTGCCAGGCGGCGATCTGACCTCGGTGGTCACGCCCAACGACGCCGTGAAAGCAGAATCGCTGGCGCTGAGCGGGGCAACGGTGCGGCGGATCGTGAATGGCCTGAATGCGGGCAAACGGCTGGTGGTCCGCGTCAACCGCGCCGCTGGCGGGCAAGCGCTGACCTACACCTTCGCGGCGAACGGATTTGCCACGGCCTGGGCGCAGGTGCGGGGCTGCGGTGCGCTGACGGCCCGCGCCGCTGCGCCCCAGGTCACGTTGACGTCTCCGGCGGCGGGCGGCGCGGCCCCCAAATTCACCCGCTGGTACTTCACCACCTGCCGGGACGCAGGCAGCGGCGCGGTCCGCACGGGTCTGCTGGCCGGAAGCGCCCACCTGTGCGATCTGGTGATCGAGACCGTGCCCAACGGCGCGCAGCCCGTCAGCGCCAGCTTCAGCTATGAGCTGGAGTACCGCGAGCGCAACGCGGCGGGCAAACTGAAACTGGACACGCTGGACCGCTGGCCTTCCGGTGCCGGCCCGGTCACGCGCTACCGCCCCAACGGCAACCAGTTGATCTTCACGCTGCCCCTGAATGTCCGTGCCCGGCCAGACCGTGTGTACACCAGTATCAACGTCACCGCCGACATCCTGTTCAGCAACGGCAGCCGCAAGAAGGTTTACGAACCGTTGCCCGTCAAACCCGCGTTCTGAAAGCCGACCGGGCTTACTTCCCCTTGCCCCCGGTCCAGCCCAGCAGCCGCAGCACCATCACGACAGGGACGGCCAGCACGGCACGCACGGCGTTCCAGAGGGTGCCGCGTACGCTGGGCAGCAGCCGTCCCTCGGCGCGGCTGGGAACCCGGGGCAGCACCCGGGGCAGTCTGGCGGTGTCCAGCATCTGACCCAGACGGCCCGGCAGCGGTGATCCTTTCTTGTCGCTGTTCAGGGCCTCTAGCTCCTGTGCGGTCGGCGCGGTGTCGATGTGCGCGCCCTTTTCTGCCAGCGCGGCCTTCTTTTCCACGCTTCCCGCACCGCCCGCCCCCGAGCCGAACTTCTGCGAGTAGACCCAGGTGACTTCCGCGCCGAAGAAGAAGACCATGCTGGAAAAGTAGATCCACAGCAGCAACACCACCAGCGATCCGGCGGCCCCAAAGGCGCTGCCCGGCGCGGCGCGGCCCAGATAGAAGCCGATGATGAGTTGCCCAATGGTGAACAGCACCGAGGTAATGGCCGAACCGATCCAGACCTCGCGCCACTGTAATTTGACGTTGGGTAGCGTCTTGAACAGCGCGGCGAACACCACCGTCAGGATGCCCGCGCTGACGGCAAAGGTGGCGAGGCGCACGAACAGCGTCCCCAGCCCAATGGTCTCGCCCAGTCGCTCGGCGATGGCCGACAGGTACGTATTGCCGATCAGAAAGGCGATGATGATCACGCCGATGCCCAGCACCAGCGCAAACGACACCAGCCGGGACTTGATCACGTTCAGGATGCCGTTGCCGGTGGCCGGTTTTGCCCCCCACAGCGTGTTCAGGGCGTCCTGAAGCTGCACGAACAACCCGGTTGCGCCCATGAACAGGATCACGAAGCCTGCGGTGCTCGCCAGCAGCGTGGACTGCTGGAGCCGGTTGTCCTTGGGCACAATGCCCTTGACGAATTCCACCGCGCTCTGGTTGAGGTTCTGGGCCAGAAATTCGAACAGGCGCTCCTGCACGTTGGCGTTGGCCAGCAGCCCGCTGGCGACGGCCAGCACGAAAAACAGCAGCGGCGCGATGGCGAAGATGGCGTAGTACGCAATGGCGGCGGCCAGGCGCGGGGCCTTGTCCTGGCTGAAGGCCAGCGCGGATTCGCGCAGCAGGGTGAACAGATCGGCGGGCGTGAACCTCATGGGGGGCAGTCTAGCGGGCAGGCTTGCCCTACCCTGCGTACCATGCGCCCCATTCCCGACGGCTTCACCCAGACCCTGACCCTGACCGTAACTGACGAGATGACAGTGGATTTCGGCGAACTGGGGGCCGTTCACCCGGTCTACGCCACGTACTGGATGGCCAGACACTTCGAGGAGGCGGGCCGCAAGATCATCCTCCCCTTTCTGGACGACGGCGAGGGCGGCATCGGCTCGCAGGTGGAGGTCATCCACAGCGGCCCCGCGCTGCCCGGCATGGCCGTGACCGTGACCGCCACCTTTGCCGGGCAGGAGGGGCGGCGCGTCCACGCCCGCATGCGCGCCATGACCGAACTGGGCGACGAGATCGGGCACGGGAGCACCACGCAGTTCGTTCTACCGCAGGCGCGCATCGACGCCAACTTTGAGGCGTTGCGGCGGCGCTGGGAGGCTGGCCGCCCCTCCCAGTTGTGACCCCCATCATCCACTTCGGCTGGGCCGACAGACCACTTTGACTTCTAAGTAAACGGGCATGGAGATGTTCTGGCCCGCTATGCTGACGGGCAGTATGGCCAAATCCCCTCCTGTGTCCCGGTATTACGACGTCAAGCGCGATGAACAGGGCAACCGGTTTATCGACGTGCAGGTCAGCGGTCTGGCGCTGCTGCAAAACCCGCTGCTGAACAAGACCACCGCCTTCACGCCCGAGGAGCGCCGTGATCTGGGCCTGGAAGGGCTGATCCCGCCGCACACCAGCAGCTTCGAGGAACAGAAGGAGCGCACCTACGGGCGGTATGGGCGCTGCATCAACGACCTGGAGAAGCACGAATACCTGCGCGCCTTGCAGGACCGCAACGAGGTGCTGTTCTTCGGCGTCTTGGAAGACCACCTGGAAGAGATGCTGCCGATCATCTACACCCCCACGGTGGGCGAGGCGGTCAAGTTCTTCTCCAGCAACTACCGCTACCCGCGCGGCTTCACGGTCAGCACCCAGGACATCGACCGGGTGGAGGACATGCTGGACAACATCACCGTCAACGACGTGCGGATGATCGTGGCCACCGACAGCAGCGCCATTCTGGGCATCGGGGATCAGGGCTTCGGCGGCATGGCGATCAGCATCGGCAAGCTCTCGCTGTACACGGCAGCGGGGGGTGTCGGCCCCGACAAGACCCTGCCCGTGGAGCTGGACGTGGGCACCAACCGCCAGGACCTGATCGACGATCCGCTGTACCTGGGTGTGCACCACAAGCGCCTGGCCGGGGCCGAGTACGACGAATTTCTGGATTGCTTCGTGGAGGCGGTCTCGGCCCGCTACCCCAAGGCGATCATCCAGTGGGAGGACTTCTCGCGCGGTACGGCCTTCCGGGTGCTGGAGCGTTACCGCAAGGTGGTCCCCAGCTTCAACGACGACATTCAGGGCACCGGGGCGATGGCCCTGGCCGGGGTGATGAGCGCAGCCCGTATCAAGGGCGAGCGCCTGTCAGATCAGGTTTTTGTGATCGTGGGCGCGGGCGCGGCGGGCATCGGCGTGGCCACCGCCCTCCGCCAGGGCCTGGAAGCCGACGGCCTGGGGTACGCCGAGGCCAACGCACGCGTGTTCGTGGTGGACCGCCACGGCCTATTGATGGAAGGGCAGGATGACCTCGAAGCCCAGCAGATGAGCTTCGTGCGCCGCAAGGATGACGTCGCGGGCTGGACCTCCGTGGGCGACTACCCCACGCTGCACGAGGTGATCGTCAACGCCCGCGCCACCGCGCTGCTGGGCTTTACGGGGGTGCCGGGCCTGTTCCGCCAGGAAAGCGTGGAGGCCATGCTGGAGCACACGCCCCGCCCGATCATCTTTCCGCTCAGCAACCCCAGCAGCCACGTCGAGGCGCAGCCTGCGGACCTGATCCGCTGGACCAACGGCGGCGCGATCATCGCCTCCGGCAGCCCCTTTCCCGACGTGGAATACAGCGGCAAGAGCTACCCGGTGGGCCAGGGCAACAACGCCTTTATCTTCCCCGGCCTGGGCTTCGGCGCGGTGGCCGCCCGCGCCCGCGAGATCACCGACAACATGGTGATGGCCTCGGCAAAAACGCTGGCCGCCTTCACCGAGCAATACAGTACCCAGAGCTATGGCGAGCGCGTCTACCCGCCCATCAATGATCTGCGCGAACTGAGCATCCGCGTGGCGGTGAACGTGGCGCGGCAGGCCATCACCGACGGCGTGTGCGCCGAGCGCCGGATTCGCACCATGACCGACGAGCAACTGGAAACGGTGATCCGGGATAGGGCGTGGCTGCCCAAGTACCTGCCGCTGCGGAAGGCCGGGGGCGCAGAGTAGCCGGTTCGGGACCTGCTCTTTATCTCCTGCGTCACGGCCAGACCGTCTGGAATGTCGGGGGCCGGGGCCAGGGCCGTCTGGATCCCCCGCTGACCGAGCTTGGGGTTCAACAGGCTCAGGCGCACCGCCACACACTGGCCGCCCTGCCCCTGACCTGCGCCTACGTCAGTCCGATGGGCCGCGCTCAAAAGACGGCAAGCCTGGCGCTGGAGGGTCGCGACGTGCCGCTGACCGTGCTGGACGAGCTGGCCGAAGTGGACCTAGAGCATTTGTCAAAAGAGTTGTCCACTTTTGACCGAACGGGCGGGCAAGCGTCCTCATGGGCGTCTGTCCTGCCCAAGACAGTGAGTGAATTTGGCCGAGTATTTGGGAGCATGGAAGCATCGGGAGTCTCTTTTCCCGATGCTGTAATTCGGACACATGCGCTGGGCGAACTGGCAGGCCTGCTCCCGGCTGAGCGGCTGGCCCGCTTTCCTATACTTGCAGGGGCCAGGAAGCGCGACAAGTACCGCACCGTCGTCCCCGGCGGCGAAAGTGACGAGACTGCCGCGCCCCGCGCCGCCCGCGCCCTGGAGCGCATCCGCGCTGATGGTCCGGGCGACGTGCTGATCGTGTCCCACGAGATGATCGGCAGGCTGCTGCGGATGCTTCTGCTGGGGCTGACGCCTGGGCAGGCGCTATCCCTCAGTCATCCGCAGGACACGATTGACCGGATTGAGGACGGGACACTGGCGGTGAGTATGGGCGGCCAGCCCTTCCAATCCGCCTTCCCTCACCCCGGACCGGACCCCCCCGCCCTACACTGAGGGGGTGAAGAGGTTTGCGGGGTGTGGTGGGTGTGTGGCGGTCCATAGATCGGTCTTTTTCTCTGTCTCGCTCGCCACGGATCACGGCCCACTGACCACGCCGAGGACGCGACGATGAGCGCCATCTACCAGCGCGCCCGCCCCATCCACTGGGATCAGGTGGTGGGCCAGGAACACGTCAAGGACGTGCTGAAGGCCGCGCTGGAGGCCGGGCGGGTGGGCCACGCCTACCTGTTCAGCGGGCCGCGCGGCGTGGGCAAGACCACCACCGCGCGCCTGATCGCCATGACTGCCAACTGCACCGGCCCGGCTCCGAAGCCCTGCGGAGAGTGCGAATCGTGCCTGAGCGTGCGCGCCGGTTCGCACCCCGACGTGATGGAAATCGACGCCGCCAGCAACAACAGCGTGGACGACGTGCGCGATCTGCGCGAACTGGTGGGCCTGGCGGCCATGCGCGGCGGCAAGAAGATCTACATTTTGGACGAGGCGCACATGATGTCGCGGGCGGCCTTCAACGCCCTGCTGAAAACGCTGGAGGAGCCGCCCGGCCACGTCATCTTTATCCTGGCCACCACCGAGCCGGAAAAGATCATTCCCACCATCCTCTCGCGCTGCCAGCACTACCGGTTTCGCCGCCTGACGCCGGAGGAAATCGCCGGGAAACTGGCTGGCCTGGCGACGCAGGAGGGCATGACCGCCGACGGTGATGCCTTGCAACTGATCGGGCGGCTGGCCGACGGCGCGATGCGCGACGGCGAGAGCCTGCTGGAGCGCATGCTGGCGGCAGGCAGCGCGGTCACGCGGGCCGGGGTGGAGGAGGCGCTGGGGTTGCCCCCCGGCGAACGTGTCAAAGGGATCGCGGCGGCGCTGGTGGTGGGCGACGCGGGCGCGGCCTTGCAGGGGGCCGGGAGGTTGTACCGCGACGGCTTCGCGGCCCGCACGGTGGTGGAGGGGCTGGTTTCGGCGCTGGGCGCGGCCCTGCACGCCGAGCTGGGGCTGGGCGAGGAGGGGCGGCTGGACGGCGCAGATGTTCCCCGTCTTCTCAAATTGCAGGCCGCGCTGGACGAGCAGGAGGCCCGCTTCGCCCGCTCCGCCGATGGGCAGAGTCTGGAGTTGGCGCTGACCCACGCCCTGCTGGCCGTCGACGGTGGCGGTGGGGGAGGGGCGGCATCAGGAGGAGGTGTGGCAGCCGTCCCGGCGGACCTGATGCAGCGCCTGAACCGCCTGGAAAAAGAGCTGGCGGGCCTGCGCGCAGCCGGAGGAACAGCTTCCCAGGAGCGCCGTGGCCCCGTCTCGGCCTGTGAAGTGGTGCGGGAGGCGGTGGCTGCGGTTCAGACCGACGCTCAGGCGCAGGATGAGGCTCCACCGCCCCAGCAGGGCAACTGGGCCGATGTGGTGCGGGCGGCCAGCATGCAGCTCCGGGCCTTTTTAAAGCCCGCGCGGATGCACGGTGAGGCCGGGTACGTCAGCCTGACCTACGACGATAAGAATGCCTTCCATGCCAAACAGGCGCTGAGCAAGTTCGACGACATCGCCACGCTGGCCCTCAAGGTGTTCGGCCCGGTGACCTTCGAGCTGATCACGGTGGACGCCCACAAGAAGCAGAGACTGGGCGGCAGCGCTGCGGCAGGGGCTGTGGCCCCGGCTTCCCGGCCCGAGCCTGCGCTGGCTCCACGCCCCGCACCCGTACAGGCTGCCCCAGCCGCCGAAATCGAGATCGCCCCCTTCGATCCGGCCCCGCGCCGCGCCAGCCGTGAACCGGAAGGGCCGGGACCGCAGGCGACCGCCTCTGCTGCGCCGATCACATCTGCACAGGCCACGCCCCTCCAGACCGCGTTGCCGCCCCGGCCCGCCTCGGTGGCGACGCTGGAGCCGCCCGCAAATGGTCCGCCGCCCCGTCCCCAGACGCGCCCCCCCGAAACCCGCCTGCCCCGCCCCGCCAGCCCGGACGACGTGGCCCCCGCGCCGCTGCCCAGCCCCCACCCGGACCCCTGGCAGGCCGCCCACGCTGCTGACGCGCCCCCACCCCCGCCGGAAGCGGCCCCGGCGGAGGCCCGCGCCGCCTCGCGCGAGCTATACGTCGTCGAGGCCATCGACGTGGAACCCGACTGGGACGACATCGGCAGCCCACTGGACGCGGCAGGACCGGCTGGCCCCCCCGATCTGACGGACGCGCCGTATGCCAGTCTGGCCGTGGAGCGTCCCGCACCCGTTGCACCGCCCCTGCGAGACCCGGCGCAGGCCAGCGCCGCACCGTCTGGTGCACCATCTCATGCACCGTCTCGCCCCGGCGACATCCGCGCCCACCCCATGTACGACGAGATCAAGGGCCGCTTCAGCGGACGCGTGCGCGAGATCGGCAAGAACCGCAATCCGGTGGCCCCGGCAGCGGAGACCGACGACAGCGATGAGGACACCGAGAGCTAACCCGGCTGTTCAGTTCATCTCCAGCGTGATCGTGACCGGGCCGTCGTTGCTCAGATCGATCACCATGTGTTCACCGAAACGGCCCTCGCCCACCGTCAGTCCCAGGGCGCGCAGGGCGGCGTTAAAGGCCCCGTACAGCTCGCGCGCCTGTTCGGGAGGGGCCGCGCCGATGAAGCTGGGGCGGTTGCCCGCGCGGGTATCGGCGTACAGCGTGAACTGGCTGATGCTCAGCACGCCGCCGCCAGTGTCCACGACGCTGCGGTTCATCTTGCCCGCCTGATCATTAAAAATCCGCAGCTTGGCGATCTTGGCAGCCAGCGCCTGCGCGGTCTCAGCGCTGTCGCCCGGCGCGACGCCCAGCAGGACCAGCAGTCCCGGCCCGGTCTGCCCGCTGACCTCGCCCGCGACGGTACAGGTGGCGCCGGCGACGCGCTGAATCACGGCCCGCATGAGTCGCCCTGCGCGCCACCGCTCAGCCGTTCGCGCAGGCTGGAAATCGCCCCGGTCAGCAGATCGGCCTCGGCAAAATCGAGGTTGCCGCGCGTTTTGTCGGCCAGCATGGTCAGCAGCTTTAAACTGCGTTCGGCGGTCTGGCGGGCGCGGCCCTCCTGAAGCAGACCGTCTCGCGCGGCGCTGGCGGTGGCGGCGTTCAGGTCGCCCAGCGCGGCCTCGGCGGTGGCCTGCAAAGAATTGACGAGTCCGACGAATTCAGGATGGGGCATGGGACATAGTGTATGCGGCGCGGTGTATGGGCGGCCCAGTGCATGGGCGGCGCTGAGACATGAGCGGCGCTGTGATTGGGCAAACCTCGAATGGGCAAACCTCAGAACAGTCCCGGCTGACCGTCCATGTCTGGCGGCGTGAGCTGGGCCAGTTCCCCCGGCTCCTTGTGGCCGCGCAGCACGGCGGCGGCCTCGCGGATGTCGCGCCAGGTCAGCGCCTTGGGACTGCCGGGGGTGCGGGCGGCGTTCCGCAGCAGGTAGGCCGGATGAAACATCGGCATCAGCAGCGCGCCGACTGTGCCCCCCGCCCCGTCGCCGTGCGTGAATCCGAACCACTGACCGCGCAGGCTGGCGACGCCGCGTTCGGTCTTCAGCAGGTGCTGGGTGGCCGCGTTGCCCAGGCTCAGAATCACGCGTGGGCGCAGCAGCGCCAGTTGCGCGCCCAGCCACAGCCCCGTGCAGGTCTCCACCTCATCGGGCCGGGGGGTGCGGTTGCCCGGCGCGCGGCATTTGACGGTGTTGGTCAGGTACGCTTCTTCCCGCTCAATGCCCGCCGAGGCCAGGATGCGGTCCAAGAGTTCTCCACCCGGCCCGACAAAAGGACGGCCCAGCCGGTCTTCCTCACGCCCCGGCCCCTCGCCGATGATCACCAGTGGGGCGTCCGGGTCTCCCTCGGCCACCACCACGCCCGCGCAGCCGGGGCGCAGGCGACAGGCGGCGCAGCCCGTGTTCCGCAGCTCCAGCGCCTGCAACGCGGCCCGGCGGGTGGCGTCAGCTTCCAGCAGCGGCTTCCAGCTTGGGGCGGCGGCTGCGGGCCTCGCGGCGGGTCCTGGGGTCCAGGCCCACCAGCAGGAAGAAGTTTTCCAGCGCGTTCTCGCGGCCCTTGAGATCGGGGTACTCGTGTTCGGGCGTGCCGGTGGAAAACGGGATGGTCTCGTAGACCGACAGGGCGTGGGTGATCACGTCGTCGGGAGCGTGCGTCTCGGCATAGGTGCCCAGCGCCACGTAGACCTCGCGGCGGCATTCAGCATGCGTCAAGAAGGCGTCCGGCCACGGGGTTTCGGGGGCACGCAGCATGTCCTGGCGGGCAATGCGGCGGTAATGTTTGAGACCTTGCAGGAGTTGATCGGTGGTCATGGGTTCCTTCATCGGTCCTCCAGATCGGGCGGCGGCTTGCGGGCGCTCGGGTGGGCGGCGCTGTCCTGGGCCAAGTATAGGAGGCGTGCCCGGCAGAAACCCTGCGCCCGGGTGCGGATGGCCCCAGTCTAATTCCCAGAAGTCATTCAAGACCCACTCCCGAAGTACATGAGCAACATGAAGACGCGATAAATCTTACAATCCGCTTACCGGCTGTGACTGTCAGCACTTTTCCTGATCCGGGGAACATGAGCTGAAGTCTGAGAAGCTTGAGCCAGACGCTGGATTTTCATTCCGTTCGGCAGTTGTCAGAACGCATAAGCGACGTATAGGCGCATAACGGGACAGTTTCTGACCAAGAATTAAGGACAAATAAATAAAGCTGGGATAAACTTTTGAAGTCGATGACTTATTCCCGCTTCCTTCTGCCCCTTGCTCTCGCCGCCCTGATCAGCCCTGCTGCTGTGGCCTCTGCCTACACTGTCAAGAGCGGTGACACGCTGTCGGCGATCTCGCGCGCCACGGGGGTGGACGCCGCCGCGTTGATGCGCCTGAACGGTCTGAGCAGCAGCACCATCCAGGTCGGGCAGAAACTGAATCTCGGGGGGGCCACCGTCTCCGCGCCTGTCCGCGCCGCCGCGCCCGCCGCCACCAACACTGGCGGCGCGTTCGTGCGGACCGCCGCCGCTCGCTTCCTGGGCGTGCGCTACGCGCTGGGCGGCAGCGGCAGGAACGGTCTAGACTGTTCCAGCTTTACCCAGAGCGTGTTCAGGAGCATGGGCGTCAGCCTTCCGCGCACCGCCGCCGGGCAGTGGAACTCGGGCCGCGCGGTCAGCCGCCGTGATCTGCGTTCGGGCGATCTGGTGTTCTTCAACACTATGGGCCGCACCGCCAGCCACGTCGGTCTGTACGTGGGCGACGGCATGATGGCCAACGCCAATAGCTACCGGGGCCGGACCGTCATCGAGCCGCTGTTCGCCAACGCCTACTGGGCCAACCGCTACAACGGCGCGCGCCGCGTCATGAACTGACAGAATCGGTGAAAAGGCGGGCGGATGACATCGACTCATCCGCCCGTTTTCTGTTGGTGCCGGGGTCTGGCCTGCTACCCTGAGTCCCGATGAAACTTCTGGTGATCGGCGGCGCGGGGTATATCGGTTCACACACGGTCAGGCAGTTGCGGGCTGCGGGGCACGGCGTGGTGGTGCTGGACAACCTCTCCAGCGGTCACGCCGCAGCGCTGCCGGACGACGTGGAGCTGGTGCGGGCCGATCTGCTGGATTTCCCCGGCGTCAAGGCCGCGCTGGAGGCTTACAAGCCCGACGCCATCATCCATTTCGCCGCGCTGATCGAGGTGGGCGAGAGCATGCGCGCCCCGGCCCGCTACTACCGCAACAATGTAGTGGGCAGCCTGAACCTGTTGCAAGCCATCGTGGACACCCGCAAGGTGCCGCTGGTCTTTTCCAGCACTGCCGCCGTCTACGGCACCACCGACGCCGTGCCGATTCCCGAGAACGCCGTCATGCAGCCTGAGAGCGTGTACGGAGAGACCAAGTTGATGACCGAACGCATGATCCACGCCTTTGGTGCGGCGCACGGCCTGCCCTACACGATCCTGCGCTATTTCAACGTCTGCGGCGCGGCTCCCACCGGGGACATTGGCGAGGCGCATCCCAGCCAGTCGCACCTGATCGAACTGGCCTGCATGACCGCCCTGGGCCAGCGCGACAAAATGATGATCTTCGGCGAGGACTACGACACGCCCGACGGCACCTGTATCCGCGATTACGTGCATGTGCAGGATCTGGCCGACGCGCATGTGCTGGCGGTGGAGGCGCTGCACGCCGGAAAGGCCGATGCCGCCACCTACAACGTGGGATTAGGCCACGGCTTCAGCGTCAAACAGGTGCTGGACGCCGTGGACGCTGTGGTGGGCACCCCGCTGGAACGCGAGATCGCTCCCCGCCGCGCAGGCGATCCGCCCCGGCTGGTGGCCGACGCCACGCGGATCGTGCAGGAGCTGGGCTTTGCGCCGCAGTTCACCGACTTGCAGCAGATCGTGCAGACGGCCTGGAACTGGCACAGGGGGCATCCGCACGGCTTTGAGAAGTAGATTGGCCCCATGACAACACCTGGTTCCCCTGACCTCTCCGCCCATATCCAACGCGGTCTGTCTGACCTGCGCGGTCTGGTGGCGATGCAGAGCGTCTCCGCGCAGGGCCGCATGTTGCCCGAGACGGCGGACGCCGTGAGCGCCCTGCTGGAGGCCGAGGGCTTCAGCGTGGCCCGCTATCCCGGTCAGGTGGCCCCCGTGCTGGTGGCCGAGACTGGAGACGGTCCCTTCATCCTGCTGATCTACAACCACTACGACGTGCAGCCCGAAGACCCACTGAGCCTGTGGGACACCCCGCCCTTCGAGCTGACCGAACGCGATGGACGGCTGTACGGGCGCGGCGCATCCGACGACAAGGGCGAGTTTGTCTCGCGGCTGGCCGGATTGCGGGCGCTGCGTGAACGGCACGGCGGCACCATCCCCCTCAAGGTCAAGTGGCTGCTGGAAGGCGAGGAGGAGGTGGGCAGCCCCAGCCTCGAAGCCTTTGTGCGAGACCACGCCGCCGAACTGAAGGCCGACGGCGTGTGGTGGGAATTCGGCAGCGTGACGCCGGAGGGGCGGCCCATCCTGTACGCGGGTCTCAAGGGCGTCGTGTGTCTGGAATTGCGCTGCCGGGTGGCGGCCAGTGACCTGCACAGCAGCACCGGGGCGGTGGTGGACAACCCGCTGTGGCGGCTGGCCAAAGCGGTGGCCAGCCTGCGCGACGGGACCGGGCGCGTGACCATTCCCGGTTTTCACGACGATGTGCGCGAAACCTCCGGGGCGGACCGCGAGGCCATCGCCAGCATTCCCGGCCAGGGAGAGTCGCTGTACGACGCCTACGAGGTCACGCGCCGCCTGGGAACGCCGGAGGACTTCAACACCCGCACCAACCTGATGCCCGTCCTGAACGTCAACGGCTTTCATGGTGGCTACGCGGACGGCGGCAGTAAGACCGTGTTGCCCGCCGAGGGCTTCGTCAAGATCGATTTTCGCCTGGTGCCGGACCAGCACCCCGACAGGATCGTGGAACTGCTGCGCGCCCATCTGGACGCCCAGAACTTGCAGGATGTAGCAATTGTCGAACTGGAGAGCCACCAGCACCCGGCCCGCAGTGACCTGAGTGACCCCTTCGTGCAGACTGCCGTGCGCGTGGCGAGAGAGGTCTACGGCCAGGACGCCATCCTGCACCCCAGCAGCGGCGGCAGCGGTCCCATGTCCCCCTTCATGCAGCACGTCGGTGCGCCCGTGATCGCCCTGGGGATCGGCAACGTGGCGGGCCGCGTCCACGCCCCCAATGAAAATGTCTTGCGCCGCGACTTTGAAACTGGGGTGCAGTACGCGCTGGAGTTGATGGAGGCTCTGAGTGGGGACGGGAATGGTTCAGATGTTGAGAAGAGCATTTAAACTGGCCGCAGTTTGATCATCCAAGACCTGAGCTTCTATCAACGAGTAAAGTTCGCTCACCACCCAGCCCTTCCTTTGAGACACCACAGGAGTATTGATGCCTGGCGGCCTGACAAATTTTATGAGAGCGGACGAAAAACGAGTTGCCAGCCGACTTCAAGGGTGGTTTGAGGAGGGGCATGAAGGCGTTTCCGCTGACCTGGTGGCTCAGGGTCAGGCCCGCCCTGGAGCGTCAGGTGAGAGAAGATTGCCTGACCACGGCTCAGCGCGTAATGAACCGCCCGGAGACCGATCTTGAGGTAGCTCAGCGCCCGCCGCCAGTGGGGATCGACGTGTCGTCGATCCCCACGCTGCACCACCTCGATACCTTCGGAGACGAGCAGCAAGGTCGCCACCGACAGCACCAGGATCAGGCGCTCCAGACTGGCGGCGTCGCGCAGCCT
>NZ_JNIW01000007.1 GCF_000701425.1 Deinococcus frigens DSM 12807 | reverse complement strand
TGCCCCTGCGGTCACTTGGGCGATCCCGAAAAGGGCTGCACCTGCACGGCCTCCGAGCGGGCGCGTTACGCCGCCCGGATCAGCGGCCCGCTGCTGGACCGGTTGGATATCGTTTGCAGGGTGCCCAGACTGACCGTGGACGAATTGACCCGCGCGCCGGAGCCGGAAGCGTCGGCCCCGGTCCGCGCCCGGATCACGGCGGCGCGGGGCCGGATGCTGGAGCGCCAGGGAGGCCGCAACGCCGATCTGGCCGGGCAGGCGCTGCGAAAGTTTGCGCCGCTGGCCCCCGGCCCGGAAAATTTCATCCGTGCGGCAGCCCGTCAACTGGGCCTGACCGGGCGCGGCTTTGACCGCGTGCTGCGCGTGGCCCGCACCGTGGCGGACTTGGCGGGCGAGACGGACGTACGCGAGGCGCACCTGGCCGAGGCGGTAACCTACCGGCCCCGTGAGCTGACCTGAACGGACATCTCGCCCCAGGTCAACCGTAACGCCGCAACACAAAACAGAAAAGCTGGGGGCACCCGGTCTTCCCAGATGCTCCCAGCTCCTCAAACCATTGCTCAGCTTTCGCTGGTGCCCCGGTCCCGGTCCGACATGGGGCGGTCAACCTCATCCTCGTCCACCCAGCCGAGGCCGCTGCGCTCGCGGGTCTCGTCGCTGCGGTCCACTGCGCCGCTGCCGCCCTCGACCAATGCCCCAGGATTGATGATGGCGGGCGTGCCGCTGGTGCCGCCGCCCCCACCGCTGACGACGGCGGGAATGAAATCCGCCTCGTCCTGCATCTCCCGTCTGGCCTCGCCCGGCAGCGGGGAATTGACGCGGTTGCTCTCCTCGGCCTCGACTTCCTCAACGCTCTTGCCCAGGGGTTTGTCGCCGTATCGGTTGTCAGTCATGCCCGCAGTGTGCGTGAGCGTGCCCACACTTGGGTGAAGTGGGCCTGCACCGTTCCTTATGCTGGGGTGCTCTCTGGGCGGGTCGGGCGGCGCTCAGCTCTCGCCCGATTCGCTGCTTTGCCCGGCGTCGGGGCCAGCCTGCGCCCGGTCGCGGCGTTCGTCGGCCATCACGCTGTCGGTCAGCAGGGTGTCGGTTAGCAGGGTGTCTGGCGCGATCACACCGGGGTTGGTGTTGGTATTGCTGTTCGCGACGGCGGGAATCACGCCCACCTCTTCCTGATCGCGCCGCACTGCCTCGCCCGGCACCGACGAGTTGACGCGGTTGCCCTCCTCGGCCTCGATGTCCTCGACGCTCTTGCCCAGGGGCTGGTCACCGTAGCGGTTATGGGAATCGGTCATGGTCCAGTCTGTCTGATGGGCTGCCGGGGCGGGTGAGGCGGGGGATGGACTCTCCTTCACGCTGTTTTACCGGGCGGGGTTTTTAATCGGGTTGGGTTTACCGGGCTGGGCCGCCGGGCGGGCGTTGAGAGAAAACGCTTTACCGCCGCCATAGCAAAATCGGTATGCTGGGCAGCAAGAACGCCGCCAAAATCCGCAGGACAGTGCGGACCCACGCCCCAGACCCCCGAGGAGTGACCATGACCCAGAGTGCCCAGAGTGAACGCGCCCAGACGGCCCTGACCGCCAGCGGAATGACCGGATCACCCCTGATGTCGCTGGAGCGCGACGACGCGCTGTTCGTCCTGACGAGCGACACGTTGATCTATCAGGATGGCGGCGGCACGCGGCGCGTGACCCTGCGCGACCTGACCCGCATCCACAGCGATCAGGCCGGGCTGCTGCGGGTGGAAACCCCCGCCGGAACGGCCCTGACCGCCAGCCTGCTGGGTTTCGACGTGGGCCAGGTCCAGAGCTTTTTCAAGGCGGTCAGGAGTACCACCGCCCGCGCCAAGGACGTGCCGGATTCACCCATGCCGACGGCGGGCGGGGCCAAGACCTTCGGGTCCGCGCCCACTGCGCCGAGTGGGGAGACCCAGGCTCAGGACACCGGGGCTGACGCGAAATCGGAACAAACGGTTCCCGAAGTGTCTGGGATGCCTGGGCCTTTCGGGGCGCAGGGGGGAGAGGCCCCCACCGACGGACCCCCCGCAGCCCGCCCGCCGTCCGACGCTCCATCAGACACCCAGAAGCCTGGGCTGACGGCGGCCACGCCCAAGGCCCCCGACGCCCCGCTGTCCGAGATCAAAATTCCCGAACTCGGGAAGGGTGGGGGCAGCGCCGAGAATCCGGTGGTGATCTCGTCGTCGAGCTTCTCGCCGAATGTCAGCAAGCCGGGGTTTGGCGCGGGCGGCGTGGGGGCGGCGGGCAAAACTGAGGTGGCCAGACCAGAATCTGCTAAACCGGAATCTGCCAAATCGGAAGCCCCCAAACCAGAACTCCGCAAGACCCAGGCCCCCGCACCCGCCCCGGCAGACCCGGCGGCCACCCGGATCGAGCTGCCCCACCGCCCCACCCCGCGCAGCGCCGTGGCGGTTCCTGGCAACAGCGCTCCGGCCACGGCGCAGGCGGACAGCCCAAAGCCAGAGCTTCAGGCCGCTCCCGACTCTGCGCCTCCTATCTCTGCGCTTCCTATCATTGCGCCGCCCGTCACCGCGCTTTCAAAGGTGGCGGCGGCCACGGCGCTGGCCCGGCAGGCCGAGACCGTCGAGGCCCTGGCCGGGCGACTGAAGATCCTGGGCGCGGTGCTGTTCGTGGGGGCGCTGGCGCTGGCCTTTTTCCAGTTCACGGGTGGTCAGCCGCTGGCCGGCATCTGGACCCTGCTCTCGGGCGGCGTGGGCGCAATCGCGCTGCTGGCCTTGGGCGAGATGTCGGGCCTGCTGGCGCTGCTGGGCCGCGCGCCCGGCCCGCTGCCGGAGCGCCTGCCCAACAGTGGGCATGACAGCGGGCATGACGGCTGACCTTCATCCTGCCGAGCCTCACACCGACGCCCAGCGGGACGCCCGCGAGCTGCTGATCGGGGCCGTCTCGCTCTCCTCCCTGTCGGGGCAGGAGGGCAAGGTGGCCGAATTTCTGCGTGGCTGGATGGAGATGCGCGGTTTTGCGGCGCAGGTGGACGAGGCGGGCAACGCGCTGGGCATGCGCGGCAACGGTCCCTATACCGTGGCGCTGCTGGGCCACATGGACACCGTTCCAGGGGAGATCCCGGTGCGGGTGGACGGTGACGGCGTGCTGCACGGGCGCGGCAGCGTGGACGCCAAGGGTCCGCTGTGTGCCTTTATAGCGGCGGTGGCGGCGCTGCCCCCCGAGGCCCTTCAGTCCGTCCGATTCGTGGTCATTGGCGCAACCGAGGAGGAGGCCCCCAGCAGCCGGGGCGCGCAGCACATCCGCGAGGTGCTGCACCCCGACGCCGTGCTGATCGGCGAACCCAGCGGCTGGGAAGGCCTGACGCTGGGCTACAAGGGCCGCCTGGTGGCGCAGGTCCGCGCCGAAAAGGACAACTTCCACACGGCGGGCGAGGGGAGCAGCGCCGCCGACGATCTGGCCGAGGCGTGGTTTCGCCTGCGGGCCTGGGCCAGTGTGGGTGCCGGGGGTACGGGCATCTTCGACGCCGTGCAAGCCACCATCCAGAGCATCGGCTCGGCGGGCGATGGCCTGACCCAGCGGGCCGAGGCGACCTTTGGCCTGCGCCTGCCGCCGCGCCTCTCGCCACAGGACGCAGAGAGGCAGATTCTGGAATTGTTCGCAGACCTGCCCAGCGTGTCGGCCAGCTTTGTCGGCCATGAGACTGCCGTGCGCCACCCGAAGGACAACCTGCTCACGCGGGCCATGCGCGTTGCCATTCGCGCCCACGGCGGCACCCCGGTCTTCAAGGTCAAGACCGGCACCAGCGACATGAACGTGGTGGCCGCCCACTGGCCGGTGCCCACCCTGGCCTACGGCCCCGGCGACAGCGCGCTGGACCACACGCCGGATGAACGCCTGGACCTGGCCGAGTATGACCGAGCCGTGGCGGTGCTGACCGGGGCGCTGGTGCGGCTGGCGGCCTCTGTGTCTCAGTCCGTGTGCCTGAGCGGTTGAATTGGGGCTAATACGGACTCCGATTGAAAGGTGTTGGAAACACCTGGAAATTCGAGCGAAGCGAGCAGGAGAAAAACGGGTTCCGGACGTGAAGTGGATGAGTCGGCGCTTTCCCGACTCATGCACGAAACAAACGGAATCCGTGTAAGGAGTGCAGCTCAAGCGCAAAATTCGCCGCAATGGTCCCGTTGGCCGTGCGCTACGCTTGCCCCACATGATCCGCGTCCTGCCCCCCGAAGTCGCCCGCTTGATCGCGGCGGGCGAGGTGGTGTCGCGCCCGCTGGACGTGGTGCGCGAGCTGGTGGACAACGCGCTGGACGCCGGGGCGAGCCGCATCGAGATCGAACTGGAGGGCGGCGGCCTGAGCCTGGTGCGCGTGCGTGACAACGGCGGCGGCATCGGCGCGGAGAGCGTGGAACTGGCCGCCGTGCGCCACGCCACCAGCAAACTGGAACCCCGTGCCGAGGCGGTAGAGCGCGTGACCACCCTGGGCTTCCGGGGCGAGGCGCTGTGGGCGGCGGCGCAGGCCGGAGAGCTGCACCTGGTCACCCGCCCGGCGTCCCAGGTGGGCGCATCCGAGGTCTGGGCGCAGGGCGAGAGCGTGCACGTGGGCCGCGCCGCCGCCCCGGCAGGCACCACCGTCACGGTGCGCGGCCTGTTTGCCCGCCTGCCCGCCCGCCTGCGGACCCAGGCCGCCCCGGCAGCCGAGGTCCGTGAGATCACCGCGCTGGTGGGCCGCTACGTGCTGCACCATCCGGGATTGCACTGGCGCTTGAGCGTGGACGGCGATCCCAAACTGATCCACGCCCCCGCCGATCACCGGGGCGCGGTGGCCAGCGTCTACGGCCCGCTGAACGCCAACCGCGTGCTGAAGGTGGAATCTGATGGCGAAGTCAGCGTGTGTGGCGTCGTCTCGCGCCCGGAATTAACCCGCGTCCGGCGGGACCGCATGCACTTCAGCGTCAACGGGCGGCCCATCGTCGCGCCGCCGGAGCTGGAAAGGGCCGTGATCGAGGGTTACGCGGAATTGCTTCCTGCTGGGGCCGCACCGCTGTGCGTGCTGGACCTCAGGGTTGCGCCGGGGGACCACAATCCCAACGTCCACCCCGCCAAGCAGGTGGTGGCCCTGGCCGATCTGGGCGGCGTGGCGGCCCGCGTGCGGGAGGCGGTGGCACAGGCTCTGGCGCAGCATCCGCTGGCCCGCGCCGCACCCGCATTGATCGCCCCGTCCGAACCCTCCGAGTCACCCCGCAACGGCAGTTTCCCCGAATTGACCCTGGTGGGCATTTATCAGGAGCTGTATTTGCTGGCCCAGGGCGAGGGTGACCTGTGGGTGGTGGACGCCCACGCCGCCCACGAGCGCGCGCTGTACGAACGCCTGACCCGGGAACTCCTGACGGCCCCGCCCGTGGAACTGCCCGAACCGGAGTTGCTGCACCTGACGCCGCAGCAACTGGCCGCCCTACACGAACGCGCCGCCGAATTACAGAGCTGGGGCTTGGAAATAGAGGACTTCGGTGCGGGCCTGGCGCGGCTGCGAACCCTGCCCGCCGCGCTGGCCGCCCTGCACATCCCGCGCCTGCACGAGCAGATCGTGGAGGGAGCGCTGGGGAGCGGCCCCGATCCGCGCCGCGACGTGCTGGCAAATCTGGCCTGCGCGCCTGCCCTCAAGGCCGGAATGCTGGACCACGGGCGCGGCGAAGTGGTACTGGCTGCCCTGGCCGACTGCCAACATCCCTGGGCCTGCCCCCACGGACGCCCCACCACCCTGCGCCTCTCGGAGCGCGATCTGGCGCACGCCTTCGGGCGGCGCGGTGTGCGGGACGTGGCGCGGGGGCGGGACGCTGACAGGAAAGTGGTTCCCAAAGAAATCCAGCGCAACTGAACACGCAAGGGAGGGCGCAGTGAAAAGTCACGCGCCCCCTCTCTCTCACGTTCTGTCTTTACAGCGGCTGCGTCAGTCTTTGCGCCGCCCCAACGTACATCCGCGTGCCGTGGTCCAGGGCGCGCTCGTCGATGTCGAATCTGGGGTGGTGGTGCGGGGCGTGGTCCGGGCCGCCCGCGCCGATCAGCACGAAGGTTCCAGGGGCCACCGTCATGTAGGCGCTGAAATCCTCGCTGCCCATCAGCGGCTGGCCGTCGGTAATGGTCACCGTGTCGCCAAACGTTTCCTGGGCCACTTCACGCAGCATGGCGGTGGTGGCGGCGTCGTTGACGGTGGCGCGGTAGCCGTTCTGGTAGCTGAAGGTGTAGCTGGCCCCGAACGCCTCGGTGATGCCCTGCACGATCTTTTCCATGCGCTGCGGCATCAACTTTCGCAATTCCGGGTCAAAGGTCCGCACCGTGCCGTTCAGGGTGGCGGTGTCGGGAATGATGTTGTGGGCGGTGCCGGAATGAATCTGGGTGACGCTCAGGACGGCGGGCACAATCGGATCGAGCTGGCGCGAGATCACGCTCTGAAAGGCCAGCACGATTTGCGCGGCGATCACCACCGGGTCCACCGTCTGGTGCGGCTGCGCGCCGTGGCCGCCCTTGCCCTGAATCACGATATCGAAGCCGTCCGGCGAGGCCATCAGCGGCCCCTCGCGCAGCATGATCACGCCGGTGGGAATCGGACTCATGACGTGTTCGCCCATCACCACGTCCACGCCAGAGAGCGCGCCGCTGTCCACGATCTGCTGCGCGCCGCCTGGAAAATGCTCCTCGGCGTGCTGGAAGATGAAACGGACCTCGCCGTGCAGTTTTTCCGGCTGGCCCGACAGCACTTTCGCCGCGCCCAGCAGCATGGCGGTGTGCGCGTCGTGGCCGCAGGCGTGCATCACGCCCTCGCGCTTGCTGGCAAAGGGCAGCCCGGTTTCCTCGGTGATGGGCAGCGCGTCCATATCGGCCCGCAGCAGCACCGTGCGCCCCGGCCCGGCCCCGCCCTTCAATGTGGCCAGGACGCTGGTGGGCGTGGGCCGCATGACGGTCAGGTTGGAAAGTTTGCTCAGTTGGCCTTCCACGAAGTCGGCGGTCTCGTTCTCGTGAAACGACAGCTCCGGATTCTCGTGCAGGTGGCGTCGCCACTGGATCACCTGCTGCTGGAGGGCAAAATCCTCGATGCTGGCCGGGGTGGGCTGACGGATGCTCTGGGTCATGGGGAAACCTCGCGGGTGCTCGTGAAACGGCGGGGAGGGTGACCGGCAAGACCGTTCGGGTCCCCCTCCCCGCCCTCCTCGCCTTATGGAAAGGCGGGATGAAAAGGCGGGTTTACTTCTTGCCGTCAATCGTGATGTCCTCGAAGGGCAGCAGGCTGGACGGCCCCGGCTGCCAGCCCTTGACATAGCTGCGGATGGCTGCCAGCGGGCGCGAATGCACGATGGGCAAGCGGACGTTGGCGTCGTAGGTGATCTGGTGGACCTGGGCATACGCCTTGGCCTGGGCCGCCCGGTTGCTGCTGGCGGCGGCCACACGCAACTGATCGAAGATTTTCTGGCTGTTGAAGTTGCTGTCCGCGCCGGATTCCTCGCCGTAGTAGGTGTTGTAGAAGTTGTACGGGCTGGCATACGGCCCGGTCCAGCCGATCATGTACATGTCGAAGCCGGGGGCCTTGTTGCGGTCGTCCAGGTACTTGGCCCAGTCCTCGGTCTTGAGGGTCACCTTGATGCCGATGGCGGCCAGATCGGCGGCCATCGCCTCGGCAATCGGCTTGGGCGTGGGGAAATACGGGCGGCTGACCGGCATGTACCACAGGTCCACCGTGAAACCGTTGGGATAGCCCGCGTCGGCCAGCAGTTTCTTAGCCGCCGCCGGGTCAAATTTGTAGTCCGCTGGCACCGCCTTGCTGTTGGCCCAGCCCAGCGCCGGGGGCAGAAAGCTGGCATCGGTCACGCCCAGATCGCCCCAGAAGGCGTCCACGATGGCCTTTTTGTTGATCGCCATGCTGATGGCCTGCCTCACCTTGTCGTTTTTCAGGTATTTGTTGCCCAGGTTCAGGCTCAGCATCCCCACGTTGAACGACGGCACCAGCACGGCAGTCAGGTTCTTGTCGGCCTTGACCGCGCCCAGTTGTTCGGGGTTCAGGTCGGTGGTGAAGTCGATGGTCCCGGCCTTGAGTTCGTTCAGGCGGGTGCTGGGGTCTTTCAGGAAACGCAGCACCAGCGCGTCGTACTTGGCCTTGGTGCCCCAGTACGCCTTGTTGGGCACCAGGTTGATGCGGTCCCCGGTCTTCCAGTCCTGCATGATGAACGGCCCGGTGCCCACCGGCAGCGCGGCAGGGGTGCCGTACTTCGCGCCCGCCTTTTTAATGGCCGCCGGACTGGCGATGCCGAAGAAGCTGGTCGCCAGCGTTTCGGGAAGCTGCGCGTAACCGCGCGTCATGGTGAAGATCACCTTGTTGGGGCCGTCGGCGCGCACGCTTTTCAGGATGGTCCCGGCGTCGCCCTTGAAACCGCCGAAGATGAACTGCCACGAGGTAAAGGACTTGTTCTGTTCCTTCGCGCCGCCGGGGGCATCGGCGTCCCACCAGCGGTTGACGTTGTACACCACGGCGTCGGCGTTAAAGGGCGTGCCGTCGGTGAACTTGACGCCCTGGCGCAGATTGAAGGTCCATTCGGTGGCGTTGGCGTTGGGGGTCCATTTGAGCGCCAGACTCGGCGAGATGTCGCTGGTGCCATTCTTGAAGCGCACCAGACCGTCGTAGACCATCATCTGCGGGGTGGCCGAGTTGCCGTCGGTGATGGTGCCGGAATCCAGCGAGACGGGTTCGCCGCCCGCGCCGTAGACCAGCGTGGCCGCGCCTGCCGAGGTGCCCAAGAGGGCCAGGGAAAGAAAGAGGGAACGCCGCATAGAAGCCTCCTGAAGATGGAAGAAGGGAAAGGCGAGGTCAGGGCTGGATTGCCGAGAAGTGCATTGTCGAAGCTGCTGTGAGGCTAGGGACTGCGGCGGGGAAAGTCAAACCTGTTGCCCAGACCGGCCCGGTCAGAATCTGGGCCGGAATCCTGTCAGACGCTTCTTGCTACGCTGTGGCCCGGAGACTCCTGGATGCCCATTAAATTCGGAACAGACGGCTGGCGCGACATCATCGCCGAGGAATTCACCTACGCCAACGTGCAGCGGGTGGCGCGGGCACATGCCCAGGCGCTGCGCCAATCACGGGCACAGGCGGGCGGCCAGTCGGTGGTGGTGGGCTTCGACACCCGCTTCCAGGGCGCGAACTTTGCCCGTGTGGTGGCGTCAGAGATGGCCGAGAACGGGCTGGACGTGTACCTGGCTGCCGATTACCTGCCCACCCCGGCGCTGTCTTTCGCCGTCGTCCACCACGGCGCGGCGGGCGGGGTGATGGTCACGGCCAGCCACAATCCGCCCGAGTACAGCGGCTACAAGCTCAAGGGAGACTACGGCGGCAGCGCCACCCCCGCCATCGTGGCCGAGGTGGAGGCCGCCCTGGACGCGCCCGGAACCTACAGCGGGCCGCGCGGCACGGTGCGGCCCCTGGACATCCGGCAGGCGTACTACGCGCAACTGGACCGCCAGCTCGACCTGGAGGTGCTGCGCGCCTACCGGGGCCGCGTGGTCCACGATCCGATGGGCGGCGCGGCCTGCGGCTGGCTGACCGGGTATGCCGAACACGCGGGCCTGAATCTGGATCTGAGCGAGCTGCACGGACGCCCCGATCCGCTGTTCCACGGGGTCAACCCCGAACCCGTGCCGCAGAGCCTGGGCGAGTTGATGGGTTTGCTGGCCGGGGAATCCGGGCAGACCCTGGGTGTCGTGACGGACGGCGACGCGGACCGGGTGGGCGCGGTCACGGCGGGCGGGCAGTTCTTCAACAGCCACCAGATCTTTGCCGTGCTGACCGCGCACCTGTACCGCGTGCGCGGCTTGCGTGGGCGGGTGGTCAAGACCGTGTCGGGCAGCCGCGTGATCGAGTTGCTGGCCGGGAAACTGGGGCTGGAGGTGCTGGAAACCCCGGTGGGCTTCAAGTACATCACCGACGCCTTTTTAGAGGGGCAGGACGACGAGTCCAAGGCCGTGCTGATCGGCGGCGAGGAATCCGGCGGGCTGTCCTCGCGTGGGCATATCCCGGAGCGCGACGGTCTGCTAAACAGCCTGCTGATGATCGAGGCGATGGCGGCCAGCGGCAGGAGTCTGTCCGAACTGTTCGCCGACATTGAGGCCGAGGTGGGCTTTCAGCACCACTATGACCGCGCCGATCTGCACCTGAGCGATCAGTTCGACAAGGCTGCGCTGCTGGCCGACGCCCAGGCATCTACGGAAGTGGCGGGCCGGGCGGTGGAGGGCGTTAACACCCGCGACGGCGTGAAGCTGAATCTGGCGGGCGGCGCGTCGGCCATGTTCCGCGCGTCCGGCACCGAGCCGGTGGTGCGCGTCTACGTGGAGGCGCAGAGCGACTCTGACCTGCGCGCCATTCTGGACGAGGCCACCCGGCGCGTGTATGGGTACGATCCGGGGCGTGAGGCTGGCTGAGCGTTATTCCGGCAGGCTGGAGCGCAACATCTCAAAGTCGCCGCAGAGCATGTAAGTGCCGACAGCAGCGGGCAGCAGTAGCGACTCGAACTGACCGAGCGTGTGCTGTTCGCCGCCCGCCTTCACCGTCGCCTCGCCTTGCGTTACGGTCAGGACGTGGAAGGTCTGTCCGGCGGTGTCGCCCGCCAGCGTGCCGTCCCGGTTGGTCAGCCGCTCCAGCACGAAGTAGTCGCAACGCGTAAGCTCCTGAACGGCCTCCCCGGTGGGCGGTGGGGGCAGGGCCGGGGCGGGCCAGGGCCGCGCGACCTGTCCGCTCTTTTCAAGGTGCAGGGCGCGGCCAGCGGCAGCGGGACGGTCCCAATCGTAGATCCGGTAGGTCAGGTCACTGGTCTGCTGGACCTCGTACAGAAAGACCCCTGGCCCCAGCGCGTGGACCGTTCCGGCGGGAATCATGAAGGTGTCCCCGGCGTGGACGGGCGTATACGCCACATGATCCATGACCTTTCCGGCCACAATCGCCGTGCTCAGCGTGTCTTGCGGGGTGCCGTCCCGAATGCCCGCGATGATCTGCGCGCCCGTGTCGGCGTCCAGCACCTGCCACGCCTCGGTCTTGCCTAAAAAGCCCTCGCCCTCCAGTGCGCGGGCCTGCGCGTCGTCCGGGTGAACCTGCACGCTGAGCCACTCGGCGCAGTCCAGCAGCTTGATCAGCAGCGGAAAGCGGCCAGAGGTGGCGCGGCTTCCCAGCAACTCTTTCGGAAACTGCTTTGCCAGTTCTGCCAGTGTCTGCCCGGCCTGTGGACCGTCCGAAACGTGATTGTCCTCGCCCACCACCCACGCCTCGCCAATTTTGCGGCCATCGTCGCTGCCCGCCGGGAGCAGCCGGGTGCCGCCCCACACGCGCTCGACGAGCCTGGATTCCAGCGGCAGGGGAGAGGAGAGGTTCTGGGTCATGCCCGCATCATAGACAGGGGGGCAGACCGCGTGGCCCGCCCCCCATTCATCAAAGATTGCGTCCGACTTACATATGCAGCGCCCGCTTGTCCGCTGCCAGCGCCGCTTCCTTCACCACTTCGCTCAACGTCGGGTGGGCGTGGATGGTGCGGGCCAGGTCCTCGGAGGAGCCGCCGAATTCCATGATCGCCACCGTCTCGCCAATCAGTTCGGAGACATTGGGACCTACCATGTGGACGCCCAGCAGTTTGTCGGTGTCGGCGTCGGCTACCACCTTGACGAAGCCGCGCGTGTCATTGTGGCCCAGCGCCCGCCCGTTGGCGCTGAAGGGAAACTGCCCGGTCTTGACGCTGTGGCCCGCGTCCTTGGCCGCCTTCTCGGTCAGCCCTGCCCAGGCGATTTCCGGCGAGGTGTAGATCACCCAGGGAATCACGTCGTAATTGACGTGTCCGGCCTGCCCGGCCAGTTGCTCGGCCAGCGCCACGCCTTCCTCCTCGGCCTTGTGCGCCAGCATCGCGCCGCCGATCACGTCGCCGATGGCGTAGATGCCCTTCAGGTTGGTGCGGTAGTGAGAATCCACCTTGACGTAGCCGCGCTCGTCCAGCCCCAGCCCCACCGCGTCCGCGCCCAGGCCCGCCGTGTGTGGAATGCGCCCGATGCTCACGATCAGCTTGTCAAACTGCGCCGTGACCTCCTGCTCGTTCTCGGTGTATGTGACGCTGACGCCCGCGTCGGACTGCTCCACTTTGGTGATGTTCACGCCAAAATGGAAGTCCAGCCCCTGCTTCTTGAACTGTTTCAGGGCTTCTTTGCTCACGGCGTCGTCGGCGGCCAGCAAAAAGCCGCGCAGGGCTTCCAGTACCGTCACGTCCGCGCCCAGGCGACGCCACACGCTGCCCAGCTCCACGCCGATCACGCCCGCGCCAATCACGCCCAGCTTCCCCGGAATTTCGGTAAAGGCCAGCGCGCCGCTGTTCTCCACTATGTGTCCGCCGAAGGGGGCCAGCGGCAGTTCGCGGGGGCTGCTGCCCGTCGCCACGATCACATTTTTGGCCTTGACCTCGGTTCCGGCGGCGTCCACGACCCACTCCTCGCCGTCGGGCCGGACCAGCTTGCCCAGACCCGAGATGGAGGTGATCTTGTTCTTCTTGAACAGGTAGGCGATGCCGCCGGTCAGCTTGTCCACCACGCCGGTCTTGCGCGACAGCATCCTGTCCAGGTCCATCTTCAGGCCGTCCACAGAGATGCCGTGATCGGCCACGTCATGCGCGATCATCTCAAATTTCTCGGAGGAATCCAGCAGCGCCTTGCTGGGAATACAGCCCACGTTCAGGCAGGTGCCGCCCAGGCTGGGTTTGCCGTCCCGCATAAAATCGTCCACGCAGGCGGTCTTGAAGCCCAGTTGCGCCGCACGGATGGCGGCCACATAGCCCGCCGGGCCGCCGCCGATGACCAACACATCATAAGAATCCATATCGCTCCTGAGCGTAGCACCGCCTGGGAAAACGGATGGTGGCGTGTTCCTGCCCTGGAGTTCCTGTGCTGGAGACAGCGGGCGCGGATTCCGCCATATTGGAGGCCATGAATCCCGCATTTGATCTGGATTACACGCTGGATGTGCTCGTGCGTCTGCTGGACACCCCCAGCCCCACCGGGTTCACGGGGGCCGCCGCCGCGCTGATCGAGCAGGAGGTGGCGGCGCTGGGTCTCACGCCGACGCGCACCCGCAAGGGCGCACTGACCTGGGAGGTTCCCGGTAGCGGCGCGGGCCACGTCACCTTCAGCGGCCACACCGACACGCTGGGCGCGATGGTCAAGGGCATCAAAAATAATGGCCGCCTGCTGCTGTCCACGCTGGGCGGTTACGACTGGGCCACCGTGGAGGGCGAGGACGTGCGCGTGCATACCCAGAGCGGGCGCGTCATCACCGGAACGGTGGTCAACATCCGCCAGAGCACCCATGTCCACGGAGCGGCCCTGCGTGACCTCAAGCGCGAGGCGTCCGTGATGGAGGTGCGGCTGGACGAGCAGACCGGCAGCGCCGCCGAGACCCGCACCCTGGGCATCGGCGTGGGCGATTTCGTCAGCTACGACGCCCGGCCCCGCGTCACCGCCGCCGGATACATCAAGTCGCGTCACCTGGACAACAAGGCGGCGGTGGCCATCTTCCTGGCCGTGAGCCGTGAACTGATCAAAACTCCGCCTGCCAAAACGGTGGCCTTTCACGTCACCACCTACGAGGAAGTCGGCCACGGCGCAGCCACCGGCATTCCGCCGCACACCGATGAATTGATCGCCGTGGACATGGCGGCGGTGGGCGACGGCCAGACCAGCAGTGAACATTGCGTCACCCTGTGCGTGGCCGACAGCGGCGGTCCCTACGATCACGCTCTAGGCAATCGCCTGCGGGCGGCAGCGGCAGCAGCGGGCCTGGATTTGCGCGTGGACCTCTATCCCTTCTATTCCTCGGACGGGACGGCGGCGTGGCGGGCGGGCGGCGATTACCCGGTGGCGCTGATCGGCCCCGGCGTGGACGCCAGCCACTCCTACGAGCGCATGCACACCGACGCCCTGCGCGACACGGCGGCGCTGATGCTGTCGTATGTGAAGTAACGAGGAGCAGGGGAGACTGGGCCTTGAAACCTGACCCGCAAGACCATGTTCTCCTGGCTCTGTGGGCCGCCGACTGTGCAGCGCACGTGCTGGAGGCTTTCGAGGCGCGTTGCCCGCAGGATGACCGCCCCCGGAAAGCCATTGAGGCGGCGCGGGCCTGGGCGCACGGCGATCTGAGCATGGCAGAGGCGCGGGCCGCTGCCTTCGCCTCCCACGCGGCGGCGCGTGAAGCCTCGAACCCCACTGCTATCGCTGCCGCCCGTGCTGCTGGGCATGCCGCCGCCACCGCGCATGTGGTGACTCATGCGCCACATGCGGCCAGATATGCGCTGACTGCGGCTTCAGATGCAGATGCAGAACGCGAATGGCAAAGGGGACAGCTCCCGGAACGGCTGTGGGCTTTCGCCTTTCGCTGAGTTGAAGGGAAACCCCTGAGTTGGCTGTGCTGCCAGCTTCCCTCAGAAGGCAATCGCAAAAAACGGAAAACCACTTCCTTATAAGGACGGGAGGGGCTGAACCGCAAAACTCCGCCCAGACAGCAGATTCCTCTCCCCCTCCCTCAACCCACAATGAAGCCCAGGCCACATATACATTTCACCCGATGTCCGCGTAAGCTGGACGGGTGCTGTCCTTACAGAAAGCGTCGAACATCCTGTCGGCCTTCAGTGCCGAGCAGCCGGAATGGGGCGTGCGCGCTCTGGCGGCACATCTGGGCGTGCCGCGTGCCACGGCCCACGCGTATCTGGCGGGCCTGACCGGAGCGGGTTTCCTGCGCCGCACTCCTGCCGGGAAATACCGCCTGTCATGGCACCTGGCCGAGATGGGCGCGCAGCTCACGGCCTCGCTGCCGTGGTTCCCGGAGGCCCGCTCACTGATCACCCGGCTGGCGCTGGAGGTGCGCTGCGTGGCCTTTCTGTGCATTCTGGAGGGCGAGGAAGTGGTGGCCGCCATCCGCGAACGCCACCCGGACGCCGACATCGATCTGCCGCTGGACATCTACCTGCCCGCCACCTCCACCGCCAGCGGCAAGATTCTGTACGCCCACGCGGACATCACGCCCAAGACCTTTGCCCCCTGCACCCAGAGCAGCATCACCACGCTGGACGAGTGGCACACCGAGGTGGCGCGGGTGGGGCGGCTGGGCTACGCCTACAGCATCGAGGAATGGATTCCGGGGCAATGCACCCTGGGCGTGCCGTACCACTACGCGGGCGCGCTGGTGGCGGCCATCGGCGTGCAGATGAGCGCCGAACGCTACCTGCGCGAGGAACGCGCCGTGCGCGAGCGGGTGCTGGACATCGTGCGCGAGGCCGAGGGACTGAGTTAACAAGCCATGCAATAGAACTGGACCGAGTTGAAAATTCTGCCCACAGACGCGTGGAAGCCGCTAAACTCGGCAGGCAGCCAAACGGGCGTCAGGCATGGGGGAGGCTCTCCCCACTGGTGACCCGTCATGATGGACAGGCGCAACCTACCGCAGCAGACCCGATTGTTACGATCACAAGGAGGGGCCATGAACCCAGACGACCTCAAACAGATGCTCGATGCCCTTAAAGCCGCCGATGTCCGCGAATTTAGCCTCAAGACCGGCAGCTTTTCACTGGACCTCAAGCGCGGCCCGCAGGCCATGGGCGGCCCGGCCTCCCAGCCCAGTGCCGCTGCCCCGGCACCCAGGATGGAAACGGCGTTCGACGCCGCGCCTGAGAGCAATCCCAATCCCGCACCCAGCGCTCCCCTTGCCAGCGCCGCTCCCGCCGAGAGCGCGGCCCCTGCGCCCAGCGCCAGCAAGGGTGCGCCGGTCAAAGCGCCGATCGTCGGCACGTTCTATGCCAGCAGCAGCCCGGACGCCGCGCCTTACGTCAAGGTGGGCGACACCGTGGCCGCTGGGCAGATCCTGTGCATCATCGAGGCCATGAAGCTGATGAACGAGATCGAGGCCGAGGCGGGCGGCGTGGTGCGCGAGATTCTGGTCAAGAACGCCGAGCCGGTGGAATACGGCCAGACGCTCTTCCTGATCGAGTAGGAGGAATTGCGATGAGTCGAAGACGAATCCGAGCAGAGCGAGTAGCAACAGGTACGGGAGGGCGGCGATGGACGAACGTCCGGCGATTTCCCGGATGTTCGGGAATCAGAGCCATCTCGTACAAGGCGGCGGCATGTTCAAGAAAATCCTGATCGCCAACCGGGGCGAGATCGCCCTGCGCGTTATCCGCACGGCCCGCGAGCTGGGCGTCAAGACGGTGGTGGTGTACTCCACCGCCGACGAGAAGAGCCTGCCCGTGTTGCTGGCCGACGAGTCGGTGTGCGTGGGGCCGCCCGCCAGCAACGCCTCGTATCTGAACATTCCCAACATCCTTCAGGCGGCCCTGATGACCGGCGCGGAGGGCATCCACCCCGGCTACGGCTTCATGGCCGAGAACCCCGACTTCGCCGAGATGTGCCGCGAACACGGACTGGTCTTTATCGGCCCCACGCCCGAAAGCATGCGGGCGCTGGGCAGCAAGGCGGGTGGGCGCGAGATTGCCGCTGAATCCAACGTGCCCGTGGTCCCTGGAACGGGCATTCTGGCGGACCTGGACGCCGCCGTGCTGGCCGCCAAGCAGATCGGCTACCCGGTGCTGCTCAAGGCCAGCGCGGGCGGCGGCGGGCGCGGCCAGAAGGTCATCCGCACGCAGGACGAGCTGAAGAAGGGCTTCGCGCAGGCACAGGAAGAGGCGCGGCTGTACTTCAGCGACCCGGACCTGATCATGGAAAAGTTTCTGGAAGAGTTCCGGCATGTGGAGGTGCAGGTCATGGGCGACGGCACCGGCCACGTCATCCACATCGGCGAGCGCGATTGCTCCATCCAGCGGCGCAACCAGAAGCTGATCGAGGAAGCGCCCAGCACCCTGCCCGACAGCCTGCGGCAGGAGATCCTCGCGGCGGGCGTGCGCCTGGCGCAGCACGTCAACTACGCTGGGGCGGGCACCTTGGAATTCATCGTGGACCGCGACGGCAACTACTATTTCATGGAGATGAACACCCGCATTCAGGTGGAACACTGCGTCTCCGAGATGATCAGCGGCCTGGACCTGGTGCGGATGCAACTGGAAATCGCCTCCGGTCACGGCCTGAACATGAAGCAGGAGGATGTGGTGCTGCGTGGCCACGCCATCGAGTGCCGCCTGAACGCCGAGGACCCCGACAAGGATTTCCGCCCGGCGGCGGGCAGGATCGACGACGTGCATTTCGCGGGCGGCCCCGGCGTGCGCGTGGACAGCCACGTCTACACCGGCTACGTCATTCCGCCGCACTACGACAGCCTGATCGGCAAGCTGATCGTGCATCACGACAACCGCGCCGAGGCGATTGCCCGCATGAAACGCGCCCTGGAAGAAACCGTGATCCAGGGGCCAAAAACCACCATTCCGCTGTACATCAAGATCATGGACAACCCGTTCTACAAACGTGGCGCGGTCATGACCAATTTCTTGAAGACGCGGATGGACATGTGATACGGATTCCGTTTGTTTCGTGCATGAATCGGGAGAGCGCCGGTTCATCCACGTTACGCCCGAAACCCATTGTTCTCCTCGCTGTTCGGTCCAGAGCAGCGCTCATGCGGACGCCTGGATGCCCACTCGGATGTTCAGGTGTTTCTAACACCTTTCAATCGGAGTCCGTATGACCACCCACCGGCGGCGCATGGAGGGGGCGGCGGACTACCTGAAACGCGAGGACAAGCGCGAGCAACTGGACCGGGACGAACGCCAGTACAAGCGGGAAGGTGCCGCCAGGACGCGCGAGGGGCTGGAGACCTTTTTGCGCGGCGAAACCGAACATGCCGACGTGCAGCAGCAGCCCCTCAACCTGCTGGACTGGCGCACAAGGGATGACCTGAACGCGGTGGTGGCGGCCAACCCAGACCTGTTCCGTCAGGCCCTGACCCGGCTGTGGTCCGATCAGGCGAAGTTCAGCGAGGCCGATGCCTTCTGGGGCATGCTGGACCCGTCGCTGGCTGCCCTCTCCGAAACCAGCAGAAAGCGCTTTGCTTCCCTGAATGCCCGGACGAGCGTGGCCTCGTACTTTTTGTTCATCGCCGCCCCCGAACGCCATCCTTTTTACCGGGCGTCTTTCTCGGCCAGGGCCATCCAGGCGCTGTACGACAAAGCTGAGGGGCTGGATAAGAGCAGCGTGGGCGGTCTGCTGCGGGATTTCGTGGGCCGCTGTCACTACGTTCAGCGCGAATGGCCTGCTGCGGGCGTGCCGCTGGAGGACATGGCCGACGTGCAGAGCGCACTTTACATCCTGGCGCAGGAATATTTCTGGGGACAGGGGTTGACCGTGCAAGAAAAGAGCGCCTGCGATCCACGCAGGCGCTCTGCTGTCATCCGGTGTCAGCCTCTCGCGCTTACGGCTGATCGCGCGCCGGGTCCACCGTCAGCACCGGGGCCTTTGCCAGCGCCCTGACGCCGCTTTCGAGCAGATCATCCTGGCCCTGTGTCAGGCGGCGAATCTGCTCCTCGCCCTGGGCCAATGGCTGATCGGGAGTAATGCGGGTGGGGTACGGCGTGCCGTCGGGCTTGGCGTAGTTCAGGATGGTCAGTTGCAGCGCGCCGTCGCCCACTTCAAAAATGCGGGTAGCGGTGTTGCCCACCCCGGCGGTCGTCTCGCCGATGACCGGGCCGCGCGCCGCGTACTGGATTTCGTAGGCGAAGAACTCGCTGCACGAGGCGCTGCCGCTGTCCACCAGCACAGCCAGCGGGCCAGTCCACAGATTAGGATTGCGGACGCTGCCGGGGGTGATCCTGCCGTCTTCCAGGCGGGTGCCCCGGCTGACCACCGTGCGGACATTGCCGTCCACGCTGCGCGCCACGCGGGTGACGCTGGGAACAAAGGCGCTGACGCCGCTGTCGCACTCGTACAGGCTGCCGCCGCCGTTGCTGCGCAGATCGACGAGCATGCCCGTCGCCCCGCGTGCCTGGGCCTGCCCCACCAGATCATGCACCTGCTGGGCCACCCCGCCGCCCGACAGGAAGGTGGGAATCCGCAGCACGGCCACCTCGCCCTGCGTCGTGATGGCCCCCGCTCCCGCCGGGCTGCCTGCGGGCACGTAGCTGATGCGCGGCAGATCGCGGGTGCTGCTCTCGCGCGAGGTCAGCGTGAGGGTTAGGCCCACGCCCCGGCGGGTCAGGCTCAGGGCGGTGGGCTTGCCGCCCTCCTTGGCCGTTTTAAGGCCGCTGAAGGTGTACGGCGCGCCGTCGATGCTCAGCAGCAGATCACCGCGCAGCAGGCCCGCGTCCTCGGCGGCGCTGCCCGGCACGACTTCGGTGACCACGCGGTTCTCGCCGTCCAGTCGGGCCAGCTTCACGCCAAATTGCAGGCGGTTGCCCCCGCTGGCACTGGCCGAGAAGTCCTTGAAGTCCTCGGGCGTCTGGAAGAAGGTATGTTCGTCGCCCAGCGCCGTGACCTCGGCCTGAAGCACCGGGTAGGCCCTGGCCTCGGCGCAGTCGGCAACTCCGCTGCACACGGCGTCCAGACGCTTCTGGTACTCGGCGGCCAGGGCCACACGGTCCACCGTGGACAGCCCGCCGTAGTTGTCCTCGATCAGGTGGTTGACCCGGTTAAAGACCAGTTGCGCCGGAGAGGACGCCGCCTGCGCGCCGGTGCCGCCCAGCAGCAGCGCGCTGCCCAGCGTCAAGGCGCGTCCCGTGCGGGCCAGGAGAGGGCTGCCGGAGGCGACACGGCGCGGTGCGGAGAGGCGCGCGAGAGGTTTCATAGCTGGCCCCCATTCTGCGCTGAATTGATGGGAAAATGGTGGGCCGAAATTGCTGTCAATATCACGAAAGGCTGCGCCTGGACGTCAAAAAGCGGGAACGGCTACAGTGAAGGCGGGGGAGGCGAGGGTGTGGGGTGGGGGCGTCTCGCCTTCAGACGTTTTTGACCTTGAGACCCCCCTACGCCACCGGCTGCTGCTGGTACAGTTCCACCACGCGGCGCAGGAACTTCAGGCCCGGTTCCAGGCTGCTGGTCTGGACCCATTCGTCCAGGCGGTGCGCGTTGCCGCCCCGGTACACCCCGATGGCGACGGCGGGCAGGCCGTGGGGCGCGGCGGCATTGGCATCGGTGCTGCTGGACGCGGTTCGCAGTTCGGTGCGGATCTCGCGGGCGGCCTCGCGGATGGGGGGCAGCAGGGCCGCGCTGTGCAGGTCGCCGCCGGGCCGGTCGCCCACCTGTTCCACCCGCACGGTCACGCCCGCTTCACGCGCCGCCGCGTGCAGGGCCGCCACCGCGCGGCGGTCCAGTTTGCCCAGCACCTCGGGGTCCAGCGAACGCAGGTCCAGCAACAGTTCCGCGCTGGCCGCGATGGAATTGACGCTGGTGCCGCCCGAGGCCACGCCCACATTCAGCGTGGTGCGCGGCGAGGGCGGCAGGGGCAGGGCGTAGAGCGCGCTGATGGCCCGCCCCAGCGCGTGCAGGGCGCTGGGCGACTGGTCCCCCCAGGAATGCCCGCCCGGCCCCAGGAAGGTGGCCCGGTAGCGCCGCACGCCCACCCCGCGCGTGACCGCGATGCCCAGGTAGCCGTCCACCGCAATAAATGCGCCCAACTGCGCGCGGTGCTGCGCGATCAAGTATTTGCTGCCGCGCAGGTCACCCAGCCCTTCCTCGCCCACGTTGGCCGCGATCCACAGCGGACGGCGCAGGACCCCGGTCTGCCCGCGCAGATCGCGCAGCAGCGCCGTGAGAACCGCCAGGCTGGCGCTGTTGTCGCCCACCCCTGGCCCGATCAGCCGCCCGCCGTCCTCGCGCACGGCCACGTCGGTCCCGGCCTCGAACACGGTGTCCAGGTGCGAGGCCAGCAGCAGCGCCGGGTGGCCCTCGGTGCTGGGAGGCGCAATACGGGTCAGCACGTTGCCCACCGCGTCGATGTCACAGGGGTAGCCCAGCTCCCGCCACAGCGACGCGATCAGTTCGGCCCGCGCGCCCTCCTGGAATGTAGGCGCAGGCGTCTGCGCGATCCGCGCCAGGTAAGCAAGAGGCATCGGGCGCAATTCTAGCGGCTCAGTGGGTGGGCTGACCGTAGGCGGGGCTGGAGTGGCGGAAGGCGGCGCGGGTGAGCTGACCTGCCCGCCTTTGTGCGCCGCCGGTCTATTCGCCCTCACAGCGCCTGCGCCCACCTCACAGTGCCTGCGCCCACCTCACAGTGCCTGCGCCCACCTCACAGCGCCTATGCCCACCTCACAGCGCCCGCGTCTGGAAGACCATCACCTCGCTGCCCTTTTCTAATGGGCCGCCCTGAAAACTGCCGGTCACGCGCGGCGACTCGAAACCCGCGAAGCGCAGCAGCCACTCCACCTCGTAGCGGGTGTAATAGCGCTGGGTCAGGGTGTAGTGCCGCCGGGTCAGCCGCCCGCCGCCGTGCGTGGTGTCTACCTGGTATTCGGTGGTGATGTGCTGGCGCACCTTGTCGTGGCGCTGCACCAGAAAGATGTCGGTGCGGCTGCCGTCCGGCGCGTGCAGGGTCTCGCCCTCGTGCCGCACGGTGTTGGGCTTGCCGAAGCGCGGCAGGTAGAGGTCAAAGGCAAACTGGCCCCCCGGCTCCAGGTGCGCGCGCAGGTTCTCCAGCGCCTGCACCTGCTCGCCCGGCGTGTACAGGTGCATCAGCGCATTGAAGGGGGCGATGACGAGGCTGAACTTCTGCTCCAGCCGGAAGGTCTGCACGTCGCCCTGTACCAGCTTTAACTCCAGGCCGCTCCCCGCCGCCCGCTCGTGCGCCCGCGCGATCATGCGCTCGCTGGGTTCCAGCCCGGTCACGTCCACGCCGTGCCGCGCCAGGTAGGCGGTGACGCGCCCGGTCCCGGCCCCCACCTCCAGCACTGGCCCCGCCGCCCGCTCGGCCACGCCCGCGTAGAAATGCAGATCGTCGCGGTAGAGGTCGTACTGGTGGTCATACAGGTCGGCGAAATCGTCGTAGTTCATGAACGGAGGGTAGTGGGTTGTGGACTGTGGGGTGTAGGAAAGGCGAGACTGGCGGATTAGTCTGGTCCATGCCATTCGCGTTTGACGGAGTACCTACCGAATTGCTGGTGCTGGGCAGCGCTCACCTGACCGTCGAGACGGCGGATGACGCCCTGCAACCCACGCTGAAGCGCCTGCTGGCCTGGCACCCCCAGGCCGTGGCCGTGGAAAACCTGCCCGGTGCCGTGGTTCAGGGTTACCGGCGGGAGGGTGAGCTGTACGCCAGTCTGCGCGTGGGCGGCTACCCGGTGGCCATCAAACTTGGGGTAGAGGCCAGCGGGCACCGCGCCTGGAGCCGGGCGGAGGCTGAAGCTGTGGCCCTGTGCCCCGATACCACGCCCACCGAGCGGGTGCTGGCCTGGCTGGTGGCGCTGGAGCCGGTGAATGCGCTGCTGACCTGGACGCCAGACCTTCAGTTGCCGCCCGACGTGGCCACCAGCCTGGCTGAGTACGCCGCCCATCAGGGAGAAATCCACCGACTGGCGGTGCCGCTGGCCCGCCAACTGGGGCACGCCCGGCTGCATCCTTTCGATGATTTTACAGCCAATCCAACCCTTGAGGCACGATTGAAAATTCTGTACCAGATTCGGGAGGATCAGACCTTCATGGCTGGAATTCATTCGTCGCGCGCCATCCGCGAAGGAGATGAGCGTTTGCAGCAGGCCAATGCTGCGGGCGACTACTGGGACTTTTTGCGGTACGCCAACAGCCCGCGCTGGGTGCAGGACAGTCTTGCGCTGGAGGAAGGTTCTTACCTGAATCATCCTCTGCCCGGCGGCGAACACCGCACCCAGGTGGCGGACTGGAATGCCCACAACACCTTCATGGCGGCGCGGCTGCGGCAGGTCACGGCGCTGTATCCCGGTGGGCGCGTACTAACGGTTGTGGGAGCTGCCCACAAGGGACCGCTGGAAGCGGTGCTGGCCTCCATTGCCCCCGACCTGAGACTGGTGGGGCTTTCGGAACTGGAAAGGTCTGGTTAGCCCTCGTCCCCGTATTGCGCCAGAAACGCGGCCCGGCTCAGGATGCTCAGCCTTGGCTCGGCCACTTTGGGCGCGCCCGCAAAGCCCCAGCGCATCACGCGTGCCCACAGGCGCAGGCGTCGGGCATCGGCGGGGGGCAGATCATGCGTTTCGAAGCCCATCACGGCCATCAGCGGCGAGACGGCGCTCAGGCAGAAGACGTACTGCGCGCCGCGCAGGTCCGGGCGGCGCAGCAGGTCGCCTGCCACCAGCCGGTAATCCCGTTGCGCCTGCCGGATGCTGGGACGGTTGATCCCCAGGTCCACCATCAGCGGGTTGTTGACATGAAACTCGGCGCACGGCGCACCCTTTGGAACCGGGGTGCCGTCGGCCAGCGTCACCCCTTTCAGTGGAAAGGCCGAATGGCCTGTGCGGAAGAGGTTGTCGGCCCGGCCCGCCGTGGGCTGGATGCGGCCCACCCGGTCAAACACGCCGTCCAGCGCGATAAAGGCCCGTCTTCGCAACGCTGCCGAGTCCACAGGCGTCGCTCCCTCCAGCTCAGCTACGGTTTTGAAGCCGTAGCCGCGCACCTTCAATTCACGCAGCAGCCCCGGCAACATCGGCACGGTATTCGCCGCCCCTGGCCCGGCATCGTGCAGCACGACGATGGAGCCGGGGCCAGCGCGCAGCAGCAGCCGCTCTTGCACCTGATCCGGCGTGAGGTCCGCGCGCCAGTCCTGGCCATCCACGCTCCAGTGGACGCCGCGCACGCCTGCCGCCCGCTGGCCCAGCACGGTTGCCAGGGTGTAGGCCCCGTGGGGCGGACGGTGATACCGGATAGGCCGTTCCATCACTCTCGCCACCCGCCGCGCCGCCCGCACCACGTCCAGAAAGCCGCCCCAGGGCGTGCGAATCCAGGCGTGGATGTGTTGCTCGGCGTGGGCAGCCACCTCGTGCCCCTCGGCCAGCATGCGGGCGATCAACTGCGGGTGATCTGCGGCCCGGCCCGCGATCACGAAGAAGGTGGCCCGCGCGCCCGCCTCCTGCAAGGCGTCCAGCACGGCGGGCGTGGTCACGGGGTCCGGCCCGTCGTCGAAGGTCAGCGCCAGCTCGCGCCGCCCCCGGCTGCCCTCGCGCAACAGGCCGATGTTGGCCAATTGTACGGCCAGTGCGGGCAGGATCAGATAAGCGGTCAGGGCAGCGAGGGGGGGAAGGAGCCAGGCGAACTTGCTCTTATTTGAGGCTCGCGTGGTGGCCCCCCCTCCCCAGCCCTCGGGCACAAGGAGGGAAGGAGCTGAGGATAGACCCTCAACCGCTTTGACCCTCTGACCTTTGCTCACCGTCCCAGCCGCCGCAGCAGGGCCGCCGCCACCCGGTCCGCCGCGTCTGGCACGCTGATGCGGCGGGCGCAGGCGCTGAGGCGGGCGTGTTCATCGGTGTCCAGGGCACGCAGGACGGCGGGGCGCAGTTCGCTCAGGTCATGTGCCCACAGGCCCGCGCCGCAGCGTTCCAGATAGGCGGCGTTGTATTCCTCCTGGCCGGGAATCGGCGCGTGGATTACCTGCGGCACGCCCAGGGCAGTCGCCTCGGCCACGGTCAGGCCGCCCGCCTTGCCCACCACCAGATCGGAGGCGGCCAGCAGTTCGGGAAAGTCGTCGGTGTGCCCCAGTTCGTGGACGGTGGCTCCGCCCACCTGCTGAATGCCCCGGTCCCTGGCCCCGGCCAGCACCAGCACCTGCACCCGCCGTCCCAGGCTGCCCAGTTCGCCCAGCACGCGGCCCAGCGCCGGATAACTGCCCGTCCCCCCCCCAGAGACGAGCAGCAGCGGCACGTCGGGCCGCAGGCCGTACCTGACCCGCAGGGCCGCCCTGTCCGTCCCGATCAGGGCGCTGAACCGGGCCGAGATGGGAATGCCGGTTACCTCCAGCTTGCGGCTATCCAGGCCACGCTCAATCATCTGCTGCGCCGTCTGCTCGGTGGCCACCATCACCAGATCGGCCTCGTGCCTGATCCAGTGGCGGTGGGCGCGGTAATCCGTGACGATCAGCGCGTTGATGAAGCTTTGCCCGGTGTGCCGCTGGACATGGTGCGCCAGGGGCACCGAGGACCAGTAGCTGCTCAGCACGAGTTCCGGCTGGGTCAGGGCCAGATCACGCCGCATCCCCTTCAGACCGACCCAGCGGCAGAAAAATTCAATCATGCTGAAGGAGCGGTCGTGATCGGTGCCGTGGTAGAAGGCCTCGTACAGCCACGGCGCGTGCCGCAGCTCGAAGGCGTACAGGTCCACCGTCCAGCTTCGTTCGGCGGCGCTCAGGTAGCCCACCACGTCGCTCTGTAAACCCTGAACGGCGGTGCCCCGTCCGGTCAGGGCCTGCTGCACGGCGGTCTGTGCCTGGTGGTGTCCTGAACCAATCGACGCGCCGACAAACAGGGCGCGCAGCGGTGAAGCGCCTGGCAGGGCCGTCACCTTCAAGTCCGCCTCAGCAGCCACAGCCCGCCCGCCGCGAAGACGATGTTCGCCAGCCACGCGCCGGGTTCCGGCAGGGCAGGCATTGCCGCCGCCACCGTCAGGCCGACGAAGAACAGCAGGTAATACGCCACCGCGATCAGCAGGGCGATGCCCAGGCTGACCCCCAGCGTGCGCCCGAAGCGCAGGGCGAAGGGCAACGCGGCCAGCGCCAGCACCAGATTGCCGAAGGGCAGCGCCAGCTTGCGGTTCAGGTTCAGCCGCGCCGCCTGCCGGTCGGCGGGCTTCCCGCCGGGGGCCGTCAGCGCCGCGATCAGTTCCGGCCACCCCTGCGCGTCCGCACCGATGGCGTCTGCGTAGGTGGCCAGCGTCTGCTTGCGCGACAGCCCGGTGTCCACATTCAGCGTGTCGCTGGCCTTTTCGGGAATGACCACGCTGGGAAACACGCCTTGCACCGCCGTGCGGAAGGCCGCCGGGTCATTGTCCGGCACCGCCGAGAGTTGTGCCGCCGCCGCGTAGTCCACGGTGTAAACGCTGTACCCGCGCAGCGAGAGGACAGAGTTCTCGAAGGTCCCCGCATCGGCGAAGATCAGGGTGGCCCGCCTTCCCCCGTCTGGCAGCCACTTCTCCACCCGCACGCCCCGCAACTCGCGGGAGGCCGTGTCGTATCCGGCCAGCGCCAGCGTCAGGCCCGCGCCCAGGTCCACCGTCTTGCCCACCAGTTGCGACAGCCCGGCCCCGGTCAGGCCGTCCCAGTACAGGCCGCGCGTTTCCACGTTGGCGCGCGGGGCCACCCACAGGCTCAGCCACACGGCCAGCGCCGTGACCGCTGCGGCTACCACGCCCACGGGCCGCGCCACCCGCCCCAGGCTGATGCCCCCGGACTGCACCGCCACCAGCTCGCGCTCGGTGCTCATGCGCCCAAAGGCCACCACGGTCATCAGCACAGTCGCCATCGGAAAGACCTTGACCAGCGTATCCGGCATTTGCAGCCCGATCCACTTGCCGATCAGGGCCACCGGCACCCCGCTCAGCCACTGGCTGGAGACAAAGAAATACCCGAAGCTGAGGACCGCCGTGAACAGCAGCGTCCCCGCCAGCAGCGGCGGAATCAGCTCGGCGGTAATGGCGCGGGTGAGGCGGGTCATAGCGTCCTCAAAACAGTTTGCCTGAAAGGTGAGACGAGGTACGCGGAATGCCCGGCACAGTCAGGAGATTATTCTGTGCCCAGCACGCCGCGCCCTGCCTTCCGATCACCCCTTGCCCACCGCGAACAGGATCGTGGCCTCCGCCGCCAGTGCGCCGTCCACCTCGGCGCGGCAGGTGGTCTTGCCCAGGCCCCGGCGCATGAATTCCAACTTGGCATACAGGTGCAGCGTGTCGCCAGGAATGACCTTGCGCTTGAAGCGTGCGCCGTCAATGCCCGCCAGATACCCAATGGTGCCGGGTTCCAGAGCCTCGTGCATGCAGAAGAAACTGGCCTGGGCCAGCGCCTCAATAATCAGCACGCCGGGCATCACGGGTTCGGTGGGAAAATGGCCGGTGAAGAACGGCTCGTTGACGCTCACGTTCTTGATGGCGTGGACCTCACCGCCTTCCACACTCAGCACGCGGTCCACCAGCAGGAAAGGGAAGCGGTGGGGCAGGGTGTTCATCACTTCCTGAATCAGGATGGGTTGCATGGGGAACTCCTTGGAAGGAAAGCAGGAAACGGGGGAAAGAAGGCGCTGAATTCTCCTTCCTCAGACGGTCAGACGCCTCGATCTGGACGCTCCACAGCTTTGTTTAGCGCCGCAGGTAATAGTCGCTGGATACCAGACTGTCGCCCAGCACCGAGAGCATGTCCAGCGCCATGCCGGTGCCGACGGCCACGGCTTCCACGGCGTTCTCGGCCACCGAGACGGGAATGCCGGTGGTCTGGCGCAGCAGCTCGTCGAAGTTGCGCAGCAGGCTGCCGCCGCCGGTCATCACGATGCCCCGGTCAATAATATCGCTGACCAGTTCGGGCGGGGTGATTTCCAGCACGCGCTTGACGCCCTCCACGATGCGGGTCACGGGTTCGGCCAGCGCCTCTACCACGTCGCGGCTGTCCAGGCTGATGGTGCGGGGCAGACCGTTGATCAGGTCACGCCCGCGCACCTCGGCCACCAGATTCTCGGAGTCGTCCACCAGCATGGCGGCCCCCACCTTGACCTTGATTTCCTCGGCGGTGCGCTCGCCAATCAGCACGTTTTCCTTGCGGCGCACGTAGCGGATGATGCTCTCATCGAATTCGTTGCCCGCCACGCGCATGGACTCGCTGACCACGATGCCGCCCAGCGAGATCACGGCCACGTCGCTGCTGCCCCCGCCGATGTCCACCACCATGCTGCCCAGCGGCTCGGTGATCTTGAGGCCCGCACCGATGGCCGCCGCCAGCGGTTCCTCGATGAGAAAGGCGCGCTTGGCGTTGGCGTTCAGCGCCGCCCGCAGCACCGCCCGGCGCTCCACGTCGCTGACATTGCTGGGCACACCCACCATCAGTTGCGGTTTGAAGCCGCCGAACCCCAGCAGGCGGCCCGTGTTGCCCTGCACTTTTTGCAGGAACATGGTGATCATCTTCTCGGTCAGGCCCTCGTCGGCGATCACGCCGTCCTTGATGGGCCGCACCGCCACGATGCCGCCGGGGGTGCGCCCGATCATGCGGTACGCTTCCTCGCCCACCGCGCGCACCTGCTTGCTGTCGCGGGTCATGGCGATCACGCTGGGTTCCTGCAAGACCAGCCCCCGGCTCTTGGTATAGATCAAAAAGGTCGCCGTTCCCAGGTCAATTCCGATGTCTTCTGACAGCCTCACACTCCATCCTCCGGTCAAAACGCACTGATCGTAGCACGGGCCTTGGGCGCTTCCCGGAAGGGTGTTATGAGTGGTCCTGGGGAAGGCTGAGGGCCTTCTGGAAGGAAGGCGAATCCCTCAGTCTGCTTCGCTGCCAGCGCCCCTGAATGGGAGCCGGGAAACAGCTACAGCCGCCGCGCCAGGTAATCGGCCATCAGGCGGTAGCTGCGGGTCTTTCCGGCGATGTCACCCGCGCCGTGGCCCTCGTCGCCGAATTCGACGTACTCGAAGTCGCGCCCTTCCTCGCGCCCGTTCGCCAGCAGCGCGTCGCGGAAGCCTCTGGCCTGGTTGACCGGGCAGCGCGGATCGTTGGTGCCGTGCATCATCAACAGGTGCGCCTTCAGATCGGCGGCGTGCGTGATGGCGCTGCGGTCCCGCCACAGCGCGGCGTTCTCCACTGGATCGCCCATAATGGTGCGGAAGTAGTAGCCCAGTTGCGGCATCACGCGGGCGTTGTCCTCGTACAGTTGGGGCAGATCGGTGATGCCCACGATGGGCACGCCCACCTTGAACAGGTCCGGCTGCCTGACCACCGCCATGTAGCTGAGGTAACCGCCGTAACTGCCGCCGAAGATGCCCAGGCGCGCCCCGTCCACTTCCGGCAGGGACTTCAGGTATTCGGCCCCGGCAGCGATGTCGGCCAGATCGCGCCCGCCCCAGTCCAGCAGGTTGGCGTCGCGCCACGGTACGCCGTAGCCGGTGCTGCCGCGCACGTTGGGACACAGCACCAGATACCCCCGGTCCGCCAGAAACTGCGCCTGCGCGTCGAAACCCCGGAAGAACTGTGCAGTGGGGCCGCCGTGCGCGTGGATCAGGGCGGGGTACTGCTGGCCTGCCTCCAGCTCACGCGGTTTGTAGAGGATGGCGGGAACACTCAGCCCGTCCGCCGTCGGGTAGTTGATGTACTTGCCCGGCACGAAGTCGGCGGGGTCCACTTCGCCGTACTCGGCGTCCAGCAGCACTTCAGAGGTGTCGTCTTCAAGGTTGTACAGCAGTACCTGCGGGCGGGTGGTGGCGGTCACATAACTGAACAGCAGGTGGCTCCCCCCGCGCGCGAACTCGGTCCCCACGGCCAGACCGGGCGGCAGCTTCAGCCCACGCGCCTCTCCCGTCGCCGTGTCGTACAGCACCGGGGTCAGGGTGCTGTCCACGTTGCGGATCACGCTCAGCCAGCGCCCATCCGGAGAAAAGCTGCCGGAGTATTCCTCGATGCGCTCGTCGGCGGGGGTCAGCCACTGCACCTCGCCCGTTTCCACGGTCAGCAGGCCCACTCGCCGATTCCCGTCCGCATCGCTGCTGGCGGCCACGCGCAGGCCGTCCGGGTGCCACTCGCCCACGCTGTCCTGACTTGCCCTCGCGCACCCGCAGCACGCGGCGCAGGCCAGAGCCATCGGCGTTTAGCACATAGCCGTCGGTGTTGCGGAGGTCCGCACTCTCGTTGGTGGTCAGCGTCAGCCGCGTGCCGTCGGGACTCCAGGCGGCGGCCTGGGTGGAGTTGGGCAACGCGGTGAGCGCTGTCCAGGCGTCTTCACCCTCTTTCGACAGGTCATAAACATGCACGTTCATCTGGCCGCCGCGCGTGCTGTTGATCAGCAGACGTTGGCCGTCCGGGTGCGCGTCCGCGACGTAATCCATGCTCTGCGGATCGTGCTGAAGGGCTTTGGCCTCGCCCGATTCCAGATTCAGATCGAACAGCGCCTGCCGTTCGTCGCCGTTGTGGTCCCGGCTGAAGAAGATGCGCGAATCGTCGGCCGCCCAGACGAAGCCCGCGCGGATGGCCTTGGGAGCCTGCCCATCCGTGAGCTGACGGCGCTGGCGGGTCTCCAGATTCAGCGTGTACAGCTCGAACCGTCCGGTCCAGTCGGCGTAAAAGGCCACCTGATCGCCGCCGCGAGAAACGTTCAGCGCCGCCACCGTGGGCAGGGCCGCCAGAGCTTCCAGAGAGATACGTTGGGACATGGGATCAAGTGTTCCACACAGAACAAAGGCAGAACATGAAGAAAGGGCGATAAGCCAATCGGCTAGCCTGACGGGTTTTTTGAGGCCACGCCCTGTCTGCCTGCGATACCCTCTCGCCATGACTTCCAAAACAGACGCCCAGTGGGAAGACCTGAAAACCCGCTGGCAGGACCTGAGTGATTTGGGCGGCATCGGCTCACTGCTGGGCTGGGACCAGAGTACGTACCTGCCCGCCGGGGCGGCGGCGGGGCGTTCGCGGCAGCAGTCGCTGCTGTCACGCATGGCCCACGCCCGCGCCACCGACGCCGAATACGGGCGGCTGCTGGACGCGGCGCAGGGCAGGGCGGACCTCTCGCCCGCACAGACGCGCATGGTGGCCGTGGCCCGCAAGAATTTCGAGGAAGCCACCCGCTTTCCCGCCGACTTTGTGGCCGCCTGGACCCGGCACGGCGGCGACAGCTACAGCGCCTGGACCACGGCCCGGCCCGACAACGACTTCGCGCGCATGGTGCCGTATCTGGAAAAGTCGCGGGATTTCAGCCTTCAGGCCGCAAGCTACTTCCCCGTATTCAGTGATCCGATGGACTACTTCATTGACCAGTCCGACGAGGGCATGACGGCGGCGGAGGTGGGCGACGTATTCAGCAAACTGCGCGAGGCGCTGGTGCCGCTGGCCGACGCCGTGATCGGGGCCGATATACCCCGCACCGATTTTATGGGCCGCCACTTCGACAGCGCTGCGCAGCTCAGATTCGGCGAGTCGGTCATCCGCGATTACGGCTACGACTTTACGCGGGGCCGCCAGGACCTGACGCACCACCCCTTCATGACCCGGCTGGGCCGCGCAGACGTGCGGATCACCACCCGCGTCAGGGAAAATGACCCTGGCGAGGCGCTGTACTCCACGCTGCACGAGGCCGGACACGCGCTGTACGAGCAGGGCGTGGACGAGGAGTATCTGGACACGCCCATCGGCGGCGGCGTCAGCGCCGGGGTGCATGAGAGTCAGTCGCGGCTGTGGGAAAACCAGGTGGGGAGGAGCCGCGCCTTCTGGGCCGCCTACTTCGGCAAATTCCGCGACGCCTTTCCCGAGCAGCTCGCGGGCGTGTCCGAGGACGAGATGCACCGCGCCGTCAACACCGTGGCCCGCAGCCTGATCCGCACCGATGCCGACGAGCTGACCTACAACCTGCATGTCATCACCCGCTACGGGCTGGAGCGCCAGCTTCTGGGCGGCAGCCTGGCCGTGCGCGACCTGAACGACGCCTGGCACGCTGCCTACGAGCAGAACCTGGGCCTGCGCGCCCCCAGTGATGTAGACGGGGCGTTGCAGGACGTGCACTGGTACTTCGGCAGCATCGGCGGGGCGTTTCAGGGCTACACGCTGGGCAACGTCCTGAGCGCGCAGTTCTACGCTGCCGCAGAGCAAGCCAATCCGGGCCTTGAAGGCGACATCGCCCGCGCCGATTTCAGCCGCCTGCACGGCTGGCTGCGCGAGAACGTCTACGCGCCGGGCAAGCTGTACAAACCCGCCGAACTGGTGGAGCGGGCCACCGGGCAGGCGATGACCGTCGAACCCTATTTGAAGTACCTGCGGGAGAAGTACGGGGAGCTGTACGGGGTGAGCTGAGTGACAAAAGAAGAGGGGAGGCTGGGATGTAAGCCTCCCCCTCTTCTTTTGTCGCCGCTACTTGTCCTCGCTCAGCGCAAAACCCCGGCTGAACTGCTCCTGAAGCAGCGTGAAGACGATCAGCGGCGGCAGCATGGTGATGATCGCGCCCGCCATCACCGCGCCCCAGTCGGTCTGGCCGCCCACCTCGATCAATTTGCGCAGGCCCACCTGTACCACCTGCTTGTCGTCCTGCTGCACGATCACCAGCGGCCAGATGTACTGGTCCCAGGCGTACACGAACTGGATCACGGCCAGCGCGCCGATGGTGTTCCAGCTCATCGGAATCAGGATGCGGGTCAGGTAGCGCAGCGGCCCGCAGCCGTCGATGCGCGCGGCGTCGGCCAGGCTGGTGGGAATGTTCAGGAAATGCTGGCGGAACAGGAAAGTGCCCGTGGCGCTCGCCAGGAACGGCACGATGATGGCGGCAAAGGTGTTGGCCCACTTCAGGTCCTGGCTGACCAGATCAAAGAGCGCGATGATCAGCACCTCGGTGGGCAGCATCAGCGAGAGCAGCACCAGCGTAAAGGCCACGCTCTTGAGCGGAAAGCGGAAGTACACGAAGGCCAGCGCGGCCATTAAAGCCAGAATCGTCTTGCCGGTGGTCACGCAGATCGCCACAATCGTGCTGTTGAGCATGTAGCGCCCCAGCTTAGCCTCCACCCAGATGCTGCTCAGGTTGTCGAAAAACGAGCTGCCCGGCAGCATGTTGGGGCTGATTACCTGACTGGACGCCTGCGTGGCCTTGATCAGCGCGAAGATCAGCGGCGTGCTGATGATGATGACCGCCAGAATCAAGGCGACGTGGGTAGGCCATACCGCTCCCCGGCGGCCCGGCCCGCGCCCGCCGCTTTTGCCCGCCTGCGGTGTAAGAGTGTCCGTTTTAACTGCCACGTTGCCCACCCCCAAACCGGATGCCACCCACCACTAACCGCTGACCACTGGCCCGATCACCCGCCATAGTGCACCCGCTTTTCGCCCACCTTGAACTGCATGAATGTAATAAATGCCACCAGCACCAGCATCAGCGCGGCCTGCGCGGCGGCCACCCCGCTCTTGAAATTCACGAAGCCGTCCTGGTAGAGCTGATAGACCAGAAACGTCGTGATGCCCGCGTTGTGGAAGTACGGCCCGCCGCGCGTCAGGATGTCGGTCAGCGCAAAGGAATCGAACAGCGCCGAGATGATATTGGTAAACACCAGAAAAAACGTGATCGGCGTCAGCAGCGGAAAGGCCACCCGCCAGAACACCTGTGCGGGCGTCGCCCCGTCAATCTCGGCGGCCTGCATCACGTCGCCGGGCAGGTTCTGAATGCTGGCCAGGTAAAACACGATGTTGTACGCCAGCCCTTTCCAGATGGCTGCCACCACCACCAGCCCAAAGGCCAGAATGGGGTCATCCAGCCAGCGCGGCTTGACGCTGAACAGGCTGCCCAGCAATTGATTGACCACCCCAATTTCCGGGTTGAACATGAACAGCCACAGCGTCCCGGCGATGGCCGGACTCAGGGCATACGGGTAGATCAGCAGCAGGCGGTAATACTTGGAGCCGCGAACGGGGCGGCTGGCCAGCCACGCCAGCCCCAGCGAGAACAGCAGGCCCAGAGTCACGGTCAGCACCATGAAGATCAGCGTTTGCAGGGCGACCTGCCGGTACGCCGGACTCAGCAGCAGTTCGGTCACGTTCTGGAGGCCCACGAAACGCTCAGTGCCCAGGATCAGGTTGGCCTTGTACGCCGCCAGCCGCAGCGTTTGCAGCGCGGGCAGGTAGATGAAGACGGCCAGGATCAGCAGGCTGGGCAGCAGAAAAAACCAGGGCATGGCTGCGCCCCGGAAGACCGCGTTGGCCTCGGTGTTGGCGGTGGTTTGTGCGGGCTTGAGCAAGGGCGGAACCTCCTTGGGTTCGTGCGGGAACACAGTCAAAACGGTGTCGGGGATTGAGGGGTTTAATTTAGTCTGTTTTAGGGCAGGCCATGTCAGGGTTGGGTCACCTGCCCCTCGCACGGCCCCAAAAAGCCGCCCAGACCCAAGCGGGCGGGGCGGCTGAAAACCGGGAAGCTTACTTGAAGTTGGCGTTGTACTCGCTCAGCGCGGCGTCTGCGCGGGCCTTGGCTTCCTTGAGTGCGGCGTCCACGCTCTGGCCGCTCAGGACCTTTTGCACGCCTTCCTCGATGATCTTGCGGGTCTGGATGGCCGCGCCGTTCAGGCCACCCGCAGTGGCGGGGCTGGGCACGGTCCGGGTGAGCTGGTTAAAGGCCACCAGTTGCAGCGGCGTCTGGGTAAACCAGCCCTGCTTGCGCAGCAGATCGATGCTGCTCTGGCGCACCGGGTAATAGCCGGTCAGCTTGTGCCAGGACGCCATATTCGCGGTGTTGGTCATGAACAGGGCGAAGTCCAGCGCGCCCTCGGCCTGCGCCTTGGGGGCGGCCTTGGGAATCCACAGGCTGGCCCCGCCGATCACCACGCCGTTGCGCTTGGTTCCCGATGGAATGGGCAGCACGCCGATGCCCATCTGGAATCCAGCTTTCTTGGCGGCCTCGCCGTTGTTGCCGATGTCGGCGGTGGAGGTGATATGAAACACCACCTTCTGGTTGTTGAAGATGGCATCACTGCCGTCCCAGTCCTCCAGCTTGCCGGTATAGGTGTAGTATTTGTTGTCCTGGAGGGTCTTGAAGAACGTGAAGATGTTCCTGGCAGCGGCGCTGTCCAGGTTGGTGGCGGTGGCGCGGGCGGTGCGCCCATTGTTGTTGTTCAACAGCGGTGCGCCCTGCTGCGCCATCCATTGCTCGATAAACCAGCCGTTCAGGCTCATGCCAAAGCAGGTCACGCCCAGCTTGGCAGCCTCGATCTTTTTGCAGGCATCCAGCATGCCGCCGAAGGTGGTGGGCGGCTGATTGGCATTCAGCCCCGCCTTCTTCATCAGATCCTTGTTGTAGTACAGCACCGGGCTACTGGAGTTGAAGGGCAGGCTGTTCACCTTGCCGCCAATGGTGTAGTAGTTGATGACGGGCTTGATGTAATCGCTGAAATCCACGTTCTTGACGCTGCTGACGGGCTGGAACACGCCGCTGTCGAGGGCGAGCTGGCTGCCGACCTCGAAGATCTGTACCAGCGCGGGCGGCTTGCCCTGACGCGCGGCCAGAATGGTGGCCTGGAGGCTGTCGTTGTAGCTGCCCTTGTAGGTGGGCACCACCTTGGTGCCGGGGTTGGCCTTGTTGAATTCGTCGGCGCGCTCCTGAATCCAGCCGGTGCGCTTGGCGTCCCCAAAGGAGTGCCAGAATTCCACGGTGGTCTGTGCAGTGGCCGTGCCCATCAGGGCCAGCGTCAACATTATTTTTTTCATGGACTTAAATTAGGCGCTCCCCGTCATAGCCTTGTCAAGCTGAGTCCACGGTCAGAAGGTGCAAACGCCGTCTCAGCGCGAGGCGAGCAGAGTATCCGGCAGATCGCCGATCAGGGCAGACACGCCCAGAGCTTCTAGGCGGATCACCTCGGCGGGGTTGTTCACGGTCCATGTGTTGACCCGCCAGCCCCCGGCCCGCGCCTGTGCCATCAGCGCCCCGTCGATCAGCGTGTGGTGCGGGTGCGAGGCGTCGGCCCTGAGCCAGCGCAGCACGGGCGGCACGAGGTCCAGTGGGCCAAACGTGTAGCTGCGGTGGTACAGCAAGCCCCGCTCGATCTCCGGCGCGTGCCTGCGGGCGGCGGCCAGAATCAGAGGATTGAAACTGCTGACGATCACCTGCCCAGCCAGCCCATGCGCCCGGATGGCGTCCAGCGTGCGGGAGACGCGGTCATCGGGCCACGCCCGCTCGTATTTGATTTCCACGTTCAGGTACGCGCCCGTTCGCGCCGCCCAGCCGAGCACCTGTTCCAGCGTCGGCACGTAATCGGGCAAATCAGCGGCTACCATTTCTGGCAGGGCGCGGCCATCTTGCAACTGTTCGTCGTGGTGGATGACCAGCGTGCCGTCCCCCAGCCGCCGCACATCCAGTTCCACGCCATCTAATCCAGCGTCCAGCGCGGCCTGAAAGCCCCGCATGGTGTTCCCGGTGTGCAGTCGTGGCGTTCCCCGGTGGCCTAAGAGCAGCGGCGTCATACGCTCAAGCCTACCCGCTTGGCTCCACTCTTGACTCGGCTCCTGGGGCAGCCCTCAAGCTACAGGCACCTCCGGAGGTGCGCTCCATGAAGACACCAGCTCCATGACCACAGCACCAGACATGACCAGCAGCACCTTTGCCGGGGCCAGCCGCCTGAGCCTGAAAGCCCTGCGCCTGTACGACGAACTGGGCCTGCTGCCGCCCGAACGGGTGGACCCGGATAACGGCTACCGCTACTACTCGGCGCGGCAGTTGCCCCAGGCCCGATTGATCGGGTTGCTGCGCCAGCTCGGCCTGTCTCTCAGCGACATCCGCGCCGTGCTGGACGCCCCGGCAGAACAGCAGCCGGACCTGATCCGGGGCTACTGGACGCGGGCCGAGACCCAGCACGTCCAGCGGCGCGAACTGGCCCGCTATGTCCTGCGTACCCTCAAAGGAGAACCCAGCATGACCCAGCACTTCAACGTCCAGCAGCGTTCCGTTCCCGCCCAGCAGGTGGCCACCGTCTCCCGCCGCCTGCGGGTGGCAGAGTTGCCCGGTTTCATCTGCAAGGGAATGAACGACCTCCACCGCCGTATTCAGGAGCAGGGCGCAAGCCTCGCGGGCGCTCCCTTTGTCGTCTACCACGGCCAGGTCAACGAGGACAGCGACGGTCCGGTGGAGGTCTGCGTGCCGTACAGCGGGAACCTCAAGCCGGGCAGGGATTATGTGCTGCGCGAGGAAAGTGCCCACCACGAAGCCTTCGTCACCCTGACCAGAGCGCAGTTCGAGTTCCCAGGCATCCTGGAAGCCTACGACGCGGCCTGTGCCTACGCCTTAGTGCACGGCGACAGGAGTTCTTTCAGCCCCCGCGAGGTCTACCCGCACGACTGGGACACGCTGAAAGACAGCGATCCGGCAGGGGATGTGGCGTGGCCGTTCGTGCGACAGAACGGTTGAGCCGGATGCTGGCCTGAATTGAAGACGCTGCCCGAATGCAGATTCGCGGGCGGCGTCCTTCCTGAGTTCAACCGTTAAAAGCTGCCCCCGCCCCTCAACCGGACGGCCTCGTAATAGGCAAAGGCGGCGCTGTAACACGCCGGGCGCTTGTACCAGCTCTTGGCGGCGCAGATGGCCTTCATGTTGGTGTAGAACGCCTCGTCGGTGGTCTGGCGGTTGGCGTCGGTGCGCTGATACACCTTCAGGTTGCGGTAGCCGAAATCGTGGACATTGCAGGCGGGTCTAAAGTCCTCGCGGTAGCCCAGGCCCAAGCCGTCGGGGGCGCTGCATCCGTCGCGGCCCCAGTCCAGACCGGGATAGGGGTAGCCCGTGAAGGCGTAGGCCGCGTACTGGCTGGTGTAATTGTTCACGCTGCCCCAGCCGGTGCGCTTGATGTAGGCCAGTCGGTCACTGGCGAGGTCCAGACCGGTAATGGTCGGCGTGGCGGGCAGGCTCAGGTCTGCGGGCCGCTCGCCGTACGCCTCCTGCAAGGCTTCCAGCAACCCCGGAAGGTTGCCGTACTTTTCCAGAATCGCCTGGCTGCCCGCGTTTTGCAATTCCGGGCGCTGGGCGTAGGCGTCGATTCCGGTGGAAACACTGGCATTGGGCGTGGTCTGCCCACAGGCCATCAAAGTGAGGGACAGCAGGGCGGCGGGCAACAGCAGTGAGCGCATGTGGGTCTCCTGGGATGGGAATGGGAAGGCAAAAACGCGGGCACGCGGAAATCGTTGCCCCTGGGACAGAACAGATTTTCATTCACCGTAGGGTCATCACTCGGGACCACTTTTGAAAGAGGCTAAATCGTGCGCCGCCCGCCCGAACGGGTGGATGCCCGTCCCTACACCAGATGCCGCGCCGCCGCAAACATTTCCTGCGCGCTGCTGTCGCCCGGTAATTTCTCGTATTCGCCGTCCAGACACAGTTCCCAGGACCCGCGCTGATCGGTCCATTCGGTGTTCAGGATGTCCAGAAATTGAGCGCGGTGGGCGTCATCCAGCACCGGGGCAATGACCTCCACGCGGCGGTCCAGGTTGCGGCTCATCCAGTCAGCGCTGCCGAAGTACACCTCCGGGTGACCCGCGTTGCCAAAGGCGTAGACCCGCGCGTGTTCCAGATACCGCCCCAGCAGGCTGCGGACGCGCACACTTTCAGACAGGCCGGGGATGCCGGGGCGCAGGCAGCACACGCCCCGGATGACCAGTTCGATGCGGACCCCGGCGCTGGCAGCCCCGTACAGCGCCTCGATCATGGCCGGATCGGTCAAAGAGTTGACCTTGATGCGCGCCCAGGCGTCGTGGCCCGCCCGGGCATGGTCGGCCTCGCGCTCCAGCAGGGCTTCCAGGCCGGTGCGGGCGGTGTCGGGGGCCACCAGCAGGTGGGTGTACTCGGCCTCGGCGTAGCCGGTCAGGTGGTTGAACAGTTCGGCCACGTCCATGCCGATTTCGGGATCGGCGGTCAGCAGGCTCAGATCGGTGTACAGGCGGGCCGTTTTGGGGTTGTAATTGCCGGTGCCGATGTGTACGTAGCGGCGCAGGCCACTCTCTTCCCGGCGGACCACCAGCGTTACCTTGGCGTGGGTCTTGAGGCCCGCCATGCCGTACACCACATGCGCCCCGGCCCGCTCCAGTTTGCGCGCCCAACTGATATTGCGCTGCTCATCGAAGCGTGCCTTGAGTTCGATTAAAGCCACCACCTGCTTGCCGTTCTCGGCGGCGGTCCGCAGCGCGGCCAGCAGACGCGGGTCATCCCCGGTGCGGTACAGCGTCTGCTTGATCGCCAGCACCTGCGGATCGCGGCTGGCCTCCTCGATGAAATTCAGGATGTTGGCAAAGCCGTCGTAGGGGTGATGCAGCAACTCGTCGCCCCCGCGCAGCGTGTCGAAGATGCCGTTTTCCTCGTCGCCGTCCAGATCCGGTACGGCGGGCGCGTAGGCCGCGAAAGCCAGGTCCGCGCGCTCCAGCGGCAGGCCCATCAGGTCAGCAGTGCCCAGCGGCCCTTCCAGCAAAAAGATGTCCTCGGCGGCCAGTCTCAGACGCTCCTGCAAGAAGGTCACGAGTTTAATCGGCGTCTCGCGCACCACTTCCAGCCGCACGGCAGCGCCAAAGCGGCGACGGCGCAGGCCGTCCTCGATGGTGGCCAGCAGATCCTCGGCCTCCTCTTCCTCGAACTCGTAATCGGTGTTGCGGGTCACACGGAAGACGTGGGCGGCCAGCACCTCGCGGCCCTTGAACAGCTCGGCGATGTGTGCGGCGATCACGTCTTCGAGCATCAGCAGGGCGTCACCGATCACCACCACGCGCGGCAGCACGCCCACCGGCACCTTGACCCGCGCAAAGTCGGTGTCATCACTGGAACTGCCCCGCAACAGCACCGCCAGATTCAGGCTAAGGTTGCTCAGGTACGGGAAGGGGTGGCTGGGGTCCACCACCAGCGGCGTCAGCACCGGTTGAATTTCTGCCAGGTAATGTTCGCGCAGGCTGGCGCGGGCGCGTTTGCCCAGATCGGCGACGCGGCACAGTTTGACGCCCTCTTCCATCAACAGCTTCAGAATCTTGCGCGTCGTCTTCTCGATCTCGCGCAACATGGCTTGGGTGCGTTCGCGGACCAGCGCCAGCGTCTCACGCGGCGACAACCCGTCCAGACCCGGCGTGCTGACCCCCGCCGCGATCTGGCGGTGGATGCCCGCCACGCGCACCATGAAGAACTCGTCCAGGTTGCTGCCGCAGATGGCCGCGTATTTCAGCCGTTCCAGCGGCGGATTGCGAACGTCGCGCGCCTCGGCCAGCACCCGCTCGTTGAAGGCCAGCCAGGACAGTTCGCGGTTCAGGTAGCGGCTCTCGGTGTTCGCCACCGTGCTGTGCGTGCGCGTCTCGCCTAGGCCCTCCGGCTCCGGCTTCTTGCGGCGGCGCTTGGCCTGGGCGGGAGCGGGTTCGGTCAGGACGGCGGACGATTTGGCGCGGGACACAGGGGCAACTCCTTTTGTGGTCTGGGGATAGAAACAGTGGTCGGCGCTTCCGAACAGCAAGATGCACCGGGTCCATCAGGCGGCTATCAGGGCATTAAAGCACCGATTGACGTGAGTGACCCGGTATTGAGGTTGATGATTCGTGGAGGGATGGGGGGTGGCCTGGCAGGCGAAGCTCTCGGTCGGCTTCGCCGCCAGCTCCCCTCAAAGAGAGCTGGGATGCGCGACTGGCCTGAGATTCTGCGCCCTCTTGCCTCCCTTCTGAGAAGAGGTGGCGCGCAGTGCTGGTGGGGTCTACCCGGCCTGTCAACCTCAAAACTGCCCTTCGCCTTCAGATTTTTAGACAATCGAACGGTTAGACCTGTCCCTCACACCCGCTTGAACAGCAACGCCGCGTTCTGCCCGCCAAAGGCGAACGAGTTGCTCAGCACGTACTCCACCTGCTTCTCGCGTGCGCCCTCGGGGATGTAGTCCAGGTCCAGTGCGGGGTCCGGGTCCGTCAGGTTGATGGTGGGAGGCAGGATGCCGTCTCTCAGCGCCTGCGCCACGGCAATGGCCTCAATGGCCCCCGCCGCGCCCAGCAGGTGCCCGGTCATGGACTTGGTGGAGCTGACCGCCAGTTTCCCCGCGTGATCGCCGAACACATGCTTGATGCCCTGCGTCTCGTACAGGTCATTGAAGTGCGTGCTGGTGCCGTGCGCATTGACGTAGCCCACCTGCTCGGGGTTGACCCCCGCCGTGTTCAGGGCCATCCGCATCGCCACCTGCGCGCCGCGTCCCTCCGGGGCGGGCATGGTGATGTGGTGCGCGTCGGCGCTGGTGCCGTAGCCGACGATCTCGGCGTAGATGGTGGCTCCCCGCTTTTTGGCCTTCTCGTACTCCTCCAAGATTACAATGCCCGCACCCTCGCCCAGCACGAAGCCGTCGCGGGTGGCCGAAAAGGGGCGGCTGGCCGTTTCCGGCGAGTCGTTGCGGGTGGACAGGGCCTTCATGTTCGAGAACCCGCCGATGGCGATGCGGGTGACGGCGGCCTCGGTGCCGCCCGCGATCATCACGTCGGCCAGGTCGAGCTGGATGTAACGCGCGGCGTCGCCGATAGACCCGGTGCCGGTGGCGCAGGCGGTGACCACCGTGCTGCTCGGCCCCGTCGCGCCGAATTTCATGGCGACGTGTCCGGTGGCCATGTTGGCGATCATCATGGGAATGAACATCGGGCTGATGCGCCCTGGCCCGCGTTCGTGCAGCACCCCGGCCTGATCCTCGAAGGTCTTGACCCCGCCGATGCCGCTGCCCACCACCGTGCCGACGCGCTCGCCGCGCAACTCCTCGGCGCTCAGACCGCTGTCACGGGCGGCCAGCTCCGAGGCCGCCAGCGCCAGTTGCACGTAGCGGTCCAGTTTGCGGGCCTCGCGCGGATCGATGAATTCGTCCAGGCTGCCCCCCACCTCGCCCGCGATCTTGCTGGCGGTATCGGAGGCGTCGAAATGCGTGATCGGCCCCACGCCGCTCCTGCCCGCGCGCTGCGCCTCGGCGTAGGCTGCCGCCCCCATGCCGATGGGCGTCACCGGCCCCAGCCCCGTAATGACCACCCGCCTCAGTCCTGAAACGCCCATACTTTCCCTCCCTTGTCAGAAAGGACGGGGCCACGGTGTTACCCGCGCCCCGTCCGTTGTCCTGCTGGTCCTGCCCGGCCATCAGGGCCGGAGGCAGCCGCGGTTTACTGCTTGCTCTCGATGTAATCGACGGCGGCCTGCACGGTGCGGATGTTCTCGGCATCCTCATCGCTGATGGTCACGCCGAACTTGTCTTCCAGGCCCATGATCAGCTCCACGGTTTCCAGGCTGTCCGCGCCCAGATCCTCCACGAAGCGCGCTTCCGGATTCACCTTGTCCGCGTCCACACCCAGCTTGTCCACAATCACATCTTTCACGTCATCAAAAGTCGCCATAGTTTGTTCCTCCTCTCCTTGAAGTGCCGTACTTGAAATCTGGGCCAGTCTACACGCGCAGGGTGTCCTGGGCTGCGTTCTTGAACGGGGTGCAAACGGGCAGTTCGGGAGGGCCGCGCGGAGAGCTGTCCAGAGAGCTGTCCAGAGAGCTGTGCAGAGAGCCGCGCTCAGGCCCGCCGGCCCGCTCAGTGCGGGTTGAGTCCGCCGTCCACGCCAATGGTCTGCCCGGTGATGTACCCGGCCCCGGCTGAGGCCAGGAACGCCACCAGCGCGGCGACCTCTTCCGGCTGGCCGAAGCGGGCCAGGGGAATGTCCGCTAGGTAACCCTGCTGCACATCCTCCGCCAGCGTGGCAGTCATGTCGGACTCGATGAAGCCGGGGGCCACGGCGTTGACCGTGATGCCGCGCCCGCCGTATTCCTTGGCCAGCGCCTTGGTCAGGCCGATCAGTCCGGCCTTGCTGGCCACGTAATTGGCCTGCCCCGGATTGCCGGTCAGGCCCACCACGCTGGCGATGTTGATGATCCGCCCACTGCGGGCACGCATCATGTGCTTGATGGCCGACCGGCACGCGGCAAAGGCGCTGGACAGGTTGGTCTGGATCACGGCGTCCCAGTCCTCGTCCTTCATGCGGATGGCGAGGCCGTCGCGGGTGATTCCGGCGTTGTTGACCAGCACGTCCAGACGGCCCATGTCCGCGATCACGTCCTCGACGAGTTTTCCGGCATTGGCAGGCGTGGTCAGGTCTGCCCCGAACACCTCGGCGCGGACGCCGGATGCACGGGCTTCCCCGGCCACCTTCTCGGCCTCGGCGGCGTTGCGCCCGTAGTGGACGGCAATATCGAAGCCGCCCTGCGCCAGTTTCAGGGCCATCGCGCGGCCCAGGCCCCGGCTGCTGCCGGTGACGAGGGCCACTTTGTTGGGGCTTGGTTCGGTCATGACGTTTCCTTGACGAGATTGAACGGGTTTGGGTTTTCCGGCAGCACACAGCGCCACAACCACGGGGCAGGAGGGGCGTCGCCGCCGATGGCGGAACAGGTCAACTCCAGATCTGCCTTGCCTGTCCGCTTCAATGTCAATTTCGCCGCTTCTGGAATGGGCGTGAGCTGCGGGCGCAGATACGTATGCAGCGAGCCGCCCATCACACTTCCGGTCACGCTCAGTGTTTCGCCCTCCAGACTGCCCGTTCCCGTTACCCGGTAGGTGCTAGAGCTGTCATAGGCGGCGGTCAATTCCAGGCGCAACCGCTGATCAGCGGCAGTCGTCCCACTCCAGCTTCCCCGCAGAATGCTGGGATGATCCGCGAAGGGGATCGGCGTGGGCGTGAACCCCTGCTGTCTGTTGCAGGATGTGGCCGCCGCAGCGACGAGAAACGCCAGAGCGAGTCTTTTCATAATGAGGCATTGTCCATGCTGACCGTTCCCGGCGCAACCTTGCCCAACCGCGCCTGCACGCCGTCCGCATGGTGCCGGTTGTGCATCAGCGTGAACAGCAGCATCTCGCGCACCGACAGCACCCCCAGCGCCGGATGGGGCATGGCCCAGGCATTCAGCCCGGCGTCTGGCCATCCTCCGAGGGCATCATTGACCGCGCTCAGAGAAGCCCTGAACCGCTCTACCAGTTCCGTCTGACTGCCCTGCGGCTGCGGGAGCCAGCGCCCGGACGCCCTGGCTCCGCCAGCGAGGACAGCGCGGTAGTCGGCCCGAATCTGGCGGTAAGTTCTGGTTTGATGCTCCGGCGGCAGGGGCTGGAGCCGCCCGCGCGCCACGCCCAGCCCACCCGCAACCGGCAGATTCGAGCGGATCAGATGATCGAGGTGATGCGCGGGTGACCAGTGCTCCGTGTCGCCGTCTGTGAATGTCGTCGAGGCCAGGCCAGCAAAATATTCGCCGATCTCGTCGGCTGCCCGGACAAAAGCGTTCCGCAAATCGGCCCAAGATACCGGATCAGGCCCAGCGCTCATGCTCCCAACGCCTCCACATCCGCCGCCGTGCCCACATTCACGGTCTTCGCGCCCGGCACGATGCGGCCCACCAGTCCGCTCAGCACCTCGCCGGGGCCAAATTCGATAAAGGTATCCACACCCTTGCCTGCCAGGGTCTGGATGGTCTCCACCCAGCGCACCGCGCCCGTGATCTGGCGTTCCAGCAGCTCTGGCACCCGTTTGGGGTCGTCAGTGAGTTCCGCCGTCACGTTCGCCACCACCGGAAAGGCGAAGGGGCCGTAAGCTGCCGCCTTCAGATCGGGCGAGAGGCCAGTGGCGGCGGGGGCCATCAGCGCGCAGTGGAACGGGGCGCTGACTTTCAGGGGAATGGCTTTCAACCCGCGCGCCCTGAGCTGCGTGCTGGCTTCTGCCACCGCTCCCGCCGCGCCGCTGATGACGGTCTGGGTGGGGGCGTTGAAGTTGGCGGGCTGCACGCCGTCGATGCCGCCGCAGACCTCGGCCACCACCGCCGGATCGCCCATGATGGCGCTCATGGCCCCGTCGCCGGGGGCCACCGCCCGCTGCATCAGCGTGCCGCGCGTGCGGGTCAGACGCAGGGCGTCCGTGAGGGTCAGGACTCCAGCCGCCACCAGGGCGCTGTACTCGCCCAGCGAATGCCCAGCAGCCACCTCCGGCGTCTGGCCCGTTTTTTCCTGCCAGGCCCGGTAAGCGGCAAGACTGGCGGCCACCAGCGCGGGCTGCTGGTTGGCGGTCAGGGTCAGGTCCTCAATCGGGCCGGTTTCAATGAGGGCGCGCAGGCCCGGCAGCGTTGTCTCGGCCTCGGCATACACAGCCTCTGCAACCGGAAACGCGGCGGCCAGATCGGCCCCCATACCCACCGCGTGCGAACCCTGGCCGGGAAAGAGGGCGGCAATCCTGTTCGTGCTATTGGGGCCGCTCAAGCGCCCACCTCCGCCAGCGCGGGAGCAAGCCTTGCCTTCAGGCTGGGCGCACCGCTCCACCACCTCATCGTTCCGGCCACCCAGCTCAGGCCGCCGCCAAAGGCGATCAGCAGCAGTTGCTGGCCGTCCTGCACGCGCCCATCGTCCACGGCTTCGCGCAGCGCGAGCGGCACCGTGGCGCTGGAGGTATTACCGTAGCGGTCCAGATTCACCACCGTCTTGCTCATGGGAATGCCGAAGCGTTCCACAGCGGCCTCGATGATCCGCACATTGGCCTGGTGCGGAATCACCCAGTCTACGTCTGCGCTGGTCAGGCCGCTCTTTTGCAGCACCTTCTGACCGCTGTCGCCCAGCACGCGCACGGCGAATTTAAAGACCTCGCGCCCATTCATCCCCACGTATTTGCCCATCTGAAAGCCGCCGGGCAATTGTGGAGCCGCGCTACGCAGGTACAGGCTGGACCCGCCCGCGCCGTCCGCGCCCATGATGAACTCCTGAAAACCCAGGCCGTCGGGGACCGGCCCCACCACCGCTGCGCCCGCACCGTCGCCGAACAGGATGGCCGTGCCCCGGTCCTGCTGGTCCACGATCTTGCTCAGCGCCTCGGCCCCCACCACCAGCACGCGCCGCGCCACGCCGGACTGGATCAGGCCAGAGGCCACGCTCAGGGCGTACACGAAGCCGCTACAGGCGGTGGACAGGTCAAAAGCCGCCGCCCCCGCCAGGCCCACCTGCATGGCGATCAGCGCGGCAGTCGAGGGCATCAGCGCGTCCGGGCTGACCGTGGCGCAGATCACGGCGTCCACGTCCTTCAGGGCGTCCGGGTCACGCGAGAGCATGTCGCGCACCGCGCCCACGCCCACGTCGGAGGTGTACTCGTCGGGGGCCGCGAACCGCCGCTCGCGGATGCCAGTGCGAGACTCGATCCACTCGGCGTTGGTGTCCATGTACGCCTCGAAATCCGCGTTGGTCACGATCCGCTCGGGCGCGTAGCTGCCCAGGGCGGTGATGCCGATACTGGGGCGATTGGAAGGGGCGCTCATGTCCGTCACGGTAGCATTCTTTGAACGGACGTTCAATGAATTGAGTTCAGGGTTTGGAGACGGGTTGTATTTGTGGCCCAAGAGCAAAAAAGAGGCGCGCCCCGCAGGACGCACCCCCCCTCTTCGACTTGTCAACTACTCGGTCTTGTTCTCGCCCTCGCCCTGCTCGGTCTGGGGCTGCTCGGCTTCCGGTTGTGCTTCCTCGACCTGGGCCTCCTGCGTTGCTTCAGGAGCTGCTTGCGCCGGGGCTTTCTCTTTCTGCTGCCCTTCCTGCTCTGCTTGCTCAGGCTTGCTCAGTTGCGCCATCGCCTGCTGGAGGCCCTTCTCGCGCATCAGGCTGGTGTAGTAGGTGTTGATGCCGTCCGGCCCCAACTGCTTGCTCAGATCCTGGGCAGTCATGTTGTTGGACTGGGCCAGGGCGTTCATGGTCTGGTTGAATTCGGCGTCGCTGACCGTCACCTTCAGGTCCTCGGCCAGTTGCTCCAGCGCCAGGTCACGCTTAACGCGGCTCTCGGCGTTCTTGGACAGGTCGGCCATGAACTCGTCCAACTTGCCCTGCTCCTGCATGAAGCTCTCGTACTCACTCCATTTGACGCCCTGGCGGCCCAGGTCATCCTTGATCTCCTCCAGCATGGCGTCGCGGCGGCGGTCCAGGAGTGCGGCAGGAATCTCGGCGTCCATATGGTCGGTCAGATGGCCCACGAATTCCTCGCGGCGGGCGTTGTCGCCCTCCTGCGTGGCGCGGCGCTCCAGCTCGGACTTGAGGTCGGTGCGCAGGCGCTCCAGGCTGTCGAAGTTCAGGCTCTTGGCAAAGTCGTCGTCCAGCGCCTGGGTCTTCTTGACCTTGACGTCCTGGATGACCACCGTGACGCGGTGCTCGGGGTGCTCGTGATCGCCGTGCTGGTGCGCGGGAACCGTGATTTCCACGGTGTCGCCCTTGCTCTTGCCCAGCAGCGCTTCACGCACGTGCTCCTCGGCCACGTCCAGGTAGATGGGGTAGGTGCCGCCGTCCTCGCCCTGTTCCTCCACGGTCACCTGATCGCTGGCCTCAATGGTCCGGTCCGCTTCCTCGAAAGTGGCGTTGCGCTCCTGGAGATCGCCCAGGGTGCGCTCCATCACGTCGTCGGTGATTTCGGGAGACTCGGCGCTCAGGCTCAGGTTGCTCCAGTCGGCCAGCTTCACTTTGGGGTAGGTTTCACCCTTGACCGTGAACTCGAAAGCCTGACCGCTGACCACTTCCTGGGGGTCGATGTTGGCGTCCACCAGGCTCAGCTTCAGCTCCTGAGCGGCCTTGCTGTAGTTGGCTTGAAGCAGGCGTTCGCGCACTTCCTGTTCCACATAACCCTTGCCCACGCGGCCCTCGATGACCTTGCGGGGGGCCTTGCCGGGGCGGAAACCGGGGACGCGCACGTCGCGCGCCAGCCCGGACCACACCTGGTCGTACGCCCGGTTTACCTCAGAGGCGGGAACGGAAACCTTGAACTCCACCTTGTTGCCCTGTCTGCTGATCAGTTCTGCCACGTCATTTCTCCCGTTCGCTGTCCCCCGGCCCGGTCCAGTGGGGACCACCGCCAAAGGGGCGCATTCCAGCTTAGATTTCTGCCGTGTCGGTTGCGCTGCCCGCCGCAATGGGGCCAGCGCGCACGCGACATGCCGCCCGGTATCATAGTGCGTCCGGCCCCCCGGCGTACACCCACCCCAGTTGCCCGTCCCCTCATCTGCCACCCCAGGCAGGCCACCACAGGCAGCGGAGCGGCGGCCCTCCCGTGTGGGAAAGAGCCGCCGCGCCGCATCTGGTGCGAGGAAAGGGACTTGAACCCTCACATCCTATGGATACTAGATCCTAAGTCTAGTGCGTCTACCAGTTCCGCCATCCCCGCAGGTCTTTGAAGGTAAAAATCCGGCCCTGGCCTGTCAAGGCGGGGAGCCGGAAAAAAGTGGGGTGGATTAGGGGACTTGAACCCCCGGCCTCCGCTGCCACAGAGCGGCGCTCTAACCAACTGAGCTAAACCCACCGTACGCCGTGTCGCCCAACCTCTGATCTGGCCGCGCTTACAGGCCCACACATCCTAGACGCCCTCAGCCGGGGTGTCAATGACCACTGCGCCATCACTGGCTTCTTCCTCGCCGTGTGCGCGCTGCAACTTGCGCCAGCGCCCCTCCACCCGCGCCTCCCAGCCCTCGCCAGTGGGTTGATACAGGCCCAGGTGAACGCCGTCCGGCAGGTAATGCTGCGCGAAGGAGCCTGCCGGGTCATCGAAGTAATACGCGTAGCCGCCGCCGTAGCCCTGCTGCCGCATCAGGGCGGTGGGCGCGTTGCGGAGGTGCAGCGGGACGGGCAGCGTTTCGCCGTCCCGCACGGCGTCCAACGCCCGTTTCCAGGCCACGTACACGCTGTTGCTCTTGGGGGCCAGCGCCAGATACACCACCGCCTGTGCCAGGGCCAGATCACCCTCCGGGCTGCCCAGAAATTCGGCGGTGTCGCGGGCGGCAATGCACAGCCGCAGCGCCTGCGGGTCCGCCAGGCCGATGTCCTCGGCGGCCATGCGGACAATCCGGCGGGCCACGTACAGCCCGTCCGCGCCGCCCTCCAGCATGCGCGCCAGCCAGTACAGCGCGCCGTCCACATGCGAGGCCCGCACCGACTTGTGCAGCGCAGAGATCAGGTTGTAAAAATCCTCGCCGTTCTTGTCCATCTGCGGCAGGTGGCGGCCAAACGCCTCGGTGACGGCTTCCGGGGTCACCGGGTTGGCCAGCGAGCTGGCGACTTCCAGCGTACTCAGCGCGCGGCGGGCGTCCCCGTCGGCCAGCCGGGCCAGCAGGTCCAGCGCCTGCGATTCGGCCTCCACACCAGGCAGCCCGCGCGGGTCAGCCAGCGCCCGCTCCAGCAGCCCGCGCACCTCCTGCTGACTCAGCGCCTCCAGCACCAGCGTCCGCGCCCGTGAACGCAGCGCCGGATTGACCTCGAAGGACGGATTCTCGGTCGTCGCGCCGATCAAGGTCAGCAACCCGGATTCCACATGCGGCAGCAGCGCGTCCTGCTGGGCCTTGTTGAAGCGGTGAATCTCGTCCAGAAAGAGGATGGTCTTCTGCCCGCGCCCGCGCAGGCGCTCGGCCTCGGCGGTGGCCTCGCGCACGTCTTTGACGCCTGCCGAGACGGCGGACAGCGGAATGAAATGCGCGCCCACCTCCCCGGCCAGCAGCCGCGCCAGCGTGGTTTTGCCCACGCCAGGCGGTCCCCACAGGATCAGCGAACCCAGGCGGCCCGAGGCCAGCACGCGCGACAGCGGTTTACCCGGCCCCAGCAGGTGCGTCTGGCCCATCACCTCGGCGACGGTGCGCGGGCGCAGGCGTTCGGCCAGCGGGGCAGGGGGATCGAACAGGGTCATGGGGCCGAGGATAGTGGGTTGGGCGCGTGGCGTTGTGGACCGGACTCCGATTTATGCTGCACGTATGGACTTTGCCAGGCAAGTGCAACTCGCCCGCTTTCCCGCCGGGGTGGTGGTCACGGTGCGCGGGACTCCGGAAGGACGAATTTTCCAGGCCGCGCAACCGGGGCGCGGGCTGGAACTGCTGCTCACCACCGACGCCGTGAAGATGTACGGCGAGGGACCGACGGTGGCGCTGGCGCTGGAACGCCTGAAGAAGGTTTCGGAAACTGGGCTGCCCGCCGTGGGAGACGACGGCACGTACGTGCGGGCGGTGTTCGTGGGGGACTAAGAAAAGAGTTTTCAGGTCCAGTACACCGGATTGCCCACCTCGCTGGAAGCCGTGAACACTGTTCGCAACGCACCGATGATCCCGGCATATTCAGACGGCTGGACCCGTGCGGGTGCCACCAGCAGGAGGGAGGGCGCGCTCGACCCTTCGCCGATGAGCGACGCGGCGCATCTTCAATGGCCCCGCCGGTGTCCAGATTTTCGAACCGGGCCAACCGCCCGTCCGGCTGTACCTGCTGACGCACCCGCGTTCCGCGAAAGACAATCTGCTCATTCTGGCGCACGAAAAAACCCTGATCATCCAGCCCCAGATAACCGTCTGGCGAGTAGACAAAGACATCTTCCTCGCCGGGAAAGATGCTGTACAACTCCTGCCCACTTTCGCCGTCTGACAGCATGAGGGTAGGCAGCCCTGGCACCAGCGCTTCAAAGCGGTCCAGGTCACGCAGCACCCCGGAATTGTTCTGCACGGGAACATGCCCGCCGTTGAAGGTGGGCAAAACGCGCGCCAGCGTTGGAATCCGTTCACGGCCAATGGTGGCGATGGCCGCCCGCAGTGCGCCCAGCGCGGAGATATTGCCCAGATGCTCGTCGGCCAACCGCATGTTTCGGTGGAGACACGCTGTCTTCTGCCAGGCGTTCACCCTCCAGAAAAGCTCGTCGGTATCAATGGCTGGTTCAGGAACATACATGCCCTCCGCCTCATCCCAGACCACCGTGCAGGGGGGCGGCGCAGCAAGGCCGCCGGGCAGACAGTTGCAACGGACGAAGGCGTCGTATCCCACTGCGCTATTGAAGCATCCTGAGAGGAAGGAATGGACGGGTCTTTCTCCATTCCCCCGCTATCCTGCCCCGCATGACCCCATCCCCTGACATCGCCCAGCGTTACATCCGCCTGGCCCACGCCATCGACGTGCATTCGGGGGGCTTCGTGGACGGCTACGGCGGCCCACAGGAGTGGGCAGACCGGACCCGCCGTGAGCCTGCCGAACTCCAGACTGAGGCCGAGGCCCTGCTCTCGGACGTGCAGGACGTCACTGACGACGCCCGGCGTGAATTTCTGCGCGTGCAGGTGTCGGCCATGCACACCATGACCCGCATCATTGGCGGCGAAACCATCCCATACGAGGAGGAGGTGTGCAGCCTGTACGACATTGACCCGGTGCGGGCTGACACGGCTGAACTGGACGCCGCCCTGGACGCGCTGGAAACGGCGGTGCCGGGCAGTGGGCCGCTGCCGGAACGCATCGAAAAATTGCGGCAGAAAGTCATCGTGCCCAAAGAGGACTTGCTGCGGCTGGCCGGGCCGATTCTGGCCGAACTGCGGCAGCGTACCCAGGAACGCTTCGGCCTCCCGGACGGCGAGGATTTCAGTATCTCGCTGGTCTCGGACAGGCCGTGGGGCGGATATAACTGGCCGCTGGGGAACCTGAAAAGCCGCATCGACATCAACACGGACCTGCCCGTGCCGCTGACCGGGTTGCCCGATCTGCTGGCCCACGAGGGCTATCCCGGCCACCACACCGAACACGCCACCAAAGAAGCCCTGCTGGTGCGCGAGAAGGGCTGGCTGGAACACGGCATTCAACTGATGAACGCCCCCGAATGCGCCGTCTCCGAGGGCGTCGCCACCAACGCCCTGGACGCCGTGATGGACGAGGCCGAGGTCCAGGAATGGCTGTGCGGCGAGCTGGCCGTGCTGGCGGGGCTGGATGGGGGAGACGTGCGTGCCTTTCTGGACGTGACCGGGGCGCAGAAGGGGCTGAAGAATGTTAGCGGCACGGCGGCGCTGATGTTGCACGGTGAGAACCGGCCCGAGGCCGAGGTGCTGGACTTCCTGCGCCGTTATGCCCTGGCCACCCCGGAACGCGCGCGCCAGACGTTGCGTTTCATCGGGCAGCCGCAGTTCCGGGCGTACATTTTCACTTATAGTGTGGGCAGCGATCTGGTGCGGGGCTGGATCAAAAAGCACGGCCCTGGAGGCTTTGGCCGCCTGCTGCGCGAACCGCTGACGCCGGGCCAACTGGCCGCAGACTGAGGGCTATGGGCATTCAGACGTTTTGACCTTCAGACCCCCTGACCCTTCCCCCCACACGCTAGACTTCCTCCCGATATGCCGTTAGAGGTGGGAACACGCTTGGCAGGCCGCTATGACCTGCGTTCCCCGCTGGGCGAGGGTGGCAGCGCCCTGGTGTTCCGCGCCCACGACTCGCTGCTGGACCGCGACGTGGCGGTCAAGATGATGCACGCGCATGTGCCGGACTCCGACAAACAACGCTTTTTGCGCGAGGTCCGCACGCTGGCCCGGCTGACGCATCCAGGGGTGGTGCCGGTGCTGGACCTGGGCGTGGACCCCACCGACGGGCGGCCCTTTTTCACCATGCCCCTGATGACCGGCGGCCCGATCACGGTGCTGGGGCCGCTGGAAGACGCGCCAACCTCGCTGGCCCGCTACCTGACGGCGGCGAGTTTCGCCTCGCGGGCGCTGCACTTCATCCACTCGCGCGGCATTATTCACCGCGACCTGACCCCCGGCAACGTGCTGCTGGACGAGGCGTGGCTGCCGCGCATCATGGACTTTGGGCTGGTGGCGCTGTCGGAACACAGCCAGCAGCTCACGCGCAGCGGCCTGACGCTGGGAACGCCCGCCTACATGGCCCCGGAGCAGGCCAAGGGGATTGGCGTGGGGCCGCTGAGTGACCTGTACGCGCTGGGGGCGGTGCTGTACCGGGTGGCCTGCGGCAGTCCGCCCTTTGTGGGCGACAGCGATCAGAGTGTGCTGTTCCAGCATGTCTACGAGAAGATCACGGACCCGCGCGAGTTGAATCCGGCGGTGCCCGACGCGGTGGCGCGCGTGCTGCTGGCGCTGCTGTCCAAGAAGCCCGAGGACCGCCCCGAGACCGGCGAGGCGCTGACCCACCTGTGGGCGCTGGCGCGGCGCGACATCTGGACCGGCCACGCGCGCGGCCAGTACCGGGGCGGACGCACCCGCACCGGTGAACACCCCGACGGCCCGGCCCGCGTGACGCACCTGAAAGAAGTCTGGAGCGTGCCGTTGCCCGGCGAGGTCACCTGGCCCGCCGCCGTGGTGGGCGAGGGCGATCTGGTGGCGGTGGGGACGCGCGGCGGCCAACTGGTGCTGACCCACGCCTCCGGACGGCCCTTTGCCACCTACGCGGCCCGCGACGAGGTGACGGCCCCGGCGGCCTTCCAGGGCGGGCATATCTTTTTTGGCGCGTGGGACGGCACCCTGCGGCGGGTGGAACTCCAGGGCGGCGCGGAGGTCTGGCGGCATCAGGCCCGCGCCGAGCTGACGGGTGCGCCGACGCTGTGGGCCGGGCGGGTGCTGGCCTCCAGCCGCGACGGCCACCTGCACGCCCTGGACGCCCGCACCGGGGAACTGGCCTGGGCCTACCGCACCGACGGCCCGGTGGCGGCCAGCCCGCTGGTCTGGGCCGGGGCGGCGCTGGTCTGCGACGAGAACGGCTGGCTGCACGCCCTGGACGCCCGCAGCGGTGGCCCGCTGTGGAAGGTGGAGGTGGGTACAGTCCACGGCACCCCGGCGCTGCTGCCCGGTCCCTCCGGCACGGCCACGCTGCTGGTGGCGACCTGGGAGGGCGAGGTTCACGCGCTGGCCCTCAGCGCTGCGTCGGGGCGGGTGGCGCTGGCCGAGGACGAGGCGATCTTGTGGACCTACGATCTGGAAGACGAGGTCTGGGCCTCGCCCGCCGTGACCCACAGCGGGGCCGCCGATACCGGGGTGGCGATTCTGGCGGGCTGGGACGGCACCGTGCGCGCCCTGCGCCTGAACGACGGCGAGGACCTGTGGGCGCACCGCATGGATGGCCGCGTGACCGCCAGCCCGGTGATTAGCGCGGGCCTGGTCTTCCTGGCCTCTGAGAACGGCCAGTTGTGCGCGCTGGACGTGCGCGACGGCGCGGTGCGCTGGACCCAGCAGGAGAGTACCGGTGTCCAGGCCACCCCGCTGGCGGCGGGCGGCACGCTGTACGTGGCCTTTATGGACGGCACCTTGCGCGCCTACCGTCAGCAGGTTCCCGGAGCCATGCTGGGCGCATGATTCGCCCGGTCCGGCCCGCCGACGCCCCTGGGGTCGCCCGGTACCGTTGCCCGGCAGAGGTGGACGCGGCCCAGCGCCCCGTTTATGCGGACTGGGTGGCGGGGGCCATGCATCGTGGCCTGTACCTGGGATTTCTTGCAGTGGAGGGTGAGGTGGTGGCTGGAGCGGGCCTGACCCTGCTGGAGTGGGGACCCACACGCAGCGATCCGCAGCCGTGGCGGGGGCGGATCGTGAATGTCTGGACCCGTCCTGACCATCGGCGGCAAGGTCTGGCGCGTGAACTGCTGGGCTGCTGTCTGGACGCAGCCCGTGAACGCGGCGTGACCCGACTGAGTCTGGGGACCACCTCTGAAGCCAGGCATCTGTACGAGGCTCTGGGTTTCACGGGCAGCGGAACCGAGATGACACTCAAACTCCATCAAGCGGGCCAGTTCACCCGATCAGGAGTCGGCCATCCACACCCTGACCGCGTGGGTTCAGCGCGCGGCAGCCCTGAAAAAGTCTGAACCTCAGCCCTGCGCGGACGTTTTCCCCAGCGCCTTCAAAAATTCTTCCACGAATGCCTCGTCGCTCATGGGGTTCTGGCCGGTGATGAGTTCGCGATCCCGGACCACGTTGCTGGTCCACTTCTCGGCGTTTTGCACGGTCATGCCTGCCGCAGCCAGGGCGTCGGCAGGGTAGTACAGCATGGGCGCTTCAAAGCCGCCCTCGGTGTCTTTTTCCTCGGGCGTGCTGAACACCGTGGCGCGGTAGCCGCTGTACGCGAAGTCCCTGGCGTCGGGCGTTTCACCCGCTTCCAGCGCCCGTTGATACGCTCCGGCGGCGGGCTGGGCGGCCAGCAGGGCCACGGGTGCGTGGCAGATCAGCGCGGTAGGCAGCGAACGCTCGTGGAAGTGCCGGAGTGCGTGGCCCAGATCGTGGTTGTGCATCAGCTCGATCATGGGCGCGTGGCCGCCGGGCAGGAACACGGCATCGAAGGCGTCCAGATTGGTCACTGCGTCGGCCAGCGGCACGATCTCGCCGGACAGCACCTCGTTCACGAATGCCCCGATCTGCTGGTATTCCGCCTCGTCCTTGAAATAATCCTTGCTGTCGCTGCCCGCGTCCAGCGGTGGACGGTTGCCGCGCGGCGTGGCGATGGTCAGGGTGTGGCCTGCCTCCACCAGCCGGTGCGCCGGGACGCCGAACTCGTTGAGGTAAAAGCCGGTGGCGTGCGTCTTGCCGCCCTGCAACGGCAACTCGGAATCGCTGGACATGATGACGAGAATCTTTTTGCTGGTATCGGTCTTGCTGGCGTCGGTCTGGGTCATGCCGGACACCCTAGTCCCGGCCCGTCCCCCGCTCTGTCAGGCGGGACACGCTGGGAGGATGGAACACTGTGGTGGACGGGAACAACGCCATCTTTCCCATTTGTTCATCACCTGGCTGAGCAGACGGCGGCCCTGAAATGCACAGACCCCACCCTCATTCCGAACATGCCCCACTACAGCGGCATATTCCCGTGCTTCTTGTACGGCCTCGTCTCTGCCTTGTCACGCAGCATGGCAAAGGTCTGGATCAGGCGCGCTCTGGTGTCTTCCATCGAGATCACGTCGTCGATGTAGCCTTTGCTGGCGGCCACGTAGGGGTTGTCGAAGGCGTCTTTATAGTCGGCGATCTTCTCGGCGCGGGTGGCCTCGGGGTTGGCGCTGGCGTTGATCTCGCGGCGGTAGACGATGTTGGCGGCTCCCTCCGCGCCCATCACGGCGACGGCGGCGGTGGGCCAGGCGTAGACCACGTCCGCGCCCATGTCGCGGCTGTTCATGGCCAGGTACGCGCCGCCGTAACTCTTGCGGGTGATCAGCGTGATCTTGGGCACGGTCGCCTCGGCGTAGGCGTACAGCATCTTCGCGCCGTGGCGGATGATTCCGGCGTGTTCCTGCGCCACGCCCGGCAGGAAGCCGGTCACGTCCACCAGCGTTAACACGGGGACGTTGTAGCAGTCGCAGGTGCGGATAAAGCGGGCGGCCTTGTCTGAAGCGTCGATGTTCAGCGTTCCGGCCATCACGCGCGGATTGTTGGCGACGATCCCCACGCTCTGTCCGCCCAGACGCGCGAAGCCCACCAGAATGTTCCTGGCCCAGTTCGGCTGGATTTCCAGAAACGCCCCGTCGTCCACCAGTTCGTGAATGACCGCGTGCATGGCGTAGGGCTTGCGCTGATCGGGCAGCACGATGTCCAGCAATTTGTCGTTGCGGCGGGTCACCGGATCGCCCGTCTGGCGCACCGGGGGCTGCTCGTGGGCGTTCTGGGGCAGGTAGCCCAGCAGGTCCCGCACCCCGGCCAGCACCGCCTCGTCGCCGTCGTATTCCAGGTGGGCCACGCCGCTCTTGCGGGTATGCACGTCCGCGCCGCCCAGCGCCTCAAAGGTCACGTCCTCGCGCGTGACGCTCTTGATCACTTCCGGGCCGGTGATGAACATGTAGCTGCTGCCGCCGCTCATCAGAATAAAGTCGGTCAGCGCCGGGGAATACACCGCGCCGCCCGCACAGGGGCCGAGGATGGCGCTGATCTGCGGCACCGCCCCTGAATAGATGGCGTTGCGGTAAAAGATCTCGCCGTAACCCGAGAGCGAGTCCACACCCTCCTGGATGCGCGCCCCTGCCGAGTCGTTCAGGCCGATCACCGGGCAGCCGGTCTTGGCCGCCAGGTCCATGATCTTGGTGATCTTGGCGGCGTTCATCTTGCCCAGGCTGCCGCCCAGCACGGTAAAATCCTGGCTGAAGACGAAGACCTGTCGCCCCTCGATGGTGCCGCGCCCGGTGACGACGCCCTCGCCGGGGGCCTCCACCCCCTGCATCAGGCGTCCGCCCCGGTGTTCCACGAAGGTTCCCATTTCCAGAAAGCTGCCGGGGTCCAGCAGGGCGTCGATGCGCTCGCGGGCCGTGAGCTTGCCGCCGTCACGCTGCTTTTGCTGGCGCTCGTGGCCGCCGCCTGCCTCCACCTTGCTGCGCCGCTGCTCCATCTCGGCGATCAATTCCTGCAACTCCATGCCGGGCTGTGTCATGGGGCGCATCCTATCCAAGCCAGGCGTCGGGAGGCGGGTCTTGCCTTCCTAACGGCTCAGCGCGGCGGCAGATTCGCCAGCAGCGTCCGCGCCTGCTCGGCCACCTCGGCGTCCGACAGGACCACGTAGCGGTCGGCGCGCATGCCGCCAATAGAGGTAAAGTCGCGCCGCCCGCCGCTCAGGGCGTAGCCCACCAGGCCCCAGATCAGGCCAAAAACAGCGCCCAGCACCATGCCGTAAGCCACAGAGAACAGCAGGTTGCCGCCGCCCACGCCCAGCAAGCTGAAGATCAGGCCCACGAACAGACCGATAAACAGCCCCTGCCCGAAGCCCAGGCCCGCCGCGCGGCCCCAGTCCAGGCGGCCCGTGACCTGCTCGACGGTCTTGAGACCCTCACCGACAATCGCGGTGCGTTCTACCGGGAATTTCTGGTCGCTCAGGTAATCCACAGCGCGCTGGGCGTCCAGGTAGTTGGTGTAGGTGGCCACGTTGACACGGGCACTTTGATCGGGAATCAGGGCGGCGCGGGGATCGGGCTGGGTCATGGGGTCACGTCCTTTGCCACAGCTTAGGGCCCGGCCACAGCTCAGGGAACCACAGGACGGCGCGACTGAGGACCGCATCCAGGACAACTGATCTTCGCGCGTTTCCTGTCTTCGCGCGCACCCCGCCCGGCCTCACTGTCCCACCTCCACCACGATCCCCTCCTGCTCGCCCATGCGGACGATGTTGGCGAGGGTATGGATCGGGACGCCCAGATCGGCCAGGTTCTCGCGGCCCGCTTCAAACTGCTTTTCCACCACGCAGCCTAGGCCCAGCAACGTGGCCCCGCTGAGTTCGATCATGTCGGTCAGGGCGCGCAGCGTGCCGCCGGACGCCAGAAAGTCGTCAATGACGATCACGCGGTCACCTGGCCCCAGGAATTCGCTGCTGATGAACAGGTCCACGTTGCCGCCCTTGGTGCGGCTGACCGAGGACGCCGTGAAGGCCGGTTCCTTCATGGTCAGCGGCTTTTTCTTGCGGGCGTAGACCATCGGGACGTTCAGTTCCATCGCCGTGGAAATGGCCGGGGCAATCCCGCTGACCTCGATGGTCAGGACTTTAGTCGGCTCAAGGGGCGCGAACAGTTCCGCGAAGCGCACGCCCATTTCCCGCGTCAGCCCCGGCAGCAGTTGGTGGTTGACCAGCCCGTCCACCTTGAGAAAGCCGCCGGGCAGAATCACGCCCTGCTTACGAATCGCGTCCACCAGTGATTGCATGGGGGCGAGTGTAGCTGCCGGGTGAGCAGTGCGGCGCGGCGAGATTTAGACCAGACTGGGCCGCGTGCCCGCCCTGCCCGATCTGACCCCTGCCGACCTCGCCGCCTTCTCGCAAAAGTATGGGCTGAAGGGAACGCTGGAACGCCTGCCCAGCGTGGGCATCGTCAACCGGGTGTACCGCGCCGCGCGGAATGACAGGGAGGTGGTGCTGCGCGTTCCCCTGCCTGGAGACGACAGGGACGCCCTGACCGAGAGCGTGGCGGCCCCCGCCGCTTACCGTGCCGGAGTGCGGACGCCGGAACTGCTGGTCTTCGACGATGACCGGGGTGTGGTGGCCGCTCCTGTGACCGTGTATGCCTTTGCGCCGGGACGCAGTCTGGAGGGGTACGGCTGGGCCGAGGGCGATCCGCGTCTGTTGCGCGCCTACCGGGAGGCGGGGCGAGAGCTGGCGCGGCTGCATGCGGGGGTGCGGGAGGTGCCGGACCCGCACAGCAGGCTGCAAACCATCGCGCCGCCCAACCTGGTCCGCACCCTGACCCGCGTGACCGAGGGCAAAAAGCTGGGTCTAGCCGACGCCACCTGGGCCACCGAAACCGTCTCGCGCTTGCTGGAAGCTGCGCTGCCTCCGCCTCCGGTCTTCCTGCACAACGATCTGCACGCCGGGAACCTGATGGTCACAGAAGACGGCGCGGTTACAGCGCTGATCGACTGGGGCGACGCGGGCTGGGGCGATCCAGTGCTGGACCTGACCTATGCCGGGCCGCTGGCCGCCCCCGAACTGCTGCGCGGCTACCGCCAGGAGGCCAAACTGGACGACGGAGCCACCCTGCGCCTGCTCGCCTACCTGCTGTCCGACGCTGGCCGCCGCCTGGCCTACGTGCCCGAAGCCCACGAAACAGACCTGTGGTACACCCGCCCCGGCACCGCGCTGATGCAGCTTTTACGGGTGTCGGTGCAGTTTCCAGAATGGAGGGAGTGGCTGGGGGGTCAGGGCTGAGAGCCGCCGAACACGTACCGCACCTGAAGATCTCCGCTGGCCTGCCGAGCGGTCTGTATTTCGATCATCTGTCCGTCGCGGCTCAGGGTGGCGCGGGCGCTGCTGGCGCTGGGGAAGGTGCGTCTTCCCACGTCGAAGCCCTGCAACTGAAGCTGGTTGGTGGCAAAGGCCAGCGCGCTGCGCGCGTCCAGTCCCCTGGGCAGGCGGTAGGTCAGTACAGCGGTTCTGCTGTCTGCGTCGTAGCGCGCTCCCAGCACGCTGGCCCCCGCCGGAACGCCGACGCGCAGGCCCTGCCCTTCCTCCTGCAAGCTGGCGTTGCTCAGGCTGCCCGCATAGATGCCCCAGGACACCCCGGAAGTGGTGCCGCTCAGCACCGCCTCGCCCACGGCCCGCGCCGCGCCAGAGCCGGAAGACAGGGCCACAGCAGCGGCCAGCAGCACAGCTTTCCAGTTCACCGTTCACCGTTGGTCATGGGGATCATCCTAAACGCAAAAGGCTGCTCTTCCCCACGCATCAGCACAGGCGTCCCAGACTGAACTGCACCCGCCCCGCCTGTCCTGCCGCAAACCGCACCCGAGGGCCGTCGGGCGCGCAGCGGACGGGCCGCACATCACGCGGCGGAGCGGGGCGTGTGAGCAGGAATCTCAGCCTCCAACTCTCGCCCATAACGCGCAACGGACCCTGCCCAGTGCAACGCCTGCTCCACCTGCCCCCCTGGGGTAGGGGGCTGGGGGGTGGGGCAAACTGCCAAGGCTCCTGCTTAAAGCTCATTCACTTCCGGCTTGAATCCGACTTCCCGGATGTACCGCAGATACTCGTCCTCGCTCAGCGCTTCTTTCTTGCCGCTCAGGGCAACGAAGAAGGCCTCCAGCACGTTGGTGGCAAAGTTGCGGCTGCCCATGCGCGGCGTCGTGGTGATCAGCCGCGCCACCCCGCGCTCCTTCATCCATTCGCGGTCTGCCTCCGTGATCGTCTGCGTCAGGATGGTCTTGCCCGTTAAATCGCGCGGGGCATAGCGCTTGGCGTAATGCGTGTCCCCGGCGATCACATCGGCCCAGGCGTAATATTTGGTCCCCTTGCCCTCAATGCTGCTTTCCTGTTTTGCGCCCGTGGGGTAAAACCAGTCCTGCGGCAGCTTGGTAATAACCGGCAGCACCACTTTTGCCACGTTCCGCAGAGCGCCCAGCGAGCGCAGCGGGCGGTCAATCCCCAGCCCGAACACCACGTCCCCGAACACGATGTCCGCGCCGTGCTGTGCCAGGGCCTCGGCCATGCCGAAGCGGTCTACGGCGGACACCATCAGGACCTTCTGGGTGCGCCAGTTCAGCAGCGGGTCGAGCTGGGCAATCGCGTCGCGCTCCAGCGTGTTTTTCAGGCCGCTGCCGTCCAGCACGGGGGTTTGTTTGGCGTTCGCCACCAGTTTCTTGACGTTGTTGAACAGGTAGCGCTTGCCGTCCGCGATCACGTACAGGTCCGCGCCGCCCAGCCCGAAGGCGTCCACGCGTCCGTCCAGCGCCCCGAACAGCTCGGCGGCCTTTTTCGCGTCCGCGTCGGTGCCGATGCGCTCCAGGATGAACGGCTGGCCCAGCACCGTGACTTCCTCGCGGGCGTTGCGCTTGCTGCTGCCCAAGCTGACGCTCACCACATGCTTGTGGCCGGAGGGGGCCGGGGTCCAGCCGCTCAGGATGTCACTCATATGGAGAGCATTCTAGGCGCGAAAGGGGCGTCAGGCGTTACCCTGCCCCCATGAAGCGCAGCCTTCCCGAACTTCAGCATTCGCCGCAGCCGCTGGTGATGGTCACCGCCTACGACTACCCCGGCGGACGCCACGCCGAGGCCGCCGGGGTGGACCTGATCCTGGTAGGCGACAGCCTGGGCAACGTGGTGCTGGGCTACGACTCCACCGCTCCGGTCACGCTGGCCGACATGATCCACCACGCCCGCGCCGTGCGTCGGGGTGCGCCGGATACGTTTATGGTGGTTGACCTGCCCTTCGGCACGTACCACACCGGCGTGCAGGACGCCATGCGAAATGCCGTGCGCGTCATTCAGGAGACCGGCGCGGACGCCATCAAAATGGAGGGAGCCTCGCCCGAAATCCTGAGCGTGGTGCAAACGCTGACCCGCAACGGCATCCCCGTGATGGGCCACGTCGGGCTGATGCCCCAGACCGCCACCGCGCAGGGCGGCCTGAAGGTGCAGGGCAAGGACGACGCCAGCGCCCGCGCCACCCTGCAAGGCGCGCAGGCATTGGAGGAGGCCGGGGCCTTTGCCCTGGTGCTGGAAGTGATTCCCGCCCGCCTCGCCAAACTCATCAGCGAGAAACTGACCATTCCCACCATCGGGATCGGCGCGGGCGTGGGGTGCGGCGGACAGGTGCTGGTCACCCACGATCTGCTGGGCGTCTATGAGGGCGAGGAAAAGAAGATCGCCAGACGTTATGCCGAGGTGGGCCAGATTTCCCGCGAGGCCATCGAGCGCTACGCCGCCGAGGTCCGCGCCCGCGAATTCCCGGCCAAGGACAACAGCTTCGTGATGAAGGACGAGGTGCTGGACAAGCTGTACTGAGCGGGTCTGATACGGACTCCGATTGAAAGGTGTTGGGAACACCTGGAAATCCGAGCGAAGCGAGCAGAAGAAAAATGGGTTCCGGACGTGAAGTGGATGAGTCGGCGCTTTCCCGACTCATGCACGAAACAAACGGAATCCGTATGACTATTCCCCGCTGCCCCGGTACGCCCGCCGCAACACCTCGGCCACTTCCGGGCGGGTGAATTCGGGCGGCAGCTTCTCGCCCGCGCGCAGCTTCTCGCGGACCCGTGTGCCGCTGAGGACCAGATGGTGCGCCGAGCCGTGCGGGCAGGTGCGCGGGCTGACCAGTTGGGCGCAGGACTGGCAGTAGAACGTGTGTTCGAACTTCAGGATGCGGATGCCCAGTTCTTCGGCGCTAAAGGCGTTGAAAATCTCCTGGGCGTCATAGGTGCCGTAGTAGCTGCCCACCCCCGCGTGATCGCGCCCCACGATGAAATGGGTGGCCCCGTAGTTGCGCCGCGACAGCGCGTGCGTGATCGCCTCGCGCGGCCCGGCGTAGCGCATGGCGGCGGGGTACACGCTCAGCAGGGTGCGGGCCTGTGGGTAATAGCGGTCCAGCAGCACCTCGTAAGCCTCCACGCGCACGTCGGCGGGAACGTCGTCCCCCTTGGTGGTGCCCACCAGCGGGTGCAGCAGCAGGCCGTCTACCAGTTCCAGCGCTACTTTGTGCAGGTACTCGTGCGCCCGGTGAATGGGGTTGCGGGTCTGGAAGGCGACGGTGGTGCGCCAGCCGCGCGCCTCGATCACGGCGCGGACCTCGGCGGGGGTACGGTGGTGCTGGGGAAAGGCCCCGCGCGGCACCTCGAACAGCGTGACCGGCCCGGCCAGATTGATCTCGCCCTGCGCGTACAGCGCCGCCACGCCGGGATGGGCGACCTCCTCGGTGCGGTAGACCTCGCGGGCCTCCCACAGTTTGCGGGCCTCAAATTGCTCCTGCACGTCGATCAAGCCCACCGCCGCGCCGTCACGGGTCAGGACCACGCGGCCCCGCAGGTCACGGGCCTCGGCGCGGTCCACGGGCAACGTGATGGGCAGGCTCCAGGGTGTGCCGTCCGAGAGGCGCAGGTGTTCAATAACGTGCAGGTAGTCGGCCTCGCCCAGAAAGCCGGTCAGCGGCGAATATGCGCCCGTCGCCAGCAGTTCCAGATCGGCGGCGCTGCGTTCGGACAGTTCCAGACGGGGCAGGCCCCGAAGTTCGGCTTCTGAGACACGGTCCACCTGATGAATCAGCGTACCGCCCAGCGGTGTGGGCAGGGTGGTAACGGGATGCGGCAGGGTAGGCATGGGGGTTCTCCTGAATGAACGAGAAGTAGATAAAAAGACTCAACTATTAGAGGTAAGAAAGATCAGAGCTTGCCATTTCCGGTCCACAGCCCGCATTCGGTCTTGCCCTGCCCGGCCCAGCGTCCGGCGCGGGCGTCCTCGCCGGGGCGCACGGCGCGGGTGCAGGGCCAGCACCCCACCGAGAGGAAACCGTCGGCGTATAGCGGATTGACGGGCAAATCGTGTTCGGCGGCGTGGGCTTCCAGCTCGGCGCGGGTCCACTGGGCCAGCGGATTGATCTTGATTCTTGCGCCGCCTTCCTCGACAAAAGGAATCTGGGCGCGGGTGGCGGCCTGATCGCGGCTGCGGGCGTTCAGCAGCGCCGACGGATTCCGGTGGCGCAGGTAGTCCTGGAGCGGCGCAACCTTGCGGGCCGCGCAGCAGGCGTCGGGGTCTGCCGCGTACAGTTCCGGTGGCGTCTGCCCGTCCTGCGCCGAAGCGCCCGCGTTCAGCGTCACGAACTCCAGTTGCGGGTAGCGCGCTGCCAGCCGGTCACGGGTCTGGAGCGTTTCGGGAAAATGGTAACCCGTGTCCACAAAAACCACCTGGCCCCGGTAGCCCGCCCGCACCGCCAGATCGATCAGCACGACGCCGTTCAGGTTGAAGGCGCTGGGCATCAGCAGCTCGGGGTGGGTCTGGATGGCCCAGGCCAGGAGGTCAGAAGTCTGCTGGGTCTTTTGCTCCCTCCCTCCTGGTGGGGCGGGGCGGGGGAAGGGGGGCAGTTCAGCAGCGAACCCGCTCGACTGCTCCCAGGTCATCCCTTTCCCAGCGCCAGCAGCAACTTCCGCACCCCTTCTTCCACGCTGAGCTGATCGGTTTGCAGGTGCAGGTCCGGCGTTTCGGGAGCCTCGTAGGGGTCGCTGACGCCCGTGAAATGCTGAATCTCGCCAAGGGTGGCTTTCAGGTACAGCCCCTTCACGTCGCGTGCCGTGACCACCTCTAACGGCGCGTCCACGAAGACTTCCAGCGTGCCCGGCAGGTCCGCCAGCACCTCGCGGCGGGTGTCGGCATACGGGCTGATGGCGCTGACCAGCACCGTGACGCCGTGTTTGGCGAGCAGCCCGGCCACGAAGGCAATCCGCCGGACATTGGTATCGCGGTCCAGGCGCGAGAAGCCCAGGCCCTTGCTCAGGTTCTCGCGCACCGCGTCGCCGTCCAGCAGTTCCACCGCCCCTCCGCGCGCCGTTAACTCGGTGTGCAGCGCGGCGGCCAGCGTACTCTTGCCCGCTCCGCTGAGGCCGGTGAACCACACCACGCGGCCCGCCCCCACGTCATGCCCTGTGTCCTGCCCCGTGTCATGACGCTGCACTTCCTCAGCGACAGGGCTGCGCTCCAGCGTAGCGGTCATGCGCCCACCAGTTCCTTTTGCCCGGCCAGCACGGTGTCGGCCAGTGCGGTGTCAGCCAGCACCGCATCCGGCAGGAAGTGTTCGTTGCCCCGGCGGTCCGCGTATTCCACGAAGCTCTCGCCCTCTGATTTGTTGGCCTTGAAATCCGTCAGCACTTTATCGGTGTACTCGGTCAGGCGGACGGCGGGAACGATGCCCTTCAGCTTGGCCCCCGTCCGCTGCGCCTGCCCGATGCTGCCCGCCAGGTGGACGTTATAGACCTCTTCCTCTCCACGCAGCGCGCCCATGAAACCCAGATCGGCCACCTGATAGCGGGTGCAGGCGTTCGAGCAGCCAGTCAGGTTGATCACGAACGGCACGTCCAGATCGCTGTGACGGGGTTCCAGCGTGTCGATCATGCCCGCCACCCGCGCCTTGGTCTCGGTGTGGGCCAGGCGGCAGAACTGCGTGCCGGTGCAGGCGATGGTGGTGCCGCGCAGCGTCGCCTTGGGCGCGAGGTCCAGCGTTTCCAGCTCGGCCACCAGCGCGTCCACATCCTCCGTTTTCACATGCGGGATCATCATGTTCTGAAAGGCGGTGGTCCGCACCACGCCCTTGCCGAAGCGTTCGGCCAACTGCGCCAGCGCCCGCGCCTTGGCCGGGTCAATGCGCCCGACGGTGGTGGTCAGGACCACGTAATTCAGGCCGTCGTGCTGCGGGTTGACGCCCAGCACGTCGCTGCCGCCGAAGCGGGCCACTGGGGCGGGGGGGCCGTCCCGCAACTTGCGGCCCAGGTACTCGGTTTCCACGATCTCGCGGAACCGCTCCACGCCCAGGTCCTTGATCAGGTACTTCAGGCGGGCCTTCTTGCGGTTGACGCGGTAGCCGTGATCGCGGTACGCCCCGGCAATCGCGCGGCCCACCTCCACCACTTCGTCGGGGCAGATAAAGACGCCCAGCCTCTTGGACAGGTGCGCCACCGCGCCCAGGCCGCCGCCCACCCACACGTCGAAGCCGATCTCGCCCTCGACCTCGTGGGCCAGGAAGCCGATGTCGTTGATCAGGTGGATGCCCTCCAGTTCGGGGGTGGCGGTCAGGCTGATCTTGAATTTGCGGGGCAGGTCTTCAAAATCATTGTTGCCGCTCAGGGTGCCTTCCATCGCCAGGGCAAGCGGGCGCACGTCGATGCGTTCGCGGGCGTCCAGCCCGGCCAGCGGCGAGGCGATCACGGCGCGCACGGTGTCGCCGCACGAGCCGCGCGTGTGCAGCCCCACGGTGTCCAGCCGCTCCAGAATCGCCGGAATGTCCTGGATTCGCAGCCAGTGGAACTGGAACGCCTGCCGGTCCGTCACGTCCAACAGGCCGCGCCCGTAGTCCTCGGCAATGCCCGCCACCACGCGCAGGGCGGCGCTGCTCAGCTCGGCGGTGGGCACCTTGACGCGCATCATCAGAAAGCCGTCCTCGGTGGGGCGCTGCGGGTAGACGCCCGCCCATTTCAGCAGATCAATTTTCTCCGGGTCAATCGCTCCGGCGGCGGCGTACTGCGGGATCAGGTCGAAGATCTGGAAGGGCGGCAGCTCTTTTTTCAGGGTTTCGATGTCGGACATTTGAAGACCTCGGTGGTGGGAGAGATGAACGATTCAGCGGCTCAGGACGGCGTAGCGCAGACGGCGGTACTGGAAATACATCAGGCAACCCACGCAGATGCGCTGGCTCAGGTTCAGGCCCGCCAGCGCGATGACCAGCAATCCCAGCCCCAGCCCCAGCAGCGGCAGCCCGGCCAGCCCGCTCAGGCCGGAGGCCAGCAGGAACACGCCGCCCACGCCCTGCGCGAAGTGGTGGGCGCGCGGGTCCTCGTCGACGACTTCGGGCCGCAGGCCCAGCCGCCGCCCGAACATTCGGTAGGCCGCCCGCAACGGCGACAGCTCCGGGCGCACGGCTCCCAGCAGCATGGCCGCCCCCAACAGCAGCGCCAGGGCGAAAAGGCCGGCGATCAGCGCCAGCAGCGTGACGCCGATCACCGTGAACTGGTTGAACTTCAGCGCGCTGAGGTCCGTCTGGCCGGGGGTGGATGGAGCGCGGGCGGGGGCAGAGGCAATCATTGACCAGAAAGGTAATCTTTTATTGATGACAAAACAAGTCAACTATTCAGGAGTGGGCTAGACGGGTGGGGGTTCGGGCACCGGGAGGACTGGGGTAGGGATCGTGCGTTTGCCGTCACACCTGGCCAAAAACCGCACCAATGAACCCGTCAGCTCCGCCCGTGCCAGCAACGACGCCGTTCAGGCCGAACAGAGCAGTTCCCAGCGGGGCGTGACCGAAAGCATTCAGGCCAAAAGCATCCAGACCCTGGTCCCGCCTAATCCAGCCCCTCATTGCCGGGTGCGCGCTTCATCAGCAGTTCGCGCAGCAGCTTCGAGGCGTGGCGCGAGCGCTGGAACTCCTGCCGGCAGCGGGCGGCCTGCTCGTGGCGCTGATCCTTCTCGGCCTGCTGGCACAGTTGCTCCAGCAGCAGCACCTCCTCTTCGAGGGCGCGTGCCGCCGACCACAGCGCTTCCTCGGCGGTCCGGCGCAGGCCGCTGAGCAGGTGGGCCTGGGTAAAGGCGTGGCCGGTGTGGCAGCGGTAGCGGATCAGCGTTCCTTCCCGGAGGCGCACCAGCACGCCGTGGCACTCGGGGCAGGTCAGCGGCGTCAGCGGTTCGCGCTCCAGCAGGGCCAGGGGCAGGCCGCCCGTCCCTGCCGCGACCTGCACTTCCAGCTTCAGGCGGTCCAGATCGAGAAAGGGGTCCAGCCGCCGGCCCAGCTTGCCCGGGGCCGCTGGCTGGGGCGGGCGGCTGACCTGCTCCTGCGCCCAGGCCGCCAGCCACCCGGCAATGGCGTCAGCGGGCAGGATGTCGTCGATTTCCACCTGTTGCAGCGCGCTCAGGAGCAGCGAACTGTATTCGGCGTCGTCGGGGTGCTGCACGATGGCCTGGCCGCCCAGTTGCCGAATGGTCCACAGCCCCGAGACGCCGTCGTTGAGCAGCCCCGAGAGCAGCACGCCCGCGACCTGCCTGTGGCGCGCGGAGGCCGCCGAGCGGAACAGCACGTCAATGCTGGGCCGCGACTGGTTCTCGCGTGGCCCGCGCGTGAGCCGCAGCGCGTCCCCGTCCAGCATCAGGTGGTGGTCCGGCGGGGCCACGTAGATGCGCCCCACTACAGGGGTCTGGCCGTCCACCGCAAAGGCGCAGGGCAGCGGTCCGGCCCGGTCCAGCACCCCGGCAGCACGCTGGGAGAACCGCGCAGCAGGTGCAGCGCCACCAGCACCACCCCCGGAAAGTCGCCGGGCAGCCCCTGGGCGATCTTCAGCAGCGCCGGAAGTGCCCCGGCAGAGCCGCCGATCACCACCACCGGCCCGTGGGTACGTTCCGGCGTCTGCGCGTCCGGGGCGCTCCGGAGCCGTGTGCTGGCTGTGCTGGCTGTTCGTGGGTCAGCGGGAGTCAAGGGCAGTCCTTTGCCCGAACGTCGGGTCTACGGGGCGGCGGGCCAGGGTAAACCCTGGGAGCGCGCGACCGCTGTGCTTCGGCTGGCCGCGCGGCCTCTGGCTGTGCCCCAACATAGTCCCTCTCTCCGGCAGCGTGCGTGCGCCGCAGCGTGCAGGGATGTGGGAGAAGTGGGCGGGCCGGGCGCTAGACTCCGGTGCCAGGTGCTCCCCGCCGCATGCCGAGGCTGTCTCCTTCCTCTTTCCGTATGCAGAGGCCCAATGTGATGGACAATCCTCAGAATACCGGCGAACAGCTTTCCGAGCTGGTCGCCGAGGAACAGACCAGCACAGAGCAGCGCTCTGACCAATCTGCCCTCAGTCCGGCGATGTCCAGTCACCCGGCGAATCTTCCGCAGAATTGCTGCTCCAGAACGGAGCGCAGCCGCAGGACCGCCCGCTGGTGGTGGTGGGTATCGGCGGCTCGGCGGGGGCGCTGGACGGCTACGAGCGTTTCTTTCTGAGCCTGCCGGTCGACAGCGGCATGGCCTACGTGGTGGTGCCGCACCTGGACCCCCGGCACCGGGGCCTGATGCCCGAGATCCTGCAACGCTGCACCAGCATGCCGGTGGTGCAGGTGGAGGACGGCGTGCGCGTGCAACCGGACCACGTGTACGTGATTCCGCCGGGCCACAGCCTGTCGATCATGAACGGCGTGCTGCTCCTGGAGGACCTGGAACTGGCGGGGGCCGGGTGATCGACAGCTTCTTCGAGGCGCTGGCGCGCGATCAGGGCGAGAACGCGGTGGGCGTGATCCTGTCGGGCATGGGCAGCGACGGCACGCGCGGTATCCAGGCCATCAAGGAGGGGTTCGGGCTGGCGCTGGTGCAGGACCCCGCCTCGGCGGAGTACCCGTCGATGCCGCGCAGCGCGGTGGCCACCCAACTGGCCAACGACGTGCTGCCCGCCGAGGACCTCGCGCCGCGCCTGCACAGCTTCGTGACCCGCACCCGCAGCATGCACGCACAGGACTTTCTGGGCGAGGACGGGCGGCCCAGCGCGCCGCTGCAAAAGATCCTGCGGCTGGTGCGGGTGCGGACCGGGCATGACTTCACGCGCTACAAGCGCAGCACGCTGGTCAGGCGCATCGACCGCCGCATGAAGGCCCACCGCACCGAGGACATCTCCGATTACCTGCGCCTGTTGCAGGGCAGCAAGGACGAGCTGGACGCGCTGTTCCGCGACTTCACCATCAACGTGACCAGTTTCTTCCGGGACGTGGACGCCTTCGACGCCCTCAAGGAACAGCTCCGGCGCGCCGTGCTGAACCACACGCAGGACCTGGACAACCTGCGGGTGTGGGTGGCGGGCTGCTCCACCGGCGAGGAAGCCTACTCGGTGGCCATCGTGCTGCGCGAGCTGGCCGAGGAACTCAGCGAGGACCGCACCTTCAAGGTGCAGCTCTTTGCCACCGACATCGACAAGGAGGCGCTGGACCGGGCGCGCTACGGCCTGTACCCGCGCGACATCTCCTACGTGGTGTCTCCGGCCCGGCTGGAACGCTATTTCCAGCTCCACCAGGGCGGCTATCAGGTGCGCCCGGAGATCCGCAACATGGTGGTCTTTGCCCAGCACAACACCTTCGGCGATCCGCCGTTCACCCGGCTGGACCTGCTGTGCTGCCGCAACATGCTGATCTACCTGAGCGCCGAGTTACAGGCCCAGATCATGTCGGTGTTCCAGTACGCCCTGCGCCCCGGCGGGCTGCTGTTCCTGGGGGCCAGCGAGACGGCTGGAACCGAGCGCGACGCCTTTCACACGCTGGACGCCCGCTGGAAGATCTACGGGCGCGGCGACGGCCCGCCTGCACCATTGACGCTGGAGCATTCGCTTGGGGCGGGCGGCGCGGGGCGCGAGGCGGGCTGGAGAACCCTTCCGGCCCAGCACGCGCCCCGCTCCAGCACGCTGATTCAGCAGGCGCAGACGGCGCTGCTGGCCCACTACGCGCCGCCCTCGGTGGTGATCGACCCGTCGGGCGAGATCCTGCTGGTCAACGGTCCCACCGGGCAGTACCTGGAACTGCCGCTGGGCAAGACCCTGACCAACGCCTTCGAGATGGTGCGTGACGGTCTGCGCTATGAACTGCCCGCCGCCGTCGAGCAGGCGCTGGCCGAGGGAGGTGAGGTGGTGCGCCCGCACCTGCGGGTGGACACTGGCCTGCGGACGCGGATGATCGATCTGATCGTGCGCCCGTTGCCGGGAGCGCAGCCGCACCTGCTGATGCTGTTCCGCGAGCACGGCGGCGAGGGCGAGGGGCCGCCGCCCGAGAAGACGGACCATGTGCGGCTGCTGGAGCGCGAACTCCAGCGCAATCGCGAGAGCTTGCAGGCCAACATCGAGGACATGGCGGTGTCCGTCGAGGAACTCAGGAGCACCAACGAGGAACTCCAGACCAGCAACGAGGAGTTGCAGAGCAGCAACGAGGAACTGACCACCTCTAAAGAGGAGTTGCAGTCCCTGAACGAGGAACTGATCACCATCAATGCCGAACACCAGCACGTCATCTACGAGCTGGCGCAGGCCAACAACGACATGAAGAACCTGCTGGACAGCGCGGGCATCGCCACCGTGTTCCTGGGCAACGACCTGACCATCAAGCGCTTCACGCGGGTCATCAACCTGATGGCGGTGGACCTGGGGCGGCCCATCACCGACATCAGCGCGAATCTGCGCTACGAGCACCTGACCCGCGACATCAGCCGGGTGCTGGAGACGCTGGACACGATAGAAATTCAGGTGCAGACCCACGGCGGCCAGTGGTATCTGATGAGGATCAGCCCCTACCGCACCGCCGACAACTTCATCGACGGCGTGGAGGTGGCCTTTACCAACGTGGACGTGATCAAGGGTATGGAGCGGCAACTGCGCGACTCGTTGACCTACGCCGAGGGCGTGCTGAACAGCCTGCAAGATCCGCTGCTGGTGCTGGACGCGGGGGCGCGGGTGGTCTCGGCCAACCGTTCCTTCCACCATCTGCTTCAGCTCGACGCCCAGCAGGTGAATGGCGCGGACCTGTACGCCCTGGCCCACGGCGTCTTCGATCAGCCCGAACTGCGCGCCCGCCTGAGCGAGGTCATGACCGGCGGGCAGGCCCTGAGCAATTTTGTGATCGATCTGGACGCGCCGCAGCAGGGCACACGCAAGATGAAGGCCGAGGCCAACCCGGTCTTCGATCAGGACGGCCAGCACGCCCTGACGCTGTTCAAGATGGAAGACGTGACCGAGCTGCTGCGCCGCGCCGCCGAGGACGGCGAGGACATCAGCGGCTAGGGCTGGAGGGTGTCCCGCCCGCTGGGCAAAAAATCACTGTCCTGAGCAGGCGGCGAGATGCCGGTCTGCCCCCTCTTCTCGCCTGGGCAATGGGGCAATTCGGCAGCGGACCCGTCCAGCACAGAGATTTAGAGCATCTGTCCAGACTACAGCATCGGAAAAAAGGACAACCGATGCTGCCATCCTCTCCTGCGGAGCTATGCCAGTCCCACATACCCGGCAACATTCACTCACGGTCCTGGGCAGAACAGACGGTTGTCATGAATAGACGCCCATGAGGCCGCTGCTCCTCCCCATGTGGACGCTGGCCCACCCGTTCGGTCAACAGACGAGCAACCCTTTTAACACATGCTCCGACCTCTGCTCAGTGCGGTCCCGCATCCTCTTTGGGCAGGGCCAGCCAGAAGCAACTGCCCTGGCCGTCCCCGCCCTCGGCCCAGACGCGGCCCCCTGACGCAGGGCTGCGCGGCGCACGCGGGCCAGGCCGATGCCCAGGCCGGAAAACTCGCGCTCGCTGTGCAGGCGCTGAAAGACGCCGAACAGGCGCTGTTGCTGGTGGGGATTGAAGCCCACGCCGTTGTCGCGCACGCCGATCAGGTACTCGCCCGGGTTCTCGCGGGCCAGGACGGTGATCTCGCTGTGCCCCCGGCCCGCGCTGAACTTGACGGCGTTGTCCAGTAGGGCGGCGAAGATCTCCTTGAGGGTCTGGGGATCGCCGGTCACGGTGGGCAGCGGGTCCTGTCGCCAGACCACCTCGCGGCCCTGGAGCTGGGGCTGCAAGTCACGTTTCACCTCCTCCAGCACACGCTCCAGACTCACGTTCATCTTTCTGGAGAGCGGGCGACCGCTGCGGAAGTAATCGGCCAGCGCCGACACCAGCGCGTTCATGCGGTCTGCGCTGCCCAGCATCTCCTGAAGGTAATAGCGGGTTTGTGGATCGCCCTCTTGAACGGCGGGAGCCGCGCCGTCCGGCAGCTTGCGGCGGCGCAGCAGTTCGGCCAGGCTGCTGAACTGCCGCAGCGGGGTCTGGAGGTGTTGGGTCACGGCCTGCACGAAGGCTTCCAGCTCGTCGCTCAGCTTGCGGATGCGGGCGGTGCGGTCCTGCACGCGCTGTTCCAGGGTCGCGTTCAGCTCGGTCACGTCCTGCTGCGCCCGCTTGAGCGCCGAGATGTCGGTCACGGCGGCGCGCAGGTACGGCGAACCCCTGCCCGCCTCGGCCACCGCGTCGAGCTGAATGTGCGTCCCGCCGCCCGGCAGCGCCAGCGTCAACTCGGTCTGGCACGGCCCACCGCTGGCAAAGGCCCGGCGCAGCAGCAGGGCGAAGGGCACGCTGCTGGCCTCGTCCAGGTACGCCGAGAAGCGCTGGCGCAGCAGTGTGCCCCGCTCGGCCCCCAGAAGCTGGCACCCGGCCCGGTTGACCTCCAGCATCCTGCCGTCCTCGCTGAGGGTGAAGTAGCCCACCGGCGTCAGGTCGTACAGATCGCGGTAGACGTCGCGCATCCGCCCCAGCTCGGCGTTGTTGCGCTGCAACTCCTCCATTTGCAGGGACAGCTCGATCTGGTGGACTTGCAGTTCGTGCTGCTGGAGCTGGTAATCCAGGGCCAGCGTTCCGGCGTCGGTCGGCGGCGTGCTGGCGGCGAAGCGCCTGGCCACCTGACCCTCGGCCTGCGTTCTCAGGGCGGCAGGTGTGGATACGGGCGATGTGGGGCGGCCTTCATCGAAGGGCATGGGCGGTCTCCTCGTGCCGGGCGCTTAACCAGGCTGGTGTTGAGAGGGTGGCGTTTGTCCGTGATTCGGGGCGGGGGCGGTGCGCCACGCCTTCCACGGTCAATGCCTCAGCCGCCGGGGCAGCCAGGTTGCAAGGGGAGCGGTTTAGCCACGATAGCAATTCAGGACGCAGTGTTGGGTAACAACTGTTCCGGTTGCCGGTTCAGGCTCAGGTCCAGTCGCCAGCTCAGGGTGCCAGTTCCGGTTGCCGGTTCAGGCGTGGTCCGCCCCCCTGGGCAGGCCGGGGCATTACACTCTGAGCCGTGAAGACGCACAACGTACAGGTCGGCGACGTCAGCCGCGAGTTGCCCATCGTGGAGGTCGCGCCCGGCGTCAATGTGGCGCTGTTCAACATGCTGGGCGACACCGAGGTCACCGAGGCCGCCGGCAAGGCGCTGGCCCGGCTGCTGCCAGGGGACATCGACGTGCTGGTCACGCCGGAAGTCAAGGCGCTGTCGCTGGCGCATGTGATCAGCCGCGAGACGGGCAAACCGTACATCGTGATCCGCAAGACCCAGAAACCGTACATGGTGGACCCGGTGGCGCGCGAGGTGGTCAGCATTACCACCGGCATTCCGCAACTGCTGGTGCTGGACGGCTTCGACGTGCCCAAGGTCAAGGGCCGCCGGGTCGCCATCGTGGACGACGTGGTGTCCAGCGGCGGCACCCTGCACTCGCTGCGCCAGATCATCGACGAGGTGGGCGGCGAGGTGGCCGCCGTGCTGGCCGTCTTTACCGAGGGCGAGGAGCGAAGTGAGGTCACGGCGCTGGGGCACCTGCCGCTGTTTCCCGGCTCCTGATCCTGTGTTTCTCAGCGCCTGATCCTGTTGGGCTTGAGCCGGGCACACGGGCCGGCCTGAATGCGGCGGCGGGCTAAGCTGGGGCCATGACCCAGGCCAGACCGGAAGTGACCGTGAAGATCGGCGGCGTGACCCGCATCCTGCCCAGTGCGCGGGCGGGCAGCATGGGCCGCGTGCCGCTGGTGGAATTTATCGGCGACAGCGAATTTACCAAGGCGGTGGCCGAGGAGATGCTGGTGATGATCCCCGGGGGCACCGAGGTGCTGCTGACGGTGGTGACCAACGCCCTGCCGCTGGCCCACGAGCTGAGCCACCTGAGCGGCCTGCCCTACGAGTGCGTGCGAAAAAAGCGCCGCCCCTACATGCAGGACCCGATCATCCAGGATGCCCCCAGCATGACCCTGGGCGTGGCCGAGACCTTCTGGCTGGACAGCCCGCACGCCGCCCGCCTCAAGGGCAAAAAGGTGGCCATCGTGCAGGACGTGATCTCCAGCGGCGGCACCGCCCAGACCCTGGCGCGCATCGCCGAACGCGCGGGCGGCACAGTGACCGGCTACCTGGCCGCCTTTCGCCAGGGCGAGAGTGCCCTGAGTCTGCCCTTCAAGTACCTGGAAAAGCTGCCCGCCCACATCTGAAACTGATTCCGGTTGAATCGGTTGCGAGACTGGTTCATTCAGGCGGCTGCGAGAAGCAGCGAGGCGTGTTCGGGGCCTGGAGTTCACGGACCGGCGCTTTCCTGGCCCGTGAACGAAACAGACGGGGTCCGTCTGACACGGCCCTCACCGCTTCGCCGCCTCACCTCTGGTATAGGCCCGGTAGCCGCTGGGCGTCAATCCCACCGCTCCCTTGAAGGCGCGGGCGAAGGCGCTGTGGTCAAAGTAGCCGCAGTCCACGGCGATCTGCGCCACCGAGAGATGTGACCCGGCCAGCAGACGGGTGGCCGCCTCGATGCGGGTGCGGGTCAGCAGTTGCGTGGGCGTCAGGCCGTACACGCGCCTGATCTGCCGCTCGAAGGTGGTCACGCTCAGGCGGGCGGCGCGGGCCAGTTCCGGCACGGTCAGCGGCGCGGCGTACCCGCTTTCGATGCGGGCGGCGGCGGCGGCCAGCCCGAAAGCCTGCGGACGCGGCAGATGCAGGTCACGCGACAGGCCCAGCAGTCCGGCGGGGGCGTCCGGCTCGCCCAGAAGCCGTTTGGTGGTCAGGCACCAGCCCGCCGCGCCCCCCGGATACAGGTGCAGTTCCAGATGCTCGGTCAGGCGTTGCCCCGCCAGCACCGCCGCGTCCTGCCGGGAGTAGGCGCTTCCCAGCGACGCCGGAAAGACCTCGCTGGCCTGCAAGCCCGCCACGCTGGCCCGGCCCAGCCGTTCCAGCAGGGTGCGGTTGGCGTACAGATAGCGCCCCTGTGCGTCTTTCACAAAAGCCACGGTGTCCGGCAGGTAGTCCAGCACGTCCAGCAGCGCGTTCAGTCCCAGCCGCCGAATGGCCTCTGGTAAATCCTTAACTTCTTTCCGGGGCGGCGGCGACACCCCGAATTGTGCCGGATTCGGCGCGGTGGCTGCTGAAGATGTCCAAGACAACTGGCCCCCCGGTGGCGTAGCGTGGGGTATGTCGCCCGCTCCCTCGTTCGTCTCCGGGGTCACGCACCGCCTCCCCTTCGTGGATTCACATTCGGCAGGCGAGCCGACGCGCGTGGTGCTGGGCGGCTTTCCCGAGTTGCCGGGCGAGACGCTGGCGCAGCAGCGGAGAGCTTTGAGCCGCGACTTTGACCGCTGGCGCACTCTGGTCAACCTGGAGCCGCGCGGCAACGAGGTGCTGGTGGGCGCGCTGCTGCTGCCGCCGAAAGCCCCGGACTGCGTGGCGGGCGTCATCTACTTCAACAACGCCGGGCCGCTGGGCATGTGCGGCCACGGCACCATGGGCCTGGTGTCCACGCTGGCGTATCTGGGGCGCATCGGCCCCGGCGAACACCGCATCGATACCCCGGTGGGCGTGGTCACGGCCACCCTGCACGACGATGGCCGCGTCAGCGTGGCGAACGTTCCCGCCTACCGTCACCTTCAGAATGTATCGGTAACGGTGAAAGGGCTGGGCGAGGTGCGCGGCGACGTGGCCTGGGGCGGCAACTGGTTTTTTCTGGTGGAGGTGGGGGACAGGCGGCTCGGCCTGGACGACATCGCCCAACTGAGTGACGAGACCCTGCGAATCCGCCGCGCGCTGAAGGCGGCGGGCGTCACGGGCGCGGGCGGCGCGGAGATCGACCACATCGAACTGTCCAGCACTATGCAAGATAAGAATGGGGGCGGCGTCCACCGCAATTTCGTGATGTGTCCCGGCGGCGCGTATGACCGCAGCCCCTGCGGCACGGGAACCAGCGCCAAGCTGGCCTGTCTGGCGGCGGACGGCAAATTGCAACCCGGCCAGGTCTGGCGGCAGGAAAGCGTGATCGGCAGCGTGTTTGAGGGGCAGTATTCCTGGCAGGGCGGTCAGGTGCATCCGGTCATCACCGGGCGGGCGTTTATCACGGTGCAGGGCGAATTGATCGTGCAGCCGGGCGATCCCTTCGCCTGGGGCATCGGCGTGGCGGCGGAATGAAGGCCCTCGTGATCGGCGGCGGGCTGGTGGGCGCGGCCTGTGCGGACGCCCTGGCCCGGCACAGCGCTTTGAATGGGCAGCGCGTGCGGGTCACGGTGCTGGAGCCGGGGCCGGTGGGCGGCGGCGCGACGGCGGCGGGCATGGGCCATCTGGTGGTCATGGACGACAGCCCCGCGCAACTGGCCCTGACCGCCCGTAGCCTGCACCTGTGGGAGGCGCTGGCCCCGGCGCTGCCCAGACAGGCCGACTACCACGGCTGCGGCACGCTGTGGGTGGCCAGCGACGACGGGGAGCTGGCCGCCGTGGAGCCAAAACGCCGGGCGTATCTGGCGGCGGGCCGCGAGGCCACCTGGCTGGACGCCGCCGAGCTGGCCCGCGCCGAACCGAATCTGCGCCCCGGACTGGCCGGAGCCTTGCGCGTTCCCGGCGACAGCGTGGTGTATGCCCCGGTGGTGGCCCAGTTCCTGCTGGAGCGGGCGGGCGCGGCGGTGCGGCGCGGGGCAGTAACGGAACTGCGAGACGGCGGCGTGCGGCTGGCCAGTGGCGAAACCCTGCGCGCTGACCTGGTGGTGGTGGCAAATGGCATCGGGGCGGTGTCCCTGCTGCCCGACTTGCCCCTCCGTCAGCGCAAGGGCCATCTGCTGATCACCGAACGCGGTCCCGTGCACGTCCGCCACCAACTCGTGGAACTCGGCTACCTGAAAAGCGCCCACGGCGGCGACGAGGACAGCGTGGCCTTCAACGTCCAGCCGCGTCCCACCGGACAATTGCTGATCGGCTCCAGCCGCCAGTTTGAGCAACCAGACCGCGAAATAGACTGGCTCCTGCTGCGGCGAATGCTGCGCCGCGCCGCCGAATTTCTGCCTGCTCTGGAGCAAATCGCCGCTCTGAGAATCTGGACCGGGCAACGCTGCGCCACCCCGGACCACCTGCCGCTGATCGGGCCACATCCTGAGCTGGACGGCGTGTTCCTCGCCACCGGGCATGAGGGGCTGGGCATCACCACGGCGCTGGGAACGGCGGAACTGCTCTCGGCGCAGGTGTTTGGAACGCCGTCTGGACTGCTGCAATACGACTTCACCCCCGCCCGCTTTGACCGCGTGCCGGAACCCGCCCATGCCTGAGCTGACGCTGGAAGGCGTGCGGGCCACGGTCCCGCCCGGAACCACCGTGCTGGCCGCCCTCCAGAACGCCGGCCTCTCGCCGCTGCGCCACAGCCTGAGCGGCGGGGCGCGCGGGGCGCTGTGCGGCATGGGAAGCTGTTATGAATGCCGCGCGGTGGTGGATGGACTGACGGTGCGGAGCTGCCTGACGCCCGTGCGGGAGGGCCAGGACGTGTGGCGGCTGGAGGTGAACTGTGACGGCTGAATGGGAGGCTGTGGTGGTGGGCGCTGGCCCCGCTGGACTGATGGCCGCGTTGACGGCGGCGCAGGGCGGCCTGCGCGTGCTGTTGCTGGACGCCCAGCCAGCAGCGGGCGGCCAGATCTGGCGTGGCGCGGCGGCGGGGCAGCGGGGGAAGGCGGGCGAGTTGCTGCGCGGGGTGGCCTCCCATGCTGGAATTACCGTACTGAGCGGCGCGGAGGTCATCGCGGCAGAGGCGGGCGGGCAGTCCCACACGCTGACCGTGAGCGCTGAGGCTGGCCTGAGCCACATTCACGCCGCCCGCGTCATTCTCGCCACCGGGGCCACCGAGCGTTTTCTTCCCTTTGACGGCTGGACGCTGCCCGGCGTCGTCGGTGCGGGTGGGTTGCAGGCCATGAGCAAGGGCGGCCTGGACCTGCGCGGCGTGCGGGTGGTGGTGGCGGGGTCCGGGCCGTTGCTGCTGGCCGTGGCGGCGGGACTGCGGCAAAAGGGCGCGCGGGTGCTGGCGGTGGCGGAACAGGCGGGTTTGCCGGGCGTGGCTGCGTTCGGTGTGGCGGCGGCGCGGCTCCCCGGCAAGGCGCGTGAGGCGCTGGAGCTGGCCGCCGGATTGCGGGGCATTCCCTACTGGACGGACGCGGCCCTGGTGCGGGCGAATGGCGATGGGCAGCTCCAGAGCGTCACCCTGCGGCGTGGACGGCGCGAGATCACGCTCGCTTGCGACTTTCTGGCAGTGGGCTTCGGCCTGGTCCCGGAAACCCGCGTGGCGGCGCTGCTGGGCTGCCCGGTCACCGATGCGGGCGCGGTGAATGTCAACGCCTGGCAGGCGACGGGCGTTTCAGGCATTTACGCTGCCGGGGAGGTCTGCGGCATCGGCGGCGTGGACGGCGCGTTGCTAGAAGGCCTGGTGGCCGGATGCGCTGCCAGCGGTCAGATCGAGCGTTTGCACGACAGCCCGCGCCGGGCCGAGACTCAGCGGCGCTTCCAAGCCACGCTGGAACGCTCGTTCGCCCTGCGCCCGGACCGTCTCCCCTCGCCCTCGCCCGCAACCATCGTCTGCCGCTGCGAGGATGTGCGGCACGGGCAGTTGCAGGGCTTCACGAACTGGACCGCCGCCAAGCTCCAGACCCGCTGTGGCATGGGCGCGTGCCAGGGCCGGGTGTGTGGCCCCGCCTGCCAAACCCTGTACGGCTGGCGCTTCGGGGGCGTCCGCGCCCCGCTCGCGCCGCTGCCGCTGTCACAACTGCTGGCCGAACCGAATACCCTCAGTCCGCCGTAAAAGCTGACAATAGAGAAGCCCTCAGACCCTTAGACTTTTAGCCCTCTCACCAAAGGAGCCATACATGACCACTTCCAACCCCCACCCCTTCCAGGGCGTTTTTCCCGCCATTACCACGCCCTTTAATGCCGACGGCAGCGTGGATCACGGCTTTCTGCGCGAACATGCCCGCTGGATGATGGCCGCTGGCTGCGACGGCATGATTCCGCTGGGTTCGCTGGGCGAGACCAACACGCTGGAAATGGACGAGAAGCTGGCGGTGCTGGACACCCTGGTAGACGCGCTGGACGGCAAGCCGGTGATTCCCGGCATCGCCAGCCTCAGCACGGCGGGCGGGGTGCGGCTGGCCCGCTCGGCGCGGGACGCGGGCTGCGGCGGCCTGATGGCGCTGCCGCCCTATGTGTACACGAGCGACTGGCGCGAGATGAAGGTGCACATGGCCGCGCTGGTGGGAGCCACCGAGCTGCCCGTGATCCTGTACAACAACCCCGGCGCGTACCGCACCGATTTTCTGGCCCCGCAAATTGCTGAGCTGGCCGGGGACCACGCCAACCTCCGTGGCGTCAAGGAAAGCAGCGGGGACGTGCGCCGCGTGACCGCCCTGCGCGCCGCGTTGCCCGAGTCGGTGGACGTGCTGGTGGGTCTGGACGACGCCATCGTGGAGGGCGTCGCGGCGGGCGCAACCGGCTGGGTGGCGGGCCTGATCAACGCCTACCCCGCCGAGAGCGTGCGCCTGTTCCATCTGGCACGGGACGGCAAGACGCGGGAGGCCGCCGAGCTGTACCGTTGGTTCCTGCCGCTCTTGCGTCTGGACGTGGTAAACAAGTTCGTGCAACTCATTAAATTCGTGCAGGAAGAAACCGGGCACGGCAGCGCCCGCGTTCGCGCCCCCCGGCTGGAACTCACCGACGCCGAGAAGGCCGAGGTCGGCGAGCTTCTCAAAGCCGCTTCCGGGCGCGTGCCTGCCGGAGTGGGCGCATGACCGCCCGCACCTTCCAGGCGACGAATCCGGCCACGGGGCAACCTCTGGCCCCCGCGTTTGACGTGACCACGCCGCAGGAACTGGAGACGCTGGTGGCGGCAGCAAGGGACGCGGCGCGCGGTTTTGCGTCCAGCACGCCCACGCAACGCGCCGATTTCCTGAACGCCGCCGCTGCCGGAATTGAGGCGCGGGCCGACGCCTTTGTTGAGGCGGCGATGGCGGAGGCTGGTCTGCCCGAACCCCGCTTGCGCGGCGAGGTGGGCCGCACCGCCAATCAACTGCGGCTGTTCGCACGCGTGGCGGCAGACGGTTCGTGGGTGGACGCCCGCATTGACCACGGCGACCTGGCCCGCAAGCCGGTTAAACCCGATGTCCGCAGTCTGCGCGTTCCGCTGGGGCCGGTGGCCGTCTTTGGGGCCAGCAACTTTCCGCTGGCCTTCAGCGTGGCTGGGGGCGACACCGCCTCCGCGCTGGCGGCGGGCTGTCCGGTGGTGGTCAAGGCGCACCCGGCGCACCCGGCGACATCCAAGCTGGCGGCACAAGCGATCAGCGAGGCGGCGGCGGGGTGTGGCCTGCCCGCAGGCGTGTTCGGCATTGTCTACGAGGATGGCTACGAGCTGGGCGTGAAGCTGGTCCAGCATCCCGACATTCACGCCGTCGGCTTCACCGGCTCCCGCGCGGGCGGACTGGCGCTGGTGGCGGCGGCCCAGGCGCGCGAGGTGCCCATTCCCGTCTATGCCGAGATGAGCAGCGTCAATCCCAGCGTGTTCACGGCGGAGGCTCTGGCGGCGAACGGCGCGGCGCTGGCAAAAGGTCTGGCCGCCAGCATCAGCGGTTCGGGCGGTCAGCTCTGCACCCAGCCGGGGCTGCTGTTCGTGCCGGTGAGCAAGGCGGGCGATCAATTCCTGAAGGATGTGGCCGCCAAACTGGACGCGACTCCGGCCTGCACGCTGCTCACGGGCGGCATTCTGAACGCCTATCAGGTGGGTGCGGCGCGGCATCTGGGGACGGCGGGCGTCGAGCGTCTGACCCAGGGTTTGGAACCGGAAAGAGGCGCACAGCCCCAGCTTCTCAGCGTGCCCATCGCTCAATTCACCCCCAAGCTGGCCGATGAAGTGTTCGGCCCCCTCAGCGTGGCGGTGCGTTACGACCGGCTGGCCGAGGTTACGCCCGTGCTGGCCGGACTGGAAGGCCAGTTGACCGCCACCCTGCACGCCACGGACGCCGAACTGGACGGACTTTCTGACCTGTTGCACGTCATGGGCGTGCGGGCCGGGCGACTGGTCCTGAACGGCTTCCCCACCGGGGTGGAGGTGGGCCACGCGATGGTCCACGGCGGCCCCTTCCCGGCCACCAGCGACGGCGGGCGCAGCACCAGCGTGGGCAGCCTCGCCATCACGCGGTTTACCCGCCTGCGCGCGTATCAGGACTTTCCGGACCGCGCCCTGCCGCCTGAATTGCAGGACGCCAACCCGCACGGCCTCTGGCGGCTGGTGGACGGCGAACAGATGCGCTGAGCCAGGGCGCGGCAACGGGCAGAGATGGGGGAGGACACCCCCCAATGCCCCCGCCTGCTCTTCCACACGGCTGCCCGGTGGGGCGATAGCATGCCCCATGCGAACAACCCTTCTGCTTGGCGCGCTGCTGGCGACGGCGGGCGCATCGGCACAGACCGGTGCCCCCCTGTCCTCCTTCGAGGGGCAGGTGATCTATCAGGTCATGCCGGACCGATTTTTCGATGGCAACGCGGCCAACAACGCGGGCGTCGACCGGGCGGACCCGCGCGCGTGGCACGGCGGCGATCTGGCGGGCCTGACCGCGAAGCTGCCGTACATCCAGAAGCTGGGGGCCACGGCGGTGTGGCTCACGCCGGTCTATCAGCAGCAGGCGCAGAATTCCTTTGATACCGCGCCGTACCACGGCTACTGGCCCGCCGACTTCCGCAAGGTGGACCCGAACTTTGGAACGCTGGCCGATTTCGGAGCCTTCACGAGGGCCGCGCAGGCGGGCGGGATGCGGGTGGTCCTGGATCAGGTCATCAACCACTACGGCTACCTGGCCCCCGCCGTCCGGGAGCATCCGGCGTGGTTCAACGGCAAGGCCGAGTGCGACGCCTCGCGCCAGAAGGACGCCGACTGCCCGCTAGCCGGGCTGCCGGACCTGAAACAGAGCAGTCCCCAGGTGCGCGATCTGCTGATGGGCAACGCCCGCTTCTGGCGCGATCAGGGCGCGTCTGCATTCCGCTACGACGCCATCAAGAACGTGGACGGGCTGTTCCTGGGCGATCTGCTGTCCAGTGACCGCGCCGCCGGAATCTGGACGCTGGGCGAGTGGTACAACGCCGACAGCGGCACGGTGGCCGAGTGGCAGCGCCGGGGCTTCGACAGCCTGTTCCTGTTCAGCCTCCAGGCCGCCATGCAGGGCAGCATCATGGCCGGGCAGGGCCTCGGCGCGGTGGCCGCCGTGCTGTCGCGTCAGGGCGAACTGCCGCGCCCCGGCGAGGTCGCGCTGTTCCTGGACAACCACGACGTGCCGCGTTTCGCGCAGGGTTCCCTGTTCGAGGACGTGGGCCAGGCGCGGACCAAGTACGGCCTGCGCGCCCTGATGACCCTGCGCGGCGTTCCCGTGATCTGGCAGGGCACCGAGATCGCCATGCGCGGCGGCGCGGACCCCGACAACCGCCGCGACATGCGCTTCGAGGCCCAGTGGACCCCCCAGGAAAAGGCCGTGTTCGAGGTGGCTCGCGACGCCATCGCCGTGCGGCAGGCCAGTCCCGCCCTGAGCCGGGGAATCTTGAAGCTACTCAGGACGCCCGCCAGCGTCGCGGACCGCCTGCTGCTGTTCACGCGCGAACAGGGCGGGCAGCGGGTGGTCGTCGCCTGGCACGGTGGCAAGGAGCGCCGCAGCTACTCGTTGAAACTCAGCAGCCTGGGCCTGAACGTGGTTGGCCTTGACCTGAAGGCCGGGACCAGTCCGGTCCTCCAGACCCTGTTTGCCGGACAGGACGCCAAGATCAGGATCAGCAACGGTTTTTTACACCTCAGCCTGCCCCCGGAAGATGCGGCGGCCTTCAAGCTGAACTGAGCGCCTGAGTTTCACGCCGTCCAGTCCACCACCACCGACACCGGGCGCGGTGGCTGCCGCAGCCGGGCAAAGGTGGCGGGCAAGTCATCCGGCGTGATGGTTTCTGCGAACAGCCGTTCCAGAACGGGATCGGCGTGTTCCCACAGCCACCCGGCATAGGTCGCGTAATCCTCGCCGTCGCTGGACGCCACCACACTCAGCTCGCGGGTGTGGAAGGCGGGCGGCAGGGTCAGCGCCCCCCAGTTGCCATCCGACAGCACGCAGCAGCGCCCGCCAGGTTTCAGATGGGAGAGCAGTTCCACGAATCCTGCCGGGGATGCGCTGCATTCCAGGCCCAGATCGTAGGCATCGTGCGGGAGGTGGCCGGACGCGCAGGCTGAAGCTGCGCCGAAGGCCAGGGCCAGTTCTCGCCGCTCCGCGTCCGGTTCCAGCACGGTCACTTTTTCTATTCCCCGGCGGGTCAGGTTAAACACGCTCAGCAGCCCCAGCAGGCCCGCGCCCGCCACTAGCACGCGCTCCTGCGGCTGCGGCGCGACTTTGCGAACGCCCTTATGGGTTTCCTCGCCCAGCAGGACCGCCAGCGCCTGCCGGTCTGGGATGTGGTCTGGGACGGGGATCACCTTCCCGGCCCGGTGGATGCCCGCGCTGGCGTGGCCTAGAGCTGTGAAGACCCGCTGTCCCGCCTCAAGCTCCACAGCCGCGCCCACCGCCTCCAGCACGCCCAGCGTCTGATACCCCAGCCGCGCAGGGAACGGCCCATCCCGCATCACACTCAATTCCGAGGCGACGCTGACGGCACTCAGACGCGTCCTGACGAGGACTTCAGCGGGGCCGGGCGGCAGCAGGTTCACCTCCTCCCAGCAAAATTTGTTGGGCGCGGTGACGGTGAGGCGGCGTTTCATGCTCCCATTCTGACCCCTTGACCCTCACGCGACGTCAGCCATTACGCTGCTGTTTATGGAGGCCATAAGCGCGACGACAGAACAGACCTGGACCGTGGGCGAGGTGGCGCTGCTGACCCGCCTGAGCGTCCGCACGCTGCACCACTACGACGCCACCGGGCTGCTCCGGCCCGGCGCGCGCACGGAGGCGGGTTACCGCCTGTATACCCCCGCCGATCTGGCGCGGCTGTGGCGCGTGCTGAGCTACCGCGAACTGGGCTTCCCGCTGGCCGAGATCGCCCGCGTGCTGGACGCCCCGCCCGGCGACGAGGTGGCGGCGTTGCGAACGCAGGTGGCCCTGCTGCGCGAGAAACAGCGCCGCACCCAGTCCACGCTGGACGCCGCCCTGGCCTACCTGCAAGCCGCCGAACGCGGCGAGGGAGTTCCGAAGATGACCAACGCCGAACTGAAAGACCTCTTTGACGGCTTCGATCCTGCCGAGCATGAGCAGGAGGCCCGCCAGCGCTGGGGCGACACCGATGCCTACAGGCAGAGCGCCCGTTGGACCAGCAGGTACACCAGAGCCGACTGGGAGGCGGTCAGGGCCGAGATGAACGCCATCTACGCCCGTTACCTGGCCCTGATGCGCGCCGGAACGCCCCCCGATTCTGCCGGGGCCAGGGCGGTGGCCGCCGATCATCACGACCATATTTCCGCCCGCTACTACGACGCCCCGCCCACAATGATGCGCGGTCTGGCCGAGATGTGGGTGGCCGACGAACGCTTCAGGACCAGCATTGACAGCGTGGGCGGGGGGCTGGCGGCGTATTCGAGCGCGGCGGTGCTGGCGTGGGCGCAGGAAGTTGATGGGTAACGGACGATGGGTGATGGGGCGGCGGCGCTTAGACTTTCAGACCTCCCCACATCTTCAGATTCCTCGCCGCTCCGGCCCCGCCTGCCCGCGCCCCAGCCGCCGCTCAAACGGGCGCACCACACGGGTCAGCGTGAAGGTCGGCAGGAACTAGAGCATTTGTCAAAAGAGTTCTCCACTTTTGACCGAACGGAGTGAGTGAATTTCGCAGAGTATTTGGGAGAATGGAAGCATCGGGAGTCTCCTTTCCCGATGCTGTAATTCGGACAAATGCTCTAGACCAGCGCCAGCAGCGCTGCTGGACAGCCAGCGTGACGCCCAGCCGCCTCCAGCGGCGGCACCCGGAAGACCCGCAGCACACCCAGCAGCGTTCCCAGCACCACCGACACGCCCAGCGCATGTGGGCTGAAGACCCAGCCCCGACAGCAACAGGCCCGGGTAGCCGCCTGAAAGAATGGTGCGGAACCCCTCGGCAAGATCGGCGGTGCGCTGGGTCATGTAGGGCGTCGGGAAGCAGACTGGGGGGGTTCGCCTCCCACCTTGCCCACCTTTTCACCCGATTACGCCCTGCACAGAACGCGCTATCCTGGCAGGAATGTCCCTTGTCCAGCCTCAACCTGATACCGACGCCCGCGCCCTGGAAGTCCTGAGCCGGGTCTGGGGCTACAGTCAGTTCCGGGACGTGCAGGCCGACATCGTGCGGACGGTGGTGGGTGGGGGCAACGCGCTGGTGCTGATGCCCACCGGCGGCGGCAAAAGCCTGTGCTATCAGGTGCCCAGCCTGCTGCGCCCCGGCACCGGCATTGTGGTGTCGCCGTTGATTGCGCTGATGAAGGATCAGGTGGACGCGCTGCGCCAGTTTGGTGTGCGGGCCGCCTTTCTCAACTCCAGCCTGCCTCTCCAGAGTGTGCGGGAGGTGGAGGCCGCGCTGCTGGCCGGAACGTTAGACCTGCTGTACGTGGCCCCCGAACGCCTGTTGCTGCCGCGCACGCTAGAGCTGCTCCGAAGCGCCCCGGTGGCGCTGTTCGCCATCGACGAGGCGCACTGTGTCTCGCAGTGGGGGCATGACTTCCGGCCCGAATACGGGCAACTGGGTGTGCTGCCGCAGCGTTTCCCCGACATTCCGCGCGTGGCCCTGACCGCCACCGCCGATGACCGCACGCGCGCCGACATCCTGCGCGTGCTGGAGCTGGGCGGCGCGGCGCAGTTCATCTCCAGCTTTGACCGCCCCAACATCCAGTACCGGGTGGCGAACAAAGAGGGGCCGAAGACCCAACTGCTGGACTTCGTCCATGCCGAACACCGGGGCGACGCGGGCATCGTGTACTGCCTGTCGCGCAAGTCGGTGGAGCAGACCGCGCAGTGGCTGGCGACGCAGGGCGTGGACGCCGTGCCGTACCACGCGGGCCTCTCGCCGCGTGAACGCAACCACGCCCAGGAACGCTTTCTGAACGATGAGGGCGTGGTGGTGGTGGCAACGGTGGCCTTTGGCATGGGCATCGACAAGCCCAACGTGCGCTTCGTGGCGCATCTGGACCTGCCCAAGAGCATGGAGGGCTACTACCAGGAAACGGGCCGCGCCGGGCGCGACGGCCTGCCCAGCACCGCCTGGATGGTCTACGGTCTGGCCGATGTGGTGAACGTGAAGCGGATGCTCTCGCAAAGCGACGCGCCCGAGGACGTGAAGCGCGTGGAGGCTGCCAAGCTGGACGCCCTGCTGACGTACTGTGAGGCCGCCACCTGCCGCCGCCAACTGCTCCTTGCTTATTTTGGAGAACAGCGCGACGAACCCTGCGGCAACTGCGATATCTGCCTGAACCCGCCCAAAGTGCGCGACGCCACCCGCGAGGCGCAGATGGCCCTGAGCGCCGCCATTCGCACCGGGAACTGTTTCGGCGCGGCGCACCTGACCGACGTGCTGCTGGGCCAGCCCACCGAGAAAGTCGTGGGTATGGGCCACCACCTGCTGCCCACCTTCGGCGTCGGCAAGGGCCACGACGAGAAGATGTGGCGCGGGCTGATTCGCCAACTGGTCAGCCTGGGCCACCTCGCGGCGGGCGAACACTACGGCCTGAGCGCCACCGGCAAATCCCGCCCGCTCCTGAAAGGCGAGACGACACTGATGCTGCGCGAGGATAGTCTCGTTCCCCGCGAAAAGGTCAGGAAGCGTGACCGGGACGCCTCCCGCAGCAGCCGCGCCCCGGTGGACGCCCAGGACGCCCCACTGTTCGAGGCATTGCGCGCGTGGCGACTCCAGCTTGCCCGGCAAAAGTCTGTGCCGCCCTACGCCATTTTCAGCGACGCCACCCTCAAGGCCATCTGCGAGCTGCGCCCCGGCAGCGCGTCCACGCTGGGAACCGTCAGTGGCGTGGGCCAGCGCAAACTGGCCGATTACGGCGAGGCGGTGCTGGACATCGTGCGCGAACATTCGGGCAGTGGGGGGCGGGAGGCGGCGCGGCCCGCCTTGCCCGCCGAACGTGGAGCGCGGGCGAACAGCGCCGTGCTGGGCATGCTGCGCGGGCAGGAGCAGGAGCGGACGCCGTCCCAGCCGGTGCGCGGGCCTGCCCCATCGCTGTTCTCAGCCCCAGCCCAGGCAGGGGAAACCGCGCCCGCTCCTGCCCACACCGAAGTCGCCGACGCCCTGCGCGAGCTGCGCCGCGAGTTGACCCGCGAAACCGGCCACAGCGCTTTTGTGATCTTCCCGAACGCCACCCTTGAGGCCCTCGCCGACGCCTGCCCACGCACCCTGGCTGACCTGGAGGGCCTGTCCGGCATGGGACCAAAGCGCATCGAGAACTACGGCGAACGCATTGTGGACGTGGTCCTGACGGCGCTGGACGAATAGTCTTCCCGGCTCCCTTCGAGGGGGTCAAGCCGGCGGGAGCGTGGTAAACCACCTGAACCCTACGCGCTCCTGTCCACTTTTAACTTCCCCCTCTCCCGGTTATTCGCGTCGATCTCCCGTTCCAGAAAGTAGTTCAGCGCCGTGCGGATCAGCGCGATGGCCCCCAGCTTGCCGATGTCCTCCCAGGTGGGGGCGATGGCGGTCAGCAGAATGTCGGCGGCCAGCAAAAATTCCAGGGCAATGGCCAGCCAGCGGCCCAGTTGCAGGCGCAGATTTTGTTTGGCCTCGTCGTTGGCGGCGCTGTCGCGCGGCAGGAACAGCGCCCGCACCGAGCGCCACAGCGCCTGCACAATCGCGGCGGCGATGATCACTGCCGCCGAGAACTCCGCGATGGAGGCAATTGCCCGCGCGCCGATCTGAACGGTTCCTTCAACAGTTGCCAGCATGGTCACGGCGACTCTAGCGCCTACAGCGTCAGCGCCAACTGCACGGCTTCCATCAAACCTCCATCATCCACATGGCCCACCGTGTAGCGCGCGGCGGCGCGGGCGGGCGGGTCCGCGTTGCCCATCGCCACTGGATGGCCCACAGCGCGCATGGCGCTCACGTCGTTCTCGCCGTCGCCCACCATCATCACGCGGTCCATGCTCAGCCCGTATTCCGAGGCAATGCGCCGCACCGCGCTGCCCTTGCTGACACCCGCGCGCGTGATGCTGATGAACATGGCGTCCGGCATGGCCGGGCTGCCCGCCGGGTGCAGGTCCAGCCCCGGATGAGGCTCCGCCGTCACCGCCGTTTCCTGCTCGCGCGGGACCACCCACTGCGCCCGCACCCGCGTTCCCACCAGACTTTCAGGCGTGCGCGGGCTGTACGGCACGCCCAGCAGTGCGGCGTGCCGCTCGGCCAGCCTGCCAGATTTGGTCACGCCAAATTCGGTGTCGGTGTAGATTTCCAGCAGGCGGTCCTCGGCGTGGGCGCGGGCGATCAGCAGGGGCAGCGCGCCGCCGGGCAGGGCCTCGGAGAGGCTCTCGCCAGAATCCACCTTGACCACACTGGCCCCGTTCTGAAAGACGTGCCAGCCGTCCGCGTCCAGCCGCCGCGCGTAGCCCAGCGCGTTCCCGATGGCTGGCCGCCCGCTACACAGCGCGATGCGGACCCCCTCCGCTCTGGCCGCCGCCAGCGCCGCCCACACGTCGTCGCGCACGGCATTGCCCGTGCCGATCAGGGTTCCGTCCACATCCACACAAATCAGTCCCAGCATGCGCCGGAGTCTAGGGGTTGGTTGTCGGGTGGGGGCGGGGGAAGATAGACGGCTCTTGGAAATACAGGTGTAGCTCAACTGACTTCGCAAGTCGCTCAATCTTTCCCATCAATCCCGCTTCCAGACCCCCTCCCGCTCCAGCACCGCGCAGCCGCCGACATGGACGGCCACCACGGCGTCGCCGCGCATCTCCACCTCCACCTCCACTTCGCCGGGGGTGCCCAGCGCGTGGCCCTGGTAGATCACGCCGCAGGCCCGCCCGGCGCGCACCGGCAGGCGGCCTCCGTGCGCCAGCAGGGCCAGCAGGGCACCGCCCGCGCTGCCGGTCACAGGGTCCTCGGGAATGCCCAGCGCCGGGGCGAAGTCGCGCGCCGCAAACCGGTTGACGCCCATCGGCGCGTAGGCGTAGACGCTGCCCACCTCCAGCGCCGCGCTGAGCCGGGCAATCCGCTCCAGATCGGGTTCCACCGCGTCCAGAATCAGCGGGTCCAGCAGCGGCACAAACGCACTCCACAGGCCCGTGCTGGCGGCGGCCATCGGCAGCCCTCTGTGGATCATGCGGGCGTCGATGCCCAGCGCCTCGGCCAGTTCGGCGCGCAGGCTGCCAGGCAGGGCGCGGACCTCATGGCGTTGCTGGCGCATCCAGACCTGGTGCGGCACGCCCGCCTCGCTGATCAGCCGCAGCGGCACCCGGCCCGCCAGGGTTTCGAGTTCCAGCGCCTCGCCGCGCCACAGCCCCGCCTGGGCCAGCATCAGCCCCAGCGCCAGCGTGGCGTGGCCGCAGAACTCGACCTCCTGCGTGGGGGTGAAGTAACGCACCCGCACGGCGGAGCGGCCCAGGCGGGTCACGAACACGGTCTCGGGCGCGCCCAGAAAGGCGGCCAGCTCGCGCATCTCGGCCCCCGACAGCGCGGCGGCGTCCAGCACCACCCCGGCGCGGTTGCCCAGGCCCGGCGTGCGCGTGAAGGCGCTGACCTCGCTGTAGGCGATCATGGGCCTCAATTTAGCGTGTGGAGATGGAGAAGTCGAAAGCTCTCAATATCAAAAGGTCTGAACGCAGGAGATCAATACTCCTGTCTTGCGTTCAGACCTTCAAACTCCCAGACCTTTCGACTGGCTCGGCGCTTACTTCAGCCCGGCCAGCGTCTTCTTCGCCGCTTCCAGATCACGCTTTTGCCAGAAGGTGTCGGCGGGCATGGCGACGGCCTTTTGCAACTGCGCGGCGGCCTCCGTCCTGTTCTTCTGGAGGATCAGGGCGTTGGCGTACTCGATGCGGTGGACGGCCACGTTCGGCTCCAGCGCAAAGGCCTTGTCGAAGTTGGGGGCGATCTGGTTCTTGTCGGCCCCGGTGGCGCGGCGGGCGATGAAGCCCTTCTCGTCCAGATTGGCGTGCCACAGCCCCAGCGCCACGTAGGCCCCGGCCAGCCTGGGGTTCAGGGCAATCGCCTGATCCAGGTTCTTCTTCATGTCCCCGGCCAGCCCCAGGCTTTGCAGGATGCCGGAAAACTGCGCCAGACGGCCCTGCGCGCGGGCCAGCTCGAAGTAGGCGTCGGCAGCAGGTCCCCTAGAAATTTCATTAAATGTTTTACATTCAGTTGTCGTTGTCTGCGCGCCCGTTTGAGTAATACATTTCGTTATTAGACCAGGATTAGCAAGTTTAATTGCTGCATTAGCGTAGTCCTGCGCCTTCTGGAACAGCGCTTTTTTCTGGCCGTCGGGGACCATGCCCGCCCCGGCGGTGGTGGCCTCGGCGGCCAGGGCCAGGCCCGCGCTGGTGTTCAGGGCGGCGGCGGCGGCGGCGGCTTCCTGCCACTTACCCATATCGTACAGGGCCTGGGCTGCTCCCTGGTTCTGAGCAGAGGCGGCGGTGGCCACGAGGGCGGCGGTCAGGGCGGCGGTCAGCATCGGTTTACGCATGGGGATTCTCCAGGGGCCGTGGGAATGGCCAAGACGGTGTTAGCCGAGGATGGGGGAATTGGATTGAAGGCTGTGCCAAGTATACACAGCCCCGCCCCGGCTTGCTGGTGAACGCGTTAGGAACGCTGCCCCCGCTTTGTTCTGCACCGGGTCTATTTTGCTGCGGGTGCTACCCTGGGAACCATCGTGGACTACAAGGCGGTGCTGGCCGATCTGCGCGCCCACCTGCCCCCGGATGCTGGCGGCGGGGGTGCAGGGGTGCGGCGCGGCAGCCTGCGCTGGCTGGAAACCCAGATGCGTTCACGGGGGGCCGGAGGCGCGGCGGTCAGGAACATCATCTACCGCGACATCGGCACGGCGGCGGACCGCGAGACCCTGCGCGTCATCCTGGCCGAGCTTGCTGTCGAGACAGGCCGTCCGTTGCCCGAAACGCCGACGGTTTCCGCGCCCGCCCCGCTGCCCGCCGAGCTGGAACTGCTGGGCCGCAGCAAGAAGCGGGCCTACCGCCAGTTCCTGGCCGGAGTGCGGGCGGGGCGGGCGCCAAAATTGATCGTGACAGGCCGGGTTGGGGCGGGCAAGACCGTGCTGCTGGACAGCCTGGACGCGGCCCTGCGCGAGGCTGGACTGCCCGTAAGGAGGCTGTTTCTGTCTGGCGAGGTCAGCGCCCTGCTGGAGCTGGAGGCCGCGCCCGGCACGGCCTACGCACAGCTCGCGGCGGCACAGATGGAGGCCGCGCGGCGTCAGCTTGCGGCATCTGGCACCTTGCTGGTGCGGGTCACCGCTGACCTGAGCTTCGCGGGCGGCCCACCCCGCAGCGCCGACGGTTCGGCGGTGTCTGCGGCGCGCTGGGCCGCCGAGCACCTGTTGCACGCTGCGCCGCCGGGACTGGCCGTGCTGCTGGCGTTAGAACAAGCCACCGCCGCAGATTTCGCCCCGCAAACGCCCGAACTGATCGCCCTGCATCCACCCACCCCCGCCGAGGCGCGCGGCTACCTGATGGCCCGCCTGGGCATTCCCCGCGCCGAGGCCGATCTGCTGGTGGCCGAGACCGGACGCCACCTGGACCGCCTGAGCCTGCTGGTGCGGCTGCGTGGGGGTGAGGCCGGGGCAGACCTGCCGAACCTGCTGGCGGACCCCGACATCCGGCGGCTGGCCGGGGCGACGGCGGCGCTGGAGGCCAGCACGCCGCATGCGCCCGCCGCCGCCTGGCCGCCCGAACTGCTGCGGGCCGCGCTGGGACGGGAATTCCGGCAGCTTCCGCCGCATGCCCGCGCCCTGCTGGCCGGTTCGGACGCGCTGGGCTGGACCGCCACGCCTGCGCTGCGCGCCGCCTGGAGGGGGGTGAATGCCAAGGACCGTGCTGGGGCGCTGCGCCGACTGGCCGAACTGACCTCCGGGGCGTTCAGGCCCGTCCAGCTTGCCGCTCTGGTGGTGCTTGAGGACTGGGCAGCGCTGGCCGCCCAGATCCACGCGCAGCCCGACGACGCGCGCTGGCTGCCGCCGTTGTGGCCGTCCATCCGTCACGGCGCGGCGGGCGAGACCCGCGAAGATCTGGCCGGGGCGGTGGTGCGGCACCACGCGGGCCGGGGCGACTACCACGACTCGGGGCTGCGGGGCGCGCTGTCCACGCTGCTGGAGGCCGCCCGCCTGCCCGTGCGGGCCTGGGCGCGCGTCAAGCTGGCCGAGAGCAGCCTGGAAGCCGGAAACATGGCGGCGGCGGCAGAACAACTGGCCCACGCCGAAGTTTCCGGAGTGCTGAAAGCCGCCGTCCCCCGTGACCCCTGGGCGGTGGCCGCCTGCGCCGACGCGTTGCTGGTGCAGGCGGCCCTGGCGCGCTGGGCGGGTGATCTGGAAGCGGCCACCCACGCCGTTTCTGACCCGCGTGCGGCGGTGGGCGGCCCCCGTGCGGGGCTATGGCGTGGCCTGATCGCCAAGGACGCCGGACGCTGGGACGAGGCGCTGGACGCGCTGGCCTCGGTGCCCACCTCCAGCCCGCTGCTCTCGGCCCGCGCCCGCTATCAGGAGGGAGACCTGCGCCTGCGGCTGGGCCAGCCTGCCGCAGCGCTCGCGGCCCTGCGCGACGCGGTGGCCCGGCTGGAAACGGCGGGTGCGGGCGAGGAGGAACGCGCCCGCGTCCTGGCCCGCAGCGCCACTGCCCTGCGCCGCCTGGGGTGGGTGGCCGAGGCCCACGCCACCCTGACCCGCGCCCTGGCCCTGCTCCCCCCCGATCCGCGCCGCCATGCCGATGGGGTGCCCCGCGCCCGCCTGCTTTCGGAAGGTCTGCCGGTGCTGCTGGCGCTGGGCCGCCCGGACGACGCGCTGGCGGCCTCGGCCCAGGCGCTGGCCCTGCTGGAAGGCCGCAGCGCCCGCCCCGCCGAGGTCCAGTACCGCCAGCGCCGCACCCGCTACCGCGTGGCCCTGGCCTACCTGACGCGCGGGCTGGGCAGCGCGTACCTGCAACCCCTGCTCGGCCCGGCGCGGGACCATCCCGATTTGCGGCAGGCCCGCGAGCTGCTGGACCGCCTGATAGCCCAGCCGGGAAAGGGCAGTTCGGGAAAGGGCAGTGACCGCGACAGCATTCTGCTGTTCGACATGCACCTAAGCCGGGCGCTGGCCGAACCCGGTCCGGCAAAAGCCCTGGCCAGCGTGGACCGCGCCCTGGCACTGGCCGCCCACCCCTACGAGGAAGCCCAGGCCCGCGCCCTGCGCGCCGAGGTGCAGTTGCGCGCGGGCCGCCCTGCCGACGCCCTAGCCGATCTGAACCGCGCCCACGCCCTGCTGCGCCGCGTGCAGCCCGGGCCGGTCAATGGACCAGGCGACGTGCCCGATCCCGGCTTGCAGGCGCAACTGCTGACGCTGGAGGCCACCGTGACCCTGGGCGACGGCGTGCCGACGGTCCACTGGCTGCGTGCCGCCCTGGCAGACCCGGCCCTGGCCCCCTTCCGCGCGGGCATATGGCGGGCGCTGGGGCGGGTGCTGGAAGAGGGTAGAGAGGGCTGGACGCTGCTGCACCGGCTCCACGGCCCGCGCGCTGAGGCTCTGGCCCACCTGCGCCCCGGCGACGCCCTGTGGCTGCTGGAAGCGGGGGAGGAGGGGGTGGCCCAGCTTGAGCCGTCTCTACCGTGAGATTGAACATCTCTGAGCAAGCGGTTTTTGTCGGCTGGGCGCAAAGTAGGGGGGGCTATTTGGTAGAAGATTTGAGGCAATGTAGCGCTGCCGTAGCACCTTCGGGGAGTTGGGCTACGGCGGCGCTGGGATGGGGTTTTTAGGCGCTCAGGCTTCCGCTTTCGGCGGTTGAGAGATGGGTGGTAGCACCTCGGTAGCACCACAGCGGGGAAACAGAACCATCCCGTCTCAAGGGGAGCTGCTCATTGCTACGCGTCCAAGGGGTGTGATCTCCAGAGCAGCGAGGGGAACTGATAAGATGTAGAAATCCCCCTTGTTTAGCACAAGACCACTCGATTCAATCATGATTAGACCATCGATAGAAATGCGAAGGTAATGAAGATTATCTTCCTCATCAACATCTTCAATCAGCCCGATAATGCGATTTTCACCACCTACTACAGACATTCGATAAATTCCATTCGTCGTTTTGATCGGATTAAGTTTTTCGATATGAAGATCTATGTCTATTTCGATATCGTATTGCTCAAATTCAACAGGAACTACAGTAGACTTCCATATGCCGCCTAACTGACTTTCTACTCGGAATAAACGAACAAAATTTTCTCCCGACTCGTAGTGTGTACTGCGGATAGACCACTTCATTTCGGTATCCTTTGCAGAACATTTGACACTTGGCTTGGAGACCAAGTTTCAAAGTGGAAATGGTATAGATTGGGCCTGCTATTCATCTCGTGATGCTAGTGTATCGCTTTACTATATCCACATATTCGCTACATAGACTTTTCTGTTGATCTTGTGCGATAGATTGCACCTCATTTGTATCTTTATCACAGTATTCGAGAACCCTGTTTCTCAAACTTCGATATGCTGTCATTATCTGAGACTGCTCTATCTCGCTCTCTGTAGCGTGGTCCTTCTTTAGTTCATGCTCTTGAGCTATGTAATCAGATACATTGAGAAAGGATATATCCATGTATTTAATTTTATCTTTATCTCCATCGGATAAATACTCGATGAAGTATTGAGCAACATGAAGGCTGAATTCAGCCGCATTATCACCAATTTCTATTACAGAATTAAGTAATAATCCTATATCATCCTCTAAAGATTTTAGTGCCGGTACCCCTATAATAGTCTTGTTATCGGTTAGAGCCTTCAGTATTAAATGCAGTTTTTGAGCATTTTTCTCATCCAGTACAAAAAACATTTCTAGATATGATGAAGTAGCGCAGATCAGAATCCTACCATAAGACTCTATACAACCATTAGATTTTGAGTCAATCATCTTGTGAATCGCTTCATCTTTGTATAAATTAAGCACTATTTACCAACCTTAAGTGGACTTGTAGGAGTAACTCCATAACTCTTTTGATATGCCGCACAGGAGGGACAAATAGGGCGTGATGCTGCCTGACGAGTTGGCAACCATCCCCAGTCCACTGCATTATCGATTCCCGTAACTTCAGCATGACCAAGACCTGTGCCTTCAATCTCATTGGGTCCCAAAGCTTGTCTTTGCGCTGGCGTCAGACGAGGGCGACTGCTTGAAACTATGTACCTCGTATTTCCGTTACCATCAAGAGCCTCTGTAACCGATGTGGTACTCATACCTTGCGCTTTGCCAGGGGGTTGCAGTTTTTGTATCTGCTGGGCGCGCGCTTCAAGCGAGCAGGCGATATTAGCATTATGAACGAGCCACCCATCCTCCCCTACATAATATGTGTGGGCCTGACTGACCGTGAGATTGAACATCTCCTGGGTCTGCCGACGAATCTGATTCTACTCTGCGGTTCAGTGGCGCCCCGCGCCGCCCAGCCCGCAGATTGAAAGCGCGCCCCTCACGCCCGCCACCTGCGGGGCCTTACGCTGGGGCGTGCCACTCAACCGCTCCCTCCGCGCGCCCCTTCCGGCCCTGCTGCTCGTCCTGAGCATGGCGGGGGCCAGTCCGGCCAGCGATCTGTTTCGCTCGGCCACGCAGCAGGTGGCGCGTGAGTATTACGGCTGGTCCACGGCGGATCTGGGGGCGCTGAGCGAGAAATACGACGCCCTGCTGCGGGTGCGGTGTTCGGATCAGGGCGAGGCGTGTTCCTACGCCACGGGCCGCGACGTGTTGCAGGACCTGTTCAAGGAATTTGGCGACGCCCACACCAATGTCCGCGACCCGGAGGGGGCCGAGCGGCTGCGCGAGGTCACGCAGGATCTGGCTGTCCAGCGCACCGGCGCGCGGCTCTCACGGGCCGAGGGCGGCCTGCTGGTGGTGTCGATCATCCCCGGCAGTCCCGCTGAAGCCGAGGGCCTGCGCGTGTTCGATCTGGTGACCACCGTGGACGGTCAGGCTGCGGGCAAGCGCGGCGGCGAGAACGCACCCATTGGCCCCAACGAATTTATCCGCCTGGAACGGGCGGCCCGGCCCATCCGCGTGACCATCAAGCGGCCCGCCAGCCCGGAGCTGACCCTCAATCTGACCACTGCCTCGCTGCTGGCCCGTGACGTACCCACCCTGTCCTGGACGGGTGCGGACGGCAAGGTGGCGGTGATCTCATACCCCACCTTTTTGCCCAGCGACGCCTCCCAGCTTTTTCTGGACCGGCTCAGGGAGGCTCAGGTGGCGGGGGCGCGCGAGCTGATCGTGGACCTGCGCTACAACGGTGGCGGCAGCCTGACCGAGTGCGTGGCCGCTGCCAGCGTCTTTGCCCCGGTGGAGTACAGATCCCAGACCCGCGTAGGCGGCACGCTGTCCACCTACAGCTACACCGGTGTTAACGGCACGCGCGGCCACTTCCTGAACATGAAGACGGTGCCCCCCGGCAGCGCGGTCTGGAAGGGACCCACCGCCGTGCTGGTGGGGCCGAGTACCGCCTCGTGCGCCGAGGTCTTTACCTACTACGCGCAGCGGGCCGGGGCCATCGCCGTGGGCGAGAGGACGCGCGGCGTGGGCAACAGCGGCGTGGTCTTTGATCCGCTGCCCGATGGCGGTGTGGTCTCGGTGACGGTGCTGCGCGCCTTTAACGGGCAGGGCGAGCCGTTGCCCGACACCATCACGCCCGACGTGCTGGCTCCCGGCGACATCGTGGCCCTGGCCGAGGGGGGCCGCGACGTGACGCTGGAGGCGGCGTTGCAGGCGCTGGAGGCGCGGGCGGCGCGGTGAGGATGTCTGAAAGTCTGAATGATCGTTTCAGGGCTGGAAGCTCCTGCGCTCAGGCGGCCAGACTCACCGCGTCCAGCGCCGCAAGAGCGAGACCAGCTTCTGCGGCGTCACGTTGGAATAGTCCTGACCGCCCACCCGCACCAGCGGAGCGTCCTCGGCGTTCACGCCTGCGCCGCACTGCGACAGGGCCAGTTCCACGTTGCCGTCTGCGGTGACCATGCCGGGGCTGATGCGTAGGTGTTCCCACACGGCGTCCAGCAGGGCCTCGCGCTGATCGACGGACAGGTGTTCGTTGCAGATTTCCAGACGGGTGACGGGCATGGGGGACTCCTTATTCGGGTGCGGCATTCGGGTGCGGCGATGATGGGAACTGCGGACCGGGTGCCGGAGCATGCTAGCGGCTGAGGCTGCGGCGAATCTGGGGCGTATGCTCGGTTTCGTGACGGCTCCCCTCCCATCTGCCCCCGCTTCCGCGTCCGAGCGGCTGGCCCTACTGGGCGTACTGCTGACCGTGTTCCTGTGGGGCGCGAACGTGGTGGCCCTGAAAGCCGTGCTGGGCGTCCTGAACGCCGAAACCACCAACACCGTGCGGGTGTTGATCGCGGGCAGCGTACTTGTGGCGCTGGCTGTCCGCGCCGACGGCTGGCCGCGCTGGGACGCCCGGACCTGGCTGGCGGTGGTCGGGGTGGGCCTGCTGGGCAACACGCTGTTTCAGGCGTTCTTCCTGACCGGAATCAACCTGAACCCGGCGGGCGTGGCGGGACTGGTCAACGGGCTGGTGCCGGTGCTGGTGCTGCCGCTGGGGTTGCTGCTGGGGCAGGGCTTTACGCGCCGCCAGGGGCTGGGCGTGGCGGTGGCCTTTGCCGGGCTGCTGGGCCTGCTGGCGCTCACGCGCGTGCCAGGGGTGTCGGTCACACCCACGGGGCTGCTGTGGCTGCTGGCCGCCGGGGTGGTCTGGGCGCTGTACACGCTGTTTAACCGTCCGCTGTCGGCGCGGCTAGGGACGCTGCCCTTCGTGGCCTTTAGCCTGGCGCTGGGCAGCGTGCCGTACCTGCTGTACGCGCTGCCCCACCTCCACTTCTCGGGCGAGTCAGGAACGGGTGTGCCGCCTGCCGTGTGGCTGGGCATCGGCTTCAGCGCGCTGGGGGCCAATGTGGTTGCTTACCTGGCCTGGGCGGGCGGCGCGCGGGTGCTGGGGGCGGCCCGCATCAGCGTGTGGCAGGCGCTGGCCCCGGTGATCGCCCTGGTCCTCAGCGCCGCGCTGCTCCACGAGCGGCTGCCCGCCAGCGTGTGGGGCCTGGCCGCCGTGATCCTGATCGGGGCGACGCTGGCGAACTGGCCGGAATCCGGGCGGGTGGGCAGACCAATGCGGAAGAGGGACACGGTTCAGGGCGTCAATGAAAAATCCCCTCCCCTGCGATGAGGTGAGGAGGAGAGACCCAGCGCGTGGTCAGCGCGGCCTGACCCCGTCCAGATAGACCGCCAGCAAGGCCCGCGCCGTGCCCCGTGGATCGGCGGGCGGCGTGCCCGTGACCAGCGGGTAGATCAGCGCCAGAAATGCCCGCGTCAGCATCTGCGGCGGCAGATCGCTCCTCAGTTCCCCGCGCGCCGAGGCAGCCTCGAACAGGGCGCTCAGGCCGCCCATCCAGACCTGACGGTACTCGGTTTCAAAGGCCTTGCGGCGTTCTGGCGAAACGTGCCGCAGTTCGGAGGCCAGTTGCAGGCCCACACGCTGTGCGGGGGCGCTGTCGGCCAGCTCGCCCACCAGTGTGTCCAGTTGTGCGGGCAGGCCGCTCTGTGCCGAGGCATGCTCGATCAGCCGCGCCAGGCCCGCCAGCGCGCCGTCCAGCATCGCCAGGAACAGCGATTCCTTGTCGGCGTAGTGGTGGTACAGCGCGGGCTTGGTTACGCCCACCGCCTCGGCCACCTCACGCATGGAGACGCCGTGGTAGCCACTCGCCACGAACAGTCGCGCCGCCTCCTGCCCGATGCGAACGCGGGTGGTGTCGGGGGTGGGGGCAGAAGTGGGCGGCAGAGGGACGGTCACGCCCCGCATGATACCTGCCTGTCTAAAAGGAAGTGACGGGAAGGCTTGATTGGCTGGTACGGACTCCGACCGCAAGGCACCGGAAACACCTGGACATCCGAGCGGACGTCCAGGCGTCCTCATGGTCGCTGCTCTGGACGAGACAGCGAGCAGGAGGACAAACGGAATCCGTTTGAGGTGAACCTGGCACGCTCTCACGAAAACCCCTCAGTCTGCTTCGCAGTCAGCCCTCCCAGAACGGAGCCGAAAAACGCGGCTGGCTGGGCAAGTGCGCGATTCTCGCCTCCCTTTTGAGAAAAGGTGCCCGGCAAGGGCGGAGGGGTTGGGCGGGCCGGGCAAGCGTAAACCCGTTGTTGTCCACGTCTTCTCCAACCAGAAAAAGGCCCGGACACTCAACGCATCCGGGCCTCTTTTTTATTCAACTCCGAACTTCAGGGGCTTAAGCCTGGGTGTCCTCGGTCTTGTTTTCGGTGCTGCTGTCAGCGGATTCGGCGTTGGCCACTTCCGTCGTGGCAACGTCATCCTTCTTGTCGCCGCCCAGACCGAACTGCGCGAACAGGTCGGCGTACACGTCGCCCAGCTTGGTGCTGATCTTGCCGCCCTGAGAAGCGTCCTTGGCGTTGTAGTTGTAGTCGGCTCCGCCGCCACGCCCACCACGTCCACCGCCACCGGTGCGTCCGCCGCCGGGTGCGCCGCCGTAACGGTCGCTGCGGCTGCCGCCACCCTGGCTGACGTAATCGCGCTGGCCACCGCCCGCAGCGGGGGGTGCGCCTCCGCCCAGGAAGCGGCGACGGCTCAGGCTGGCGCGCTGCTCGACGGGGTCAATGTTCAGGATCATGGCCTCGATCTCGTCGCCCTTCTTGAACAGGTCCGCCGGGTTGTTGACGCGCGCGGTGTCGAGTTCGCTGATGTGGATCAGGCCCTCGATGCCTTCCTCGATCTCCATGAACACGCCGAAATCGGTCATGCCGGTGATCTTGCCCTTGACCGGCGTGCCGGGCGGGTAACGGTCCGGCAGCGCGCTCCAGGGATCGTCGGTGGTCTGACGGATGCCCAGGCTGATGCGGCGGTCCTTGGGATCAATCCGCAAGATGACGGCTTCCACCTCGTCGCCTTCCTTCATGACCTCGTTGGGGTGACGCACGCGCTTGGTCCAGCTCATTTCAGACACGTGGACCAGACCTTCCAGACCGGACTCCAGCTCCACGAAGGCCCCGAAGTTGGTCAGGTTGGTGACCTTGCCCTTGACGCGCTGGCCCACGCTGTAACGGTCAATCGCACCTTCCCAGGGGTCCTGGGTCAGCGACTTCATGGACAGGTTGATGCGCTCACGGCCCTCGTCCACGTCGATAACCTGAACCTGGACCTTGTCCCCAACCGCCACCACGTCGCGGGGGTGGTTGAAGCGCCCGTAGGTCAGTTCACTACGGTGCACCAGACCGTCGATGCCGCCGAGGTTGACGAACACGCCAAAATCGGTGATCTCGACCACTTCGCCCTCGAACTGCGCGCCGGGTTCCAACTGGCCGACCGTCTCTTCACGGGCCTTGGCTTTCTGGGCTTCCATGATGGCGCGGTGGCTGATGATCACGCGGTTGCGCTTGCGATTCAACTCGATCAGCTTGACCATCAACGGCTTGGCCACGTAGGGGTCCAGGTCGTTGACCCGGCGGGTATCGACCTGCGACGCGGGCAGGAACGCACGGATGCCCTCGACCTGGGCCACCAGACCGCCGCGCACCTTCTCCAGCACCTCGACTTCAAAGGCCTCGTCGGCCTCCTGCATCTTTTCCAGCACGCGCCAGCCCTTGTCCTGATCGGCCCGTTTCTTGCTCAGCACGATCTGGCTGTTGGACAGGTCCACGCGCACCACATACGCCTCGATCTGCTCGCCAGGCTTGTACATGGCCTGGGCCTCTTCCAGCGTCACCGGCTCATCGCCGAGCTGGTTAAGAGGAATGATGCCCTCCACCTTCGAGCCGATGTCCACGGCGATGCCTTCCTGGCCGATGAACACGATCTGGCCGTCCACAATGTCACCGCGCGTCACGCTCTGGGGTTCCTGCGCCTCACTGGCGAGGATGTCCTCCATGGTCATGGCCGGGTACTCGCGTTCCTCAGGAGCAACGGGGGCGCTGCTGGGTTGAGGGACAGCCTGCTGGGGGACCGGAGCTTCCTCCGCAGGGGCTGCTGGAGCCTGGGCTGCCGGAGCCTGTACCTCGGCGGTTTGCGCTTCCGTGGGTTGCGCTTCCGTGGGTTGCGCTTCCGTAGGCTGGGCTTCCGTCGGCTGCGCCTCCGTGGCCTCGGCGCTGGTGGTCTCCACCTCACGGGCGACAGCGGTCATGCCCTCCGCCTGGGTGTCGGTGGCCGTCTCGGTGCCCGTCGTGGGCTGAGTCCCGTTTTGCGTCACGGGGGTCTGGGTGTTGTCTTCCATGAACTCCTGTCCTCCTGGGCTTGCAAAACTCCTGCCTGCAAGCCAGCTTCTGTAAACCTGCTACCGCGCGTCCTTCGGCCCCAATCCCCCCAGAATGTCTATTCCCCAAAGGTTCCAGAACACGGACGCAACGGCCCGGCAACATCGATCAGTGTACCAGAGTCCAGGCGGGCGCGGCAAGCACGCTCTGAACGCAGTCCATTCATTTCTGACCGAATGCTGAAGACAGCCCGCCCGTACGCCCTTGGCCCCGAGACCTTGACGCATTCAGGAGGCCCCGGTATACTTCCTGTCGCCTTCCTCGTGTGGGAAAGCAATCCCTTTTCTGCTGGGGCATCGTCTAATGGCAGGACAACAGTCTCTGACACTGTCGATCAAGGTTCGAGTCCTTGTGCCCCAACCAGAACTGCAAACCTCGTCTCACGGCGGGGTTTTTTGTTGTCCCCTCAGTCACCTGGGTCCAGCCACGCCACCATGTCGATCCGGTCCTGGCCCGGCCCATAACCGTCCGGCGTGCGCCGCAGCTCCTGAAAGCCGTGGCGCACAAAGAAGGGAGACGACTGGGGCGTGGTGTCCAGATGGACCCTTTTCACGCCCAGTTCGCGCAGCCGCTCCAGCCGGGCGAGCAGCAGCGCAGAGCCGAAGCCCTGTCGCTGGCGGTCACGTGAGACCATGCCCCAAGCGAGTCCCGCGCCGTTCTCCTCCTGCCACACGCCGCCGCAGGCCACCACGGAACCGTCCGCATCCTCCATGACCAGATAATCACTGGGCGCGTCCAACCGCTCGTGATCCAACCACTGAGTGAATTCGTCCCGCTCGTAAGGCAGGAAGAAGTCCGGGGTATTGCTGTCGAACAACGTCAGGCAGGCGCTACGGTCAGCGACGCGGTAAGGGCGAAGGATTGGAGACATGGCCTGAGTTTGACAGTCTAGGGCTTACGCGAAACTCAGAGATGGGTTTTTGAGCTGCTGGCGCATGTAGTCATCAAGAAGACCGAATTTTAGCGCGTATATCGTTTTCTTCGCCTCTTTGGCCTGCTGGTTCAATCGAATCCAGACCAGCATGGCAGTGCCGATGTGATTGCGTTGAGATCGCCCCAGACGGCATTGACAGTCTTCGGTCCCGGTGATCTGCTTCAATTCGCGGTGAAAGA
>NZ_JNIW01000006.1 GCF_000701425.1 Deinococcus frigens DSM 12807 | reverse complement strand
GAATTCCATTTGAATCCAGTGCTGAAGGTCTTTGCCCGCAGAGACCATCCCTCGCTCAAAATCTTCATGCAGATGACGAGCAAGACGCTGCTGTTCGTCGGCGGTCAAGACAGGGGGCGCACCAGTATTGGTCTGTCGTCCGTCCGCGAGGCTCTCCAGACCCAGGGTGTGATACCGATTGACCAGTGAGTAGGCCGTGACCCGGCTATAGCGGGTCAGCGCCAGAATCTCGGCAAGGGGACGACGTTCTGCCAGGAGCGCAAAGAATTGCGCTCTGCGCCGCTGGACGGCACAGGTACTGGTCTCGAAGAGCTGCCAGAAGTCAGCCGCTTGATGTGCGAGGGGACGAGTGAGGAGTGCAGGTTTCATCCCTCTATTATAAACTGTTTAATCGGAATCCGTATTAAAAGGAGAAGTTCAGGTTGGCTGCCGAGAACTGCTCATCCAAATTTGAGCGCCACCGCCGCTATATCCGCCCCTTCCTCATGCTGGGCCGCTAGAATCTCGCCCGTGCCCCTCCTGACCCGAACCGTACTCGGCGAGATCGCGCGCTGGTATCTGGCGGGCGTGGCGCTGTTTCTGACACTGCTCATGACCGATGCCCTGAGCACCACCGTGGGCAAACTGCTGATTTACGACCCGCCGATCAGTCAGGCGGTGGCGGCCTTTCTATCGATCCTGCCGCAGAGCCTGAACAAGACGCTGGTGCTGGCGGTGCCGTTCTCGATCCTGCTGGCCTTCTCCCGTATGCAGCGCGACAATGAGCTGAAGGCCGTCCTGGCCAGCGGCATTCGCCCGCTGAGTCTGGTGTGGCCGCTGGCGCTGCCCTTTGCGCTGGTGGGCGTGCTGGCGTACTTTAATGCGGGCACCCTGGTCCCGGCGGGGCTGGCGAACTGGGACCGCGCGTGGTTCAACATTTACGATCAGCCCACACCGCCGCCGCAACAGGAAAAATACACCTACGCGCCGCCCGGCGCGCTATACCACGCCGGCCGGGTGGTGAATGATCAGAATGGTCAGGTGGCTCAACTGCAAGGCGTGATGGTTCAGCGAGGCGACGAAACCATCACAGCGGAATCCGGCACCTGGGATGCGGGCAAGCAGACCTGGACGCTGCTTGCCCCCTGGATCACCCGTCCCGGCCAGAACCCGCGCCAGTCGCCCACCGATGTGGTGATCGCACAACGCGACACCCTGCGCCCGCCGCCGCCCGCCGCCCAGCAGGTCAGCAACGCCGAACTGCGCGCCGCCCTGGCCGGGGACACGTTGAGCCGCAAGGGGAGACGCGACTACGCCTTCCAGTTGGCCGCCCGCGTCGCCGATCCGGTCACCCCGGTCGTCTTTGCCCTGGCCGCCGGGATGCTGGGCCTGCTGATCCGCAACCGCGCCGCCGCCTTCGCCGCCGTGCTGGTCTTCATCGTGTGCTTCTATGTGCTGTGGACCACCATGCCGGGCCTGGCCGGTGCGGGCGCGGTGAACCCCGGCCTGGCCGCCTGGATTCCCAACCTGGTCTTTTTGCTCCTGGCGGGCGGCCTGGCCTGGAGGCTGCGGTGACCGGGACGGGGGTAACTGGGACAGGGGCAACTGGGACGGGGATTGTTGGCCCTCCCTCCTTCCGGTGGAGGACTGGGAATGGGAAAAAAGCTCATGCTCTGCTTGTCCTCTCTCCTTTCAGGGAAAAGACATCCCGCAGGGACAGCGGGGGTGAGCGCGCCGGGCCACCCACAAGCCTATGCTTCAAACTTTTTGCCTTCGGACCCTTAGACCCTCGGACCCTTAGACCCCCAGAGGGCCACCCATGAAACTCTTCGAGCGCTACGTGCTGGCCGAGATCCTGCCGCTGTTGCTGGGCGCGCTGGCCGCTGTGATCGTGCTGCTGGTGCTGGCGGCCTTGCAGGAGGTCATTGCGCCGCTGCTGGCCAAGGGGGCCAATCCGCTGCTGGTGGCGCGGGTGCTGGCGTTGAACGTGCCGGAAGCCGCCGCCCGCGCCCTGCCCATCGCGCTGATGTTCGCCACGCTGCTGGGCCTGTCGCGTCTGAGCGCGGATTCGGAACTGAAGGGCGCGCTGGCCGCCGGGATTCCGGCCACCCGGTTGCTGTGGCCGGTGCTGGCGCTGGGCCTGGGCGTCACCGTGCTGGCCTTTGCGCTGGGTGAGGGCCTGGTGCCGCGCGCCAAGGTGCAGGAGCGCAAGGTCAAGCAGGAGATCGTCTTCGACAACCCGCGCGTGGTTGGTCTGGACGGCGTCGGGACAGACGGCCAGCGCATCGTGCTGCGCGACGCCCTGGACCGCGCCATCAGCGTGGGTAAGATCGGCCCCGGCGGCGAACTGGAAGACCTGCGGATCGTGACCATGCAAGCTGGCCTGCCCCCCCGCGAGGTCATCACCGCCCGCAGTGGCCGCCTGGAGCCGGGCAGCAACGTTCTGGAACTGCGGGATGGCCGCCGCGTAACGTACCAGGACGCGCGCCCCGTGACCATCCTGACCTTCCAGACCGGCAGGCTACCGGTGCAGGACGTGCAGGCCGATCTGGACGCGGGTGGCGGCGAGCTGAAGCCGATCTACACGCCGCTGCGCGAGCTGTGGGCCAAGACCAGTCTGTACCGCCAGCAGAACATCCGTTCGCCCGCCGACTTCACGGCGCTGCACCTCAAGTTCGCCGAGCCGCTGGCCGCCCTGGCGCTGGCCTTTTTTGCGGTCAGCCTGGCAGTCTTCACCTTTCGTAGCGGGCGTGACCTGGGGCTGGTGTGGGCGTTGCTGCTGACCTTTGCGTACTACGCCACCGGGAGCGTCTTCCGGGTGATGGGCGAGAACGGGGCGGTGTCGGGCGTGGTGGCCGCCTACGCCCCGGACCTGATCGCCGTGCTGGCCGGGGCGGCGCTGCTGTGGCTGACGGCGCGGCGGTGAGGCAAACTATGGGACGTGGCACAGGGACACAGCCATGAAGCCGCTGCTGCGGGCGCTGACGCTGGGAATGGGGCCTGTGGTGGTGGCGGCGGGACTGGGGATGGTGGGGAGGCAGAACGTACAGGTCAGGGAGTTGTCTGTGCCGCCGATGCGTGCTGAGGCTTGCACGCAGCCGCCAATCTTCAAGCCGGGTTATCAGCGCCGGGACAACTATGTCATCCCGCAGGGAACCGGATTCAAGTTTGACAGTGACGCCTGGATTGAGGCGGACCTCTGCTCTCCGGGAACGCTAAAAATTACAGCAGACGGCGATCTGGCTGGCGACGAGGACCCACAATTGACTGTCGTTCTTGATGCGACGGTTCTTGCTTCTCCGCGTTTCAATCAGGAGCGGACAGCCAGCGTCAACGTCCCCCATGCGGGCCGTATCTATCTTGGATTTTTTAACGATTACTATCTTGCCGATGTTCGTGTTGCCACGTTGCGCGATATCAAGCTGACTGCGCCTGACTGCAATGGCTTCAAGAGTGTGAACGTGCCGAAGGAAAGCGCAGGCAACTGGTATCCCGAGGCCAGCGCTGCCACCCTAGTCCGGGACATGCCCATGACCCTGATTCCCTGTGCCGCCGGAAAACTGACCATGCGGGTGCAGGGGCGTGAGGGAAATGGTGCTTTCCCCATATTGACCTTCAAGCAAGGGAGAAAGGTGGTCAAGGTTTTGCAGACAACATCGAACTTTCAACAGGTTCGACTGCCACTGAAGGCCGATCTGGCGACCATTACCGTCAGCAACGCTTATAACGAGACACTTGCCAACCGGAATCTGAACGTGCGGCGGCTGGAGTTTGTGCCGGATAGCGCCTCATCCACAACGCCCTGATCCGCCTGCTAAAGCTCTGGCGTTACTTGTTCCCCGTCCCCTTAACCACAGAGTACAGGGTAAGTTGAAGAATTTTGAGATCCATACCGGGGCCAACGCGGCGCAGATAATGGGCGTCCCGCTCCACCTTCTCGGCGTCCTGAAGATCATCGCGCCCAGTAACTTGCGCGTAGCCCGTGATGCCGGGCGGCAGTTGATCCACGCCAGCCTGTTCTCGGAGGCGCAGCACGGGATACTGGGTCATTAGGGCAGGACGAGGGCCGACAAAGCTCATCTCGCCTTTCAGCACATTCAGGAGCTGTGGCAACTCGTCCAGGCTGGTGCGCCGCAGGAAAGCGCCCAGGCGGGTGATGACCTTTAAGCCGGAGCGCTGCATCTCCTCGGTGGACAGATTGGGGGCGTCGGAGCGCATGGTTCTGAACTTGTAAATTTTGAAGGGCTGGTGATGCTGTCCGGCCCGTTCCTGTTTAAAAAGGGCGGGACCGGGAGAATCCAGCCGGATCAGGACCGTCAGGAGCAGATAGACAGGCGACAGAATGATCAGGCCCGCAGTGGCCGCAACCTTTTCCAGCAGGGTGCGGGCGGATAAATACAGCCGTTGACTTCTGGAGAGGTGAATTTTGACCTGTTCTGTGGATTGCGCTGGGGGCTGACTCAGGCTGCGCCCCGTTCTGGCGATGGCCTGCCACATGGGATACGGGGGGGTCCAATCCAGTCGTGTCCTTGCCTTCTCGCTGCTGACCTGAAGCGAACCTGTTAGACGCTGAATCATGTTGCCGCGCCCCGTCATCCGGCCTGCCAGCGCCAGAAGACCCACGGGAACGCGCGGCAGATGGGCTGCCCTGCCCTGCGCCTCGGCCAGACCACGGGTGAGCGCGGCAGTGGACAGGTCCTCGCCGTCGGAGGCAAAAAAGACCTCGCCAGCGGCGGCAGGATGCTCCAACGTTACCGCGATCAGATCGGCCAAGTTCTCGACGTACACCATGCTGCGCCTGTTCTGAACGGCCCCGATAGGAAGCGGTAGCCCCCGGCCTGCCGCCCGCGCCAGGGCCATGAAATTGGCTTTCACGCCGGGGCCGTACACCAGCGGGGGGCGCAAAATAGCGACGGCCAGCCCGGTTTCCTGGCCCAGTTGCAGCAGAGCGTTTTCGGCCTTTAACTTGCTGATTCCGTATGGGTCAGTCGGTTGGGGTGGGTCAAGCTCTGTGAGGGGCCGGATACTCTGTTCGCCGTTGACCTTGACGGAACTGAGGTAAACGAAGCGCCCGATACCCCGCTGTGCCGCCGCCTGTGCCAGTGCTAGCGCCGCGTCATGGTTGACCGCCATATAAGCGGCCAGCGGGTCCGGGTTCGTATCGTTCATGACATGCACGCGTGCGGCCAGGTAAATGATCCTGTCCACGCCGTCGAGCAAATCGCCCCAGGCAATGTCAGGTTGCGTCAGATCGGGCAGTGGCGCGTACTCTGCGCCGTCAGGAATGCCCACAGGCTGTCTCGCGGCAGCACGCACGCCGTAGCCCCGGCGCAGTAGATCGCGCACCACCGTTTTGCCCACAAAACCATTTGCCCCAACTACCAGCACAGTTTGCTTCATAGACGAATCCACCTATTTTTAATTAAGCTCTTGTCTTTACCAAGTTCGTCAGACCAATACATATTTATTTTCTCAGATTTATCCACGGAACAATTTCTCTAATTTTCCTAAAGTATTTTAATGCTAGAAAAAAGTAATTGGTTGATATTCCATTTTCTTTGCAGGCTCGTATTATCTCCTTGTTTAGCAGTAGTGTACTTTTTATCCCTCCAGTGCTTGCGCCTCCAATTCGCATTACTATTATGATTTTGTCCAGTTTTTTATATGTTAATTTGAATCTATACAAGAAACGTATTAAAAGCTCATAGTCTGCCGCGATTTTGTAGTCTTCTTTATATAGCCCGTACTTTATATAATCTTCTCGATGAGCAAAAAATGTAGGGTGAGCGGGCATAAATCCCCACTTGAATAGTTTTTCTGGATTAGATTTTGAGTTATAGATGCGCACTGTTTTATTGTTTATCGGATTTATGAATTTAACATGCGCGAATACGCATCTAGGATCATATTCCTGAAACGTTTCCTCAACTCTTTCAATCACAGTAGAACTTTCATAGTAATCATCTGAATTTAAAATACCAACATATTTTCCTTGAGCCAATTCAATGCCTTTATTCATTCCATCATATATTCCTTTATCTGGTTCACTGATCCAATATGCTATCTTGTCTGAATATTTTTCTAATATTTCAACAGTTTTATCGGTTGATCCGCCGTCTACGATGATATGCTCAATACTGTCAAAATCCTGCGCTATTACGCTTAGAATTGTATCTTCAATATATTTATCGCCATTGTACACAACTGTGACGATTGAATATTTTGGCTGCGCTTCATAGTGGTTGGCGGTAGTGCGGTAACCACCTTCTCTTAACACTTTGTGCGTCGATACCATTACTTCTCCTGTGTTTGTGGATAGTGACTCGATTTGTTTTTTAATGCCACTTAAAAGATGTACTATTCTTACAACTAAAAATAATACGCATCTACTTAGATTGACAAGGCGCGGGATCTAATAAAGTAGGTAATCCCGCGTGGAATTGCCAGCACGGTTAATATCCAAAGTTCTCGATTTCCTGGTATATCGCTACTCACACAGGCGTTAATTAGTGAAAATACCAGAAGCGGAAATATCCATGAGAGACCAAGCTCCTTATTCAATGCCAAATGTAGGCTAATTGCAATTATGGTAATAAAAATAAGTACCAAAAATAGCACTCCGCTTTCATATGCACCTTCAAACAAGAAATTGTGTGGATATGCTAACGCAATGTACTGGTATCCCAGTAAGCTGTATATATTTTCATTTGAAAAGCTTCCAAGTCCGTGACCGAATATGTTCGATGAGAAGGCTGAAGCGGCTGCCTGCCATGCTTCGAGGCGAGTCAATGAACTTACATCTAACGAACCAGACAAGATGTTACTCAAGCGAGTAGTATATGGAGATGGCAATAGATATACAGACAAGATAAACGCAGATAAGACAGAAACCATCAGTTTGTTAGATCGCGAGTTTCGATAAGTAGAAGCCACTAAAATTAGCATTGCGATAAGGAATGCAACAAGTGGGCCTCTTGATCCTGAAACCACGGCTACTCCAATTGATAATACAGAAATTGGGATACCTATTTTTGGTTTAATGTACCCATGTATCGAAGAATGAATCATTAATAAAGCGAAAATCAGTATTGAACGCGCTACTAAAATCGGAGCATCAAATCCACCTCTTGTAATATCGCCATTATTGGTTAAATAGTATAACAAACACACGCCCAAGATAATATATCCATACATTCTTAAATATTTGCTAAAAATCTTTATTCTTTGGATGTCTATTTCGATTGACGCCGCAAGTAACATAGGGGGGATCGTAATCAGCATAAGTCTTGCGAATTTTGTATTATACTCGGCATTAGTGATATTATAAATCGCTGGAAAAACTTGGACTGCGACAAATAATAATATGAACGCGTGTCTTAAGTTGAGACCATAGTTTACGAAAGATTGGACTATCAATACACTTGATATTAACAGTAGTAATGGAGTTAAATCAATTATATCTGGCATAAGAGACTTGAACGTATTATAATACATATATATGCTTAGTGTACTAAATGTTATAATATCCCACACATCTTTAGTCTTCATTCTTATACTTCTTTCCAACGAATCTTGGCTCTAGAACAGCACTGTTTATTATCTTAGAGTGATTTATCCTTTCTTCACCCGAAAAGCGTTCCTTAATTAGTTTCGCAGGATTCCCACCCCATATTTCGTAAGGTGGTACATCGCGCGTCACCACTGAACCAGCAGCCACAATTGCACCTTCACCTATAGTTACACCAGCCATAACAATCACTCCATATCCTATCCATACATCCCTCCCGATTGTTGTCTTAGGAGTTGACGGTCTACCTGAAAATATAGTTGGTAGTGACACATTATTGAAAATGTGATCTCCACCGAGTATGGATACTCCCGGTCCTAAGAGTGTATAGCGCCCGATCGTTACGTTGGGGCATATATACGCCCGTGGGCCGATATAAACATACTCTTCAACATTAATATCGCTAGATATAACACCCCTACCACCAATGTAGAATCCAGAAGAAGGTGCCTTTATATTATGGATTCGATACATATAGCTTGACTTGACTCTACGATAGATATTCCTGATCATTTTTTTAACGCAACTTCGAAAGATTCAAACAGGTGCTTTTTTTCGATCTTCCAATCAAACTCATTTTCAACTGCATCAAATCCAGCAGATCTCAACGTTTCACATAATTCACTATCGTAGTATATATCACGAATAGCCTTCACATATCCCCCAATATCACTAGGCTCTACGGCAAACCCGCATCGTACATGAGATAGGACGAACATATTGGCATTAACTGTGCTAGCTACGATCGGTAAACCACAAGCCATATATTCAATCAATTTCGAATGGTATCCTAATTCAGTATTTGGGGCGCGCTGACTTGGGGATAACCCAATTTTAGCCGTCTTTAGAACTTTAGACATGTGGCTAGCGGGAACCTTGGGAATTAATTCGATACTCAAATCATTATCTTCAATTTCACTGATAAAGTATTTCCGTTCTACATCAGATACAAATCTATCAGTAACATACATTTTGATTCCATCGTTCTTGAGCGCCTTCGCAATGTCAATTAGCTGATATAATCCATATGTCTTCGTCAAACTGCCCACATAAACAATTGCATCTCCATTTGAACTACTATTAAGATCAATACTAGAATAGTTTCTTACTAGCGCAACATTCAAACATTTTGATTCAAATCTCGCAACTTGGGATGGCGTCACAACAATAATATTTCCGAGCTTGCTAACACTCCAGTTTTCCACATGCTTAACTAGAGTAGATAGTGGATTTCTAATGAAATATGGAATCCACTTTTTATTAAATTTGATTTCCTCAGGATAATTTTCATGACAGTCATAGACTACTGGTTTGTTCTTCAAATATTTTAGCAGAACTGCGAATAAAATGAAGTCTAGGTCGTGAAAATGGTAAATTCTTGTATTCGTATTCATGGCTTTAATGAATACAATTAAACTATTAAATAATCTTAAGGCTCTTGAATTCGGGAGTGTCCACATTTTCATGTCAATCTTGGGGTCTATTGCGTTAGACCGTTTCCATGGAGCTATGAAACAAATCTTATCATATTTGTCACAAAGCGCAGTGATACTTCTAAGTATTCTTGCGTCATCCTGAGGGTGAATAGTGGTAATTTCGCAAACATCGTACATCATTCCAGTACACCTTCTTTTGTTGATGAGTAGGCCAGCCAATAACTTACGACATAAAACCCAACCATGATTAGGGAATACAAATGTACTAATTGAACGAACTCAATCTTAGCCAGTAAAAACGCCATTAAAATAGCAATTGCGCGGAATATATCAACTATCAGTATAAGTCGCTCCTTTCGCGCCAATACGACAGATTGAGCAAATGTATTACCAAACAGGCGGGCTATATAAATAAGGGAAACGGGTAAAAATATTTCACCCGCGCTAGTCCATTTTTCTCCTAGGAATAAACCAGAGAAACGCGCCATCAATATTGCACATCCGACAGTTAGAACTCCAATCGCCAAAAGAATTCTCGAATATAAAGCGAAATCAGCAATCTTCACAGAATTTTCGATTTTTCTATCCATAATTTTTCCACTGAAAACTTGACCTATACTAGTCCCCACAAGGTCTAGAGGAGTAGCAAAAACTCTCTGGGATATTGCCAACATACCAGCAAATTCATTGCCAAAGCGGCTTCCAATTACGAAAATCGGAACGGCCACGGACATCGCATTAATTACACCAGCAGGGGTTAGATATATTGCCGCTCTAGAATACTTAACGAGTATGCCTATATAGTGAAGTGGGCTATTCAATTTAGCCAACAAAATTCTAGGAAATATTACGATGGCGGAAAAAATTTGGCCGATTGAGTGGGATACAATTAATGAGCCCTTGAACTGAAAAAATGCGCCGAGTAAAGCTTGCAAAATAGCTATTGAAAATCCATATATTCCCTTAGAAGCAGCAATGGAATTAAAGTTTTGTAACTTTATAGAGTAAAATGACAATATCTGAAGAATTGCCGCAAAGAATCCCCCCAGCGGCAAAAAGTATACGTAAAAGCGGTTTTCTAATAAACTAGGTACGCAGAAGTGGCCTATAATGATTAAAAAGTAAGATAAAAGCATGCAAGCTAAAGCAAGCCATATAGCCGCAGATACGATCGAAACTTCGTCTCCATCAACTGCGCTACCGATAGCGAATTCGTATCTCATGGAGTAAACTATTGCTAAAACTGTAATGATACTTGTATAAATACCATACTGACCAATAGAGCTAGGAGAATATTCGCGAGTAATTAAAGGTAAGAGTAAAAACCCGAATGCTTGACCAAGTGCGCCACCGCCTAGAATCTTAAAAATACTACTGAAAGAGTTTGATCTATTTAGCATGAAGCAGTCCGTAAACTGCCGAAACTGTTGCTTCTATGCTTTGAGTATTTATGCATCCACCAATAGGTAGACTCAGCACGTCATTGGCCGCCATTTGGCTGAATTTGAAAACTGGAAACAGCCCTTTATATATTGGTAGCTCATCTTGAGGTATAGGATAGTAAATCATAGAACCTATCCCAAGTTCAGCTAACTTGCCTTGGAAGGCATCGCGATTATTATTGACAACGCGGATAGTATACTGATGGAAAACATGTCCCTCAAATAACGTCGGTGTAATAATTTCCGGTAAACCAGAAAAGCTCTCGTTGTACTGCCGGGCCACCTCGCGGCGGTGGGCGTTCCACCCCTCCAGGAGCGGCAGCTTCACGCGCAGGATGGCAGCCTGAATGGTGTCCAGGCGGCTGTTGTACCCCACAGTTTCGTTGTGGTACTTCTTGCGGCTGCCGTGAACGCGCAGCATCCGGGCGGTGTCGGCCAGCGCGTCGTCGTCGGTGGCCAGCAGCCCGCCGTCGCCATACGCCCCCAGGTTCTTGCTGGGAAAGAAGGAGTACGCCCCGAAGTCCCCAATGGTGCCGGTCTGCGTGCCGCGCCAGCGTGCGCCGAAGCTCTGGGCGCAGTCCTCGACCACCTTCAGGCCGTGCTTGTGGGCAATCTCCATGATGCGGGTCATGTCCACCGGGTTGCCGTACAGGTGAACGGGCATCAGGGCGCGGGTGCGCGGGGTGATGGCCGCCTCGATCAGGTCCGGGTTCAGGTTCAATGTGGCCGGGTCGATGTCCACAAAAATAGGCTTCGCGCCCACCATGCTGATGCTCTCGGCAGTGGCAAAAAAGGTAAACGGCGTGGTAATCACCTCGTCGCCGGGGCCGATGCCCAGGGCGCGCAGGGCGATCACCAGCGCGTCGGTGCCGCTGTTGACGCCGATGGCGTGCTTCACATTCAGGTACGCGGCAACTTCGGCCTCGAACAGATGCACGTCCTCGCCCATAATAAAATCGCTGCGGTCCAGCACGCGCCCGATGGCCGCCATGATCTCGGGGCGCAGCTCGTCGATCTCGGGTTTCAGGTCAAGAATGGGAATCTGTGGTGTTGCGGTGGCGGTCACATGAGCCTCCTGACTTCGGTGTCGCTGAGTTTCTGGTAGGTGTGGCCTGCCGAATCGGTCACGGTGTCCGCTCCGGCAAAGTCCAGGCGGTCCCCGCACGCGCTCATGTAACCGATGGGCCGCGCGGGTACCCCGGCCACGATGGTAAAGGCGGGCACGTCGCGCGTGACCACTGCGCCCGCCGCGACAAACGCGCCCTCGTGCAGCGTGACGCCCGTGACGACGGTGGCGTTCGCACCGATGCTGGCCCCCCGCCCCACCCGCGTCACCGTGTAGTCGGCGCTGCTGTTGCGCGGAAACTCGCTGCGCGGGGTGCGGACATTGGTAAAGACCATGCTGGGACCGCAAAAGGCGTAGTCCTCCAGCACCACACCCTCGTAGACGCTGACATTGTTCTGAATCTTGACGCCCTGGCCGATGGTGACGTTATTCGCCACGTAGACGTTCTGGCCCAGTGAGCAGCCCTCGCCGATCACCGCGCCGCCCATGACATGGCTGAAGTGCCAGATTTTCGTTCCATCGCCGATCTGCGCGCCGTCGTCCACCCAGGCGCTGTCGTGTTTCCACCAGGGTTTGCCCTGGGCATCGTTGCGGGTCATCTCAGGCCCCCAGAAAGCGGTGGCGCGTATCGGGTGCGGCGCTCACGACCGGCTGGTTGCGAATCTGGGCCACCGTGGCAATCGCCTGGTAGGTGTCGTCCAGGCCAAAGCCCTGGCCCGCCAGCGTGCGGCGGTAGACCTCGGTGTGCAGGTCCGTAAAGCCCTCGCTGAACTCGATTTCCTGGCCGTCGATGGTAATGGAGCGGTAGGTGCGCTGGCCCCTGGCCTGCTGCTCCTGGGGCAGGTAGCGGGGGTCAATCGACAGAAACCAGCGCACGCGGGCGCGTTCCAGTTCCAGATACCCGGCGCACACGGTCTCGCTGCGCTGGTGGACCTCCACCCGCTCGATATCGCCGAACAGCCAGGCCAGCATGTCGAAGAAATGCACGCCGATATTGGTGGCCAGGCCGCCGCTCTGGTCCACACGGCCCTTCCAGCTCCGCAGATACCACGTTCCCCGGCTGGTCATGTACGACAGGTCCACCTCGGCCTTGCCGCCAGCGCTGGGGTTCAGCCCGGCCTTGACCTGTACCAGCGCGGCGTGGGCGCGCAGTTGCAGGATGGTCCAGACCCGCCGCCCGGTTTCTTCCTCGACTTCTTTCAGGGCCGTGATGTCTCCGGGGTTCAGCACGATGGGCTTCTCGCACAGGGCGTCGGCCCCGGCCCGCAGCGCCATGCGGATGTGCGGGTCGTGCAGGTAGTTGGGGCTACAAATGCCCAGGTACTCCACGGGGTGGCCCCGGCGGCGCGCGTCGTACAGGTAGCGCTCAAAAATCTCGGGCTGCGTGAAGAACTCGGCGTCTGGAAAGTACGAGTCCATGATGCCCACCGAATCGAAGGGATCGAGGGCCGCACTCAGCACGTTGCCGGTGTCCTGGATGGCCTTCAGGTGCCGGGGCGCGATATACCCCGAAACCCCGGTCAGGCCGAAGCGTTTCTGGTCCGTATTTGGCGCAGGGGTCTGGCCTGGAGAAGCGGTCTGCGGGGTCACAGCAGCGTCACCTTGTCGCTGGTCAATCCGCGCGTGGCGTAGCGGGTGTCCAGAATCGCCTGGGACTGCTCGACCACGTTGGCGTAATCCACGTCGCTGTGCCGGGTGGTGATGATCACCAGATCGGCGTCCTGCAAGACCCCATCGGTCAACTCGACGCCGCTGGCCTGGACGCCGTGTTCATTGACCTCCGGGGTCCAGGAGTCGTGAAAGGAGACCTCCGCGCCGGACGCTTGCAGCAGGCGGTAGACCTCCAGCGCCGGGGATTCGCGGTAGTCGTCCAGATCGCTCTTGTAGGCCATGCCCAGCAGCAGCACCCGCGAGCCGTTCAGCGCCTTGCGCGCCCCGTTTAGCACCCGGGCGGCCTTGTCCACCACGAATTCGGGCATCTTGCGGTTGGTCTCGCCCGCCAGCGCGATGAAGTGCGTCTGAAAGTTATACTCGCGCGCCTTCCACTCCAGGTAGTGCGGGTCCAGCGGGATGCAGTGGCCGCCCACGCCGGGGCCGGGATAAAAGGGCATGATGCCGAAGGGCTTGGTAAACGCCGCGTCCAGCACCTCCCACACCGAGATGCCCATGCGGTCGCACAGCAGCGCGATCTCGTTGGCCAGGGCGATGTTCACGGCCCGGAAGGTGTTCTCGTAGACCTTGACCATCTCGGCGGCCTTGGCGCTGCTGACCGGCACGACGTGCTCGATGGTCTGGCGGTAAAAGGTGACGGCCACCTCCAGGCTGACCGGGTCGTTGCCGCCCACCACCTTGTTGGTGTTCTTGGTGGTGTAGCGCGCGTTGCCTGGATCGACCCGCTCGGGCGAGTGCGCCAGGAAAAAGTCCACGCCCGCCTTTAATCCGCCCGCCTCTAAGATGGGCTTCATGACCTCCTCGGTGGTGCCGGGGTAGGTGGTGCTTTCCAGGCTGATCAGTTGGCCGGGGCGCAGGCGGTCGGCGATCTCGGCAGTCACGCTGCGCACGTAGCTCAGGTCCGGCGTCAGGTTGCGGTCCAGCGGCGTGGGCACGCAGATCACGATCACGTCCAGCTCGGGCACCACCGCAAAATCGGTGGTGGTGCTGACCAGCCCCTGCTCCACGATGCGGCTCAGGTCCTCGTCTTGCACGTCGCCGATGTAGTTCTGGCCGCGCGCCACCATCCCGGCACGCTCGGGGCTGCGGTCGATGCCCACCACCTGAAAGCCCACCTTGGCCTTTTCTACCAGAAAGGGCAGGCCCACGTAGCCCAGCCCCACCACACCCACCCTGGCGGTCCGCGCCTGTATTTTTTCCACCAGCATGGAAACCGGATCTGTCCTGATCATAGAAACCATGATAGCCAGCGCGTCGCCAACCGACGTGATAAATATCCCGTGACGCATGGCGTTGGCCCCGGTGTGTTCACCCGAGCGCGCCGGGGACCCTGTGACGTGACTGGTCAGTGCGGGTCTGGGGCAGGTCCTCAGGTGGCCTGCCCGTCGCCAGCGACTCGGCAAGCACGACACGGCGGCGAGGCGGTGAACCTGCTGGATACCGGCAGTTCCGCGCCATTGGCCGCCGCGCCCGCAATGGTGACCGTGCGGCGAGACTGGCGCGTTGACGACGCCGACTCCAGCTCCCGCCCCCCGTCTGGTGGGGACCTGTCCTGTCCGGCTCTATTTCGGCAGCACGCCGGGAAATTCGGGCTTCTCGCGCAGCGGCACCAGTTGCACCAGACTGATCGGAAAGGTGATGTCCTGGTCCGCGCGGGTCAGGGTGACGGCGGGGGCGGGGGTCAGGTCCAGCCGGGCCGCTGTGCCGGGCAGACCGGCCAGCGCCGAGAGCGGCACGAAGGGCACGTTGTTAAAGACCCGCACGGTCACCGCCAGCAGCGCGCCGTCCACCATGATGTTGGCGCTGCGCGGCGTCACGCTGCCCACGCTCAGATTCAGCGCCCCGGCACTGGCGGCCAGCGGCAGGTAGATCTGGCCGCCGTCGGCGCGGGCGACCCCGGCGGCGACGATGGCCTGCTGCTGCGGCGTCAGCAGCGGCACAGGCTGGGCTGGGGCAGAGGCAGAGGCAGAGGCAGAGGCTGGGGCTGGGGCTGCCGAACTCGGGGGCGGAACCTGCGCGGTGGGCGCAGGGGGAGCGGGAACCGCAGGAGTGGGCGCAGGCGAAATGGGCACAGGCGGAGTAATGGCCGTCGGCCCCGTTGCTATGGGTGCAGTGGCGACAGGTGCAAGCGGCGTCAGGGCACTCAGCACCGCGCTGGCGGCCCCCTTGCGGGCCTGGGCGGCGGCCTGAAGTTCCCCGGCGCTGGGCGCGCGGCCCACGGCGCTGGGCAGGGCGTGAAAGGTGGTCCACGGCCCCACCGCCAGCGGGCGCAGCCCCCGGACGGCGTTCAGACCGCCGCCCTCGGTGACGAAGTACAGCGTTCCGGCGTCGCTGACGGTCACGCCCAGATCCATCTTCTTGCCGGTCCGCAGTTGCCACAGCGGCTGCCCGCCCGCGCTGATGGCATGCAGGGTGCCGCTCAGGTCCGGCACCACCACCGTGCCGTCGCTGAGTTCGGCGGCGGGGGCGGCCACGGGTGACCCGGCAACGTAGGTCCAGGCGTCCTGGCCGTCGGTTTTCACCGCGTACACCTGGCCGTCGTAACTGCCCACCACCACCAGCCCGGTGCTGGTCACGATGGGGCTGGCATTCACGAACAGCCCGGTCTGCCGGGTCCAGCGCAGCGCGCCCGCCGGGTCCAGCGAGTACAGCTTGCGGTCACTGGACCCGAAATAGATGTTGCCCGCCGCGTCGATGGCCGGGCTGCTGAACACCAGCGATCCGGCGCGGAAACTCCACTTGAGCTGGCCGTCCGGGGTCAGTGCCAGAAGCTGGCTGCCCTGCGTGCCCAGGTAGATGGTGCCGTCGGCGGCGATGGCCGGACTGCTGAACACCGGCGCGCCCGCCTTGAAGGTCCACAGCGTCTTGCCCGCCGCACTCAGGGCGTGGACCGTGCCGCCTGCTGTGGCGGCGATCACGCTGCCGTCGGCGCGCAGCGCGGGCGTGGCGAAGATGTCGCCGTCCAGCCGCAGTTTCCAGAGCAGCTTGCCCGTCGTGTCCAGCGCGTAGACCGAGTCGTCGTAACTGGCCGCGATCACGCCCCCTTGCGGCGTGATGACCGGGTAGGCGCGGCCCAGATCGCCCGCCGCGTAGTTCCACAGCTCGCTGCCCCCGGCGTCGGTGCGGTGGATGCGCGCGTCGCTGCCGATAAACACCAGGTCGCCGCCCGGGGCCACCGACACGCCCGAGATCACGCGCGCTTCCCTGGTCCAGTCGATGGTGGGCGGCCTGAACTGCGGCGCAATCTGGGCGGCGCTGGGCTGGGCGGCGCTGGGCTGGGCGGCGCTGGGCGGGCTGGCGGCAGGCGGGCGTGCAGAGGGCGGGCTGGCAGAGGGCGCGGTCTGGGCCTGCACCGACGAGAACATCGCGCCAGCGCACAGCAGGCCCAGGGTCAGCAGGTGGGGGGTCAGGGCGGCGGGTGTGCGGGCAGGGTGACCGAGAGGGATCCTCATCTGAAGGTAAGCTCCTTTACATTGCCTTTACGCAACGGTGAATAGGGGGGGAGGGGCGTGGACGCCTGCCAGGGTACGGCCTAAGATGACTGACGTTATGAAGAAGATTCTCATGCTGACCGCGTTTGCGCTGACTGGCCTGGCCGCCGCGCAGGACACCACCCCCGCCCCCGCCACCATGGACATGATGGGACCGGCCTCGATGAGCGCCGCCGAGAACTACGCCAAGGCGCAGGAATACGCCGTGCAGGCCGACGTGGCCTACCCGGTGTCCTTTTACGACCGCACGCTGTGGAAGGCCGCCGTGGACCACTCGTACTACGCCGCCAGCATGGAAGCCAGCAACCGCGACTACAACGCTTACCTGGCGCAGCTCTACACCAAGACCCAGTGGTGGATCAACGCCTACAACGCCTGGGAGCGCCTGGGCACCCTGAACGACACCGAGAAGCAGTGGGCGTCTCTGAGCGCCGCCAAGCTGGCCTACCTGGCCCTGCAACGCGGCGACACCGACATGACCCGCATGTACGTGGAAAAGGGCATGGCCTGGGCCGACAGCGCCAGCCTCCAGTCCATCATGAAGCGCCTGCCCTGATCTCACCTGTCATGGGCTGACCCCCGTAAACTGACCCCAGGTTGGCCCGGGGTCAGTTTTTTGGTGTCCTGCCGCCGTATTGCCGGGCGGCAATCTTTTATGCTGTAGCCATGAAAAGCCGCGTTGTCCGTCTGTTGGTGGGTGCGCTCCTGACCGGCCTGCTCAGCGCCTGCGTGCCCGCGCCGTTGCGGGCGCAGCCGCAGGCCCAGGTGCAGGTCCAGGCCACCCTGACGCCCGCGCCCGTGCAGGCCGTCACCGGCGAGGACGGGCTGTACCGCCCACCCGGCCCATCGGCCCTGCACCTCCGCACCGACCGCCCCGCCTTCGTGACGGCGGTGCTGGTGCCGCAGTCCGGCGGCGCGCAGGTGATCGCCGTGGGCGCGGTCCCGGCAGGCACGCCTGTCACGGTGGCGCTACCGGGGACACAGGGGTTCACGCAGGTCTTTACGGTGAGCAGCCTGTCCCCGCTGGACCTGGGCGCGGCGGCGGGCGTACGCTCGCTGGACGACGTGGCGCGCGTGGTGCAGGCGGCGGCGGCTGGGCGGCCCGCCGGAAGTTACACGGTGGCCACCACGGTCTACCGGGTGGTGAATTTCGGCACCCTGGAGGTCACCGCCTCGCGGCCCGGCGCGGAGGTGCGGGTCAACGGACGGCGGGTGGGAAGCGCCCCCCTGATCCTGCGCGACGTTCCCGAGGGCCAGGTCACGGTGGCCGTGGCCCACGGCGGCTTCGACACCGTGTCACAGCGGGTCAGCGTCGGGCCGGACACCACCACGCGCGTCACGGCACAGTTGCGCCCCGAGACCGGCGGCCTGCGGGTGGACAGCGACGTACCCGCCCGCGTGCTGATCGAGAGGCAGGAGGGCGGCATCACGCCCCTGCGCCTGCGGGTGCGCCCCGGCGTGATCGGCGTCAATGTGGTGCCGATCAAGACTGTGCCACCGGACCCCGCCGCCCGCACCGAGACCCTGCTGGTGCGTGTCAAGGTCCGGGAGGACACGGTCATCGTGTGCCGCGCCACGCCGGAATTCACCTGTAGCGTGCGCTGAACGCGGCAATAGGGTTTTCTGACGGGCAGGCGAGGAGGGGCACAGATCTCTGCCGCCGCTCGACCGATAAAATCACGGTGAGACGACCGCATCAGCATGCCGTTCCCGCTCCCCCTGCGGGAGAGGGTTGGGGTGAGGGAGCCATTCAGCGGCGGACCCGCTGCATGCAATACCTGAGATTTTTTTATCCTGCATCGGCGTGGGAACCGACTGCGCCCGTCCCGTCCTCTCCCCCGCCCGCTGGTGCCGGGTTGCGGCGCTGTGCCAGACAGGGAGGCGTGGAAAGGGAACGCTGCCCCCCAAAGGAGGGTTCGTCCACCTCCCAAGAGTGCTCTGGGAACCCCTGACCCCACCGGCGCTTTGAACCTTTTCAGATCCGCTGGCGTACACCTGCTGGCCCAGATCTATCCCAGCACGGCCCACCAGGAGCTGCCATGACCCAGACGAATATCCCGGATAGTCCCCCTTCCAATTCGCCTTCCCCGGCCACCACGGCGCTGGTCATCGGGGCGGGGCAGGCGGGCGGGCCGCTGGCGGGCGCGCTGGCGGGGGCGGGCTGGCACGTGACGCTGATCGAGCGCGAGCATGTGGGCGGCACCTGCGTCAACGAGGGCTGCACGCCCACCAAGGCCATGATCGCCAGCGCCCGCGCCGCGCATGTGGCCCGCCGCTCGGGGGCGCTGGGCGTCAGCGCCGGGCCGGTAGCGGTGGACCTGAACGGGATCGTGGACCGCGTGCAGGGCATCGTCCGGGACTTCCGCGAGGGCAGCCGCGCGGGCGTCCTGAAGGCCGGGGTGGAGCTGCTGGACGGCCAGGCGCGGTTTACCGGCGTGCGGCAGGTAGAGGTCACCCTGAACGACGGCGGCACCCGGCAGCTCAGCGCCGAGTACGTGTTCATCAACGTGGGGGCCAGTCCGCGCATGCCGGACCTGCCGGGCGTGCAGGACGTGGGGGCCATGACCTCGCGCGACCTGCTGCTGCTGCGCGACTTGCCCACGCACCTGCTGATCCTGGGCGGCGGCTACATCAGCCTGGAATTCGCGCAACTTTATGCCCGACTGGGCAGCCGGGTGACGGTGGTAGAACACGGCGAACGCTTGCTGAGTCATGAAGATGAGGATGTGGCCAACGCGCTGCAAGCGGTGCTGGAAGACGAGGGCGTGACCTTCCTGCTGGGCGCGGAGGCTCTCCAGACCCAGCGCGAGGGCGACGAGATCACGCTGGAGATTCGTCGGGACGGTGAAACGCAGACCCTGACGGGTTCGCACCTGCTGGTGGCGGTGGGGCGCACGCCCAACACCTCTGGGCTGAACGTGGAGGCGACGGGCGCGAAACTGGGCCAGCACGGCGAGATTCAGGTGGATGGGCATCTGCGGGCCGCCGAGAATGTCTACGCGCTGGGCGACGTCAAGGGCGGCCCCGCCTTCACCCACATCTCCTACGACGACCACCGCATCGTGCGCGACGCCCTGCTGCGCGGCAGCGGGCGCGAGGTCGGCGGGCGACCCGTGCCGTACACGCTGTTCACCGATCCGCAACTGGGCCGGGTGGGCCTGGACCGCCAGGGGGCGCGGAAGCTGGGCCGCCCCACCCGCATCTACACCCTGCCGATGTCCAGCGTGGCCCGCGCCATCGAGACCGGCGAGACGGCGGGTCTGATGCGCGCGGTGGTGGACGACGCCACGGACCTGCTGCTGGGGGCCACCGTGCTGGGCCACGAGGGCGGCGAGGTCATGAGCGCCCTGCAACTGGCGATGATGGGCGGCCTGAGGGGCGCGGACCTCCGCGACGCCACGCTGGCCCACCCGACGCTGTGCGAGTCCATCAACAACCTGTTCATGGGCAAGCCAGAAACGCTGTCCGGCACGGAAGACAGCGGCTGAGCGCTGGCGCTACTGGGCCGGTGTGGTCTGTCCCTGTGCCACCCACGCCTCATAGCCTCCGGCCAGTTCGGACACCTTGAAGCCCTCGGCGCGCAGCAGGCTGGCGGCGGCGGCGCTGCGCGCTCCACTCTGGCAGTGGACGACGATCTCGCGGTCACGCGGCAGGTCATCCAGAGAGCGGGGCAGGCGGCCCGCGTGGAGCTGGCGGCTGCCGGGAATCGCCCCCTGCGCGTGTTCGCTCTGGCTGCGGACGTCCAGAATCAGGGCGGCGGCATGTTGCCCGAGTTCGGCGGCGGGGAACGGCTGGGCCGACTCGGCAGGCAGGCCGTCGGCAGATTCAACAAACCCGGTCACGCGGTCCACCCCCACCATCCACAGGCGGCGGCGCAGTGCCCCGGCCCGTTCGGCAGGGACCAGCACCATGTATTCGCGTTCCGGGTCCAGCAGCCAGCCCGCCCAGGTTTCCAGGGTGTTGCCGTCCGGCAGGTGCAGGCTGCCCGTGGGCGCGGCCCGCTGATATTCGGCACGCGGGCGGGTGTCGATCAGGCGTGCGCCGTCTGCCAGCCGCGCAAGGACCTCCGCAGCGTTCAGCTCCGGTAACGGCTTCAGGTTGCCCAGCACTGCCGGGCCATCCCTGTTCTGCCGCTTCATCCGGGCGTAATACGACGGCGCGTCGGGCTGGCCGTTCAGCAGCTCGCCGGTGAAGGCCGCCTCGTCGCCGCGCTGCACCGGGGAAGACCACCACGCCAGCGCCCGCTCATAGCCCACGGTGGTGCTGGGGACTGCGCCCAGCGCCTTGCCGCAGGCGCTGCCAGACCCGTGCGCGGGCCACACCTGAACGTGGTCCGGCAGGCTCAGGAATTGTTCGCGCAGCGAGGCGAACATCTGCCGCGCGCCCGCAAAGCGGGTGTCGGTGCCGCCCGCCACGGTGTCCAGCAGGTCCGGGCGGCCCACGTCGCCCACGAAGACAAAGTCGCCGGTCAGCAGCATGACCGGCAGATCACCGCGCGGCAGGTCCGTGACCAGCAAGGAGAGGCTTTCCGGGGTGTGGCCGGGCGTGTGCCGGACCCCGATCTTGATGTTGCCGATTTTAAAAGTGTCGCCGTGGCGCAGGGGCTGATGCCCGAACCCGTACTGCCAGTCCGCCCCGCCCTCTGCCGAGAGGAGCAGCCGCGCCCCGCTCACGGCGGCCAGTTCGCGCGCCCCCGACAGGTAATCGGCGTGGATGTGCGTCTCGGTGACGTGGGTGATCCTCAGGCGCTGCGCCCCGGCCTCATCCAGGTAAATCTGGACGTCGCGCATCGGATCGATCACCAGACATTCGCCGGTCTTCTGGCAGCCCAGCAGATAGGACGCCTGCGCCAGATCGGTGTCGTAGAAGCGCTTGAAATACATGGCGCACCTCCCCTTAGAGCTTGACAGTATACCCAGGGGGGGTATAAAGTCAAGAGATTCACAAGAGATTCAAAGGAGCACCGTGACCCCAAACGCCGCCGAGCACCAGCCCACCCTGACCCAGACCGCCGTGACCCAGATCGCCGTGACCGAGACCGACCACAGAGTCCTGAAGCGCCTGCGCCGCATCGAGGGCCAGGTGCGCGGCCTGCAACGCATGATTGAGGAGGGACGTGACTGCCACGACATCCTGATCCAGCTCTCGGGCGTCCGCAGCGCCCTGGACGCAGCGGGCGACCAGATGCTCGAACAGTATGCCAGCGGCTGCCGCGCCTGCCCCGGCGAGGCGGTCACGCCGCAGGACGTGGTCAGAGCCGTGAAACTGCTGCGGGGTTAGGGCGTTTTCTTGCGGGGGCCGGTCTTCTTTACGGCTGCCCCGCCGCTTCCCGCTCGGCGCGAATCCGGTAGACCTCGCGCATGTGGTCCAGCTCGCCCAGGCAGGGCTGCTGATCTGCCAGCGGCAGGGCGCTGAGTCTGTCATCCAGCTTGACGCACCAGCGCGCGGCGAACATGCGCTTGACCGCGTTGATGCCGGGGCCGTAGCCCTCGCCGCCATTCTGGAAGAAGGACACCACCGCGAACGTCGGGTCCCCCACCGGGCCGTAGCCCTCATACCACGCGTGGGTGTAGGCGTAGCCCTGATCGGGGCGGGCGCTGATGCCGTTCTCGGCGGTGCCGGTCTTGCCCGCCGTGACCACCGGGAAGAGGCTGGTGCCCAGTTTGGTGCTGGCCGTGCCGCCCCGGATGGCCGTCGTCCAGTTCATGCCCTCCTTGACGAACTTGAAGACCTCGGTGTTGCCATTCCGGATGGCGCTGGTGGGCGCGGGGCGTGCGGGGGCCTTGCCGCCCTCCGCCTGAACCACCGTCAGCGGGCGCTCCTGGCCCTCATTGATCACAGTGGACAGCACCTTGATCAGTTGCGCGGGTGTGACCAGCACGTCGCCCTGGCCGATGCTCATGTTCAGGCCCGATCCCGGATACCACGGATTTTCGGGGGTGCCGTAATCGTTGATGTCAGTGAGGGTGCCGGTCTTCTCGCCCACGATTTCCAGGCCGGTGGGGCGGCCAAAACCCAGCTCGGTCAGGCGCGATTTGAGCTGGCGCGAGTATACCCCCGGCGTAGCCCGCACCGCCGAGTCGTAGTACCACGGGTTGCACGAGAAGGCAATCGCCTTGCGCCCGTCCACCACGCCCAGATTGGTGTGGGACCAGTTGTTGAAGCGCGCCCGCCCAAAATAGTATGTCGGCGCGCAGGACAGCGAGAAGTTGCCCCAGCGCTCCACATACATCAGCGTGGTGGCGATCTTGAAGACGCTGCCGGGGTTGTACGCCTGCACCGCGCGGTTGCTGGTCACGGCGTCCAGCGCGGCGTTCTTGCGGTTCGGGTCAATCGCCCAGTTCTTGGCCGCCGGGTCCGGGCTGGGCACCCGCGAGAACCAGTTGGGATCGTAGGACGGGCTGGAGGCCATCGCCAGCACCTGGTTGGTGCGCGGATCGATGGCGATCACCGCGCCGCGCGTGAAGGGTTCGGGGGGCATGCCGTACTTCTTGCGGCCCTCGTTGACGTCGGCCAGCCCCTGGCGCAGGGCGTTCTCGGCGGCGCGTTGCAGGCGGCTGTCGATGGTCAGAATGACGTCCTGGCCGCGCTGGCCGGGATCGATCACGCGCTCGGTCAGGGGACGGCCCGTCGCGGTGACCTCGCGCCGCAGCACGCCGTTCTTGCCCTCCAACGTCTTTTGCAGGCTGTACTCCAGCCCGGAGCGGCCCACCAGATCGCCCACCGTGTAGCCGTCGTCTTTGACCTGGCGGTCATTGGCCTCCTGCACGTAGCCCAGCAGGTGGGAGGCCATCTTGCCCTCGGGATAGATGCGCTCGACGCGCTCGCGCAGTTCCAGGCTGGGAATCAACACGGTGTACTCGTAGAGGGCGGCCAGGCGCTCCTGCGCCACGTTGCGGGCCAGCACGGTCTCGGTCTCCTGCCTGAAATCCGGTTCGCGCGGCTGGCCGTCCTTCAGGGCAGTGGGCTTGATTCCGGCCAGGTACACGATCTTGTCCCAGGCGGCAATGGCCTCGCCCCGCTCCGCCGCCCTGCGCCCGGTGTAGACCAGATCCACGGCCAGGCGGTTGGTGGCCAGCAGCAGGCCGTCGCGGGTGCGGACCTCGCCGCGCAGGGCACGGATCACCTCGTCGCGCTGAAAGTTGCTGGCCGACTGCACCGCGTACTGGCCGTGCTGCGTGACCTGCAAGGCGTACAGCCGCGCCCCCAGGCCCAGCAGCCCCAGGCTGAAAGCCAGGGCCACCCAGCCCACCCTTCCAGCGCCGTTCCCGATGGCCCCAGCCCGGCTGCCGCCGGATTTGTCGGCCCTGGGAGCGGCCCGCCTACGCTCACGTTTCAGCCGCTCGTGCTGCCGATCAGGGCGGTGCAGGGGATTCTCGGCACGGCTCATGGGGACACCGCTGAGCGATCAAAACCAGTGCTCCACATCACGTCGCCCACAAGCACAAGCTGCTCCCTCCTCACGCCAGTTTCTCCTGGGGGCCGGGGCGCGGGCCGATGCCCCAGCGTACGGCCCATTCCCACAGCGGATAGGCCAGCAGTGTTCCCAGCAGGAGGGCAGGAACCGTGTCCAGCAACAGACTGACCGTGATCAGGTCCGAGCGCAACCAGTAGGCCAGCGCCGCAAAGGTCAGCCATTCGCCCGCCACCGCAATCACCACGCTCAGCACGATCTGGACCGGGCCGGAATCGGCCACGTAACGGCGGATTAGCAGCGCCAGCAGCGCCGCCCCGGCCAGTCCCGCCGCGTGCAGGCCCAGCACGCCGCCCCCCAGCAGGTCCTGCCCCAGCCCCACGCCGTAGGCGGCCACCAGCGCCCAGGCCGGGACCATGCGCCACGCCAGCGCCACGGCGGTCAGCAGGAACAGGTCCGGGGCGGCCAGCCCCAGCGAGTCGGCCAGGCGCGACAGCACCCCCTGAACGGCGATCAGGAGCGCGGCGTAGACCACCGCCCGCAAGACCCGCGCTGGCCCGCGCTGCGGCAGGCTGGCGCGCGGCCCCAGGCCGCCCCGGCCCAGGCCACTGCCATTCAAGCGTCCACCGCCCACTCCCCTATTGCCCAGCCCCCGCCTACCCAGCATTACAGGCCCTCCAGAATGACGACGTCTTCCACCACACCCAGGTCCACGGCGGGCCGCACGATCACCGAGCGGTTCACGTCGTTCGGCCCCAGCGGCAACACCCGCTCCACCTTGCCCACCCGCACGCCCACCGGGTACACGCCGCCCAGGCTGGACGTGACCAGCACGTCGCCCGCCTTGATCGGCACGCTGCGGGCGAACTCGGCGCGCAGGCGGTTCGGGGGCACGCCGTGGGCCAGCCCGCGCCCGCCGCCGCCGCCCTGCAAGGTGACCCCCACGGTGCTTTCGGGGTCCACCAGCGAAACCACTGTGGCCTGCCGGGCGCTGACCCCCGTGACCTGCCCCACCAGCCCGCCCGGCACTGTGACCGGCATCCGCACCCGCACGCCGTCGCGCGTGCCCCGGTTCAGGGTCAGGCGCGACAGCAGCGGGCTGGGGTCCACCGCGATCACCTGCGCGATACCCACCGCGTTGGGGGCCTGCGTGCGGGTGATGACCTCCAGTTGTTTCAGGCGGCTGGCCTCCCGCATGAGCAGTTCGTTGCGCTGGCGCAGCACGTCGTTTTCCTGCTGGAGCTGGCTGACCTCGGCGCGCAGGTCACGCTGCACGGCGACGGTGGTCACGGCGCGGCGCAGGTTGTCGGCCACCACCACGCCCACCTGCGACACTGGCGCAGTCACCGAGCGCAGCGCTGTGGGCGGCACCACCTGAAACCGGGTCAGGACCATGCTGAGCAGCAGCAGCCCGGCAAAGACCAGCCCCAACTGACGCCCGCCCGTCACGCCGGAGCCGCCTCCTGGACCGCGCCCCAGACCGGCACGCCGTGGGCGCGCAGCAACCCAATCACCAGCGACATCGGAAAGCCCACCACGTTCGAGAATTCGCCGTCGATGCGCGACACCAGCGCCTGCCCCAGCCCCTGCACGCCGTAGCCGCCCGCCTTGTCCAGCCCCTCGCCGGACTGGGCGTAGTGGTCGATCTCTGTGTCGGACAGGGTGCGGAAGGTGACGTCGGTACGGGCCACTTCGGTTCGCTCATGGCCACCCATGAACACGGAAACGCCGGTAAACACCCCGTGCGTGCGGCCCGAGAGCTGGCGCAGGAAGTCAGCGTTCTGGGCGGCGTCGGTGGGTTTGGCGAGTAGCACTCCGTCCACCGCCACCACCGTATCGGCAGCGATCACCAGCGCGCCGGGATTGAGGGCGGCCACGCTGCGGCCCTTGAGGGCGGCCAATTCGGCGGCCAGCCTGTGCGGGTCCGTCTCGGCGCTGTCCTCGTCCTCACCGCTGATCTGCACGCGGAAGGTCACGCCCAGCAGGGTGAGGAGTTCGCGCCGTCTTGGGCTGCCGGAGGCGAGGACGACCTCGGGGGCCTGAGCGGGCATCAGTAGCCCTCACCGCTGCGCTCGCCCGCCACCAGCGCCACGCCGCCCGAGGTGCCCAGGCGGTCCGCCCCGGCCTCGATCATGGCGTGGGCCTCCTCGGCGCTGCGGACGCCGCCCGCCGCCTTGATCTTCGCGCGGCCCGCGATCACCTCGCGCATCAGGCGCACGTCGTCCAGCGTCGCGCCCCCGGTGCCAAAGCCGGTGCTGGTCTTCACAAAATCCGCACCGCCTGCAACAGCGGCTTCGGTCGCGCCGCGCTTTTGCTGGTCGTCCAAGTAGCAGGTTTCGATGATCACCTTCAGCACCTGCCCCGGTATGGCCTGCCGCACCGCGCGCACGTCGGCCTGCACGGTCTCCCAGTCCCCGGCCAGCGCCGCACCGATGTGTATGACCATGTCCACCTCGTCCGCGCCGTCTTCGGCGCTCAGGCGGGCTTCCACCGCCTTCTGCCCGGAGGTCACGGCCCCCAGTGGAAAGCCGCAGACGGTGGCGACCTTGACCCCGCTACCTTCCAGCTCGGCGCGGGCCTGCGCGACGTACACGGGATTGACGCACACGGCGTAAAAGGCGTTCTGGCGGGCTTCCTGGCACAGTCTGAAAATCTCAGCGGGCGTCGCGGTGGCTTTCAGCAGGGTGTGGTCAATGTAGGGAGCGAGCTTCACGCCTCCCAGCATACGGGTGGGCGGGCTGAGAAGTGCGGCGGAGCGGTGGAGCAAGGGGGACGGGAACGGGCGCATCCGGTCTGATCAATCCCAGAACTGCCAGAAAAGTGCCGTCTGTCCTTCACTTCAGCAAGGAGTGGGTCCGCCAGAATCTGAGCTGTCGTGGAGGCCGGACTGTAGAAGGGCATCGTCAGCCGTTCCAGTAACCCCCGCTCCAGGCCAACGGGTCTGCTAGGCGCGTCGGGCCAGCACGGGGACAAGCGCGAGGGCCAAAGCGCGAGGGCCAGCGCCAGCAGCGAGAACCCTTGCCAGAACATGCCTCAGCGTGCTGACCCTGACTGACGCGAGGTGAGGTGGCGGCGCAGCACTTCCGCCTCTCCCCGCAGCCCACGCACCGGCTCCTGCGTCCTTTTCGCTCCCGGTCCCCGCGCTAAACTCGCCCGCATGACTGCTCCATCCTCCCCGCTGTCCACCGCCGAGATCCGCGAGAAATTCCTGAGTTTCTTTGAGAGCAAGGGCCATCTGCGCCTGCCCAGCGCCAGCACGGTGGCCCCCGATCCCACCACGCTGTTTACCGTGGCGGGCATGCAGCCCTTCAAGGCGCAGTTCATGGGCGCGCCTGCCCGCTTCGAGCAGGGCGCGAACAAGCGCGTGACCACCGCCCAGAAATGCCTGCGCGTCGGCGACATCGAGAACGTGGGGCGCACCCTACGGCACTGCTCGCTGCTGGAAATGCTGGGGAATTTCAGCTTCGGCGACTACTTCAAACGCGAGTCGCTGACCTGGTCATGGGAGTTCCTGACTGGCCCAGAGTGGATGGGCCTGGACAAATCCAAGGTCTATGTCACGATCTACGAGGACGACGAGGAAGCCTTCGACATCTGGACGAAGGACATTGGCCTGCCCGAAGACCATCTGCTGCGCTTCGGGGCCGACGAGAACTTCTGGCCCGCCGACGCACCCAAGGAAGGCCCGAATGGACCGTGTGGGCCGTGCAGCGAGATCTTCTATGACCGGGGGCCGAAGTACGGCGACGACACCTGGGCCGAGTACGCCGAAACCTGCGAGAGTGCGCGCTTTTTAGAGCTGTGGAACAACGTCTTTCCGCAGTTTGACCGCCAGGAACCGCAGCCGGACGGCACGCCCACATTGGTAGACCTGCCCTTCAAAAACATTGACACCGGCATGAGCTTGGAGCGCATTGCCACCGTCGTCCAGGACGTGTACGACTTCTATAGCAACGACGTGTTCGGGCCGATTATCGCTAAAGTCGCGGAGCTGAGCGGGCAGCCCTACGAGGGGCCGCAGAACGTCTCGCACCGCGTGGTAGCCGAACATGTCCGCAGCGTGAGCATGGTGATTGCGGATGGCTCCGCGCCGGGCAACACCGGGCGCGGCTACGTGATCCGCAAGATTCTGCGCCGCGCCAGCCGTCACGCCTATCTGCTGGGCCTGCGCGAGCCGACGCTGTACAAGCTGGTCCCGCTGGTGGTGAGCAGTATGGGCGACGCCTACCCCGAGCTGCGGACGGAGCAGGCACGGGTGGAGGCGACGATCAGGAGCGAGGAAGAACGGTTTTTGAGGACGCTGGAGGACGGAATGCCTCTCGTGGAAAAATCAATTTCCGAAACTCTCAATACATCAATTGCGTCATCTACCAAGAACTTGCGTAAGCTTTTTGAACAAATAAATCTATCCAACATTAATCTAAGCAAGGCAATTCAAGGTAGCAGTGAGCCATTATCCGAAAGCATCAAACGTCTCGAAAAAGAACTAAATTATGGCGCATTTAAGCAGCTTGAAAACTTGAGTCTCTCCTCCCAACAATTTGAAAGCTTGGAAAAAATCCGCGAGAACAATAAAGAGATAGCAGATTATATTAAAAAGATTCAATCAAGCGGAATAGCTGAGGAGTTTCGCCGCTTACAGGATCAAATATCGGCGGATACTATAAAAGGCATTTCCCCGATCACAACTAATTTGGGAAGAAGTATTGCTGACGCCTTATCATCTCTGGAACCTAGATTGCTGGGCGAAACTGCATTCAAGCTTTCTGATACTCACGGCGTTGCTGTTGATCTGACCAAGGAAATTGCCGAGGAATACGGCGTCAGCGTGGACGAGGCCGGATATGCCGAGAGCCTGGAAAACGCCCAGAACATCGCGCGGGCGGGCAGCAAGTACGGCAAGTCCGAACTGTTCGGGGCGCAGGAGGCGCTGGAAGACCTGTCGCCTACTGAATTTGTCGGCTATGACTACCTGGAGGCTGACGGCGAGGTGCTGGCCCTGCTGGTGGCGGGCGAACGTCTGGAACACCTGGGCGCGGGGGACGAGGCGACGGTGGTGCTGTCCCGCACGCCGTTTTACGCCGAGGGCGGCGGCGAGGTGGGCGACACCGGACGCCTGGAATGGGACAGTGTTGATGGTGGAAGGGGCGCAGGCGTGGTCCGCGACACCCGCAAGACCCCCGGCGGCGTGTTCCTGCATGACGTGGCGATTGAGTCCGGCGAACTGAAACCCGGACAGAGCGTGCGCGGCGTGGTGTCCGGGGAGCGGCAGGCGACGCAGCGGCACCACACCGCCACCCACCTTTTGCATGCGGCGTTGCGGGCCGTGTTGGGTTCGGGGGTGCGGCAGGCCGGATCACTGGTGGCCCCAGACCGCCTGCGCTTTGACTTCTCACACGGCGCGGCCATGACGGCGGATGAAATTGCGGGCGTGGAGCGGCTGGTGTCGCGCTGGGTCAGTGCCAACTTCCCGGTGACGTGGCAGGAAATGCCGATTGCCCAGGCGCGGGCGGCAGGGGCAACCGCGCTGTTTGGCGAGAAGTACGGCGACACCGTGCGGGTGGTCAGTGTGGGCGGCAACGTGTCCTACGGGGGGCAGGCCGTGGCGAGCATGGAACTGTGCGGCGGGGCGCACGTCAAGCGGACCGGGGACATCGGCGCGTTTGTGATCCTGGGGGACGAGAATGTGGCCGCCGGAGTCCGCCGCGTCGAGGCGCTGGCGGGCGAGGCGGCCACCGACTGGCTGCGCGAACGCCTCCAGGGAACGGCGCGCGTTTCTGCCATGCTCAACACCAATCCCGACGGTCTGGAGGGCCGCGTGTCTGGCTTGCAGGCGCAGCTCAGGGCCGCCGAGAAGGAAACGGTTGCGGTGCGCCGCCAACTGGCCGAGGCGCAGATGGGCGGGGGCAGCGGCGCGGCCCCCCCGGTGCGCGAGCTGGGCGGCTTCAAGGTGGCGTCCCTGAAACTGGCAGGCATTGAGGGTAACGAACTGCGCGGCGCTGCCGACAAGCTGCTGGACCAGAGTGGGGCGGATGTGGTCGTCGTCGCTGGTGAGAAGGGTTTGGTGGTCAAGGCCACCAAGGACGCCGTGGCACGCGGGGCACACGCCGGGCAACTGGTGGGCAGGCTGGCGGCGGCGGGCGGCGGCAAGGGCGGGGGCCGCCCGGACATGGCGCAGGCGGGAATTACGGACGCGGAGGCAGCGCTGGAGGCGCTAGACACGGCTTTTTAGAGTACTGTCCGGATAACGGCATCAGAGAAAAAGACAACTGAAGGTTTCCATTCTCTCCTACGGAGCTGTACCAATCCCAGATGCCCGGCAACATTCATTCACTGTCCTGAGCAGAACAGACGGTCGTCATGAACAGATGCCCATGGAGACGCTTGCCCGCCCAGTCGGTCAAGAGCAGACCACTCTTTTGACAGATGCTCCAAAGTCATTCCTATCTCCTGCGGAGTGGTTATGGCCCCCAGATGGGGGTGATCAGCCGCCCACACCGGTGCCCCCGGCCAGCACCTGAGCCACACAGCCCATCCAGCCGACCTATAGTGTGGCCTCATGCTTCTGGGTTTTCGTTTCCTCGCTCTCGTGATGTGCTGTTTTTTCGCCGCCGCTTCTGTGGGCGGGGCGCAGACGATCCGGTACAGCAAGCCTATCGTGATTAGCAAGGGCGGCACCTACCGGGGCAATTGGCAGAGTCTGGACCCCAAAGTTCCGGCGGTGACCGTGACCACCAGCCAGAAGGTCATCATCGAGAATTCCAATATCCAGAGCAAGGGAACGCTGATCTACACCGCGTTCCGCAGCGCCAATCTGACGGTCCGCAATACCAGGGGCGTGGCCCTCAATCCAGACCGGCCTCTCAAGGAGTACCGCTATCCTGGCCGCTTCCTGGCCGCCGAGGAATTCAAGAATATCGTGGTGGAGAACAACGAGCTGATCGGCACCTCGGGGATCTATCTGCGGGCCTACAAGGGCAGTGCAAAACTGGGGGAAACCGTCAAGATTTTGCGCAACAAGGTCCGCAACATTGACGGGCGCTACAGCGTGGGCAAGGGCCGCTACTCGGACAAGGAATATCGCCTGGTGCAGTTCGTGCAGTTCAACGCGGTCAGGAAGATCAGCGGCGCAGAAATCGCCTGGAACCAGGTAATCAACGATCCCGGCAAGAGCCGGCCCGAGGAAAATATCAACATGTACCTGTCCAGCGGGGTGCCCAGTAGCCGGATCAAGATCCACGACAACTACATCCAGGGGGCGTATGCCATCAACCCTCGGGTCAGCACTTACGCTGGCGGCGGCATCAACGCAGGCGATGGCAGTGCCAAGACCGTGGCCGAGGCGGTAGGCTACATTCTGGTCTACCGAAACCAGGTCGTGAGTACCTCGAACAATGGCATCGCTGTGTCCGCCGGTCACGACATCGAGGTCTATTACAACCGTGTAATTTCAAGCGGCTATCTGCCCAGCGGAGCGCCCATCCCGGCCCAAAACGTAGGTCTATACGTGTGGGACGCGAGCGGCGACAAGGCTAGGAAGACCTTTTTTAACATCACGGTGCGGGACAATCTAGTGGGCTGGTCCATACCCCTGAAGGGCCGCAAAGCCCAGAATCCCACCTGGTTTCCCGACTGCGAACCGGGAAAGTGCCGCGCCAACAGGGTGTTGCCTGGCCCGATCACCCTGACTATGGAACGCGAGGAATACACCCGCTGGCTGGCCAAGCTGAAAGCGGCCAGGATCACGGTGGGACCCGTGTCCAAATAGACCCAGGGAGACCTCAGCCCGTCCCCCACGCGGGCGCTCCACACCCACGATTCAGCCGCCACTCGGTAGGCAATGCGTCCCGTTTATTTTTTGTTAGCGGCCCACGGTCTACATTCCGGCGCGTTACGAAGTTCGGGCCGGGTCCGCACCAACTTCTGGGAGAAGCATGTCTGCAAGCCGCCTGTCCACCTTAATGTCCAATCACCCTGTCACCTGCCCCGAACCGGCCCCTCCCTGGGCCGTCCGTCCGCCATCTGTCTCAGGAGCCTCAGCCGCCGCAAACTCTGGATACCTGGACTTCAGCAGCCAGTTAGCATTCTCATCTTTTCACGGCAAACAACCTGTGACACAGGTTCCGTCTGTTTCGCATCCACACTGGGGCAGCGCGGGTTGGTCCACTCCACGCCCGAAACCCATTTATCCTCTTCCCGCTGCCCTGTCGGGAGCAGCGCCCATGAGAACTCCTAAACGCCCACTCAAGTTTCTAGGTCTTCCTGACACCTGTCCACCGGAGTCTGTATGAAGTCCATGCCGCTGCGAAACCCCGGGGCCGCAAGTCCCTCCCCGCGCATCGGGTGGCCGGTGTGGCTGGTCCTGTTGGTTGCCGCGCTGCTGGTGGGCCTGCTGGCCGTCAAGCAGCCGCTACTGGCCGGGGCGGTGACCGTTCTAGTGGTCCTGCTCGCCGGAGTGACGCGCGCCTGGGACCGCCTGTCTCAGTTGGCCCTGGGCTTCATCGGGGTCTCGCTGATCGGCTACGCTTTTCTGGGCAAGGGGTACTCGTACATCGGAGTTGCCCCGCTGTTCGTGGGCGAACTGGCGCTGGCCCTCAGCCTGCTGGCCCTGTGGCGGGTGGGCACAGTCGGGATTCGCCACTACCGGGGCCTGCTGGCGCTGCTGGGCGTATTCATGCTCATCGGCCTGATCAGCACCGTGCCGTACATCAGCCTGTACAAAGTCGATGCGCTACGTGACAGCGTGATCTGGCTCTACGCGGCCTTTGCGCTGATCGTGGCGGGCTTGCTGCTGCGCCTGGGCTGGCTGGAGCAGGTCCTGAAACAGTACGCCCGGCTGATTCCGTGGTTCCTGTTCCTCGCGCCTTTGAGCCTGGTCCTCTTCAAGCTGTTTGAGCGCGTCATTCCCGAGTGGCCGGGCAGTGGGACGCCGTTGCTGTCGCCCAAGGCCGGGGACATCGGCGTGCACCTGGCGGGGATCGTGGCTTTCTTGCTGCTGGGATTGCACCAGCGGTTCACAGCGCCGGGAGGCCGCCGGGGCTGGCAGGAGTGGCTGTGGTGGGGCCTGTTGCTGGTGGGCTGTCTGGCCATTTCCCCGAGCCGCGCGGCTCTGCTGGCCGTTCTTGCCAGCGGCGTATTCATTATTCTGCTGAGGCCCCGCAGCGGCTGGGGGCGGCCCCTGTACCTGGTGGCCCTGATCCTCACGCTGCTGGTCGCCACCAATCTCAAGATTAATCTGGGGGGACAGCGGGACATTTCCGCCGAGGCCCTGGTGCTCAATGCCCAGAGCATCGTCGGCGATTCCGGTTCAAATTCCAGAGAGGGCACCCGCACCTGGCGGTTGGACTGGTGGAACGAGATCGTGGATTACACGGTTTACGGCCCCTATTTCTGGACCGGCAAGGGGTACGGCATTAACCTAGCCAACTCCGACGGTTTTCAGGTCTACAGTGACAACTCGCTGAGAAATCCGCACAACGGCCATCTGACCTTTCTGGCCCGCTCCGGGGTGCCGGGCTTCCTGGCCTGGGTGGTCCTGCAACTAGCCTTTGGGTTCAGCTTGCTGCGCGCCTACGCCCGCGCACGCGCCGCCCGTCAAACGCTGTGGGCCAGCCTGAATCTGTGGATCTTCGCGTACTGGATGGCCTTTTTAGTCAACGCGGCGTTCGACGTGTACCTGGAAGGACCGCAGGGGGGCATCTGGTTCTGGTGCCTATTCGGCTTCGGGCTGGCGGTCATGGAGGCCCAGCGCCGGGGGGTCTCACTGTCTGAAACTCCTGTGCTGTCCGAATCTGCCCTGCCGCCGCCCACCGCCCTGCCTGCCCCCAATCTCTTCAAGGAGTCCTGAACGATGTCTTTTCCCACCTCGCCCGATCTGCGCCCTGCCGTGTCCGCCCCGCCCACCCCAACTTCCCGCCTGGTCCTGGGCATGCGGGTGGACGCCACCACCTACGCGGACGCCACGGCGCAGATTGTTGCCTGGGCGCAGGTGGGCGAGGCGCGTTACGTCTGCGCCTCCAACGTTCACATGGTGATGGAAACCAGCGACAGCGCGGAATTCCGGGACGTGGTAAACGGGGCCGATCTGGTGACCCCCGACGGTATGCCGCTGGTGTGGGCCTTGAAGGCGCTGGGCACGGCGCAGGCCGAGCGCGTCTACGGCCCCACCCTGATGCTGCATGTCTGCGAGGCCGCCGCCCGTGAAGGGGTGCCCATCGCGCTGTACGGCGGCACGCCCGAGAGCCTGGAGGCATTTGCGCAGTTCCTGCGGACCGAGTATCCGGGCATCGAACTGGCCTGCATGATCGCGCCACCCTTCCGGCCCCCCACCCCCGAGGAAGACGCGCTGTACACGCAGCAGATCGTTGACTCCGAGGCCAGAATCGTGTTCGTGGGCATCGGCTGCCCCAAGCAGGAGCGCTGGATGGCTGCCCACACCGGGCGTCTGGACGCCGTGCTGCTGGGGATGGGGGCCGCCTTCGACTTCCACTCCGGGCGGGTCAAGCAGGCCCCCGCCGCCATGCAGAAGCTGGGGCTGGAGTGGCTGTTCCGCCTGATCATGGAGCCGCGCCGGTTGTGGAAACGCTACGCCAAGCACAACCCCCGCTTCGTGGGCAAATTTGCGCTACAACTGCTGGGCCAGAAAGTGATTGACCAGGGGCGGACAGCGCGTAAAGGCTGAGGCTGGGGCGTCCTGATTCCTGTCCAACGCACTCTCGACTCAGCGCCGCACTATCCTTGAGCCGATGCTGACCGCCTTTGCCATGCTGCTGTGTGTCACGGCGCTGCTGGCCTACCTCAACGAGCGCTGTTTCCACTTTCCCACCACCGTGGGCGTCACGCTGGCCGGGGCGCTGGCGAGCATCGTGCTGATCACGCTGGACGCCTTTGGCCTGATTCCGGGCGTGCGCGGCTGGGCGGCGGAGTTGCTGCAAACGCTGAACTTCACCAACTTCGTGCTGAACGGCATTCTGGCGGTGCTGCTGTTCGCCGGGGCGCTGGGCCTGGACGCCCGGCAACTGCTGCGCCAGCGCGGCAGCATCCTGACCCTGGCCTTTCTCAGTACGCTGATCAGCACCGCTCTCATCGGCTTCGCGGCGTATTTCGTCTTTGGGCTGGTGGGGCTGGACGTGCCGCTGATCTGGGCATTGCTGTTCGGGGCGCTGATCAGCCCCACCGATCCGGTGGCGGTGCTGGACCTGCTGAAACGGGCGCGGGTGCCCGCCCGGATCGAAACGCTGATCGCCGGGGAAAGCCTGTTCAACGACGGCGTGGGCGTGGTGATCTTTCTGGCGCTGGCGGGCATCGCGGGCATCGGCGGGCGGCACGAGGACGGCGTGACCGCGCTGGGCGTCCTCACCCTGTTCGTGCGGGAGGCGGGCGGGGGCCTGCTGTTCGGAGGGCTGCTGGGCGGCGTCGGCTATCTGATGGTCCGCAGCATCAACCAGCACGCCGTAGAGGTACTGGTCACGCTGGCGCTGGTCGTGGGCGGCTACGTGGCCGCCGCCGCGATGGAGGTCAGCGGGCCGCTGGCGATGGTGGTGGCCGGGCTGGTGATCTCGGCCAACCGGCATCAGGTCTTCAGCGAGGAAACCGGCGACCTGGTAGAGAGCTTCTGGGAAACCATCGATCAGGTCCTGAACATCCTCCTCTTTGCCTTTATCGGGCTGGATGTGCTGCTGACCCGCACCACCGGCGCGCAACTGATCGCCAGCGCCGTGCTGATCGCCGTGGCGCTGGCCGCCCGCTGGGTCAGCGTCGCGCTGCCCTTCGCACTGGTCCGCGCCCGCGAGGGCTATGGCGCGTACACCGTCCGGCTGCTGACCTGGGGCGGCCTGCGCGGCGGCATCGCCATCAGCCTGGCCCTGAGCCTGCCCGCCACGGTGTACCGCACGCACATCGTGACCGTCACTTACGCCATCGTGCTGTTCACCATTGCCGTGCAGGGCCTGACCATCCTGCCACTGGCCCGCAAGGCCGCCGCTGCCAGCCCGGACGCATAGATCAGAAGCAGCGTTAATTGAATCTTAGATCACATTTCTGCCGCTGTGCAGGCAGCCCAATACCGTCATGACGACTTCAGAGAAAACGGTATCCCGTGAAAAAACACTATCCCGCGAGATCCAACTGGCCGCCCGTCCCCAGGGTGCGCCCACAGACAGCGATTTTGCGCTGGTGGAGCGCGAGCTGGGCCAGCCGGGCGAGGGCGAGGTCCTGATCCGCAACCTGTTTCTGAGCGTTGATCCATACATGCGCGGGCGCATGAACGACGTGAAGTCCTACACGCCGCCCTTCGCGCTGGGGGAGACCATGACCGGCGGCGCGGTGGGCGAGGTGGTGGCCTCGAATGCGGACGGCCTTAAGCCCGGCGATCTGGTGCTGCACGATCAGGGATGGCGCACCCACGCGCTGCTTTCAGCAAAGGCGGCCCGCAAGGTGGACGCCCAGGATGGCGTCTCCCCCAGCGCTTACCTGGGCATTCTGGGCATGCCCGGCCTGACCGCCTACGTGGGGCTGCTGGAAATTGCCGCCTTCAAGGAGGGGGACGTGGTGTTCGTCTCTGGTGCGGCGGGGGCAGTGGGCAGCGCCGTGGGCCAGATCGCCCGCCTGAAGGGGGCCGCGCGCGTGATCGGCAGCACCGGGTCCGCCGACAAGGTGGCGCACCTGACCGGGAAACTGGGCTTCGACGCCGCCTTCAATTACAAAGATGGCCCGGTCGGCAAGCAGCTCCGCGAGGCCGCGCCAGACGGCATCGACGTGTATTTCGACAACGTGGGCGGCGATCATCTGGAAGCGGCGCTGTTTTCCTTTAACCCCTTCGGGCGGGCGGCGCTGTGCGGGGCGATCAGCCAGTACAACGCCACCGAGGCCCCCAGCGCCCCGCGCAATCTGGCCCTCGCCATCGGCAAACAGCTCACGCTCAGGGGTTTTATCGTCAGCAGCTACAGCCACCTGTTTTCCCAGTTCGTTCAGGAGGTCGGCGGCTGGATCGCGTCCGGCGAGCTACACTACGACGAGACGGTGGTGGAGGGCATTGGCAGCATGCCCGGCGCGTTCATGGGCCTGCTGGACGGCCAGAACACCGGAAAGATGGTGGTTAAGCTGTAGCCTCAAAAGTCTCGAAGGTGATCCCCTCACCTCCGATGCCTGAGGGGATCACCTCCGAAAAAGGCTCAGCAAGGCGCTGTCAAGCTCACTCCAGAATCGATCTATGGTGGCCGGGCGGTCTCCTGTTGCCAGCGGTCAGAAACGCCCCGTTGGAGCGTTTGTCGAAAGGGTTGTGTGCTGTTGACCGAATGGGCGGGCGAGCGTCCTCATGGGCGTCTGTCGTCTGTTCTGCCCAGGACGGTGATTGAATGTTGCCGAGCATTAGAGACAATGGATGCTCTCATTTATCCTTGTTCTCTGATGCCGTCATAACGCCGCCCGATCCTGTGAATGCCCTCCCCGTCACTTTCCCGCCTCAGTCGCAGATCATGAGCGCTGGTCATGATGGACGGCAGTGCGCGTCTTCCTTTCCCTGCTCACCTGCGGCTTGCTCGGAGTGGCCTCGGCGCTGCCCGCGCAGGTCAGCGTCGGCAAGATCACGCACGAGTACCAGCGGCTGAACAACTGCGGCCCGGTGACGGTGGGCATGGCCCTGAGCCGCTGGGGCAGCACCCTGAACCAGTACGACATCGCCCCAAAGCTCAAGACCAATGGGGGCGACGTGAACGTGTCGCCGGAGGAACTGGCCGCCTTTGCGCGCAGCCAGAGCATGAGCGTTCATCTGGCACGCGGCGGCACACCGCTGATGCTCAGGCGGCTGCTGGCCGCCGGGTTCCCGGTGATCGCCGAAACGTGGTTCGTCACACACGACAGCGGCGGCATGGGTCATTACCGCCTGCTGACCGGCTACGACGACGCGGGAGGCACCTTCTCGGCGCTGGACTCGTATATGGGCCGCCTGGGTTTCAGCTACGCCGAGCTGGACGAGCTGTGGCGTGCGTTCGGGCGCACCTATCTGGTGATCGCCCCCAGAGCGCGGCAGGCCGAACTGGACGCGGCGCTGGGCTACCACGCCGACGCGCGCGTCTCGAAACGTGCCGCCCTGCGCGTGGCGCTGAACGAGGCCGAGAAGAAGAACGACGCGGTGGCGTGGCTGAATGTGGGACAGGCCAAACTGAATCTGGGCGATTCGCGCGGCGCGGTGCGGGCCTTCGACGCGGCGTTCGCGGCCCGGCCAGATCCGAAACTCGATCCCACCCGCCCGGCGCACGCCGTGGGCGGCCTGCCGTGGCGGACGCTGTGGTATTCCTTCGGCCCGCTGGAGGCGTACACCCGCAACGCCCGTTACGACGACGTCCTCCGTCTGACCAGCGCGGTGCTGCGCGACGCTCCCGCCCATGAGGAGATGTACTACTGGCGGGGCCGCGCCCTGACCGGACTGGGCCGCGTGGCCGACGCGAAGGCCGCCTACCGCGAGGCGCTGCGGTTGCGCCCCGGTTTTTTGGCGGCACAGACGGAACTGGCGAAGTTGTGATCCCCCTGGCTGCCTTCTGAGAGAGCGGCTGTGGCAGTGAATGATGGACATGTCTCTGCCGCCCTCCGTGTCCTCTCCCCCACCCTCCCCGGCAACTTCCCAGCCTCGCCAGCCGTATAAAGAAGCATGAACGAACCTGTCCCCCAGGAGACGGTGATCAAGCTGCGGCCTGAGAGCAGCGGCACCGAACTGGCCCCCCGGCCCGTCACGGCGGGCAAGATCGCGCTGGCGACGGGCGGCGGCGTGCTGGCCCTAGCGGTGCTGGGCGGCGCGGTGGTGGCGCTGTTCAATGTGGCGCTGACCACCGTGACCATCCTGGCCTTCGGCGTGGCGTTGCTGGCGGTGATCGCGCTGCTGCCCGCTTTAATGCTGGCGCTGAGCGCGGGCCGGGTGCGAGCCAAGGAGGCGGTGGCGCGGGCCATGCCGCTGGAGACGCTGATCTTGCAACGCAAGCAGTTCGAGGACCTGATCACCGCCAAGGGTCGCCAACTGGCCGAGGCCAACGGGCACCTGGAAGACTTTCGCCGCCTGATCGATACCAACCGGGCCGACATGGACGCCGCCGATACCGGAAGATGGGAAAACGACTTGCAGGTCAGCCGCGACGCCTTTGCCCGCGCCCAGACCCACCTCTCGGACCTGCGCGCCGATCTGGGCGAGTTTGACCGCCAGATCAAGAAGGCGCGCATCGACACGCAGTTGAGCCAGGCCAAGGGCAACGTGGCCTCCGCGCTGCAACAGGCCAACCTGAGCGCCGAGGACCGCCACGTGACCGAGAGCGCCCTGAGCGAGATCGCCCGCCGCGCGGGCCGCAACGCCACCCTGCTGGACGAGGCGCTGGCGGCAGGCGGGCAGCCGGGCCGCGCTCAGTCAGGCCACGCGCGGGGAGCTGGCGCGTGAGCGGGGCCAGAAGATGACCCGCGCCCGCGTCCTGACCGCCGTGCTGGCCGCCGTCCTGCTCCTGTGTGCCGCCGCCGTCTATCTGGATCAGCAGGGGTTTTTTGGCGGCGGGGCCACGGTGTCCACTCCCTCTGTGCCCGCCACGCCATCCCGTCCGGTTACGCCCCCAGCCACCACCAACGGCGACGGTTACGGCGAACTGAAATGAATCCCTGTCCTGGAGGTCCACTATGACCCGCGCTCTGAGCCTGCTCCTGCTGTCCACCTTGGGCCTCGCCCACGCCGCCGATCCCACCTCGTTTAACGTTGCCACCGGCAGCCCCACCGGCACCTACAGCGCCATGTTCAAGAACATCGGGCAGGTCTGCACCCAGAGCGCGTACCTCAAGGAGCGCGGCACCGGCGGCAGCCTGGACAACATCGATCTGCTGATGAACAACGAAGTCTCGCTGGCTTTCGTGCAGAGTGACGTTCTTAAGGCCCGCCAGCAGATCGATCAGGATCCCAGGGTGGCGAACATCAAGGCGCTGCTGCCGCTGTACGACGAGGAAATTCACCTGTTCGCCAAACCGCCCGTGACCAGCAAGAGCTTTCTGGGCAAGACCACCGTAACGGGCGTGCAAACGTTCGGTGATCTGAAAGACAAGCGGGTGGCGGCCTGGGGCGGCAGCGTGATCACCGCCAAGGTGCTGAGCGCCAAACTGGCGGTGCCGTACAGCATCGTGCCCGTCAAGGACCAGCCCGCCGCTTTCGCCGCCCTGAACGCCGGGCAGGTGGACGCCGTGCTGGCGGTCATCGGGCAGCCTGCCGCGTGGGTCAAGGGCCTCAGCGGGGTGCGGCTGGTGCCGGTGCCGTTCAGCCCGCCGCTGGAGGGCATCTACACCGGTGCCAAGCTGCTGTACCCCAACCTGAGCGTCTCGGGCGTGCCCACCGTCGCCGTGCAGAGCGTGCTGGTCACCCGCGACTTCAAGACCCCGGACAAGAAACAGCGCCTGCTGGCCTACAAGAAGTGCGCCGAGGGCAGGCTGGTCAACCTTCAGGAAGACGAGGGCATGCACCCCAAATGGCAGCAGGTGACCTTCAAGACCTGGCCGTGGCCGGAGTACAGGTAGGCCGGAGTACAGCGAGGCCAGAGTACAGGGAAGCGGCAGCACGGTCAATCCGCGCCCAGGAAAGAACTGGTGGTGTGCGAGGTGCGCCCCACGAACTCGCCCTGGCCGTCCAGCGCGCCGCGAGAGGCCAGGACGGCAAGCGTGCAGACCTGGCCCTGATCTTTGAGGCCGTCCGCCGCCGCTGCCTTGAGCAGTTGGCTGAGGTCACCGACGAGCTTGCGGTAGCGCTCCGGTGTCAGCCGCAGGGTCAGCGCTTCCAGATGGCTGGGATGCGATTCCAGCGGTCTGGAGGTAAGTTTTGGGGGGACTTCCGCCTCGCCTGGGGCGTTGCTGAACCCGATGACGGCCTCCTCGTCCTCGCTGCCCAGCGGCAGGAAGGAGCGCTCGTAGGCCCGCTGAAAGTTGTCAGTGATCCGCCGTAGGGTCAGCACCTCGCCGCCTTCAGGATCGACGGGCGGCAGCACCGTCCACGGCACCCGGAACTCCCGCGCCGCCAGTTGGTAGAACACCCGGCCCCCCTCACGCCGGACCTCCAGCAGCAGGCCCAGCCCGGCCAGTTTGCGGGCGTGGTGGTGTGCCAGGTTGGCCGCCATGCCCGCCGAGACGGCGATCTCGCTGGGCGAGTGGGGGGCGACGAACAGGGTCAGGAAGGCGACGTTCTGCCGCAGGGCACGGGCGGTGTCGGCATCGGTCAGGCGCTGGACATCGGCGGGAGTGGGGGTCATGCCGCCCAGTCTGAACGCCCCACTTTCAGCGCGCGCGGGCCACGGCTGAAAGTTCGCCGGATTAACGCAGGATCAATCAACGCCGGATCAACAGCGGGCCGCCCAATCACTCAGCCATCATCAGCTTGCGCGTGCTAGCACTACAGGTATGAAGCGCGCCGCTGCCCTGGCTTTCTCCCTGCTCGTCGCCACCGCCGCTACCGCGCCGGGCAGGACAGACTTGGAAGCGGCGGCCACGCAGTCGGCGCAGATGCTGGGCGGTGTCCTGCGGGACTGCCCGACCAGTTTTGCCGGGATCGGCACGCCCGAAAAACAGTGCGTGGGTGTGGGCAACACGGTGGAAGACGCACGCCTGAAGCTGAGCGCGGCGCTGCCGAAAGAACTGTACGGGGTGTGGCGCAGCCGCGATGGGCAGCGCAGCGTCTACAACTGGCTGAGGACGGCGGGCGGCTACGTCTACCTGCGCCTTCAGCCGGACCCGAATGGCCGCGCCCAGACGCTGATTTACCTGGACCTGCCGCCCGCGCAGTCGGAGGCCGGATCAGACGCAAGCCCACCAAACGACGGAACGCAGATCGGCGGCGTGACCCTGACGCCAGCGGCCAGCGCCCCGCCCAAACCGGCCACCCCGGCAGAGGCCGCCGCGCCTGCCGCGCCCACATCCGCCGCAAGCCCGTCTGCCGAGACGCCGCCTTCACCACAGCCCTCCGATTCCACTGCAAAGCCCACAGCGCCCACTCGCAAGACAGCGCCCACCTCGGATGCCGCAGTGGCCGCCACTCCAAATCTCGCGCCCGTGCCGTTTGGCCGCGCGCTGAAATTGCAGAACAGGCGGCTGAACGGCCCCGACGTGCTGGCGGTGCAAAACCGGCTGATCGCGCTGATGCGCCCGCAACGCGCCGGGCAGGGCGACGGCTGGTACGGCCCGGTGACCACCCAGACCGTGCGCGCCTTTCAACAGGCCAACGGACTGCCCGTGACCGGCGTGGTGGACCGCAAGACCTGGGAGCGCCTGTTTTCCGCTAGCGCCCAGCACTTCGACGCCCCCCGGACGCCCTGAGAACCAGCGTTTAACGTTGCTTCTGGAAGAGGTCAGAGGCCGAGCAGCAGGCGTGAGAAGCCTTTTACCCTGTCGCAGGCGCGCTCCTAGACCTCACTCGAATACAAGTTGAGATATTCTATGAGATTCTTAACACCCTCCAGAAGTGGCCTTGATGAGGACCAGCACGGCGTTTCTCACTTAAAATCTTGAATAGTGGAAAGCGTTATGAAGCAGAAGATCATTCTTTTCTCATCTGCCCTGCTTCTAGGGGCGGCTGGAACCGGGCTGGCACAACCGGGGCAGGTACAGGGCGGCGACCCCTTTGTGCGCGAAGGCCCCACACAGGCCGCGCCCATGCTGCAAGGCATGCCCGGCACCGCCCCGGCCCCCAGCAACCTGACCCCCATCAGCCTGACCGGCGTGCAAAGCGCCTCCTTCGGGCCGCCGCGTTCCAGCAGCAGCGGCACAGCAACGCGCGTGGTTTTTGATCTGCCCGCCGGCGTCAGCTACACCCTGACCCCCACTTTTAACGGCTTGCGGCTGGACGTGCAGGGCGCGCGGGTGCTGCCCACCGTCTCCGGCAAGCTGGGCAGCAGCGTCAGCGAGTACCGCGCCGGGGGCGGGCAGGCCACCCTGATCACGCCCTACCCGCTGTCGCTGACCGGGGGCTGGCAGGCCACCGAGGCCACCTTGGCCAACGGGGCGCGGGTGCTGATCCTGGACTTCGGCGCAGCCCTCAGCGGCGGGGCCAGCCCGGAACTGGGCAGATTGGTCCGCACGGTGGCGCAGGGCAGTGTGCCGTCAGCGGCGGTCCAACCCGCAGCAACGCCGCCAGTGGTCACAAAAGGAGCGACCACGGCCCCCATCCTGAAGGCCCCCCCCGTGCTGTCGGTGCCGCGCGCCGCCGCGCCCACGCCTCCTGTGCCGACGGCGACAGTGGTACCGGCCACGCTGCCCCCCGGCGATGATGTGGCCCCCGCACCCGGCGGCCCACTGCCGCCCGCGCCCGCGCTGCCCGGCGTCAACCCGGAAATGCCCAGCGCCCTGGAGGGCCAGGTGCCGGGCACGGCCAGGGGCGCGCTGCTGACTCCGCCGCGCATCGGCAAGAATCCGGGGCAGACGCGCGTGGTGCTGGATCTGCCGCCGGGCACTGCCTACCGGATCGTGCCGGGCGGGATCGGCCTGCGGGTGGAACTCACGGGCGTGAGCGTCATGCCGCAGGTGGTGCAGAACATCAGCCCCGAACTGCGCTCCTGGCGGGCCGAGGCGACGCCGGGCGGGGCCACCTTTATGCTGCTGACCGCCTCGCCCACCACGCCGCGCAGCGGCTGGCGTGCCCAGTTGCTGCCGCCCACCAGCGGCGAGCTGTCGCGGCTGGCCATCGACCTGTCGCCCGCGCTGGCCGATCTGACGCCGCTAACCCCACAGCAAAAGTTGCTGGCCACCGTTCCCGCCATTTCGGCGGCGCGCGGCACGGCAATTCTGGCCCTGAGTGCCAGCTACGTGCGCCCGCGCGTGGTGATCGATCCTGGCCACGGCGGCAGGGACCCCGGCGCGGTGGGGACCGTGATCGAGAAAGAAGTGGTGCTGGACGTGGCCCTGCGGGTGGCCGCCCTGCTGCGCGCCGCTGGGGTGGACGTGGTCCTGACCCGTGACCGCGACAGCGCGCTGAGTACCGACAAAAACACTGACCTGACCATGCGCGCCAAGATGGGCACCCCCGGCACGCAACTGTTCGTGAGTATCCACGTCAACGCGATGGACGCCCGCAGCGCCCTGCGCGGCTACGGCGTCGAGACGTGGTGGAACCCCAACCACCCGCTGTCCAGCACTCTGGCGGCGCTGCTCCAGAACAACGTGGTGAATGAAACCGGGGCGTACTCGCAGGGCCTGAAGAACAGCCAGTCGCTGGCCGTGCTGCGCAACAGCCGCATTCCCGCCGCGCTTGTCGAGATCGGCTATACCAGCCATCCCGTGGACGGCCTGAATTTGCAGGACACCAACTACCGTGACCGCGTGGCGCTGGGCATTGCCACGGGCATTCGCGAGGCGCTGGTCACGGGCATCGTGGACGGCGGCGCAGTGGGCGGCGCAGGCAAGTAGGTGCCAGAGGGGCCTGAGCACAGCCGTCAGGTTTCCGGCGATTTTCAGGCGCGGGTGCTGGCGCTGGTGGCACGCATTCCGCCGGGCCGGGTCGTGACCTACGGCCAACTGGCGCTGCTGGCCGGGCAGCCGGGCGCGGCGCGGCAGGCAGGCCAGGTCATGAACGGCCTGATGGGCGGCCAGGACGGGGCGGGGGCCGAGCTGCCGTGGCAACGGGTTATCAACGCCCAGGGCCGCGTCAGCACCCACAAACTGGGGTTCGGGGACCTTCAGGAGCGGCTGCTGACCGCCGAGGGCGTCGTCTTCGACGCTTCCGGACGCTGCGATTTGCCCACGCAGCAGTGGTGGCCCGAGGAGGACCGCGCCGCGCCGCCTGAGGCGCTGTTTTAATACAGCGGCAATTTCATACGGTGGCAAATGGTGAGAGCATTCCTCCGTCCTTTCGCGGGACTGGCACAGCTCGGCGCGGGAGAGGATGGGAGAGGAACAGCTCAGCGGCGGACAGGCGCTCAGGACATCCAGCCGCCTGCGTTTTTAGCGCCTCGCCTGATACGGCAATTCTCTCCCACGCTTGTTCCAGAGCCGCGCCGGAAGGGGCCGTTAGCACCTGCTTAAAGGCCGCCTAAAAGGGGCAGGGGCGGCACGTCCCGGCGCTCCCAGCGTATGCTGAGCGCATGAACAGAACGCACAATCGCCGCAACCTCTGGGTAGAGGGGAGCCTGGTCTCCTGGATGGGCGGCGTGACCCTGGGCGTGGTCCTGGGCGTCACCCTGCTGATCGTGACCCCCCGCCTGATGGCCGCTCCCGGCGAGATGGCCAAAGCGCCCACGGCAGCCGAGCAGAGCGCGGATTCCACCCCCGGCGGCTCGGCCATGACCGGATCGGAGAAACCGGCCACGGGCACCGCAGCCAAGCCCGACACGTCCAGCACCCCCGAAACGGCCACCACCAGCGCCCCCACCACCGAGACGCCCGCCGATAACCAGACCAGCGGGGGCGAACTGCCCGCCGCGCAGTCTCCCGCCGTGGCCAACAGCACTACCGGCAATCCGCCCCAGCAGGACACCAACGCGGCGGCAGAGTCGGTGGCCGCCAGCGGCCAGGGCGACGCTGCCCCCACCCCCAACGCTGCCGAGGGCAATGCGGAGGCCGGAACCACCATCTTCGCCAGCAACTGCGCGGGCTGCCACGGTGCGGGCGGCGGCGGCGGCATCGGCCCCAGCCTGCTCACCGATCAGGGACCCAAGGGCTGGACGCTGGCGCAGTTCACCACCGTGCTGCGTAAGGGCGTACTGCCCGAGGGCCGCGAGCTGAGCGCGGTGATGCCCCGCTTTGCCGAGGCCCAGCTCAGCGACACCCAGATTGCCGACGTGCTGGCGCACATCAAGACCCTGAACTGAAGGTTGTCTATCTGAAATCGCCGCCCACATCAACGGGGCGGCGGTTTTCTCTACCGGTCCGCGCCCAGCCGCCCGGCCAGCGCCCGCAGGTCTGCCCGGTCCTCGTCCGCCACGCGGTAGACCATGCGCCAGCGTTCCGGGGCGATCAATGGCCGGGCGTCCCACAGTTCGCGCACGCGGCCCCGCGCCAGGGCGTCCTGAACGGCGAACAGCGGCACCAGCGTGGCTCCCAGTCCCGCCTCTACCGCCCCCACCACCGCGCGCAGATCGGGGGCCACCAGCGCCTGCCGGGCCGCGAATCTCTGCCCCAGAACGCCCAGAAAAAAGCGCCGGGTCACGGGCAACTCCACGCTGGAGCTGACCCAGGGGCGGGCGCTGAGCCACGCGGCCAGCCCGCCCAAGCCCACGTCCGGCGCGGGCCAGTCGGCAGGGCCGATCAGCACGTAGGGCACCTCGGCCAGCGGACGTTCGCTCAGGGCGCGGCTCTGGGGGGACAGGCCCACCAGCACGGCGTCCAGCGCCCCGGCCTCCACCCGTTCCAGCAAGCCACGCGCCTCACCGAAGCTCAGAAGCAGCGGCTGGGTCCAGTCGCCTAGGCGCGGCAGCACGTGACCCTGAAAAAACTCCGGGGTGGAGCCGAGACGCAGCGGCGTGCCGGAGGACGGCAGGCGGGACACGCGCAGGCTGCGGGCCACGTTGTCCAGCCGGTCCACGGCGTCGTCCAGGGCGGCGTACAGCAGCTTGCCGCGCTCGGTGGGGGTCACGCCGCGCGGCGTGCGGGTAAACAGCGCCTCGCCCACGCGGGCTTCCAGCGCCGCCAGTTGCGCGCTGACTGCGGGCTGGGTCAGGTGGCGTTCGCGCGCCGCGCCGCTGACGCTGCCCGCCCGGTAAATCGCCACGAATACCCGGAACGCCTCTGCTGTGGCCATCAGCTTCTGTTATACCCCTGAACATCAGCCATGATTTGAAGTCATGGCCGGGGCCGCGCACAATCGGGACATGACAGACGACTCGTCCAGCCGCGCGCAGTTCAACGCCAACGCCAGCAAGTACGCCGCCAGCGAGGTCCACCGCCACGGCCCCAGCCTGCCGGTGCTGCTGGACTTTGCCGCGCCCACCCAGCAGGACCGCGCGCTGGACGTGGCGACGGGCACGGGCAATGCAGCACACGCCCTGGCTCCTTTTGTAAGCGAAGTCGTGGGCCTGGACCTGGCCGACCAGATGCTGGCCCACGCCCGCCGACGCGCACAGGACGACGGGCAGACCAACGCCCGCTTCGTGGTGGGCAGCGCCGAGGCCCTGCCCTTCGCCGACGCCTGCTTCATGCTGGTCACGTCGCGCCACGCCCCGCACCATTTCCTGCACCTGGACCGCTTTCTGGCCGAGGCCTTTCGCGTGCTGCAAGGGGGCGGGCGGCTGGTCATCGCCGATCAGATCAGCCCCACCCCCGCCGCGCAACTGTGGATGGACGAGTACCAGAGCACACGCGATCCCAGCCACCACGCCCAGCGCACCGTGGAGGCGTGGCGGGAACTGGCGGAGGCGGCGGGCTTCGTGTGGACGCAGCACACGCTGGTTCCCTACCGCCTGGACTTCATGTGGTGGACGGCGCAGTCCGGCTGCACCCCCGAAACGGTTCAGCGCCTGCGCGCCCATGCCGACGCCCTGAGCGAATCCGAACGGCAGGCTGCCGGGCTGGAGTACGACGCCGGGGGCCAGTTGACCGCCCACCACGAGCAGATGATGGTGGTGCGGCTGGAAAGGCCCTGACTTCACCTCGCCAGTTGCCGGGCCTCGGCCTCCAATGCCAGCCGGTACAGCGCCCACTGCCCCGCCGCAAACCACGCACCCAGCAGCGTAACCAGCCCGCACAGCGCCCACGCGCCCAGCGTCAGCCGTCGCCCCATGCGCCGCACGCTTGCCCGCCCGTCCGCCGCCGCCGCACGGGCCTCGGCCAGCGCGGGCAGGGGCGGACGGGTTTTCAGGGCCTCCTCCCACCCGGCGGTCAGGGTCACGGCGGCGTTCAGGGCCTCAGGTCCAAAGGCGCGGTCCAGAAAGGGCGCGGCGCGTGCGCCCACCGCCAGCCGGTTCAGCGCCTGCACCGCTCCCAGCGTCTGCGGACCGGCCAGCGGATCAAACGGCGCGAGGGTGGCCTGTGCGTCGGCCAGGCGGGTTTCCAGAGTCAGCAATTGCCGGTCGGTGCGTTCCAGCACGGCGCGGGCCGGAATCAGCGCCGTGAACACCCCCACCCACACCGCCAGCACCAGCGCGGCGGCCAGCCACAGCCCGCCCAGCCCCAGGGTGCGGGCCAGGCGGGGGCGGCGCTGGGAATTCACAGGACCAGCGCCGCCCGCTGCGCCCGCGTCAGCCCGGCCACCACCAGCGCGTGACTGCCCTCCAGCAACCCCTCCACGAGCGCGTCTGGCAAACTGCCGTCCAGCGTCGCCGTGATCCAGCGGCGCTTGTTCAGGTGAGGGCCGGGCACGATGGCGTTGTGGCCGGTGCGTAGTTCTTCTCCATAGGTCGGGCGCACCTTGAGCGACAGCGTGAGGGGGTCCGCCGTGATGTCGCTCAGGGCGTAGACCTTGCCACCTACGCTGAACACCAGCGTTCCAGGGCCGAAGGGAAAGGGTTCCTCCGAGCAGGCCAGCCGCGCGCACGCTTCCCGAAGTTCGGCCACCGATTGCATGGGTTCAGGATAGACCGCGCCGGAGTTCAGTCCTCCGTGTGCGGATCGATGCCCTCGGCGCTCTCCAGAGCGATGTTCGCCTCGGTCATGGAGGCGTCGCCGCCGCCCGTCATCTGCTTGACCTCCTGCGCGCCGAGCCGCTGGCCGTGGGTGTCCGGCACAGGAGCGCCAGACGCGGGCCGCCCCTCCAGATGCTCCGGCGCTGGCCCCTGCCCGGCTGGCTGATGTTCGGCACCGGGATGGTCCGCACCCGGCTTCAGGTGCGGCGTCAGCGTGGGGTTGATGGGCAGGGCGGCGCGCCCACCCGTGGGTTCATCCTGGGTCATGCCCCAGCATGAACCCGGCGTGTCAGGAGAAGTTGAGAGGCGGCTGAAGACCGGGCAGGGTAGGAGGAGGCGCGGCCTGATGAATGGCCGCGCCTCCTCCTACCCTAGTCCTTACTTCGGCATCATCTTATAAAGCTCGATGCCGCGCGCGGTGCGGTTCTTGAACCCCTTCCAGGAGGTGTCGTCGGCTTTCGGCGTGCCGTCGGCGTTGCGGCTGACTTTAATGTCGTTGGATTTGGGCGTGGGCACATTCAGGTACGCGGCGTCCCCTTCCTGGCCCTTCAGCTTCCAGTCCAGAAAGGCGGTCACGAAATGCTGGTTGATGTTGTTCAGGCGCGACATGTCCCAGGCGGGTTCGGCGTAGTGCATGTAGTCGTCGTAGCTGTTCAGCGACGCAGCAGGGGGCGGGTTGGGCGCGGAATTGTGCGAGGCGTTCTCGTAGACCAGCATGTACCGCTCGGCATTGACGGCGTTCTCGAACAGCGGCTTCACTCCGCCCTCATAGTACGCCACATCGTCGCGGCTGCCCACCACAAACATTGTGGGCACCTTGAGTCCGACCAGGCCCGCCTCGTCCCAGAAGCCGTACTTGCCGCCCGTGTTGATGCCGATGCCGCGCACGGCGGCGTCCCCGCCCCACGGCGCAAAGGCCACCACCGCCTTGATGCGCGGGTCCACCTTGTAAGCGCCAGTTTGGCGCACCTTCAACGCCCCGCCCGGCACCAGCGGCAGCATTTCTGGGCCGAAACCTGCGCCCGCCGCGTTCAGCGCGCCGTAACCGCCCATGCTGTAGCCCACCAGCGCGGTCTGGTCCGCGTTGATCAGGCCGCTGAGGGGCGAGCCGCTGCCCGCCGTGCCCAGCCGGGCCATCTCTGTCAAGACAAATTCATCATCCAGGGCGCGGTTGAGCAGCGTGCTGGCAAAAGCTACCTTGTCGCCGTGGGTGCTGTCGGTGTGGTCAATCGCGGCCACCACGTAGCCCTTGCTCGCCAGATTCTCGGTCAGGTAGGTCATCAGGTAGCGGCTGCCCGGATAGCCGTGAGACACGATCACCAGCGGATATGGGGCCTTGGCCGCGACGGGCGGGGCGTCACGGGTGGCGCGGCCCAGCGTGATGAACGGTGTGTTGGGGCGTTTGGGATCATTGGGGCCACTGCCCAATACGTCGTTGTAGGTGGTGCTGCCACTGCCGCTGTCGCCCTGCGCCGGATACCAGACCTCCACCGTCAGCGGGCGGTCGTAGCGGGGAATGTCGCCTTCCTTGGGTGCCCTGGCGATGTCCAGTTGACCGGGATTGGTCAGCGTCAGCGTCCGCACGCCCACCGCGTAGGGGCCGCGTGCGCTCAGCTCGGGTGCGTCGGGGCGGGCGTCGCCGGGCACCGACTGGGACGGGTCGGTGGCGGCCAGTTGAGCGTGGGCGGCGGGCAGGCACAGGGCCAGGGTCAGGCACAGGGTAAATCTCTTCATGACTACAAACCTCCGGAAAGCAGGCAACGGCACTTGCCGCACGGGAGCGGCAGGGTTGGATTGTCGATGCACCTGCCAGACTAGCTCTAAAGCGGGGGCATCATGCCAGGGTCAGCCGGGCGGCCAGCCACGGTCGCCGCGCAGAGCCAGCAGGTCCAGTTCCCACAGCAGCGCGGCGTAGAGTTCGCCGTTCAGTCTGGAGGCGGCGGCGTCCACCAGCAAGTCCTCGATGGTCTCGGCGTGGAGGTCCGGCGTTTCAGGAAAACCACGGAGGCGCACGCGGCCATCCATCAGCTCGTCCAGCGTGAGCACTGTTTTTCCGGACTCATCCCGCAGATGAACGAGGGTGCGCCGGATGGTGGGGGCGTTCATTCAGGTGAAATCCAACAGGAGTTCCCGACAACTCGCATTCGGCGGCCTGCCCGCTCCGTCTTCCTCACCCTTCCGTCGCTCCACGCCTTCCTTCCGCCGCTCCACGGCTGAATCATACGGATTCCGGTTGAGCAGTTACGCAATAACTGCGAAACCCGACCAACGGGAGAAGGAAAAGTACGGATTCCAGAATGGTGTTGGCTTTTGGTGCTGTCCCAAAAGATAACTGAATGACCGGAATCCGTATCAGTCGTCCACAAGGGGCGAGGGAAAAGCGTGTCCGGGGTTCACTTGAACTTGTGATGCCGCCAAAAAAAAGAGACTGGAACGCCCCATCATGCGGCCTCCAGTCGTTCCGGATTTTCCCCGGCGACTTCCCAGCGTGAGCGCCTCACGCCCGCCGGGAAGTCGCCGGGGAAAAAATTGAGGATTCCCAGATCCTCCACGGCGTTGCCCGCTCCCTGGAGCTGGTCCAGACGGGCAGCGCCGGGCGGACGCCGTAGACCTCTGCCCCGGCACTGCACCACCAGCAGCAAGACCGCCGCAACCACCAGTTTTATGGGGTCAGCTTGAGCGACGCCCTCTCCTGGCGCTCTGCCCACTGGAAGCATGAATACCGGGAACCGCACACCATCTCCGCCATCAGGCGGCCTGGGCTGGGACGGTTAAGCCTCGCTGTAGGTCTTTTCGATGGGCATGCCCACGGCGTTGCCCCACTCGGTCCAGCTTCCATCGTAGTTGCGGACCCTGGGGTAGCCCAGCAGCTCGCGCAGCACGAACCAACTGTGGCTGCTGCGCTCGGCGATGCGGCAGTACGCGATCACGTCCTTGTCGGGGGTCACGCCCTCGCCCGCGTACAGCTCGGTCAGCTCGTCGGCGCTCTTGAAGGTGCCGTCCTCATTGGTGGCCCGCGCCCAGGGAATGCTGCGTGCGCCGGGAATGTGGCCGCCGCGCAGCACGCCTTCCTGTGGGTAATTGGCCATGTGCGTGACCTTGCCCGAGAACTCGTCGGGGCTGCGGACGTCCACCAGCGCGCCCTTTCCGGCCTGCACGCTTTCCAGATGCGCGCGGACCTCGTCGCGGTAGGCCCGCAGGCTCTCGTCGCGGGTCAGGGCGGGGTAGTGCGTGGCCTCATGGGTGGGCGCGTCGGTGGTCACCTCGCGGCCCTCGGCCATCCATTTCTGGCGTCCGCCGTTCATCAGCTTGAGATTGGGCACGCCGCTGTACGACAGGAACCAGTACGCGTAAGACGCCCACCAGTTGCTCTTGTCGCCGTAGAGGATGATCTGATCGCCTTGCCTGATGCCCAGGCGGCCCAGCAGTTCACTGACCTGATCGGGGCCGATAAAATCACGCTCCACGGGGTGCCAGAAATCGGTCTGCCAGTCCACCTTGACCGCGCCGGGGATGTGGCCGGTGTCGTACAGCAAAATGTCCTCGTCCACCTCGATCAGGCGCACGCTGGGGGTATTCAGGTTCTGTGCCACCCAGTCGGTGCTGACCAGCACGTCTTTGACATATTCCGAATTAATACTGTCCATGTTTGAACCTCCAGAGTTCTTACCGAGAGTCTAGCCTTCACCACTAGTTGACCGATCATGTCAACTGGACAAACCTCACCATAGCGGACGGGGGTGCGGCGGTACAGTGACGCATGACCTCTGATTCCTCTACCAACGCCGCGCTGCCCGACAAGCTCCAGGGCATCGTGAGCATGTTCAGAAGCGCGCCCAAGTCGCTGCGCCTGCAAGCCCTGCTGGAATACAGCCGCAAGCTGCCGCCCCTGCCCGCGAAGTACGTGGAACACCCGGAATTCATGCAACCGGTGCCCGAATGCACCAGTCCGTTTTTCCTGGTGACCGAACAGGGCGAGGGCGGCGGCGTCAACATGTACTTCAAGGTGCCGGAGGAAGCCCCCACCGTGCGCGGCTACGCGGGCATCCTGCACGAGGCGCTGGACGGAGCCTCGCCCGACACGATCCTGAGCGTCCCCGACGACTTTTACATGAACATGGGCCTGTCCGAACTGATCACGCCGATGCGCCTGCGCGGCATGGGGGCCATCCTGATGCGACTGAAGAACGTGGTGCGCGCGGAGCAGGGCGCGGTGTGACGGTTAGACTCTAGGCGGTCAGAACGTCCATCGTTCCCTAGCAGCGCCGGGTCCCGCGCCAGACGCCCATCCACAGCAGATGGCGAAGCATTCTTGCGGCCTCCCTTTACACTGTTGCCCATGCAGCCCTACCTCGATTTGATGCGCCAGATTCTGGAGGGCGGAGCCGTCAAGACGGACCGCACCGGCACCGGCACCCGCAGCATGTTTGGCGCGCAGCTGCGCTTCGATCTGGCGGACGGCTTTCCGCTGGTGACGACCAAGAAAATCCATCTGAAGTCGGTCATTCACGAATTGCTGTGGTTCCTGTCGGGCAGCAGCAACGTGGGGTATTTGCAGAACAATGGCGTGAAAATCTGGGACGAGTGGGCGGGTGAGGACGGCGACCTCGGCCCCGTCTATGGCGTCCAGTGGCGCAGTTGGCCCGCGCCGGACGGACGGTACATCGATCAGATCAGGCAGGTGGTGGAGCAGATCAAGTCCAACCCCGATTCCCGCCGCCTGATCGTGAGCGCGTGGAACGTGGGCGAGATCGAGCGGATGGCGCTGCCGCCCTGCCATGCCCTCTTTCAGTTCTATGTGGCCGATGGACGCTTGAGCTGCCAGTTGTATCAGCGCAGCGCGGATATGTTTCTCGGCGTGCCGTTCAACATCGCCTCGTACGCGTTGCTGACGATGATGGTGGCGCAGGTCTGCGGTCTGGAGCCGGGCGACTTCGTCTGGACCGGCGGCGACTGCCACCTGTACAGCACCCATCTGGAGCAGGCGCGCGAGCAACTGTCGCGTAATCCCAGGCCGCTGCCCACCATGCACCTCAACCCGGACGTGAAAGACCTGCTGGACTTCCAGTACGGAGATTTCAGACTCACGGGCTACGAATCTCACCCGCACATCAAGGCGACGGTGGCCGTTTGACCCCGCGCCTGACCTTCGTGGTGGCGATGGCCGAAAACCGCGTAATCGGCAAAGGCGGCGACCTGCCGTGGCGCTTGCCCGCTGATCTGGCGCACTTCAGGCGGCTGACCCTGGGCAAGCCGATGGTCATGGGGCGCAAGGTCTACGACTCGATTGGCAGGCCGCTGCCCGACCGACAGAACATCATCCTGACGCGCAACCCGGATTTTCAGGCACCCGGTTGCACCGTTGTTCACTCGTCCCAGCAGGCTCTCAAGGCGGCTGGAGACGCGCAGGACATCATGATTATCGGCGGTGAGGAGATTTACCAGTTGTACCTGCCTCAAGTTGAGCGGGTGGAACTGACCCTCGTTCACGCGGAGATCGGGGGCGATACCTTCTTTCCCGAACTGCCGGGCGAATGGACGGAAACGGCGCGGCGCGAGCGGGCGGCGGACGGGCGCAATCCGTATGATCTGAGTTTTCTGACCCTGGAGCGGAGGGGGGGCGATGTGGGCGTTGGTCGCCAGCAAGCCTGAGGATTCGCGCACCCTTCCCAGCGTTAGCATCAGTTTCCGGCAGCGTCAAACTCGGTGTAGACCAGCGGGCCGGTCTGCTGAGCCAACACCCTGGCAGCCCCGGCGTCCAACGGGGGCGAGATGTAAAAGCCCTGCGCCAGCGTGAAGCCCAGCTTACGGACCTGCGCGTATTGCCGCGCGGTTTCGATGCCCTCGGCCACGGTGATCAGGTCCAGCGCCTGACCCAGTTCGGCCACTGCGCGCACCAGCGCCGTGCCGGTGCGGTCCCCGTTCAGATCGGCGATGGGGCTGCGGTCTACCTTGAGGGCATTGATCGGAAACTGGCGCAAGGAACCCAGGGACGAGGAGCCGGTGCCGAAGTCGTCGAGGGCCAGTCCAACGCCCGAAGCGCGCAGGGTCCGCAGGGTGTCCACCGTGGCGGCGCGGTCGTTCATCAGCACGTTCTCGGTCAGCTCCAGCGTCAGGCGTTCGGGGGGCAGGCCGCTGTTCTCCAGCACGCCCCGAACCTCGTCGGCCAGGCCGGGCAGGTGGAGCTGGGCCGCCGTCAGGTTGACGCCCAGCGCCGGAGCCGCGCGGCCTGCCACAGACGGCCATCCGGCGGCCTCGCGGGCGGCGGCGCGCAGCGTCCAGCGGTCCAGCGGCACGATCAGGCCGGGCCTCGGCCAGCGGAATAAAGGCCTCGCGAGCCAGCAGGCCGCGCGTGGGGTGGGGCCAGCGCACCAGGGCCTCGAAGCCCCGTAGAAAGCCGCCGCGCAGATCGATCACCGGCTGATAGTGGACCTCCAGCGCGCCGTCCGCGATGGCCGCCCGCAAGTCGGTTTCCAGTTCCAGGCGGTCCAGGACCGCACGGTGCATGGAGGCGTCGAAGACCTGGGCGCGGCCCCGGCGGTGCGCCTTGGCGTGGTACAGGGCCACGTCCGCGTCTCGCAGTAGGGTTTCACTGTTCTGGGGCGGTCCCGCCAGCGCGCCGTACAGCGCGATGCCCACGCTGGCGCGCACCTGCAACTCCAGACCCCCCACCGGGATCACCGGCTTCAGGACATGCAGCAGCCAGTCCGCCGCCTCGAAAGCCTGATGCGGGCCGGGCAGATGCTGGAGCAGCACAGCGAACTCGTCGCCGCCCAGCCGGGCCACCGTGTCGTCCGGGCGCACGCTGGCCTGGAGGCGCTCGCCCACCTGGATCAGCACCTGGTCCCCGGCGCTGTGGCCCAGACTGTCATTGATGGCCTTGAAGTTGTCGAAATCCATCAGCAGCACGGCCAGGCTGTTGGAGACAGGAGATCCCTCCAGCGCCCGCGCCACCCGCTCACCGAACAGTCGGCGGTTGCCCAGACCGGTCAGCGGATCATGCAGCGCCAGGTACGCCAGCCGCGCGTTCAGGTGCCGCCGCTCGCGGATCACCGCCCCCAGCAGCAGGCCCGCAACCGTGACCGTAACCAGGCCGAATTGCAGAGCCAGCCCGCCCGTTCTCTCGGTGCGGCCCGCAGTCAGCAGGGCCACGCCCACGTTCAACGCCAGCACACACACGGCGGCAGGGGCGAAGCCGTGCCGGGTGGCGATCCACAGCACCGGGACGAACAGCGCGTAGCTGTAGTCGAGGGAGGTGCCGCGCGGCCCCCCGTACCCGGCCCAGACCGCCAGCGCCACCAGCGCGGCGGCCACGGCGGCGTCACGGACCCTGGGCCAGACCTCCGATCTGGGCCGGGTTTCCGGCGGCGGGGCCGGGGGCCAGCGCGGGTGCAGACGACCACAGCCCCGGCCAGCGCCCCAGCAGCAGCAGCAAGGGCGGAGCCAGCAGCCCGACGCCGGTGGCGCTGCCCGCCCACAGTTGCAGGGTCCGTGTCAGGCCCTCGCCCGGGGGCAGCAGCCCGGCCACCGTCAGGTTGAGAACCTGCAAGGCCGACATCGCCAGCGGCGTGCCCAGCATCGCCAGCGGCGTGCCCAGCATCGCCACCGCCACGAACAGCGCCACGTCGCGCAGGTGGGGCAGACGCGGATCGATGTAAAGCGGGCGCAGCAGCAAGTAGGCTCCAGCAGTCGTGGCCGCCACCGTTGCCGCGATGTACCCCAGCAGCGGCAGGGCGGGCAGCGGCTCCATCACCAGAAAGGTATGCACCAGTCGGCTGAGGATTAGCAGCGGCCAGTAGCGCAGCCCGCAGACCAGCAACAGCACCACGTCCAGCGCTACCGCCGGATACCACACCGTAACCTCCGGCGTGACGGCGAACTGCTGCGAGACTACGTCCAGCCCGTACCACGCCAGCAGGTACAGCGCGCCGATCAGCACTGGACGAAACCGCGAGCTGGGCATGCTCTTACCTTAGTGCGAACCGGGAACCGGATGAGAGGAACCGAGTCAAGGAGCCTGATCATTTTCCTGTTGGAAGTTGAGCGTATTCTTCATCCAGCGCAGGATGGAGTGGCCGCTCGGTGGTCTGACGTGATACGGATTCCGATCACTTCTTGACCCGAGGCCGCCAGTGCTACAGGGACGGTTGAGAGAGCCGAACACCCGAATCACCGCTCAATTAGAGATTCAGTTCGCTCCACAGGTCACGAACGACGGAGGCCACCAGTTCCGGCTCGTTGAACTGAACATAATGATCGCTCTGGAGCGCCGGAATCTGCCGACTGTTGGTGGACGCCCGCGCCAACTGGGACTGAAGGCGCTGCCACACCTCCTGCTGGGCGTGCCACAGGGCCTGATCCGGCACGAATTGCTGCTGCTTCGGCCCGTGGCTGCGGTTGCCGCGTGACACCACCCTCAACGGCAACCTGCCCAGACAACCGGCGGACACAGCGCCCATCAAGAGTTCCCGGCTCTGAACCTCTGCCATCTGCTTATTCTTTGGCCGCGCCCCGCCGCGCCTGCATGAACTTCAGCACAATTGGGATCACGCTGACCACCAGCACCACGGCCACGATCAACAGGATGTACTTGTCCAGATCGGGGATCAACTGCCCCAGGTAGTAGGCCAGAGCGGTCAGGCCCACACCCCACAACACTGCGCCGATGATGTTATAGAGCGTGAACAGCGCAAAGGGCATGCGGCTCACGCCCGCCAGCGTTGGCACCAGCGTCCGCACGATGGGCACGAAGCGGGCCAGGATCACGGCCAGCGCCCCGTAGCGGACGAAGAACTTCTCGGCCTGCGCCACGTATTCGGGCTTGAAGAAGCGTGAGTTCTGGTTGCTGAACACAGCGGGGCCGAAGCGATGTCCGATCCAGTACCCGGCAGAGCAGCCGATGATGCCGCCCGCCACCACCGCCGCCATCACGCCCCCCAGATTCAGCTTGCCGCCCGCCGCCAGCAGGCCCGCCGCGATCAGCAGGCTGTCTCCGGGCAAGAAAAAGCCCACCAGCAGCCCGGTTTCCGCGAAGACGATCAGGAATATCCCCAGGTAAGAGGCGGAGAGGATTGCGTCAATCAGGGAGGACATCTAAGGCGACAGCCTACGCGATCCGGGTGAGCGACGGGTCATCCGAAAGAAAGCGGGAGTCAGGAGTGGTGTGCAGTCTGGGTGGTGAGTGGGAGACTGGCAGCTTATGGGCGGCTGCCACGGTTTGACCCCTCCACTTCGCAGCTTTGCGGGTCGGCCCCGCCGGGGCACCTCCCTTAAAAGGAAGTCCACGATATTTCCGCGCTCCACGGGCTTTCGTCCTTCTTTGTTCCCTTTGAGGGGAGCTGATGGCGAGGCAGATGGGGGGGGGTATTACCGCGCTGGAACGCCCACCGCCCCCTCTGCATCCTCGCCGTCGTTCTTGACTTTGGGGGGCCGGGGCTTGCTGACCTGCTGGCGTCCGGTCATGGCGCGGCCCAGGGTCACCTCGTCGGCGTATTCCAGCGCGCCGCCCACCGGCAGCCCGTAGGCGATGCGGCTGACCAGCGCGCCCAGCGGCTCCAGCAGGCGCTGCAAGTACAGTGCGGTGGCGTCGCCCTCCACGGTGGTCCCGGTCGCCAGGATCACTTCCTGCCCGTCGGTAACGCGCGGCAGCAGCGGCTTGATATGAAGCTGTTCGGGGCCGACACCGTTCATGGGACTCAGGACGCCGTGCAGGACGTGATACAGCCCCCGGTACTCGCCGCTGCGCTCGATGGCGATCACGTCGCCGGGTTCCTCCACCACGCAGATGATGGCCTGATCGCGCGCCGGATCGCTGCACACGTCGCAGCGCTCGGCGTCGGTGATGTTGAAACAGATCGGGCAACTGTGCAGGTCACGCTTGGCGGACAGCAGCGAACCCGCCAGCCGCTCGATGTCCTCACGCGGCTGCTCGAACAGGTAAAAGGCCAGCCGCTGCGCGCTCTTGGGACCAATGCCCGGCAGCCGCGACAGCTCGCGGATCAGGGAGACCAGTGAGGGCGGATACTTCATGGGCTGGAACCGTTAGTGCCCGCGTTCACAGACTGCCCAGCCACGTTCCACGTCCTCAAAATCCGGAAAGCCCCAGCCCGCGCGTGGCGTCCTGTTGCAGGGCGTCGGCCTGGGCGCTGGCATCCTGAATGGCCACCAGAATCAGGTCTTCCAGCGCTTCCACATCGTCCGGGTCCACCGCCTCAGGCTTGATCTTGAGGGCCGTGACCTTGCCGTGGCCGTTCATCGTGACCGTCACCAGGCCGCTGGCCGAACCTTCCACCGATTTGGCGGCCAGGTCTTCCTGAATCTTGGCGGCGGCAGTCTGGGCCTGCTGGATCTGCTTCATCATTTTCTTCATGTCCATGGTGGCTGCATTCTAGCTGGGGCGGGCAGCGGGGAAGGTGGCGTGGTCCGGCCAGGGTTTGGGCCTTGATCCGCCTTTGCCGTCGTCCGCGCGGCGTATCTTGGGAGGCAATGTTGCTCGATCAGTTGGCACGGCCCCTGCGAGACCTGCGGATCAGCGTGACGGACCGCTGCAACCTGCGCTGCACCTACTGCATGCCCGCCGGGATCTTTGGCCCCGACTACGCCTTTTTGCCCCGCGCCGAACTCCTGAGCTTCGAGGAAATCGAGCGGCTGGCCCGCACCTTTGTCGGTCTGGGCGTGCAGAAGCTGCGAATCACCGGGGGCGAGCCGACGCTGCGCCGTGATCTGCCCGAACTGATCTCGCGCCTCGCGCAGATCGACGGCGTGCAGGATATCGCCCTGACCACCAACGGGCTGCTGCTGCCCCGCATGGCGGCGGATCTGCGCGCGGCGGGCCTAGACCGCGTAACGGTCAGCATCGACAGCCTCGATCCAGAGGTCTTTGGGCGGATGAACGGTCTGGGCACGCACCCCCAGAAGGTGCTGGACGGCATCGAGGCCGCGCTGACGGCGGGCCTGAGCGTCAAGATCAACACGGTGGTTCAGCGCGGCGTCAACGAGGACGGTCTGCGGAACCTGTGGCTGGCCCTGCGGGGCAAGGCCGTGCTGCGCTTTATCGAATTCATGGACGTGGGCAACCACAACGGCTGGAATCTGGACAGCGTGGTGCCGTCGCGTGAAGTGCTGGCCCGCCTGAGCGCGGACGGCACCGGAGCAGAATTTCAGCCGCTCAACCCCAATTACACCGGTGAGGTGGCCGCCCGTCACATCGGCGCGGACGGCCATGAGGTGGGGCTGATTTCCTCGGTCAGCGCGCCGTTCTGCGGCGATTGCTCGCGGGCGCGCATCTCGGCGGTGGGCGTGCTGTACACCTGCCTGTTCGCCGGAAGCGGCACCGATCTCCGCGCCCCGCTGCGGGCCGGGGCCGACGACGGGGCGCTGCGCGCCCTAGTCTCGGCGGTCTGGGCCAGCCGGACGGACCGCTACAGCGAGGAGCGCGGCGAAATCACGCGGAGCCGGAAGATCGAGATGTCACACATCGGCGGCTAGGCACCCGGAGCGCGAATGCTGTCACTCGCGCCGTTGCGAAACGCTCAGACAGCCAGGTCCAGAGCGGACACCAGGGCAAAGGGGCAGGTTCTCTCACCCCTTCCAGACAGGTGTTCCCGCCATTCCCATCACTCTGCTTTCCAGCGATTGACCACTTGAAATAGGGGGCTTCACCTCTGCCAGATATGGCCTCCAGATGAGCGACGGTCCAGACAAGCTTGTGTACCTCGGACACTAACCTTAAGATAGGCTCAAGCTCTGGCCCGTGTGTAAAAACGCACGCGCGGAGTGCCCCGGAGGGATGCATGGCGAAGTACCCGCTGATCAAATCCACCTTGAAAGAACGGCTGTTGGGTGGCCATTACGCCGAGGGGCTGCCCCTCCCCAGCGAGCCGCAACTGGCCCGTGAGTTCGAGGTCTCGCGCATGACCGCCCGCCGCGCCATCGACGAGCTGGAACGCGAGGGCTACGTGTACCGCGTGCAGGGCGCAGGCACCTTTCCCACCGGCAAACGCTTCCGGCAGGGCACCTTCCGCGTGCGGCCCTTCAAGGAATGGGCGCGGCATCCGGACCACCGCACCACCGTCCTGCGCGCCATGCAGATCGAGGCCACCCCCGAAATCGCCATCGTGCTGCAAATCCAGGCGGGCGATCCCGTCATTTTCGTCCACCGCCTGCGGAACGCCGGAGACGAGGCACTGGTGATCGAGAAACGCTACGTGAACGCCGCGCTGGCACCGGGCCTGCTGGACCAGAACCTAAATGCCGAGAGCATCCACGAAACGATGGTCAGCATGGGCGTCCCGATGGCAAGGGTCGAGCAGAACTTGGAGGCCGTCAACCTGCGCCAGGAGGAAGCGGACCTGCTGCGCGTGCCGCTGGGCACCGCCGCTTTCCTGCTCAGGCGCACCACCTACAGCGGCTCCAAGCGGGCCAGCTATGTCAACTACTGGGTACGCGGGGACCGCTACGCCTTCCAGGACACCTTCGAGCCGTGAGGCAGGGCAGCGAGCGGCGGCGGGAAGGCAATCTCCCCGCCGCCTTTTTGACGTCGTCAATGCGCCCGCCGGAAAACAGCCGTTCGGGACCCACTCCTGGGGTCAGCGCGTCTGGAATGCACTTCGTCTTTCATCAGAGCTTTCATCAGAGAACGCGCAACGCGGTCTGGCGACACAAAGGGCGGGATCAGCGTCTGTGCCGAACAGAGAGATCGCCCTGCTCCATGCTGACATGCTCACTACCCACCTGAAAACCTAGTTCCCACACCCACTTCAGTGGTTGGCCGAAGTCCTTTCCCCATTCCTCCAAGCCGAATCCACCTTGCACTGGAAGATCGCGGTGCACTTCCCCCGGGACGCCACCCTCAAATCCAGGGCGCGCGTCGTCGATGAATTCGTCCGTGATCCCCTCACGACTTTGCAACCGGGTGTGGTGCGGACGCTGTTCGAGCGCACGTGGGTGGAGGGCAGGTGGATGCACATGGTCAGCAGGGACAGGGTGATCGTCGCATCGCATCTGCCTGCCCCAGCCGTTCTCAGAACCTATCGGCTCAGGCGGGAACCAGATACGTTCTGGGCCTATCTTCGACTCCTGCATACGCCGTTTGCTGCGGCTGGAACGTCAAGTTCTCAAAGTCTCAGGCGCTGAGGTGACTCACAGTTCGATCGAGGTCAAGCCTGCGGTCTGCATTGTGCCCATCTTCTAACCTCCAATAAAAAAAGGGGACCTTTCGGCCCCCTCATCAGACTTCAGATTACCGAGCAGCAGTGTAAGTCTGGTTGGCAGCTTTACCGCCACTATAGGTCACAACGACCTTATAATCTGTGGCGGTGGCGGCGGTAGTAGCAGCCGCACCGGCAGCGTTTACGTTGCTGCATACAACGTTAGTGATGGGAGCTGGCGAATTAACCTTGGCGGATTCGGTACCTGCGGTAACGGTAGTAATGCCGGCAGCCCATGTGCACGCAGGAAGTGTGCCAGTAGTATTACCCACTTCAGTTGCAGCCATCGCATTCAACACATTGCGTCCAACGCTTGCGGCGGCAATGTCGTTGGCCTTGGCGCGTGCGCCCAGCAGGTTGGGAATCAAAACCGCCGCCAGAATCCCGATGATGGCGATGACGATCAGCAGCTCGATCAGGGTGAAGCCTTGGGTCTTGTTCTTCATGGTGGTTCTCCTTGTGCGCTTTCGGTCTGCCGGATGACGTATGTATGGGTCCGGCCCGCCTACTTATGGCCCGGCAGGTGTGGGTGTCTCCCGTCCTTGCGTGGCCACAGATTAGGGAGAGGTTCCTAACAGGACTCTTACGCGAATGCAGCCGGAGCAACCATTCAGACGACGCGGCTGTCAGGCCATATTGACCGTGTGGGCGCGCGTTTGTGCTCCGGTGGTGCCCGGAAAGATATTTGTCAGGGCGGGCGGGCGGACAGACCCCCGGCGGCGCGCGGGTGCTATGCTGCTCCCCAGTTCAGCCGGGCCACGGTCTGGCGAATGGGACCGCCCATCCGTCCCCACCCCCGATTTACACCGCGAATTGAGACCCCGCGTGTGCCGCGCCCCCGTGTTAATGGGGCTGCGCTGGCCACCACGACCGGGCAAAGGAGACACGATTTTGGAACTCACGCCGCGCGTTCCACCGCACAGCAACGACGCCGAGATCAGCGTGCTGGGCAGCGTCCTGCTGGACAACGACACCATGAGCAGCCTGGGCGACACGGTGGCCCCGGAGATGTTTTACCGCGAGGGCCACCGCAAGATCTTTACCGCCATGCGCGACCTCCAGGAGCGCGGCGAGCCGGTGGACCTGGTGACCCTCAGCGAGGACCTGCGCAGCAAGGGCACCCTGGACGAGGTGGGCGGCCTGACCTACTTGATCGGCCTGTCGGACCAGGTGCCGACCGCCGCCTACGCCGAGCATTACGCGCGTATCGTGCAGGAAAAGCATACGCTGCGCCAACTGATCAGCGCGTCGGGCAAGGCCATGCAACTGGCCTACGACGCGCAATTGCCCCTGGAAGACCTGCTGGACCGCGCCGAGAAGATGATCTTCGAGGTGGCCGAGCAGAAGAAGAAGGGCGAGCAGTACCAGGCGATGGGCGAAGTGGTTCACGACACCTTCGAGTACATCACGCTGCTGCATGCCAACAAGGGCATTCCCGACGGCGTGAGCAGCGGCTTCAAGGATCTGGACGAGCAGATCTCGGGCTTGCAGAAGGGAAGTTTGAATGTTTTGGCGGCCAGGCCTTCGATGGGAAAAACCGCCTTCGCCCTGTCCATCGCCCAGAATGTCGCCCTGCGCGGCGAGAAGACGGTGGCGGTGTTCAGCCTGGAAATGCCCAGCGTGCAACTGGCGCTGCGGATGCTGTGTTCAGAGGCCCGCGTGGACATGAACCGCATCCGCAGTGGGCAGCTCAACGAGCGGGACTTCGAGCGGCTGGCGCACGCGGCGGGCCGCCTGGCCGAGGCCCCGATGGTCATCGACGACGAGCCAGACCTGACCCTCAACGGCCTGCGCTCCAAATTGCGGCGCATGGCCGCGCAGCACGGGCAACTGGGGCTGGTGGTGGTGGACTACCTGCAACTGATGTCGGGGGGCAAGAGTACGGGGGGTTCCGATAACCGCCAGCAGGAAATCAGCACCATCTCGCGTGGTCTCAAGGGACTGGCGCGTGAGATGGAAGTGCCGATTATGGTGCTCAGCCAGCTCAGCCGCGCGGTGGAACAGCGGCCCAATCACAGACCAATGCTGAGCGATTTGAGGGAATGTGTGGTGGGCGAGACGCTGGTGAATCTGGCCAACGGGCAGCGCTTGCCGATCCGTGAACTGGTGGGCCAGACCCCCGAAGTGCTGGCGATGGCCGAGGACGGGCGCGTCGTGCCTGCCCGCAGCGAACTGATCTGGGAAGTCGGGCCGCGCCCGGTGCTGGACGTGCTGACCCGTTCCGGGCGGCGCTTGCGGGCCACGGGAGGCCACCGGGTCTACCGCCTGGGCGGCTGGGTCACGCTGGACAGTCTGCGGGTGGGGGACCGGCTGGCCCTGGCCCGCCAGGTGCCTCAGCCCACTGCTCCTGGGCAGGGCTGGTCAGAGGAACGGGCGGGCTTGCTGGGCCAACTGATCGGGGACGGCAGTTTCTTGAAGGACCAGCCGCTGCGCTACACCACCGCCTCAGAAGACAACAGCGCCTTCGTGACCCGTGAGGCACAGGCGCTTGGCTCCACGGTCAACCGGCACGTGGGGCGCGGACAGTGGCATCAACTGGTCATTTCCGGCAACGGCACCCGCTGGCACGCGGCGGGCGTGGGTGGCTGGCTCAAGGATCTGGGCATTTTTGGTCAACGTTCGCACGACAAGCGGATTCCGGCAGAGCTGTTCTCGCAGCCGGATGCGGTGATCGCCTCGCTTCTGCGCCACCTGTGGGCCACCGACGGCTGCATCCATGTCCGCGAAACTGGCGGCAGCAGCCGGGTCTACTTTGCCACCTGTAGCGAGACACTGGCCCGCGATGTGGCGGCGTTGCTGCTGCGCTTCGGTATCGTGGCCCGCCTGAAAGCTGTTCCTCAGCAGACGCGGCCCGTCTGGAACGTGGACGTTTCCGGGTCAGAGGCTCAACTGGCCTTTCTGGACCGGGTGGGTACTTTTGGGCCGCGCGTGGCTGCTGGCGAGCAACTGAGGCGGCATCTGATCTCCCGCGTGGCGAACACCAACGTGGATACATTGCCCACTGACGTCTGGGAACATGTCCGTGGGCAGATGAAAGCCCAGGGTGTCACGCAACGGGCCATGACAGCGGCGCGCGGAACGTCTTACGGCGGCACCTCGCACTTCAGGTTTGCCCCGTCCCGCGCAACAGTTCTGGACTATGCCCACCATCTGGCCGACGATACCCTGCGCGAGTGGGCGCAGAGCGATCTGTACTGGGACGAGGTACTCGGCATTAAGGAGGTCGGTGAAGAAGTCGTGTACGACCTGACGGTTCCCGGCCCCGCCTCCTGGCTGGCCGATGGTCTGGTCAGTCACAACTCCGGGGCCATCGAGCAGGACGCCGATATCGTGATGTTCATCTACCGCGACGAGTACTACAACAAGGAAACCGATCAGCAGGGCATTGCCGAGATCATCATCGGTAAGCAGCGCAACGGCCCGGTGGGCACGGTCAAGCTGCAATTCCACAGCTCGCACGTCCGCTTCAACGATCTCGCGCCGGAGGGCGTGTAATGACCGGCGACGGCGCAGGCAAGAACGCGGCGGCGGGCGGCCAGCGCAGGCGGCGGCAGCGGCGCACGCCCAGCAACGCGCCGGGACCGGGGCAGGTCACCAACACGGTGGCGGTGCCAGTTCCCGCCGCACCCAGCAAGCGCGGGCACAAGCGTGTGGTGGAGGGACCGCGCATCGCCGTGGGCTGCATCGTGCTGCGCGGCGATGAGATCTTGCTGGTGCGTGAGCGGGGGCGCTGGTCGCTGCCCAAGGGCGGGCTGGAGGGCGGCGAGCTGATCCAGGACGGCGCGCGGCGCGAGACCTTCGAGGAAACCGGGCTGGTGGTGGAACTGCGCGACCTGGCCTTTATTGTGGAGTTCAAGGCGCAGACCTGGGGCCACCACCTGCAATTCTTCTACACCGGGCGCGAGGTCAGCGGTAAGCTGGAGCCGCGCGACCCAGACCGCGACGTGCAGGAGGCCCGGTTCGTGCCGATCCGGCAACTGCGCGAGTTCATCCGCTTCCGCCCGCGTCTGGTGGCGCTGGAAACCTGGCTGCGCGAACGCCGCCCGCGCCATTTTGTGTTCAATCTGGACCAGGAACCCGCCATGCTCCGCAAGCGCCGCCGCGTGGGCGAGGGCGGCGTGAGCGCCGTGGACGCGGACCTGACCGACGAGCCGGATTTGTAGGCTGAACATGCCCGCAGTCAATCACCCTGAACCGGACTCTCGCGTCCACGCTCAGGGTGTCTGGTTGTGACAGCCCGCTTCGGACCAGCGCGTCAGGCCACGTTGCCGCCACGCGTTCCGGTCCTGACCGTGATCGGCCCGGTGGCCGAGAAGTTTTCCATCAGGAAGAGGCAGGCGTGGGCCGGGTCCTCGGCGTAGAGCTGATCGCGCTGCCACAGGGCGGCGCTGTCCTGCAAGGCGGGTGGGCCGCCCACCGACATCTGCCCCAGGGACGCGCCCCCCGGCAGGGACGCGGGGGCCGCGCCACCCTCGCCGGGAGCGGCGTCGATATGAAAGACCACCGAGATGAAGTCGCAACTGTACTGGCGGCGGTAACGGTCACACAGGCCAGTCACCAGCGACCGCATCAGGTGATCGCTGTCCTGGCCCTCCTGCTGGTAGGCCTGGATGGCAAATTCGTCCGCCTCGTAGCGCAGGGCTTCCAGGTTGAACTGACAGTCGATGATGCTCAGCAGCTTGCGGACCTCGTACAGGTAGGAGGCGTGGATCACGTTGGAGGCGATCATGACCTTGCTGTACAGCGATTCGGCGGGGCGCAGCAGCCCGTCGAGCACGTGTTCGCCCGCCAGCGTGGCCAGAAACACGTAATCGGGCAGTTCCTGCTCGAAAAACGCCTGGACGGCCTCCTGGCTACGCAGGTCGAGGTCCTCGGCGGCGCGGGTGATGATATTCCAGTACCCCAGTTCCTCCAGCTTGCGGCACACCACCGCGCCAATCAGGCTGTCATGTCCCGCCACGTAAATTTTGGCATCCACTGGCATTCCCATTCTCATCGTTGGCCCCACCCCACGCCCCGCGTCTCGCCGCGCCCGGCACTCTGCCGGAGACGGTTGTGCCAGATGCGGGTTGATCCCGTCCTGGCGAACCCGGCGACCCCTGCCCGAACAGACCCTGAACGCGGGTCTGGGGCGACAGAGCCACCGTGGTAACAGCAGTGTGGCCCGGGCGGCGTTACTGCGGCGCTAATCCTCCGGGGACGATAGGAGGCGGGACGAATGTCCCCCGGTGCCGGGCCGCCCCAGCCATCCGTTTGGGCGAGGGGGATGAAGCGGCCTGTTCTCCCGGGCGAGGCTGAGGCAACTTGTGGACGTCAGACAGACTCCCAAAGCGTGATGAGAGCGGTTCCCCTGGACGTGTTACCGGAAAACAGACTTCGAGCGGCTCCATTCTCCGTCCTGCTTAACAGAAGCTGTCCACTCCGCCCGGTTGAAAAGACGATCTCCTGTTGGCTTCTGCACCAGATTGGATCATTCCCATATTGCCTGCGATGGCGGCTTTCGCTTATGCCACGCGGCTGGAGCAATCACCCGCAAGGGAAAAACCCATGTCCAAATCTCAATTGACCTTGAGATCAAGGGCAGGCAGGGCCAGATGTACCCCCGATGGGTCTAGTGCCGAACGGCCAGGGACTTGGGCAGAGGAAGCGTTTGCTGTTTTCCCGCGACGCCCGGACGTTTGGGCGCGGCGGTCAGCGGCAGGATCAGCTGCCCGTTCAGGCTGAGTTCACCGATGGTCAGGGCCAGATCCAGGGCGCGCACCTGAAGGTCCAACCGCTCCGCCGCGTGACCGGCCATGTTGAAGCGCAGCTCGTGCTCCATCCAGCCGCCCAGGGTCACGTTCGCGCCGGCATACTGGCGCTGGCCTTCCTCGGTGTAGTCGCCCGGTGCATCAGGAGTGAGCACCTGCGCGCCGTCCGCGCCGGGAATGGAAAAGCGCAGCGGAAAGGACACCTGACTCGGCCCCAGTTCATGCCCGGCGTGAAACACATCCAGCCGCCAGACCAGCCTCAGGGTGATAGACGGGGCGTCGCGCAGGCCCACAGGCACCGGCAGATGGACCCGCAGGGTGTGCGGGTGGCCATAACGGCCCTGACTCAGGATGCTGAGCCAACCGCCCTGTTCCCAGGACAGCAGGTAGCCCTGCCACGGCACGGCGGGACTGGCGCTGACGGGCACCCGCCGGGGTTCGGGGGCGGACCTGGGCGGCGGCAGGGTCAGTGACGGAGCCGAGAGCATCTGCACCAGGCCGCCCTGAGCCGCTGGCGCACGCTGTGGCGACAGGGCGCGCAACAGCGGACTGCCCACGGGCAGGCGGGCGCGGTAGATCGGGCGCAGGCGTTCGGCGTCTGCCTCGATCCCGGCGCGCTCGGCGTAGTACAGGGCCAGGCCCGGCTGGCTGGCTTCCAGTTCGGCGGCCAGGTGGCGGCGCAGGTCCTGCCGCTCGGCCTGGGGCAGCAGGCTGGACAGCGCGATCCGCAGGCCCTCGGCGCGGAAGCGGTAACACGGCTCGCCGGGGGCCGCGTTCCCTACCGGTGCAAAGCTGGGCCAGGACAGGGCATCCGGCGGCTCGGCTTCCACCAGGACGTGGCGCTCCAGGGCCTCGCGCAGCAGATCCGCCGGGGTCAGGCCGCGCCGCGCCACTTCCGGGAAGGACCCGGCCAGCCCGAAACTGAAATCACCCTGGATCACGCTCAAGCTGCTCAGGGCCTCGCGGAGCGGCGCAGGCCAGCCGTCAATCTCACCCATGTAGGTGTCACGCATGGCGCTGGGCAGTCGGCCAGCGGGCAGCAGACGACCCGCTGCGCCGCCGCGTTCCAGTCCGCTCTCCTGCGGCCCATCCTGTTTCACCTCACTCTCTTCGAGCAACGACAGCAGATGCAGGGCGTTGCCCCCGCTGCGCTGCACCATCACGGCGGCCCGCGCATGCAGGTCCGCGTCGCCGGAAAACGCGGCGTGTGCGGCCAGCGCCTGCACCACGCTGCCCAGCGACAGCGGCGTGACTTCCAGCACCAGCGACTGCGCCACTGGCGACTGCGCCGCGCCGAAGCGCCGCAGCAGCGCGCGGCACAGCGGGGCCTGTGACGGCGGCGTGCGGCTGAGCATCACCAGCGCGCGCGGAGCGGCTGCCGGAACATTCAGCAAAAATTCCAGAACCGAGGCCAGTTCTACCGGCCCATTCTGAGCGTGATCGAGGACGATGGCCAGCGGGCGCGGCACGGTGGCCAGCACGGTCGCCACCTTGACCACGTCCTCTTCCAGACTGCCGGGGCGCAGCAGCACACCCTGCAAGGTCTGGACGCTGGACGACTCAGGGGTCCCAGCATCAGGGCCAGCGTTGGGGGCGGGGACAGAGGCATGTTCGCCGCCTTCGCCGCCTGACGACAGGGCAAAGAAGGGCGGGGCCAGGAGCGTCTGCGCCAGCGTCGCCACGATCAGGCGGCCCGCCCGGCTGTTGCTGATCCGCAGGGCCAGCCAGCCGCTCCCCGCTAGGGCGCGTTCGGCCTCGTAGGACTTGCCGCTGCCGGTGGGGCCGTGCAGCACCAGCACCTGCGGGGCGTGCGCGGCGCGTTGCAGGCTGTCGCGCAGCGCGGCCTCGCGCGCCGGGGTACGGAAATGCAGCGGCCCGTCTGCCCCAGAAGAGTTCAGATCAGGCTGTTCCACGGGGGGCAGATCCGCTGTGGGAAACGGGGCAGGGGGCGGGCCAGCGGGCGAACCGCCCACCGCAGCCTCGGGCAGATCCAGCCCCTCGTCGCTGCCGTCCATCAGGAATTCGCCGGGGTGGCTGAAGCCCAGCGCCTCGGCCCGCGCAGCGATGGCGCGGGTGCCCCAGCCCTTGCCGCCGCGCACGAACTGCCGGTACGCCCGCGCCAGAACTTCCTCGGTCTGCTCGGTCAGCACCCAGCGCTGGTGATCGATCCACTCCTGAAAGGCCGGGCTGCCCAGGTCCTCCAGACCGCTGAACGGCACTCCGCGCAGGGTGGAGAGCCACTGGGCCAGTCCTGCCTGGTCCATATCGCTGCCCAGTTGCGCCAGCCACCCGTTCAGGTCCGTCTCAACGTTTTCCAGGTACAGCAACTGGCGGCTCAGCGGAAACAGATTCAGCCCGGCGGAACGGATGCGCGCCAGCTCGACGCGCAGGTTCTTGCGGGCCTCGGGGGTGTTCCACAGCAGATCGGCCAGACGTTCACGGTGCTGGGGCAGCTTCTCGATGGTCAGGTACGTGATCAGCGCCACAGCCTTGGCCGACAGCGGCACCGGGCGGTTGTTGTAGGTCACATGCGCGTGTCCCAGCAAATGTACGGTGAGCATAGCTAAACTCCGTGCGGGGCGGACAGGGGAAGGGTGGGCATCTGCCTGGAACGGTGTGGGCCAAGTGCGGCAGCGGACGTGGAGGAAAGTGGAGGACATGCGGACGCTCTCATCTGTTCTCTCAAGACACCCATTTTGCGGGCGCGGACCCCGGCTCACGGTTTAATCCAGTTAAGTATTCCTCATTTACCATCAGCCTGAGATCAGCTTGTGCCAGATGAGGCCGAGGTTCTGGTCCGCCGCTGGCTGGTGCTGACCGCAAAGTCGATGACCGTGTAGGTGGGCAGCCGTGATGATGGAGAGAGCATGCGGCCCCACACTGAAAATCAGATTAGAGAAGAGGGTCTGCCAGAGAACTTACAGAGCGTGTTTACGGTCGTGAAACGCCGCGCCGTGCAGTCTGGAGGCACAGACTGGGCCAACGCACCCAAGACGGTAGCTGATCCCGAGGACAGTGACTGATATGATGTACGGAGTGGCTGAAGTACATGGCTGAAGTACACAGTGACTGGAGTCGAGAGTGGCCGGAGCGGCCAGCAGGGCCGAGACGCCACACGAAGGAAGACCTTAATGAAAAAAGCATTGATCACGGGCATCACCGGGCAGGACGGCAGTTATCTCAGCGAACTGCTGCTGGACAAGGGCTACGAGGTTCACGGCGTGATCCGCCGGGCCAGCACCTTCAACACCGAGCGAATCGATCACCTGTACCACGATCCACATGACGCGGACGCGCGCCTGTTTCTGCATTACGGCGATCTGGCTGACGCCTCGGGCATGCGCGCGCTGCTGGAAAAGGTGCAGCCGGAGGAGGTCTACAACCTGGGCGCGCAGTCGCACGTCAAGGTCAGCTACGACCAGGCCGAGTACACCGCCGACGTGACCGGGCTGGGCGCGCTGCGGCTGCTGGAGGCCATCCGCGACGTGGGCGGACGCACCGGCAACCCCATGCGCTTTTATCAAGCGTCCAGCAGCGAGATGTTCGGCGCGGCCCCGCCTCCGCAAGGGCTGGATACGCCCTTTCACCCGCGCAGCCCCTACGCGGTGGCCAAGGTCTACGCCTACTGGCAGACCGTTAACCACCGCGAGGCCTATGACCTGTACGCCTGTAACGGCATCCTGTTCAACCACGAAAGCCCCCGGCGCGGCGAGACCTTCGTGACCCGCAAGATCACCCGCGCGGTGGGCCGGATCAAGATGGGCCTGCAAAAGAAGCTGTACCTGGGCAATCTGGAGGCCAAGCGCGACTGGGGCCACGCCCGCGACTACGTGGAAGCCATGTGGATGATGCTGCAACAGGACGCCCCGCGCGACTACTGCATCGCCACCGGCGAGGCCTACAGCGTGCGCGAGTTTGCCGAGCGCGCCTTTGCGCTGGCCGGGCTGAACCACGAGGACTACGTGGAGATCGACCCCCGGTATTTCCGCCCCGCCGAGGTGGATTACCTGCTGGGCGACGCCACCGAGACCCGCGAGAAGCTGGGCTGGACGCCCAAGACCTCCTTCGAAGAACTGGTTCGCGAGATGGTGGAACACGACCTGGAACTGGCCCGCCAGGAGCGCACCCTGCGCGAGGCCGGGCACAGCGTGGCCCTGAAGGGCATGGGCGCGCTGTGATGCGTCCGGGCGACCGCGTATACGTCGCCGGGCACGGCGGTCTGGTGGGCGGCGCGCTGCTCCGCGCCCTCAAGGCCGACGGCTACACCGGCGTCATCACGCGCGGGAGCCGGGAGCTGGACCTGCGCGATCAGGCGGCGGTACTGGACTTTTTTGAGCAGGAGCGTCCGCAGTACGTGTTCTTGGCGGCGGCCAGGGTGGGCGGCATCCATGCCAATAGCACCCGCCCCGCCGAGTTCCTGTACGACAACCTGATGATCGCGGCCAACGTGATCCACGCGGCCCACCAGACCGGCGTGGCCAAACTGCTGAACCTGGGGTCCACCTGCATCTACCCGCGCGACGCCGCGCAACCCCTGCGCGAGGACGCGCTGCTGACCGGCCCGCTGGAAGACACCAACCGCGCCTATGCGGTGGCCAAGATCGCGGCCATCGAACTGTGCGACCAGTACCGCGCGCAGTACGGCGACAACTTCGTCTCGGCCATGCCCACCAACCTGTATGGGCCGGGCGACAACTTCAATCTGATGGGCAGCCACGTGTTGCCCGCATTGATCCGCAAGATGGTGGACGCCCACGAGGAGGACGCGCCCACGGTCAGCGTCTGGGGCAGCGGCACACCCCTGCGTGAGTTCCTGCACGTGGACGATCTGGCCGACGCCTGCCTGTTTTTAATGCGCCACGTTTCCGAGCCAGGACCGATCAACGTGGGCACCGGGCAGGACCTGAGCATCCGCGAGGTGGCCGAGCAGATCCGGGGCGTGGTGGGCTACGGCGGCGAACTGGCCTTCGACGCCAGCAAGCCCGACGGCACACCGCGCAAGGTCACCGATGTCAGCCGCATCCACGCGCTGGGCTGGCACCACCGCATCTCGCTGGAAGAGGGTCTGCGCAGCACCGTGGAGTGGTATCTGGCCCACCGGGGTCAGGTGCGCGGCGAGGCGCTGGCCCTGGCAGGAAACGGGACGGATACGGCACGGGCGTAGTGGCGCTGGCGTAGTGGTGCCGCCGTACAGGGCGACGTAGAAAGAGGGGGTCAGGCACGCCAGCCCGGCCCTCTCCTTACTATCTCCCGATTACTTGACCAGGCCGAGCTTGCGAACCTCATCGCGCTCTTCGGTCAGCTCCTGCGCCGTGGCGTCCATCTTGCCCCGGCTGAAGTCCGGCACGTCCAGGCCCTGCACGATCTCGTATTTGCCACCCGCGCACTTGACCGGGAAACCGTAGATCAGCCCCTCGGGGACGCCGTAGCTGCCGTCCGACGGAATACCCATGCTGACCCACTGGCCGTCCGGGGTGCCCAGCGCCCAGTCGTGCATGTGGTCAATCGCCGCACTTGCCGCGCTGGCTGCGCTGCTGGCCCCGCGCGCCTCGATAATCGCCGCACCGCGCTTGGCGACGGTGGGGATGTACTCCTTTTCGTACCACTCGCGGTCCACCAGCTCCAGGGCGGGCTTGCCGTCCACAGTGGCCGCGCTCAGGTCCGGGTACTGGGTGCTGGAGTGGTTGCCCCAGATGGTCAGGTTCTGGATGGCGGTCACGGGCTGGCCGGTCTTCTCGGCCAGTTGTGACACGGCGCGGTTGTGGTCCAGACGCACCATCGCCGTGAACTGTCCGGGGTCCAGATCGGGGGCGTTCTGCTGGGCAATCAGCGCGTTGGTATTGGCAGGGTTGCCCACCACCAAGACCTTCACACTCCGGCTGGCCACCTTGTTCAGCGCCTCACCCTGGGGTTTGAAGATGCCGCCGTTGGCCGACAGCAGATCGCCGCGCTCCATGCCCGCCTTGCGCGGCATCGCGCCCACCAATAGGGCGTAATCGGCGTCCTTAAAGGCCACGTTGGGATCATCGCTGGTCACGATATCCGAGAGCAGCGGAAAGGCGCAGTCACGCAGCTCCATGACCACGCCTTGCAGCGCCTTGAGGGCCGGAGTCACTTCCAGCAGTTGCAGGATCACGGGCTGGTCCTTGCCCAGCATGTCGCCGGACGCGATGCGGAACAGCAGGCTATAGCCGATCTGGCCCGCTGCGCCGGTGACGGCCACACGGATGGGTTCTTTGTTCGCCATAAGAGTTCCTCCTGGGGTGATTGTGTTCAGCCCACCATAACGCGGCGCGGGCGGGGGTGGGCAGGGGGCGTTCCTCTGGGGGGAACAGTCCGTAGTCCAGAACATCTAGAGGTCTGAACGTCTGGACGCTTTTTTCTCTGGCCATCAGACTTCTCGCCTTTTGGACGGTTGGACCGCCCTCAAATCGGCGCGTCCTCCTCAAACCTCGGCTCGCGCTTCTCGCGCAGGCTGCTCAGGCCCTCCTTCACGTCAGGACCCGTGAAGCCTAAAAATTCCAGCGCGAGGCTGGCGTCGAAGGTGGGTCCCGCCTGCCGCAGCCAGTTGTTCAGGGCGTACTTGGTCCAGCGGATCGCCGTGGGGCTGCCCGCCGCCAGGGTGCGCGCCACCTTCCAGGCGCGGTCCAGGAGTTCCCCGTCCGGCACGCACAGGCTGACCAGGCCGATGCGCTCGGCCTCCTCGCCGGACACGCTCTCGCCGGTCAGCAGATAGTATTTCGCCTTGTTCAGCCCGCACAGCAGCGGCCAGATGATCGCGGCGTGGTCCCCGGCAGCCACCCCCAGGCGCACATGCCCGTCCAGAAGGCGGGCCGTGCTGGCGGCCACGCTCACGTCCGCCAGCAGCGCCACCGCCAGGCCAGCGCCGACGCAGGGGCCGTGAATGGCGCTGACGATGGGTTTGCCGCAGTTGACGACGTTGTACACCAGATCACGCGCCTCGCGCCACACGTGGGCCAGGGCGGTGAAATCGCGGCTCATTTCCTCAATCAGCGTGAAATCGCCGCCCGCCGAGAAGCCGCGCCCCTCGCCCCGGATCAGCACGCAGCGCACGCCCGTCGCGGCATCGATGTCGCGCCAGACCTGGGTCAGGGCGCGGTGGGCCTCGGCGTCGACGCTGTTCAGGGTCTTCTCGCTGCGGATGACGATTTCCAGAATGCCGCTGCCGCTCTCGGTCAGGTCATGGGCTTCGAGGTGCAAGCCGGGATACGCGCCGGACGCACACAGTTGTTCGATGTTCATGGCGTGAGGCTAGCTCAGGCCGCCTCAGTTTTGCGCCAGCCCAGCAGTCCGACGACGCCCGCCAGCGCCATACTGCCCGTGACCAGCAGGACGACTGACAGCCAGCCCCCACCCTCGTAGGCGTATCCCGCCAGGATGCTGGCGGCGGCGGCCCCACCGTAATAGGCCGCGTGGTACAGCCCCGACGCCAGGCTGCGCGCCCGCGTAACCTCGCGCTGCACGGCGGCCAGCGCGGCAGACTGGGCCAGGAACACGCCGCAGGCCCCCGCCGCCACGCCCACAACGATCAGGGGCAGCGGCGCGGCCAGCGTCAGCAGCAGCCCCGCAAGGCTGGCCCCCACCGCAGTCAGCAGCGCGATACGGGGACCACGCAGGGCCAGCAGCGGTCCGGCCACTGGCGTAATAACCACGCCCAGGAGGTAAACGGCAAAGATCAGTCCGGTCTGGGCGGTGTTCAGAAGGTAGGGGACTGCCGCCAGCCGCAATGTCAGCGTATTGAACAGGCCCACCAGGGTGAACAGGATCAGAAAGCCCACCGCACACGTCGCCAGCAGCGCTGGATTTCGCAGATGTGCGTTCAGGCCTTCCAGCACCGCGCGCCCGTTTGTCTGGGGGCTAAAGTTCCGTTCGGCGGGCAACCCGGCGCGGGCCAGCCCACACCCGATCAGCGAGGCCACGGCCAGCAGCCAGAACGCCGCGTGCCAGCCCCAGCGCACGGCCACCAATCCGGCCAGAAAGCGACCCAGGAAACCGCCCAGCACCGTACCGGTCACGTACAGCGTCAGCGCGCGGGCGCGTCCGGCGGGCGGCACTTCCTCGGCCACATAGGCGTTCAGGGCCACCATCACGCCGGGAATCAGCAGCCCCTGGGCAAAGCGGGCAGCGTTCAGGGCGGCCAGCGTGGGCGCGAAGACGGCCAACACGGCAGGAGCGGTCAGCAACGCGAAGGCCCAGACCACCACCCCCCGGCGGCCCAGCGCGTCGGCCAGCACGCCCACCAGCGGCGAGGCCAGCGCCATCGCCAGGGTCGTCGCGCCCACCACAAAACCGATCTGCGCCGCGCCCGCGCCGAACTCCTGCGCCAGCACCGGCAGCAGGCTCTGGGGCGCGTAGACGTTCAGGAAGACCAGCGTGCCCAGCGCCGCGAACAGCAGCGGGGGTGGGGCCTCCCGGCGGGCGCTCAAGGCAGGCCAACTAACCCTGTTTCGTTGACCCAGGCGGTCTGCACGCCCAGCGCCTCGGCCAGCACCGGGTCCGGCGTGCCGGTCAACCCCGGCAGAATCAGGGTGGGACGGGCGTCCAGGCCCACACCCCCGGTCTCGTCCAGCCGCACCAGCACCGCGCCAAAAGCCCAGTCGCTGGCCCATAGCCGCTTGAGCGCCTGCAACGCTGCCGTGCTGGGGGGCATGGCCTGCGCTTCCTCGCTGGCCAGGTGACCGGGGCGGCGCACATGCACCGCGCCGCTGTCCAGGCCCGCGTTACCCAGCGCGCGGTAAAACACCTGGATTGCGTCGTCCATCAGAAAACTGGTGCGGATCAATGCCTCGGCCCGTGCAGTCAGGTCTTCCAGGGCGTCCTCGTCGATACGCGTGGGGTTAATCGGGGTAAACAGACGGCCCAGTTGCTCGGGCAGATTGACGCTGTGGTAAAAGGCCTCCTCAAATTCCGGCGGCACCACCATGCCGCACACGCCCCGCGCCGCCAGCCGGACCACTTCCGCGCCCACCTTTGCCTCTCCGCGCCGCGCGGCTTCCTCGAAGGTCAACATGGAGGGCAGGCTAAAGCATGGGAAGGCGGCCTATCTGCGCGTCCGTCTTCACCCTTTCCTGTCTTTCTGCCTGAGTGCTACAGCTTTCCACCTGAGCGCTACAGCGTCGCCGCCGAGAGGTTGCGGTGCGTGGGCGTCAGGAACACGGTTCCCTGGCCGCTGATCATGAACACCAGGCCCTCACCGCTCCGCAGGGCATTGCGCAACCCACGTACCAGCGGGCGCAGCTCCACGTTCAGCGAGGCGCTGTACATCAGCATCAGGTCGCCGTCGACGATCAGGCTGTCGCTGCCGCCCAGTTCGATCACTTCCACCTCCGAGACCGGCACCGGGGATTCCACCACGAAGATGCCCCTGCCCGACAGCTTGGGCTGGCGCAGCCCGTTGCCCGACAGCGCCCCGGCAACCGAGTTGTGCGTGTGCGTGCCCAGTTGCATGGTGTCCTGGGCCATGTAGAACGCCTTGTCGTCCAGAATCATGTCGTCGCCCTTCGCGCCGCTGGACTCCGCGATGATGAAGTGCTTACGCGTCGGCTCGGTCCAGACCTTGCCCTGGCCGGTGAAACGGGTGGCAAAGGCACTCTCGCCGGTGCCTGCGGTGGCGATGGCCCGGCTCAGAAAACCCCCTTTGGCCTGCTGTTCCACCTTGGCCTGAATATTGCCGTGGCTGTATTGAAACGCCCCCGGCTCGATCAGCACGCCGGAGCCGTGAAGCTGCGCCTCCACGGTAAAGCGCCCGTCCGTCTGGCGCGTCTCGGCCAGCTCGCCGTCGGTAGACGCCGAGTAGCGGATCACCTGGGTCAGCGCGTGGATGCGGAAGGTCAGGCCGTCGCCTTTTTGCTCCTGCACAAGCTGCATATGGGTCATGCCGAAAGTGTAATATGAATCTCTATTGCCGAATGTGGCAGAAGAGTGCCAACTGGGTTCAGGCAGAGGGGCTGTTGTTGAGCCTATGCTGGAACAACCATCCCACCTTCCTCTGGCCCCGCCGCCGCCCCGTAAGAACTCTGCTGCACCGCCCGGAGGTTTCACCATGAACCGAGCCTTCATCCTGCCCACTGCCCTGCCCGTTGCCCTGGTCAGTGCCGCCCTGCTGCTGTCCGTCACCGCGCAGGCCGCTCCCCGTACCCTGAACCAGATCAAGGCGGCAGGAACGCTGAAACTGGGAACAGAGGCCGCCTTATCCTCCCTTCAACTTTTACGAGGGCAAGGCCCTGATGGGCTTTGAGGTGGACCTGGGAGACGCGCTGGGCAAGGCGCTGGGCCTGAAGGTGGAGTGGGTGGCGCAGCCCTTCGACAACCTGCTGATCTCGTTGAACCAGGGGCGCTTTGACGCGGTGATGGCCTCGCACGCCATTACACCCACCCGGCAGAAAGCAGTGGATTTTCTGCCGCCGCATTACTGCTCCACCGTGAACATCGTGGCGAGATCGGGCGGCCCGCTGACCCGGCAGGCGCTGGCAGGCAAGACGGTGGACACGCAGGTGGGGACCGCGCAGATTCCGGTGCTGAGCGCCATTCCCGGCATCAAGGAGGTCCCCACCTATCCCAATGACCAGACCATCCTGTCGGCCTTGCTGGCGGGCCGGGTAGACGCGTGGTCCAGCAACGGCCCCGTGGTCGCCTACATGCTCAAGACCGCCGGGTAGGCAGGCAAGATCCTGATCGGCGAGGCCATCAGCAACGAGCGCAACGCCGGGGCCGTCGCCAGAGGCAACACCGCCCTGCACGACGCCCTGAGCGGCGCACTCGCGGGGCTGATGAAAGACGGCACCTACGTCAAACTCTCGGACAAATGGTTCGGTCAGGACATCCGCTGCAAGTAAAGGGGCCGGGCAGCGTGACACTCTTTGCGGGTCCGCTGCTCTAGGGTGCGGCCATGAGCGCGCCTGCCTCCAGCCAAGTCTCTCCCCCGGCGATAGCCGCACGCCACGTCACGTCCGGCGGCACGCGGGTCTACACGCTGAGCGTTCCCGCCTTTCCGCATTTTGCCGCCAACGTGTTTCTGGTAGTGCGGGGCCAGTCCAGTGCGCCCACCTACACCGCACTGGTGGACACTGGCGGCAGCCACGAGGCCAGCACCGCCGCGCTGGAAGCTGGTCTGGACGCCATTCGCAGCGAATACGGCGAGGCGTGGTCCTGGGAAACCCTGAGCCGCGTGGTGGTCACGCACCCGCACCCGGACCATGTGGCGGGGCTGCCCTTCGTGCGGGGCAAAACCGCCGCGCCCGTCGCCGCGCACGAGTGGGCCGCTCAGACCATTGAAAACCCACATGGCGATCCGGCAGCGCGGCAGGCCGAGATGGAAGACCACATCCGCTGGCTGGGACTGACAGGCGGCGGCAGCCTTGAGAATGGTACGGGGGCCGAATACGCCGAACGCCTGCGCCGCCGCGCCCGCAACACCATGCTCCCGGAAACAGTGGAAGTTCGGACGCCCCTGCGTGAGGGCAACGTGCTGGACGACATCTTTACCGTGATCCATACCCCCGGCCACGAGGGTTCGCAGATTTGCCTGCGCGTGGACGATCTGCTGCTCAGTGCCGATCACCTGCTGCCGCGCAACTCGCCGCCGCTGATGCCCCAGCGTTTTCAGCGGGGCGCGGGGCTGCGGTCTTACCTCGCGTCGCTGGACCACATTGAGCAACTGGAGGGCGTGAGCGTGGCGCTGGGCGGACACGACGGCCCCATGCCCGACTGGCGCGGGCGCATCCAGCAGCTCCGGGACCGCTACGACGACAAACTGCGCGCCGTGCTGGACGCTGCCGCCGGGCCAACCACCATTCACGATCTGACCCACGCGCTGCACCCCCGACTGCGGCCCATTCAGGCCATCCTGCTGCTGGACCAGACGGCGGCGCTGGCGGAATATCTGGCGGCGCGCGGGGAGTTGCAGGCGACTCGGCGGGAGGATGGGGCGGCTTTATTTGTGCGGGCATGACTCCGCCCCCGGCACTGCTTGACGCCTGGGATCTGCGGGTGACTGGAGACCTGGGAGGCCGCCTGAATCAGCACTGGCAGGTCCGGGACGGGACAGAAAGGGCCACTTTGCGCCGCTGGCACGGTCCCGAAGCAGAGGTGCAGTATGAGTTGGGCATCCTGAGTTTGATAGACGGTACAGGACTGGATTTGCCCACCCTCAGGCGTGGCCCCTGGTCTATGGACGGCGTGTGGTGGTCCCTTCACGGCTTCGTTTCTGGCGATCCTGCCCCGCGCGAGGAGGCACGCACGCGGGGGCGCTGGCTGGCGGAACTGCATGCCCGCTGGCGTGACCTTCCTTTGCCTCATCCCCGCCCCGGCTGGAGCGATCTGCAAGCCGTTCTGAATGAGCCTGCCACCGATGCCCTGCTGAATGCCCATGAAGCCACCAACCCGGCGGACGTGCGCCTGTACCGCTGGCACCTGCACCGCGCCCGCGCCGCACTTACAGGCCTTCACTTTTCGGCCCGCCCCCAGACCTTGATCCACGGTGACTTCACGCCGTGGAATCTGCGTGTGCAAAGCGGCGTCTGGACGGGCCTGTTGGACTTCGAGTTTGCCCGGCCCGCCGATCCCATTGAGGAATTTGCCCTCGCGTGGCGCGGCCTCCACGACGACGTCGTGCATGGCTATGCCGAACACACTCCATTGACCGATGAAGACTTCGCGCTCCTGACACCGCTGTGGTGGGCGCATCTGCTGAGTCCTGCACTTCACGATCTGGGCCGGGGAGTCCGTGACGATGGCTGGACCGCTCGGAAACTCTGTGTAAGATCGCCTCTGATGGGCGACTTGGCCGCGCCGTATCCAGGCTGACCTCAGTACCCGACACTTTCTCTGGAGGCTGTCCAGGACGAGATTTCTGTCCATGTCCAAACGAGTGACACATCACAGGACTGCCGCAGACCTGCGTGCTGCTGGCCTGTCATGACTGTTGTACTCACGCCTGGCTGCACAAGACGGGGGTTCTGATCCTGATCATCAGGCGACGCACGCTGAGCGAAAGCTTGAAAGTGCTGTCCTGGATGGAACTTTGGAAACTGTCGGGTACTGAGCAGGCTGACCACGCGCTACCCTCGGCCCCATGACCCCCGAGCGCTACGCCAAGATTCTGCGGGTGCTGAGCAAACGCCAGCCCACCCTGACCGTGTTGATGGATCAGGTCAACAAGCCCCACAACCTCTCGGCCATCGTCCGCACCTGCGACGCGGTGGGGGTGCTCACTGCCCACGCCGTCCCGCCGGGGGGCGGCAAACCGCTGGACTTTGAGGGCAACACCTCCCAGGCCACCTCCGGCAGCGCGCACAAATGGGTGCGGGTGCAGATGCACGCCGACACGCTGGGGGCGGTGCGCGAATTGCAGGGCCAGGGCGTGCAGGTCCTCGCCACCCACCTGTCGCAGCGTAGCGTGGACTACCGCGAGGCCGATTACACCCGCCCCACCTGCGTCCTGCTGGGCGCGGAAAAATGGGGCGTGGCCGATGCGGCGGCGGACGCGGCGGACGGCAACATCGTCATCCCCATGTTCGGCATGGTGCCGAGCCTGAACGTCTCGGTGGCGGCAGCGACGATCCTGTTCGAGGCGCAGCGGCAGCGGCTGGCGGCGGGGCTGTACGGCGCGCCCCAGCTCTCGCCAGAGGAGCTGGCGCGGCTGGCCTTCGAGTGGGGGTACCCGGAGCTGGCTCCGATGTACCGGGAGCGGGGAGAGGCGTATCCGGCGCTGGATGATCAGGGGCAGATGCTGGGTTGAGGTCGTGTTGGGCGGCCTGCTCCCCCTGCCTCTCCAGGGGAGGGGGCGCTGCACTGGACAGGAGTTTGTGGACTTCGCAGACGGGAGGCGGGCGTTCCTGCTCGTACGCCCCGCTCCGTCAAGCGGCGTAAGGCCCGTCCGCTGCGCGCCCGATGGCCTTCAGAGGCCACTTCGGTAAAGTTGACCAGCACCGTCTTTCAGGCTCTTCCTGGCAAAGAAAAACGTCCCCAAAAGCCTGAGCCGGACGCCTTGCAACCTCCGTGAAAGGGAGTGGAACAGCAAATCCGCTTCCACTACATCTCCTCTCGCCTTCCGCTGCCCCCTATTTAGTGTCCGGCGTACACTGTGGGGCATGAGTGACCTGTTGCAGACGATCCGTGGGCTGTCCAAGAAGACCGAGAGCAAGATCGTGATGGTGGTGCTGGACGGCGTGGGCGGCCTGCCGCTGACGGTGAACGGTGAGACCGAGCTGGCGACGGCGAAGACGCCCAATCTGGACGCGCTGGCGGCGCAGTCGCAGTTGGGACAGGTGGAACTGGTGGGCGCGGGGATCACCCCCGGCAGCGGCCCCGGCCACCTGAGCCTGTTTGGCTACGATCCGCTGCATTACGTGGTGGGGCGCGGGGCGCTGAGCGCTGTGGGCATCGGCGTCAAGCTGAACAAGGGCGATGTGGCCGTGCGCGGCAACTTCGCCACGCTGGGCGCGGGCCGCGTGGTGGAAGACCGCCGCGCCGGACGCCCCAGCGACGAGAAAAACGCCGAGATCGTGACGCGGCTGGGGGCCGCCATTCCCGAGATCGATGGCGTGCCGGTGGAGATCTATACCGAGTCCGAGCACCGTTTCGTGGTGGTCTTCCGCGCCCAGGGCGGCGAGGTGCTGGGCGCGAACCTGGGCGACGTGGACCCGCAGGCCACCGGGGTGCAGCCGCTGAGGGCCACGGCGCACGACGACGCCAGCGTCAAGACCGCCGGACTGGTCAATGCCTTTGTGGAGCGGGCCGAGGCCCTCCTGAAGGACGACGCCCAGGTCAACGGCGTGCTGTTCCGGGGCTACAGCGACGTGCCGCATTTCCCCAGCTTCGACGACGCCTACAAGCTCAGGGCTGCGTGCATCGCCTCGTACCCCATGTACAAGGGGCTGGCGAGCCTGGTGGGCATGGACGTGCTGGACGTGCCTGGCCAGGAAGACGCGCTGGACGGCAAGGTGGGGGTGCTGACCGAGAACTGGGACAGGTATGACTTCTTCTTCTTCCATGTCAAGAAGACCGACAGCACCGCCGAGGACGGCGATTTTGCGGCCAAGGTCAAGAAGATCGAGCTGTTCGACGCGCTGCTGCCCGACATTCTGGCGCTGAAGCCGGACGTGCTGTGCATCGTGGGGGACCACAGCACGCCCAGCAAGCTGTCCAGCCACTCATGGCACCCGGTGCCGGTGCTGGTCCGCAGCGATCACGGGCGCAAGGACCTGACTACCCGCTACACCGAGGAAGAGGCCCAGAAAGGAAGCCTCGGCCTGCGCCCCGGCACGGACCTGATGCCGATCTTAATGGCGAATGCCATGAAGCTGAACAAGTACGGGGCATAAGAAATTGTTCATCTCAGTTTGATTTTTTGAGCTGGGTTCAAGGCTGCATGAGATCGGGTGGCGGTGGAAGGGGCGGCGGGCATCTGTGTCCTGCCGCCCCTCTCATGGCGCGCCCGATGTGAACCGCCGCACAACCTTTTTAAAGTGGGTGTAACGGTGGTGCGAGTCCGCTCAGGATTGGGTAAAGGCTTGCAAAGGGCCGCCTTTAGCTGGCTGCCATTTTTGTGGCCCGTCCCTGCGGCAGCATGGGCGTCACGAACGGAAGGCAGGTTACAGACGGCATCACCGTTCTCTGTTCGCTGTCCGTTCACTGAATGCCCAGCCGTTACCAAAACGGCGACTCACGCAAAGGAGATCCACATGGCCCGTTTAATGACTCTGTCCGACATTACCTCGCAGCATTCCGACGTCCTTGGAACCGAGTACCACGATCCCACCGGCCAGACCGCCTACGGCATGAACGGCGACAAGATCGGCACCATTCGCGGCGCGCTGGCCGAACCCGAAACTGGCAAGATCCGCTACCTGATCGTGGACGCGGGCGGCTGGTTCTCCAGCAAGGAAGTCGTTGTCCCGGTGGGCATGTCCACCTTCGAGGGCGAGGAAGTCCACTTTACCAACCTGACCAAAGACCAGGTCATGGAGATGCGCGAGTACCGCATGGGTGAGGAGTACAGCGACGACGACCAGGCATCCGATGAGCGCGTGCTGCGCGCCGCCCACAAGGACTACCAGGTGGACGAGAGCAATTACGCCGCTAAGGCTGGCTACCGCGAAGACGACGCCATGTACCAGACCCCCGACAAGCTGCGCCTGCTGGAAGAGCGCCTGATGGTCAACAAGGACCGTTTTGTGGCCGGCAGCGTGGAAGTCGGCAAGCGCGTCGAGACCCACCAGGAAAACGTGAACGTGGACCTCAAGCGCGAGGAAGTGGTTATTGAGCGCCACGCCGTCACCGACGCGCGTGCTGTCGAGGGCGCGGTGCTGGGCGCGGATTCCAAGACCATGCGTATTGATCTGGAGGCTGAGCGCGCCAACGTCAGCAAGCAGGCGTTCGTCACCGAGGAAGTCACGGTGGGCAAGCGTGAGGTGACTGACTCACAGACCGTGACCGAGACCGTGGGCCGCGAGGTGCTGGAAGTTAACAAGAGCGGCGACGTGCGTCTGGACACCGACGGCAAGCCGATGATGGACGACAAGAACCGCAAGGCCTGATCCAGGTCCTCGGGGCGGGACGACTTCTTCAGGGAGGTCGCCCCGCCTTTTTTCTCAGATGGGCAGGAGCTGACATGACAGACCGACGCAACGACAGTTTACCGGTATCCCAGACACTCGCCGAAAAAGAAATGGAGGCCAGGGATCTCCAGCTCCAGGGCATTATTGAGCTGCGCGAGGAACGCCTGATCGTCGAGAAGGAGCGCGAGGTGGCGGGCAGCGTGGTCTTTACCCGTGAGGTCCGCCGCGAGACCGTGCAGATGCCCGTCGAGCTGGTCACCGAGGTGCTGATCATCGAGCATCTGGAGACCGGCGCGGGAGGCACCCCGCACTCGATCACGCTGGACGGCGCGCCCCTGGCCGCTGGCGAGCGCCGCGAACTGCTGGTCTACCGCGAGGAGGCCCGCGTCGAGAAGCGTGTGGTGGTCAGCGAGCAGGTTCGTATCAGCAAGCGCCAGATCGTCGAGACCCGCACCTTCGACGCCACCCTGGCCCGCGAGGAACTGGTGGTGGACCCCCAGGGCGACGTGCGCGTGACCGAGAGCGCCCCCGAAGACCCTCTGCGCTGATTGCTGCACTGATGCTCAGGCCAGCCGCTCGCCGCCCTGGCGTGACCGAAATTCGACCCAGGCAGCCTTCAGGCGCTGCACCGCTTCGGGCAGCCGGGACGGGTCCAGCGTGAAGGGCAGGCGCAGAAAGCTGTCGGGCAGGCCGTCCATACCCACTGTCACACCCATTGACGCGCCGGGAAACAGGCGCACGCCGTAACGCGCCGCGCAGAGGGTAAAGGCGCTGGTCTGGCGGGTGGGTAACTCCACCCACAGGAACTGTCCGCCGCCCGGCACCGTGAAGCGCCACCCGGGCAGGTGGGCGCGCAGCAGTTCGGCCAGCAGGTCGCGGGCGACGGTTACGGCTTCACGCCGCTCGTGTCGCAGCCGGGGCAGATCCTTCAAGAGCCGCAACGCGATGTGCTGCCCTGGCAGGCTGCTGCCGAAATCGGAGAGGGTGCGGGCCTGACCGACCGGCCCCGCGTGGGCCGCTGGCACGCGCAGCCAGCCCACCCGCAGCCCCGCCCAGTACAGCTTGCTCAATGAGCCGACGTTGAAGATCGGCGCGGCGGGAGCGAAGGTGGCGATACGCGGCGGCGCTTCAACTTCAAAGCCCAAGTCAATCAGTGTGTCGTCCTCGATGGTGGGCAGCCCGGCGTCGGCCACAACGGTGGCAACCTTTTCCCTGGCACGCTCAGGCATGACGGTCCCCGTTGGATTCTGGAAGGTGGGGGTCAGGAAGGCCAGGCGTGGCGAGTGCTGCTGGAGGGCCTGAGCGAGAGCGGCAGGCTCTACCCCATGCGCTGTCACGGGGACGCCCACCGTCTCGGCCCCTGCGGCACGAAAGGCGTCGATGGCTCCAAAGTAGGTGGGCGTCTCCAGCAACACCTGGTCCCGTGGGCGCAGAAAGACGCCTGCGAGCAGCGAAATCGCCCCCTGCGCGCCGCTGGTGATCAGTACCATCTCCGGCGTGGTGGGCAGGCCCTCGCGCGTGTAGATTTCGGCCAGCACGGCGCGGAGTTCGGGCAGGCCGTGCGGGTAATACAACGATTCCTGGAAGGCGTCCAGCGCGGCCCCACGCATCTCCTGACGCTGGCTGTCGTTCAGCAGGGGAACGGCGATGGTGAAGTCGAACTCGTCGCCGCCGTGGGGCAGGGCAGATGGGGTTCGCAGGGTCAGCACGTTCGCGCCACGCGGCGCGGTGGCGGCCACCCGCGTGCCGCTGCCACGCCTGCGGGTAATCCAGCCGCCCTCGGCCAGCGTGTCATAGGCGGCCACCACCGTGCTGCGGCTGATGCCCAGCAACTGGGCCAGCGCTCGCTCTGCCGGCAGGGCTTCGGATGGTGGGAGCTGACCGCTGCGAATACCCACGCGCAGGGCCTCGGCCAACCGGTCATACCGAGACCCACTTCCAGCCCTCCAGCCAGAGAGCAGCGCAGACCAGCGAGGGGCGTCCATCAGCCCAGCATAGCAGTCCACTTCTCGCCTTTATCCAGACAAGCAGTCCACTTCTCGCCTTTATCCAGACAAGCAGTCCAATTCCCATACCTCTGACACTCGACAGCAGTCCAATGGTGGCTCACAATCACCCCCATGACCGCGCCCGTGCTGGCCTCCCCCGCTCCGCGCAACTTCTGGCAGGACACGCAGCCCAGCGCGGTGCTGGCCGGACTGATCGCCGTGATCATCGGCTGGGCGGGGCCAAACGTGCTGGTCTACAGCGTGGCGCAGGCGGCCCATCTGAGCGACTCGGTCGCCATGTCGTGGCTGTGGGCGCACGCCATTTTCAGCGGGCTGGCGAGCATCTTTCTCAGTCTGCGGACGCGCATGCCGGTCCTGAGTACCTGGTCCACCCCCGGCATCGCGTTTCTGGTCACTGCGCTGCCCGGCATTCCCTTTCCGGAGGCGGTGGGGGCCTTCGTCACGTCCGCCGTACTGGTGTTCATTCTGGGAACCTTCGGGCCGCTCACGCGGGCGCTGGGGGCCATTCCCCCGCATCTGGCCGCCGCGCTGAACGCCGCGATTCTGCTGCCCTTTGGCTTCAAGGCGGCGCAGGCATTCGGCCTTCAGCCGGCGCTGGTGGGGGCCATGATCCTGGCGTACTTCCTGATCCGGCAGATCTCACCGCGCTGGGCGGTGGCCGCCGTGCTGGTGGTAGGCGTGGCCGCCAGCGCGGGCCTGGGGCTGTGGCATCCCGCGCCGATCAGCCTGGCGCTGACGCAGCCGCAATTCGTGGTGCCGGTGTTCAGCCTGCATGCCACGGTGAATCTGGCGCTGCCGCTGACGCTGCTGGCCTTTACCGGGCAGTTCGTGCCGGGCTTCGGGGTGCTGAAGACCAACGGCTACGCACCCGCGCCGGGGCCGGTGCTGCGGACCTGCGGCGTCGCCAGTCTGGGTGCGGCCTTTGCCGGCTGCCACAACTTGACGCTGGGCGCGCTGCTGGCCAACATCGTCAGCGGCCCGGAGGCGCACCCGGACCCTGCCCGGCGCTACACGGCGGCGGTGTGGGCCGGGGGCATCAACATCGGCCTTGGCCTGTTCGCCGGAACCTTCGTGCATCTGATGGGCATCCTGCCCGCTGAGACGCTGGCGGCCCTGGCCGGAATCGCCCTGCTGGGCGCGATGGGCAGCAGTCTTCAGGGTGCATTCCGGGGGGAGCCGGGCAGTCTGGCCGCCCCCATGATCATCCTGGTCACGCTGAGCGGCATTACCCCGCTGGGCATCGGGGCGGCGTTCTGGGGCATTCTAGCGGGGCTAGCGGTGTACGCGGCGGAGCGGCGGGGCCTGGGGGGAATGGCGCAGGCGAAGCAGGTGGGAGAGCCACCTTCTCCCGTCCGCAAGTAGGGAAGCAGTGCCCAAATCGAGGATGACCGTGCTGGGCTGGGCATTGACCGTGCCCACGACGCGGCAGACCGGGCAGCAGGCCACCGCGTCACCTGTCCGACGCTGGTGCTGTGGTCGTCGCGCGACGATCTGGCCAAGCTATACGGGGATGTGCTGGCGGTCTGGCGTGGCGGCCCTGGACCACGCATCTGCGCGGCCACGCCATCGACTCCGGGCATCACCTGGCCGAGGACCCCCCCGCAGAACTCACTGCCGCGTTGCTCGATTTTCTGCGGGAGCAATGAGCCGGGCGGTTCAACCTCCCTCCAGCCGCCCGCTCAGCGGCGCATGGTCACTCAGCCGCGCCTCTCTGTCCACCCGCACGCCGCCCAATTGCACGCCCGCCGACAGCAGGTAGTCGATGCGCCAGCCGACGTTGTTAGCATAGGCCCCGGCGCGGTTGCTCCACCAGGTATATTCGGCTGCACTTCCCAGGGTGGCGCGGTGGGTGTCGGTCAGGCCGCTTTGCAGGTGGGCGCTCATCCACTCGCGCTCGTGGGGCAAAAAGCCGCTGTTGCCTCGGTTGGACCGCCAGTTCTTCAGATCGATTTCCCGGTGGGCCACGTTGTAGTCGCCGCCGATGATCACGGGTCCGCCTTCCGAAATCAGCCGCCCGGTGAAGTCCTGGAAGTCGCCCAGCACGCGGTCCTTGAAGCACTGCCGCGCCTCGCCGCTGCTGCCGCTGGGCAGGTACACGCTGACATAGCGCACGCCGCCAATGCGGGCGCTCAGGACGCGGCCCTCGGCGTCCATCTCAGCGTGGCCCATGCCCACGCGCAGGTCTTCCAGCGGACGGCGGGCCAGAATCGCCACGCCGCTGTAGCCTGCCTTCTGCGCCGGAAACCACGCGCCCTGATACCCCAGGTGGGCCAGGGCGTCGGGCATCGGCGGCGCGCGCACTTCCTGAAGCAGCAGCACGTCGGGGCTTTCGCGCGCCGCCCAGTCGGCCAGCCCCTTTCGCAGGGCGCTGCGGATGCCGTTGACGTTCAGGGTGGTGACCTTGAGTGGCAGGTCAGGCAGCGGGGCAGAGAGAACCGTCATCGGGGCCGAGGATAGCGCCCGGTCCCGCGCTGGCAGGAAGTGCAAGACTGGTGTTTCAAGGTGCGTTGAGGCAATTCATGCCCGCACGCCGGATCTTTTCAGGTACGCTGGGGACACTATGGCCGACATTAAATTTCTCAACGAATCCGACGGTCAGGAATTCCAGATGACACACCCCAAGTCCGCCCGCGTGCTGGGCGACATCCAGATCTGGGCGCAGAACAATGGCTTCGAACACGTCGCCTTCTGGCGCGACGCTGACGATGACCACAAGTTGTGGGTCCAGTTGGGCGAGGACCGGTTGAATTACTGGATTCACGATTCCACCTTCACCGAGGGCAAGCACGAAACGGTGGAAATGCAGATGGACTACGCGCGCGGGGCACAGCGCCGCAGCGCCGCCGGATACGCCAAATTCGATAAATAGGCGCTGCGCGAGGGGGGCTGGAAGCCTGTCACGGACTGACCCTCAATTCGTTTTGTAGGCGAGGTAGACGGCGAGATGGGCCGTGTCCTGCTCGGGAAAGCGCTGTCCGTTCGCGCTGACGCTCAGGCCATAAGTGTCCACCAGCTCCCGCGCGTCGGCTGCCGCGACGCTGATAGGCCGCCGCACATCCAGCCGCAGGGCAGGGTGCCTGGCCTCAGCCAGTGCCGCCCGCAAGGCGTTTTCCGGGCCACCATCAGCGGCTGGGCGGCCCAGTGCGTGCCATGTCGCCCGCAGGTGATCCGCGCCGTGGGCCGCCAGCACCAGTCGTCCGCCCGGGCGCAGCACCCGCCACGCTTCAAGCAGCGCTGCACTGACATCCGGCAGATGCGCCAGCGTTCGTACCAGCAAAACCGCGTCGAATGCCCCGGTCATGTACGGCAATGCCTCGGCCCTCCCCCGGTGTATCCCCGCACCGGGTCTGGGATCAATGCCCTCAGTGCGTCCGGTTGACCGCCGCCTCCACTCGCGCACCAGCGCCCCCTCCCCCGCGCCGATGTCCAGCAGATCGGCGTCTGGGGGCAGGGCCAGCACCTCCAGGAACGGCTGATGGGGCCACGCCACACCCACCAGACGAGACAGGAGAGCATCCCGCCGTGCCAGGTCAGGTGCCGGGGCCACGGCTCAGGGCTGCTTGTAGGTCACCCGGTACATCACGCCGTTGCCGTCGTCGGTGACAAAGAGCGCGCCGTCCGGGGCCATCTGGACATCGGCGGGCCGCCCGGAGGTGGACAGGCCCAGCGCGCCCAGGAACCCGGTCATGAAGTCCCTCGTTGCGCCCGTCTTGGGGTCCACGGTGATGACGCTGTAGCCACTCTTCTGGGGCCGGTTCCAGGAGCCGTGCAGGGCCACGAACATCTGCCCCCGGTACTCGGCGGGAAATGCCGTGCCGGTGTAAAAGGCCTGACCCAGCGGCGCGGCGTGCGCGGTGGTGGTGGCAAACGACGGCTGGGCCGCCTCGCAGACCGCTGGGGTCTTCTTGCCGAACTCCTGATCCCAGACCTGCGGCGCGCCTGCCTGCATGGGGTAGCAGTACGGCCAGCCGTAATTCTTGCCGTCCATCACGCGGAAAAAGGATTCGGGCGGGGTGTCGCTCCCGGCCATGTCGCGCCCGTTGGCGGTGGCGTACAGGGTGCCGTCAAACCATTCCAGCCCCACTGCGTTTCGCAGGCCGGTGGCGTAGGGGCGGCCATTCTTGCCGTCGGCGTCGTAAATCCAGACGGTGGCGCGGTGTGGGTCCTCTTCCTCACAGACGTTGCAGGTGCTGCCGGTCGCCACGTACAGCTTGCCGTCCGGGCCAAAGACGATGGTGCGCGAGTGGTGGCGTCCCCCGGCAGGCAGGTCGATGATCTTCTCGGGGGCAGCTCCCGGTTTCAAGTCGCCATCCTTGTACGGCATGCGGACCACGCCATCGGTGTTCGCGACATACAGAAAGCCGCCATGAAAGGCCAGGCTGTTGGGCTGGTTCAGGCCGGACAGGTAAGTCTGCGCGCTGTCCAGAACGCCGTTCTTATCGCGGTCCGGCAGGACCAGTACGCGTCCGGTGCCGGGGTCCTTGCCCTGATCGGCCACGAACAGGTCACCGCTGGGCGCGAAGGCCATCAGGCGGGGCTTGCCGAGGTCCTGGGCGTACAGGTCGGCCTGAAAACCCGCCGGCAGGGTCAGTCCGGCATTGGGCTTGTCGGTGTCGGGGCGCTGGACCACCGCGCAGGAGCCGAGGGCCAGGGTCAGCAGGCCGCCATAGAGGGCCGCGTGTTTTGAGTTGAGAAAAGCCATGCCTAAAGAGACACGGGCGACATGAAGGTGGTGGATCACTTGGTTAAACCGTGGCTGAGACTGCTTCCGGGCTTACGTTGTTGACGGAGGAGTCGACGGAGGAACGGTGAAGGGCAACCGGGGAGAAATCGAGGTGTTGGACGTCGTCCGAGACCATAGATCCTGCTGCTGATGCGCCGTTAGCAGATGTTCATGAATTGCTGGAACAACCTCCATCCAGCGCTGAGATTAGGGGAAAAGCCACCATCCGGAGCAGGCCCGCAGGAGACAGTGACCGCTATGAAAACTTCCAATGTGCTGTACATCCTCGGTTACGCCTCGATCATCCTCTCGGCCATCAACTTCCTGCGCGGCAAGACCAAGGACGGCCAGGAACAGGACAGCAAGGAGCGCGACGGCCTGTTCCTGGGCCACTGGGCACCCACCTTCTTCATTCTGGGGAAGGTGGCCGAGGACCGCGAGAAGGACGGGCGCAGCCTGCTGGACTTCAGCTAAGCGCCAAAGAGACGTTGGCAGGAAGCCGTCCGGGACCCCAGATCCCGGACGGTTTCGCGTGATCCGCCGCCGATGCTCTAGCCTGTCCGCATGACCTCTACCCCCAAGAAAACGCTTCAGGTGACCTGGCTGGGCGAGCAGCGCTATCTGGGCGTCAGTGAGAGCGGACACCAGTTGCTGATCGACAACAGCGCCACCAAGATCGGCGTCTCCCCGATGGAGGCGCTGCTGGGCGCGCTGGCGACCTGCACGGCCTACGACGTCGTAGAAGTCATGAAAAAACGCCGCACGCCGCTGGCGAGTTACCGCATCGAGGTGGAGGGCACGCGGGCCGACACGGACCCCAAACGCTACACCCACATCACCGTGCGCCACATAGCGGGGGGCGAGGGCATCAGCGCCGAGGCCCTGGAGCGCGCTGCCAGCCTGAGCCACGAAAAATACTGCTCGGTGGCCGCCAGCCTGAACAGCGAGATCACCGTGGAAACGCGGGTGGAAACGGCTTAACGAGATTCAATTCCCGCGCTTGGCCGTTTTGAGGGCCGCGAGTGCTTTGCCCCGGTGGCTGATGGCCTGTTTCTCGGCCACGCTCATCTCGGCCAGGGTACGGGTCTGGCCGTCGGGGACGAACAGGGGATCGTAGCCGAAGCCGCCCTCTCCGCGCGGAGCCTCCAGCAGGGTGCCGGACAGCTCGCCCCGGTAGGTCTCCACCTGCCCGCTGGGCTGGGCCAGGATCACCACCGAGACAAATTTGGCGCGGCGATTGGCGTGCCCGCGCAGTTTTTCCAGCAGATACAGGTTGCGCTCCAGATCGCTGCCCAGGCCCCCGAAACGGGCGCTGTAAATGCCGGGTTCGCCGTTCAGGGCCTCCACCTCGATGCCGCTGTCGTCGGCCAGGGCGGCGGTGCGGGTCACCAGCGCCACCGTGCAGGCTTTCAGGGCGGCGTTTTCCTCGTAGGTGGCCCCGGTTTCCTCGGGCATGGGCACGCCCTGCAAGGGCCGCAGTTCCCAGTCCAGATCAGCCAGCGCCGCCGCGATCTCGCGCACCTTTCCGGCATTTCCCGTCGCCACCGTCACCGTCATCGGCCCCTGCTTCGCCCCTGTGTTCGTCACGTTTCAGAGTCTAGGGGGAAACGGAGACGGCACGGGTATGGGGGCAGACCCAGTCCCTGTCTCCATCAATCCCTCCCCAGGGGCAACTCGGCACGCACCCGCCAGCGCTCCTCGCCCTCCGGCTTCTCGAACAGGGTCAGGGCAGCGTAACTCTGCGTGGTAAAGGGCTGGATACACGCCTGCAACTCGCGGCGCAGCGCCTGCGGATCATTCCCGCCGTAGGGCTGCACCAGTGTGAAATGCGGCTGCCAGGTGTCCAGCCCGCGCGGCGTGTGCAGCAGCGACATACGGACCCCCTCGAAGGGACGGGCGTACAGCCCCTGGGCCACCTGCCCGGCAAAGGGCGAGGCGGTCACAAAACGCGAGAGGCGCGACAGCAGCAGCGTGTGTGCCACCAGCAACGCCGGGGAGGCGTCCAGCCGCAGCACCCACGTTTCGCCGTCGTCCCACACAGCAATGCGCCCATTCGTTAACGCCAACTCCGCGTCCGGCGAGAGGCAGGCCACACAGGCCCGCGCCTCGGCCTCGATGTCGGGCCACCACGCCGGATCGGTGAAAAAGCCCTCCACCACTGTTAAATGAAAGCCGAACGGCCCTGCGTCGGCCTGCCACCCGGGGCGCAGGAAGGCGGGCAGGGCCACCGGCTGGCCCGCGCGCACGTCGAAGCCCAGCAGTCCAGACCCCATGCGGGACAGCGCCGATCCGGCAGGCGGACACAGATAGACGGCAAAACGCGTTCCGGCGGCGGGGTCAGGCATGGCGTGATTGTGGCAGATGCCCAGGCTGGGCTTGATGGCGTGGAACGAACAACGGGTTCGAGAGATTTCAGGGTGGGGCTGGAACGGCCCCCGCTGCACCCGGCATGACGACGCCTCCGGCAAATGTTGCGAGAGGAAGCGGTGAGGGGCGGGGAATCCAGGCATCCCAGCCCACTCCCTGAGATCAGATTGCGACGAGTCAAAGACGAATCCGAGCGGAGCGGGTGGCAAAAAATACCGTCTTGCGGCAACTCCCGAATGTCCGGCAATCCCACCGGATGTTCGGGAATCAGCGCAACACGGGATCATTTCAGCGAGATGTGGACCTCGTTGCCCGCGCTGTCCTCGGCGCTGATCAGCTCGCCGGGGGGTGGATCGGATTCGATCAGCAGTTGCAGGGTTTCCAGGCTGAATCCGGCACTTTCCAGCGCGCGCAGGCCGTGCGGCGGAATCAGCTTGTGCAGGTGCGGCGCGAGGCTGACCGGCAGATTGGCGCTGTACTCGTCGCCCGCCGAGGATTCCACCTGAATTCGCAGGATACGGGCCGAGGCCGGGCGCGAGGCGTCGTACTGATACTGATACTCGTACTGGGGCTTCTTGCCCTCCACCACGTTTTCCACGGCACGTTCCACACTCTCGGTAATCCGGTCCACCATGCCCTCCAGTCCTCCTCTGCCCGGGCGGGGGCGGTTGCCGCCGTCCCAGGTCCAGGCTGGCCCGCGCCCATCGCCATCGCCCTCACTGCCAAAGCCTCCGGGGGGCGGGGGCGGACGGGGAGGTGCGGGCGGCACATCGCGCACACCGCGCAGCAGCAGCAGATGTTCGGCCACCTGCCCGGTGTCCAGCTCGTCGCGCCCCAGCAGCGAGTCGATCAGTTCGCGGTCACTGTCGGTCAGGGCCAGCTTGGCGCTCAGGGCGGCCAGCAGTGGCCCGGCGTCCTCCAGATTCAGGCGACCCGCGCGCACCAGATCGAGGATGCGTTTCACCTTCTCTTTCATAAGTCATCCTCCAAGTGAGTGGTCACGGCAGATCCGGCTGCGCGGGACGGCGGTGCGTGGTTGATACATCCAGCGGCGGGATCAGGGCGAGATGTCCATTCGACAGCATCAGCACACGCAGGCCGTCGCCGCCCGACGCGGCTTTCCGGTTCGCTTGCCAGGCGTGCCACTGCCCGGGCGTGACTTGCCACAGGGCACATAGACGCTGCCAGAGCCGTCTAAACAGTCCAGGTCTGGGCGCTTCGACGACGGGCTGCCGGGCCGGGCGGATCACGCGGTAGCCCTTCGCGGAGCGGGCCGTGTGGGGAGAAGACGAGACGCTCATCTCGAATCCCCCGTCAGCAGCTTGACCTGTCCGGCGGCCACCTTGCAGGACAGATAGGCCTCGCCGCTGCCCAGTTGCCCGGCGTGGCGCGTATTCATGAAGCCGCCGCTCTTGCGGGTGGGGAAGTCGGCCTTGAATGCGCCCACGGTCACGTCGGCGTCCACGCGCAGGCTGCTGCCGGAAAGCAGGTGCAGGGTGGCGTTTCCGGCGTTGACTTCCAGGCGGTGATCGCCGCCCGACAGCACCCCGGCCCACTTGAGATTGCCGCCGTTGACGCTGGCGTTCAGGCTGTACGCGCCGGTCAGCGACAGGTTGCCGCCGTTGATGCCCAGGTGCGTGGGACCGTCCAGTTCCGTGGCAGTCAGGTTGCCGCCGTTGACCTCGGCCTTGAGGCTGGCGGCGCGGCCCATGCGGATGTTGCCGCCGTTGACGTCGGCCTGCATCTCGCCGCCCAGATCAGGCAGGGTCAGGTTGCCGCCCTCGACGGTGGCCCGCACATGCCGGGGCATGAAGGGCATAGAGAGGATGGCCTTGACGCTGCCCCAGTGACCCCCGAAGTGGTCCACGCGCTGAACCTGCCAGCCTTTCGGCGTACCGGCCAGGCGCAACACGCCGTCCTCGTTGGCGCTCAGGTGCGGCGCGTCCACAGACGGGTCGTGCAGCACGGTCAGGGTATAGCCGCTGACCTTGAGCGTCAGGTCCGGGGGAATGCCTTCGGAGCTGTCCTGCTGGGCGGTGGGCATCACGGCTTCCGGCGCGTCGGCGGGGGTGCTTTCCAGCAGTCCAGCCGCTTCCTCGGCGGTGAGTTTGCCCTCGGCCACCAGACGCTGCACCTGCGAACGGAAATCCTCGGCGGGCGATTGCTGTTCATTCATATCCGTCTCCTTGAAGAGAATAGAAACACAGAAATCACTGATTGTCAAGATGGGTTTTAAATTTTTTTGATCCCGCCATCGAATTTTTGCGTCTTGGACGGGAAATTTCAGAGGAGGATATTTCTATTTAAAATCTAATAGAAAACTCGATCTTCTATTCAGCGATCCGCCGCCAACAATCGGCTCCACAGCCTGCCCCCTCCTACCTCTCCCCTATCCTGGGTGCCATGACATTGCCCGAACTCACCCCGGCCCAGCGCACCGAAGTGGAACTGCTGGCGCGCGGCAAGGCAGAAAAGAGCCGCACCCTGCACGAACTGAGCCTGCCCGAGACGCCGGAATCGGCCCACACGCTGCTGCTGCGCCTGGGCATCTGGAACGGGGCCAGGACACCGTATGCAGACCGTCTGGGCGCGGCGCTGACCCACCTGACGCTGGACGTGCCGGACTTCGCAGATGAGCAGCGGCTGGACCTGAGCCACCTGATGGCCTACGCCATCGACGACGAGGGCAACCGCGACCCCGACGACGCCATTGGAATCGAGGCGCTGGACGGCGGCCTGACCCGCCTGTGGGTGCATGTGGCGGACGTGGCCGCGCTGGTGCCGCCGGAAAGTGCACTGGACCTGGAGGCCCGCGCACGCGGCGCAACCCTGTACCTGCCGGACCAGACGATTGGCATGCTGCCCGACGCCCTGATTGAGAAGACCGGACTGGGCCTGCACGACACCATGCCCGCGCTGTCGATCTCGCTGGACCTGGACGCCGACGGCAACGCCGACGCCGTGGACGTGGCGCTGACCACCGTGCGGGTGTCGCGGCTGACCTACCTGGGCGCGCAGGAAAAGCTGGAGGCGGGCGAGGAACCCTTCGTGACGCTGGCAGGGCTGGCCCGCGCCAGCAAGGAGCTGCGCGATTCCGAGGGCGCGCTGTCTATCGACTTGCCCGAGGTGCGGATCAAGGCCGACGAGCACGGCGCAACCGTGACGCCGCTGCCCAGGCCGGAGATGCGCTTCGTGGTGCAGGAGTGCATGACGCTGGCAGGCTGGGCCGCCGCGATCTATGCCGACGATCACGACATCCCGCTGCCGTTCGCCACCCAGGCCGATCCCAGCCGCGAGGTGCGGGGCGAGGGGCTGGGCGTGCAGTGGGCACGGCGCAGGACGCTGGCCCGCACGCGCTTTCAGCCGTCGCCCGGACCGCATTCGGGCATGGGTCTGGACCTGTACGCCCAGGCCACCAGCCCCATGCGGCGTTACCTGGATCTGGTGGTGCACCAGCAGCTCCGGGCCGCGCTGACGGGCCGGGAGCCGCTGGACGGCAAGACCGTGGCCGCCCACATCGCCCAGGCCACGCTGAACGCCGACGCCACCCGCCAGGCCGAGCGCCTGAGCCGCAAGCACCACACCCTGCGCTTCGCCGCCGCCCAGCCGGAGCGCGAGTGGGCGGCGGTGGTGGTGGACCGCCGGGGACCGCAGGCCACCCTGCTGCTTCCCGAGCTGGCCTATGACCTGCCCCTCAGCACGCCCGCGCAGGTGGGAACCGCGCTGAAAGTCCGGCTGGTGGACGTGAATCTGCCCGCCTTGAGCGCGCGTGCCCGCACGGTGTAGGCGATCTTCACACCCATCCTCACCTGAGCGGATCACAGCTTTGCCTGACCATGCGGCTTTTCAGCAACACACTCTGCTGGAGGACCGCGCTCCTTGTACTCAGTCCAGTACAGCCACAGCAGAAATGGACCCGAGACATTTAGCCCACAGCCAAGAAACAACGTTGAACACGCACATTTCATAGGCTGAAATCCGATTCATCTTTCATTCAGATGGTCCCTCCCCTGCTTAAACTGCCAGGCATGACCGCCGTGAGCCGGGTACTTAACGACATCGTGTCCCTGCGCATGAGCCACTGCCGCGCCGAACAGGCCGTCGGGGCGGCCCAGTACCACCTGGCGGTGCAGCACTACCGGGCCTGTCTGGAGGCCGCCGAGTGCCGCGAGGACTGTCAGGCGGTGCAGTTCTTTGCCCTCAAGCTCTCGGGCTGCTATGAGCAGATGGGCCTGCGCGACAAGGCCACCCAGTTCCGCGCCCTGGCCAGCGTGGAAGACGAGCTGCCCGGTCTGCTGGGCTAAGGGGCAACCCGGACCCGCCGGGCCGCATAGTGGGGAGCATGTTCAAGACAGTGCTGCTGACGCTGACGCTCGCGGCCCTGCCGGCTGCCTCCGCCGCGTCCGTGAGCCTGGCACCTGGCCAATCCATAACCGTCAGCGGCACGAAAATCACCCTGCTGCGCTTTACTGACAGCCGCTGTCCCGAAAGGGCCATCTGCGTGATGGCGGGCGCTGTATAAGGCCAGCGTCTTCGTGGTGCGCGGCATGTCCGCGCGTCTGTACACGGTTTATCTGCCCGGCGTGCCCGGTCAGACGGCTGCCGGACAGGTGAGCTTGAAGGCGGCCACCCGGCGGGACCAGGGCCTGGTGCAGCGGCTGACCTTCGAGGTGCGGAAATAGCGCTGCTGGGGTGACGGGTGCAGCTCGGGCTTCGTGTCGGGGGGCAGAAATGTTCCTGATCGCACTCTCCCTTGCTGCCACAATTGAGGTCAGAAATCTTCAGCAGAGGGGATTAACCACCGCTCTTCCCTCTCGTCCTTCCCTCTCATTCCTACCCGTTAGCCTGACGCCGATGCTGCGCCCTGTCCTCCTTGTCTCATTCCTTTTTGCCGCCCAGGCCGGGGCACAGACGCTGCTGCCACTGGATTCGCGTCCGGCGACACGGGTGCTGCCCGCCCTCATTGCGGGTTTGGGCGGCGGCACCCCCCACGTGCCGCCCGCCGCGCTGCTGGGCAACGCCGCGCAGGAGGCCAATCCGGCGCTGCTGGCCGCGTGGCTGAACACCCAGCCCGCAGATGGACCACTGATCGCCGCGCTGGATGCGCTGGCCTACGGCGGGCTGGTGCAGTCGCGCCGCAGTCCGCTGACGACTGCGCAGGCGCTGGCGCGGCTGGAACCCCTGCGCGAGTGGCGCGCGCGGACGGGCCAGCCCATCTATGCCTTCATCACCCTGCCGCGCGAGCCGGATGCCACGGCCCGGGCGCGCAACCTGGCGGTGGTACGGGCCATGCTGGACTGGGCAGGGACGGGCGTCTTTGCCGGGCTGGACATTACCTGGGACGACGCCCTGCCCGGCAGCCCGGCCCCGGCGGAGGGCGCGGCGCTGGCGCAGGAGGCGGCGGACAGAGGCTTGACCAGCGTGCGCGTTTACCCCGGCGCGGACGAGGTGCTGTCCATGCTGGTGGCCCGCGCCCTGGCCCCGCAGGAAAAAACTGTTCATGTCGAGTACAGCGATCCGCTGGCGGCGCAGCAGGTCATCAAGTACGAGGGCATTCCCCTGACCCGGAGCGCGGCCAACCACGCGGCGGGCAGCGGCTTCGCGGTCACGGAGGAGGGGAAGGCGGACCTGACCCTCTATGTCTTTAACGGCGGCGACGCGCGCCAGGCCGCCCTGCGCGTCAGCGCGTTGCTGCGGCGCGGGCCGGTGGCGCTGGCAGACGTGGAAAAGGTCAATCTGGGCAACTCGCGGCTGTGGGCCGATCTGACCACCCTGCGCCAGCACGCCAATCTGCGGGCGCTGGCGGCCTGGGGCACCCCCGGCAACAATCTGGGCGCGGCGCTGGCCCACGCCAAGCTGAGCCTGAACGGCCCCGATCCCACGCGGCAGGACGCCCTGCTGGCCCGCGAGTACGCCAACGACGTGATCTACAGCACCGAACTGCGGGCGCAACTTCGCGGGGCGGTGCCGGAAAGGGAACTGGACACGCCGCAGGGGCAGGCCGAGTTGCTGCGGCTCGCCCAGACCTATTTCCCGCTGCGAATCGGCAACGAGTACCTGCTGAACACCGCCAGCTCGCCGTGGGGCCGCTCGTTCGAGTGGAATTTCAATTTGCAGGCGCGCTGAAACCCGCCCCGGTTCAGTCCTGCGGCGCAGCCAGCGCCCCTGGCGTGGCCCGCAACCGTTCCAGCGTCGCGCCAGTTTCCAGGGGGCGGGAGAACAGGTGGCCCTGGCCCCAGCGGCAGCCCAAGCGGATCAGGTGGCCGCGCTGCATCTGGGTCTCGATGCCCTCGGCGATCACGTCCACGTCCAGGGTGCGGGCCAGCAGCAGCACCGTCTGGACCACCTTGGCGCTCACCGCGTCCTCGCCCAGCCGGGCGATAAAGGCCCGGTCGATCTTCAGGCCGTCCACCGGAAAACGGTGCAAAAAGGCCAGGCTGGAATGCCCGGTGCCGAAGTCGTCAATGTGAATCCTGACGCCCAGCCCGCGCAGTTCGGTCAGGGTGCGGGCGGCCTCGTCGATGTCCACGATCAGGGCGCTCTCGGTGATTTCCAGGTTCAACCGCCCAGCGGGAAAACCGCTGTCCTCCAGAATGCGGCGCACCGCCTGTGCGAAGCCGGAACGCAGGAACTGGCGGGTGGACACGTTGACCTGCAAGGCCGGGGGCCGGGCGGCCAGGTCAGCCGCACCGCCCACCGCTGCGGCCTGAAAGGTGCGGCAGGCGGTCTCCAGCACAAAGGCCCCCAGCTCGGAGATGATCTCCAGTTCCTCGGCCAGCGGGATGAACTCGTCCGGGGACACGGCTCCCAGGTGCGGGTGCTGCCAGCGCAGCAGGGCCTCGTAGCCGACGGTCTCGCCGGACTCCAGGTCCGCGATGGGCTGATAGACCAGCCGCATCTGGCCGCGCCGGGCCGCCTGCGGCAGGTCCGCCTCGATCTGGAGCTGGCGCAGGGCGGCTGCGTGCATCTCGGGCCGGAAGGTGATCACCGGGTGGGCCGGGTCGCGCTTGGCGCGGTACATGCTCAGGTCCGCGTCGCGCAGGATGTCGGCGGGCATCCGGTGGTGCAGCTCGCCCGGCGCGACGCCGATGCTGACGCTGACCTGGACCGCGCGGCCCTGGACCGTGAACGGCGCGAGCAGTTCGGCCTGAAGGCGGGCGGCGGCGGCCTCCACCCGTGAGAGGTCCACCCGCGTCAGATCGCCCGGCGGCAGGTCACACATCAGCACGGCGAACTCGTCGCCGCCCAGGCGGGCCACCAGCGCGCCGTCCATGCAGGCGCTGAGGCGCTCGGCAAAGGCCTGGAGCAACGCGTCCCCGGCGGTGTGGCCCAGGCTGTCGTTGATGACCTTGAAGCGGTCCATGTCCAGATACAGCACCGCGTAGGACGGCTGCCCGGTCTGGCAGGCCAGCGCCATCTGTTCCTCCAGCGCGCTGTACAGGCGGTCGCGGTTGTGCAGCCGGGTCAGGGAATCGTGCGTGGCGGCCCACAACAGCCGCGCCTCGGCCTGCTGACGCGCCGTGACGTCCCGCGAGGAGGACAGGTACTGGACCGCGCTTTCCCCCGGCACGGTGCTTTCCACCGGACCTTCTCCCGGCCTGGCCTCTGCCCGCTCAATGCGGCTGGCGCTAACTTCAAGGCACAGGTAATGGCCCGCCCGGTGGCGCACCCGCACCAGCCTGGGCTGACCCAACTGCCGGTCGAGGTCATGCAGGCTGGCCCGGTCCTCCGGGTGCATCAGGGCGGCGGGCGAGGTTTCCAGCAACTCGGAGGCCGAATAGCCCAGCAGCGCGTGGACGCTGGGGCTGACATAGCTGAAGTCGCCGCCGGGCCGGTGCAGACACACCAGATCGTTGGTGTACTCGGCCAGCAGGCGGTAGCGGGCCTCACGCTCCCTGACCTGCGCGTGCAGCCAGGAACGTTCCAGCACCTGTTGCAGGTATCCGCCCACCGAGGCGATGACGTGGGCGTCCCACTCGCGCAGCGGCTCGGCGTCGCCAAAAGTCTCGACGTTCAGCACGCCGATCACCTCGTGGCCCCGCAGCAGCGGCACGCACACTTCCGAATTGATGCCGTGCATGGCCACCACCGCGTCCGGGTCATCGCCCAGGTCCTGGACCCACTGGGTCTGGGCGGTGCGGCAGGTCCGGCCCATCACGCCCTGGTCCACCGGCAATCGCCGGATCACGGCGGCGTAGCCCACCTGGTCTTGCATGATCAGCACGCCCCCGCTGAGCAGGTACACGCTGACGTGCGAGTACCCGAAGGTCTCGCGCAGGCCCCAGGTCACCGCCCGGATGCTCTGGGCCGTGTCCAGACCGCTGCCGAACGAGGTCCGCAGGCGGTGCAGCAGGTCCAGCGCCCGGCGCTGGCGCTCGGTGTCGGCGTGCAGACGCTCGCGCTCCATGGCCTGCCCCAGCCAGGTGCCCAGCGCCGCCAGTGGACGCAGGTCCTGCGCGCCCAGGTGCCGCGACTCGCACTCCACGTTCAGCACGCCCACCACCCGCGCGCCGTCCAGCAGCGGCACGCAGATCTCGCTGATCACCCCCGGCAACATGGAGACGTAATCGGGGTCCTGGCCCACGTCGGCCACCAGCACGGGCCGCCCGCTGCGGGCCACCCGTCCGGCGACGCCCGCACTGACCGGGTGGCTGGTGACCCAGACCCCCTGTCCGGCCTGATGCCGCAGCACCAGCACGTCGCCCTCCAGCAGGCCGATGCCCACATGCTCGGCCCCGAGCAGCTCATGAACCGCCCCGGTGATCTGCCCGAACAGCTCGTCCTGGCTGCCCGAGTGCGCCACCGCCTGCCAGGCCCGCTCCAGCAGTTTGACCTCGCACTGTGCGGCGTCCAGAGCACGGTCCAGCTCCAGCCGCTCCAGTGCCGCCGCCAGCAGCGCGGCCTGCGCGTGGGCCAGCGCCAGCAGCGGCGCGGGCAGGGGCGCATCTTCTGGCAGGATGAGGTCCAGATGCAGCGCGCCACGCAGTGTCCCTGCCGTGTCTACCGTCCCTGCCGCAGCCACCGGCACCGCCAGACACGCGCGGGCCTGCGGATGCACCGCCCCGGCCAGCATCTGGGCAGCGGGGGGGTCCAGCAACGCCGCGTAGAACTTGCGGGCGTCGAACAACCGTCCGGACTCGGTGGGCCGCCGCGCCACCAGTTCGGCGTCGTGGCGGCACAGGTCCAGCGGCGTGGTCACAATGGACTCAGCCCCAGCCCCAGCCCCCTCCTGGGCGGCCAGCGCACTGGGCGGAGCGGCAGACAGGACCAGGCTGCCGTTCTCGCCCGCCACGAACAGCCGCGCCGACACCACCGGCCCCAGCGCCTGCACCACCCCTGCCACTGCGGTCAGCAGGAGACCCGGCACAGCCAAGGCAGCGCTGACCCCTCGTCGTTCAGGAAGGGAGATCGGCAGATGAGGATGCATGAGAACCTTGACGCATGCTAGCGCGCCACTCTTTCTAAACAATCACTCTGGTTCTATTGATCGCGGCATAAATTAGAGTCCATCAAGCGGCGCGGCAACTGGATGTATCTGACGCGCTGCCAGGCACCGACCAGTTTCTCCTTGAGGACGGTGACCGAACGGGCACAGAAATTCCCCAACACATTTCGTTTGACGTACGCCCACACGAGCTCAATTGGATTGAGCTCTGGCGCGTACGGTGGCAAGTACACCAACGACAGGCGTTCGTGGATCTCCACGAACGCCTGAACCATCTTCGCCCGATGGATACCCGCATTGTCCAGAATCACCACGATCTTCCCCTGGATGTGACGCAGGAGATGCCGGAAG
>NZ_JNIW01000005.1 GCF_000701425.1 Deinococcus frigens DSM 12807 | reverse complement strand
AAGCGAGCGTATACACTGGTGATGGCGGCTTTTGCCCACAGTGTGGGCGCGAGTGAAGATCACCATGTTCTGGTGGTAGAGGACGGAGCGGGTTTCCATGTCCCTCCAGAGGAGGGACAGCCACCAGGTGTCCAGATCATCACCCTGCCCCCTTACTCACCCGAGTTGCAACCCGTGGAGCGCATGTGGGACCTGACGGACGACACAGTGGCCAATCGCTGGTTCGACACGATGGATGACTTCACTCAGACGCTGAGCCAGCAATGCGCCTGGTTGGAAACCCAGCCAGATCTCATCTCCCAGCAGACCCTCTTCCACTGGTGGCCCTTGTCAAGGAATTAATCGGAGTCAGTATTACAGCCCCAGCATCCCCCGGTAGCCCGCCACGATGCCTGCGCCCCAGATCAATGCCACCAGCGCGCCAAAGGCCAGGAAGGGGCCGAACTTGACCCGGTTCTCCTGCTTGCGGGCCAGTTGCACCACGCCGATCAGCGCGCCAGCAAACACGGCGACGATCAGTGCCACCAGCAGCCGTTCCCAGCCCAGGAATGCGCCGATCACGGCGGCCAGTTTCACGTCCCCAAAGCCCATTGCGCTGGCGTCGTACGGCTCGTCTGCGCCGTCGTCCTCTGCATCATCCGCAGCGCCAGGGCGGTGTTTGATCCACCAGTAGACGCCCGCCACCAGGGACACCGCGCCCGCTGCCGCCAGTGAACCCTGCACCATTAAAATCAATCCGGGGCCGTAGCCCGCGCTGCCGACCACCACGCTCAGGAGCAGGCCGCCCAGGGTCAGCAGCTCCGGCACGCGGACGACGCGGCGGCCCACCGCATTGACCGCCGCCGAGAGCAGGCCCACCCCTGCGCCCCACCACGGCCCCAGCCACGCGCCCGCCAGCAGCCCGGCGCTGATCTGCTGGAAACCGATGGGGAACTCCGGGTATTTCCGCTCGCGGAAGCGCCGCAGCACCCACGAGCCGAACTGGTTGATGGCGACGAGCAGGCCCGCGCCGAGGATTGCCCCGTTCACCGCCCTCGCCAGATCGGGCAAGCCCTCTACCGCGTTCCTGCCGTTGAAGAGGCCGAACAGCAGGCCCAGCGCCACGCCCGGCAGCGTCAGCTCGTCGGGAATCGTGTAGGTGGCCAGATCAATCGCGCTGCCCACCAGCAGCAGGGTGAACAGCAGCATCAGGCCCAGGCTGCCTGCGCCGTAGAGGGCGATGGGAAACAGCACGGCGATGGTGGCATAGCCCAGGCCGGTCAGCGCCTCCACGATGGGGTAGCGCGACTTGATCGGCGCGCGGCAGTAACGGCATCTGCCCCCCAGGGACAGCCAGGAAAACAGCGGCACCAGATCGCGCGGCCCCAGGGCGTGGTCACAGTTGGGACAATGACTGGGCGGAAAGGCGATGTTCTCGCCGCGCGGCAACCGCCAGATCAGCACGTTGGAAAACGATCCCACCAGCAGGCCCAACAGACCAGCGAAAACCACCAGCAAGACGTCGAGACTCACGGCAGAAGTGTAGGTGCCCCGGCCTTACAGTGTCATTCCACATCAAAACAGGGTCATTCCACACCAAATCCCCCCCCGCACGGCCCACGGGTCGTCGCGCTGCCAGAGGCCTACTCTGCCGTCCCTCGCCTCTCTCTACGCCGCAGACGGTGTGCTTGCTGTTCGTGGTCGAATCGCCTTTTGACCGCGTTCCAACTTGCACAGCGTTCAGGCGGATTGCGCGATACTGAGTAACTTTTGAATCTGGCCGGTGTCTGCCTCCGTGCCCCGGCTGCCCCGATGTTCTAACCCTTCCGGCTGTTCTAAGTCCGGCACTTCCCAAAAAGGTTTGATCTGACTATGACGCAAACTCCCGCCATAACCGCCTCCACCCCCGTTGCCCCCCGGACTTCTGCCCTGCCGCAGATCATCCAGGGCGGCATGGGCGTGGGCATCTCGCACTGGGGGCTGGCGCAGGCCGTCTCTGCCGTGGGGCAACTGGGCATCGTGTCCTGCACGGGTATCGACAACGTGCTGGTGCGCCGACTTCAGGACGGCGACGAGGGCGGGCATGTGCGCCGCGCGCTGGCCGCGTATCCCAGCCAAGAACGGGCCGAGAAGGTCATCAGGATGTACTTTTTGCCCGAAGGCCGTGAGCCGGGGCAGTCGTACCGCCGCGTGCCGCTGCCCACCGTCACCAAACACGGCGCGGCCTGGGAACTGGGGGTGATGGGCAGTTTCGTGGAAGTGTTCCTGGCCCGCGAGGGCCATGACAACCCGGTGGGCGTCAACCTGCTGACCAAGCTGCAACTGCACACCGTTCCGGCGCTGTACGGCGCGATGCTGGCCGGGGCCGACACCGTGATCATGGGCGCGGGCATTCCGCGCGAGATTCCCGGCGTGCTGGACGCCTTTGCGGCGGGCGGTCAGGCTTCCATCAAGCTGGACGTGAAGGGCGGAGAGGCCGCCACCCTGACCTTTGACCCCGCCGAATATGGCCTGGACAGGCGCGAGCTGCCGCGCCCCAAGTTCTACCCGATTGTGACCTCGCACATTCTGGCAGGGGTGCTGATGAAGAAGGCCAGCGGTTCGGTGGAGGGTTTCGTGATTGAGGGACCCACCGCCGGGGGCCACAACGCGCCGCCGCGCGGAACGCCCACCTTCGACGAATCCGGCCAGCCGATCTACGGCGAGCGCGACATCGCCGATCTGGACGAGATGAAGAAGCTGGGCCTGCCGTTCTGGCTGGCAGGGAGCCGGGCCACCCCCGAGGCCTTGCAGCAGGCGCTGGAACGCGGCGCGGCGGGTATTCAGGTGGGCACGCTGTTCGCCTACTGCGCCGACAGCGGCCTGCGCGACGACTTGCGTGTCAATGTCCATGAGTTGACCAAAAACGGCGGCGTGGACGTGTACACCGATCCGCTGGCCTCGCCCACCGGATTCCCGTTCAAGGTGGTGCAGGTGGACGACACGCTGGCCCGCCTGGAGCAGTACCTGGCCCGCCCGCGCGTGTGCGACATCGGCTATCTGCGCGAGGCTTACGCGGGCGAGGACGGCAAGACGGGCCTGCGCTGCGCCGCCGAACCCGTGGACGCCTACGTGTCCAAGGGCGGCAAGATCGAGGACACCGTGGGCCGCAAATGCCTGTGCAACGCCCTGATGACCGACGCCGGATACGCGCAGGTGCAGAAGGGCGGTTACACCGAGGACTCGCTGATGACCAGCGGCGACAGCCTGAACGATATCGCCGCGTGGCCGCTGGGATACAGGGCTGAGGATGTGGTGGAGTTCTTGCTGGGGCGGTATAAGCCGGGCACGGAGTAAAGCATGCAGGACACGGCAGCGGAATACTTTGAACGCTCAATTGTCAGAGCAAGAGATGCCACCATCAGTAATTTTGATGGCTACTTTGCAGGCGAGTCTGGAACTGAGTACGCACGCTTCATCCACGGCATCTACTCGCAGATTGACGAAAATCCACGGGCTGCCGTGGACTCTCTGCTTCCCTGCATAGTGGATGAAACCATCGGAATCATGCTTCAAGTATTTGACGAGATGGTCAACGCTTATGAGATCAAATTGAACCTGGGTGACTCTGAAATATCGGTTCACCAGGTTTACGAGCTGTTGGAGCCTGAGCTAAGACCGAGCGACGGCTGGATTCATAAATACAGCCGTCAGAGAATAGTGGAGATGCAAGAGGCTCCTAGCCTTGGCTTAATGCCCCCCGAAATGCCCTAACTGCGGCACGTTCGGCTTCCATTTAGGCCGTTCCACCACTTCCCCGAATAAGTCATATTCGTCGCTGTCCTCAATACGGGCCTTCACGATGTCGCCGATCTTGACCTGCCCCGCGAACTCGCCCGCGAACAGATAGACCTGACCGTCAATGCCGGGCGCGTCGCCCTTCGTCCGCCCTATCAATCGTGTTCCCGGCGCGTCGTCCCCGTCGTCGTTGAATTCGTCCACGATCACGTCCACCGTGCGGCCCACCTTCTCGGCCAGGCGCTCGGTGCTGATGCGCTGGGCCACTTCCATGAAGCGGGCGAGGCGGTCCCCCTTCACGTCGTCCGGCACGGGGTCCGGCAGGGCGTTGGCGTCGGCTTCCTCCACATCCGAGTAAGCAAAAGCGCCCACGCGGTCCAGCCTCGCGTCCTCCAGGAAAGTCAGCAACTCCTGAAACTCTTCCTCGGTTTCGCCGGGGAAGCCCACGATAAAGGTGCTGCGGATGGTCAGTTCGGGGCAGATGCCGCGCCAGCGCCGGATGGTGTCCAGTTGCTTGCCCGCGCCGGGCCGCCGCATCAGCCTCAATATGCGCGGCGAGGCGTGTTGCAGCGGCACGTCCAAATAAGGGAGGATCTTGCCCTGCGCCATCAGTTCCACAATCTTGTCCACATGCGGGTACGGGTAGACGTAGTGCATCCGCACCCACGCGCCCATCTCGCCCAGCTTGACGGCCAGATCGGTCAGGTGGGCGCGGACAGGGCCGCCCTGAAATTCGGACTCGCGGTACCGCACGTCCACGCCATATGCAGAGGTGTCCTGCGAGATCACCATCAGTTCCTTGGTGCCGCCCGCGATCAGACGGAACGCCTCGTACAGCACCGCGCCCGCGTCACGCGAAACCTGCTTGCCGCGCAGCTTGGGAATGATGCAGAAGGCGCAGGTGTGGTTGCAGCCCTCGGCGATCTTGACGTAGGCGTAGTGCCGGGGCGTCAGCTTGATGGTGGGGGCGAACACGTCGCCGTGCTTGGTGGCCTCGCGCTCGGGGCGCATTCCCGACGCAGTGACGGGCAGTACGCCCGTGAACTCGTCCGTTTCAATCGGCAGCAGCTCGCGCACGTGCATCATCACGTCGTCCACCGCCTCGCTGCCGGTGATGGCCGCGACTTTGGGGTGGCGTTCCAGAATCTTCTCGGGGCGTTCGCCCAGGCAACCGGTGACGATCACACGGCCCGTGGCCTCCAGCGCCTCGCCGATGGCGCTCAGGGATTCCTCCACGGCGGGGGTGATAAAGCCGCAGGTGTTGACGATCACGGCGTCCGCGCCCTCGTAGCTGGCGGCCACCTCGTAGCCCTCCACGCGGAGCTGGGTCAGAATCCGTTCGCTGTCCACCAGCGCCTTGGGACAGCCCAGGCTGATAAAACCAACCTTTCTGCTCCCCATGTTTTGCTTGCCCACTGTTTGTTTATCTACAGTCGCGGGCGAATCCATCGTTTGCGTCATGCGCTCTCCTCCGTCCTCTCGCCTCTCTGGACCCGTGATCAATCTGGGGCGGAGGCAGGGTCAGCCCGTCAGTGTACAGGGCGGCGGCGGGCCGGAGGTAGGGCGGACATCACACGCTGGAGCGGTTTAGCGTTTCATCAGCAACGCCAGCGGAAAGTCCTCCAGCACCTTCGCCACCGGAATCTTGCCGCCGCGCACCCGCAAGCGTTCGCCGGTCAGGACGTTTTCAAACGTGCCAGAGCTGGGCAGCGTGAGCTGGCGCGTCCCCCAGACCTCGCCCAGCGCCCAGGGGACGGCCTGACGGGTCAGGGTTAGAGTCAGGCGGGGCGCAACCGTCACCGCCAGCCCGTCGCCATGCTCGCGGGCAAAGGCCAGCAGGTGCCGCCCGGCGTCGATGGGGCGGTAACTCCCGGCCTCAAACAACTCTGGGTGGGCATTGCGCGTTTGCAGGGCGGCCCAGGTCACCAGCGTCTTAATGCCGCCGTGCTCATAGCCCCCCAGCAGTTTGCGGGCCAGTGGCAGGCCCGCGCCCTTCTCCAGCCGGGTCAGGCGGCGGGTCAGTGCCGGGTAATCCACCGGGCGGCGGTTGTCGGGATCTACCAGACTCTGGTTCCAGCCCTCGGACCCCTGGTAGGTGTCGGGAACGCCAGGGGCCGTCAGGCGGGCCAGGGTGGCGCTCAGGCCGTTCTGCGCGCCGTAGGGGCTGATCAGGGTGTGCAGGTCACGCAGGGCAGAGGCAAAGCCGCTGTCGGCCAGTAGCCCCCGCACGAAGGTCTCCAGTGCCGCCTCGTATTCCTCGTCGGGGGTGGCCCAACTGGTCCGCAGCTTGGCCTCGCGGCTGGCCTTGAGCAGGTAGGCGCTCAGGCGGTCCGGGAAATCCTCCATCCTGCCGTCCAGCGGGTACGCGCCCAGCGCAGTTTGCAGCAGCGTGTAGGCGTCCAGCGGACTGGGGGCCACACCCAGCTCCTGCTCCTGGCTGTATTCCAGAATGGGGGCGGCCCAGCGGCGCACAAAGGCCCCCCACGCCTGCGGCAGCTCGCTGATTACGCTGATGCGGGCGCGGGTGTCCTCGCCGCGTTTGGTGTCGTGGGTGCTGCCCGACAGCATGGCGTGCGGCCAGCGCTGTGAGCGTTCCTGCGCCGCCGTGTGGAAGTCCTTCAGTCGCGTACCGAAGTGCGCCGGATCGCCGCCTACCTCGTTCAGCGACAGCAGGCGGGCGTAGCGGTAGAAGGCGGTGTCCTCCGCGCCCTTGGCCGTCACCGGGCCGGTAAGCTGCTGGAATTTCAGGGCAAAGTCGGTGTACGCCTCGCGCGTGGCCTCGTCGGGGGCGTTGACAGTCAGCACCGACTCCAGATAGTCGAAGACGCTGGGGTCCAGCGGCCCGCCCTCGCGGCGGTTCTGGATCTTGGCGTCGCGCACCGCCCTGGCAATCTTGGCATTGTCGCCGGGTTCGCGCGAGCCGTCGGCGCGGATGTAGGTGCGGTAGACCGGGAAGGTGGCGATCACCTCGCGCACGGCGCTGCGCAGCGCACTCAACGTGAAGTCGCGCGATCTGAGATCCGATTCGCCCAGCCGCTCCAGCGACTCGGTCAGCACGTTGACCTCGCCGGGCAGGCTGACGCGCTGGATCAGTTGCTTGCCCCGGTACAGGTGTTCGCCGTAACTGAGGCGGTCCCCGGTGAAGCGGCGGTAGACCGCACTGATTTCGTCTTCGTGGGTGGAGTCCACGAAGACGCCGTTCAGCTCGGTCAGGAAGTCGTAGCCGGTGGTGCCGGACACCGCCCAGTCGCCCGGCAACTTCTCCCCCGGCTCCAGAATCTTCTCGGCCACCACGTACAGCGGCAGCGGGCCGCCCTGCTGCGGGTTCCAGGCCACGCCCAGCGCCTCGGCGGCCCCGGCTTGCAGCGCCCGGAAGTACCCGGCGGGATCGTACAGGCCGTCGGTGTGGTCCAGCCGCACGCCGTGGATCAGGCCCTCGCGGATCAGCTCGAACAGCGTGGTGTGCGCCCAGGCGAAGACGCGCGGGTCTTCCATCCGCAGGGCCGCCAGATCGTTGATGTCGAAGAAACGGCGGTAATTGATTTCCTCAGCGGCCACCTTCCAGAAGGCCAGGCGGTAATTCTGCTCGCCCACCAGCGCGTCCAACCGGGTAGTGTCGACGTTGATGGTCACCAGCGCGGCGTCTAGCGCGGCCCGTACCTCACTGGAAGTGTCCAGCAGCGCCCGCAGGCGGCGGGTCATGACCTCCAGCTCCTGCGCGCGGCTCAGGCGGTCCACGTCGGTCAATTCGTCGGAATAGCTGCGCGGCAGGCTCTCCATGCTGCGTGCCAGGCTGGCGAGTTCGGCCCGGATGCCCTCGGCGGTTTCCCGTGGGAGCTGATCCTTGACCGCTTCCAGGACCAGACCGATGCTGCGCGGCGACAGCGGCAGTTGGCGTTCCCAGTAACGCAGGAAGAAGCGGCCCCCGGCGTGTTCCAGTTCCAGCTCGCCGTTTTCCAGCACGCGCCCGTACTGATCGCCCAGCACCGGCAGCAGCACCTTACCCTCCAGCGCCCGCTTGAGCGGCTGCCACGAAATGTCGAAGAAGTGGGCGTAGCGGCTGGCCTGCCCGTGCATCAGCACGTCTTCCCAGTACGGGTTGTGGCCGCCCTGAATGCCCATGTGGTTGGGCACGAAATCCACCACTACGCCCAGTCCCAGCTCCCTCGCCCGCGCCGAGAATCTGCGCAGGCCCGCCAGTCCACCCAGCTCCGGGTTCACCGCCGAGTGATCGGTCACGTCGTAACCGTGGCCGCTGCCGGGGGTGCTGGCCCAGATCGGTGACAGGTACACATCCGAGACGCCCAGCCGCGCCAGATACGGCAAAACCCTGCGCGCGTCGGCGAAGTCGAAGTCCGCGTTCAGTTGCAGGCGGTAGGTGGAGGAGGGAACGTGGGCTGTGGGCTGTGGCTCGTGGACTGCGGATGCTGGAGCGGCGGCGGTCATGCGCCGCCCAGCAGGACGGCCTCGCCCACCGGCAGGGAGGTCAGGGCCTGCGGCGGCGCGTCCGTCTGCTCTGAGTGCAGAATGACGGTGCTGGGCAGCGGTGTCGACAGTTTCAGCCCGCTCAGCTCCACCTCCGACTCACCCACATTCCACAGCAGCAGCCGTTCACCCGCCAGGTTTTTCTGGCGCACCCACAGCAGTTCGCCCTCACTGCCCGCGCTCAGATACTGGCGCGAACGCTCTTGCAGGGCGGGGTCTTCGCGGCGCAGTTTGAGCAAAGTCCTGTAAAGGGCCAGTGTCTGGGCGTGCGGCCCGCTTCGTTCCTGCGCCTGCGTCCAGTCCAGCTTGGCGCTCTCCAGGGTGCTCTGGGCCTGCGGGTCCGGCACTTCCAGGTGCGTGAAGTCGCTGAAATATGCGAATTCCTTCTTGCGCCCCTCGGTGACCAGATCGCCCAGTTCCCCGGCATGATCGCTGAAGAAGGGAAACGGCGTCTCGGCAGCCCATTCCTGGCCCTGGAACAGCAGCGGCGTCATGGGCAGCGTCAGCAGCAGCGTGGACGCGCCCCGGAAGTGCTGAAGAGAGACCCGCTCGTGCTGCTGGAGGCGGTCCCCCACGGCCCGGTTGCCGATCTGGTCGTGGTTCTGGATGCAGTACACGAAGCTGGGCGCTTCCAGCCCGTCCGAGGACTTGCCGCGCTCATGTTCCTCGCCCTTCACGTCCCACTGCTGGCCCTCGTACTTCCAGCCCCGGTTGATCACGTGCGCCAGCTCGGCAGCGCTGCCCTGAAACCCGCCGTAATAACCCTCGTGTTCGTCGGTCAGGGTCACGCGCACTTCATGGTGGAAGTCGTCCACCCAGATGCCGTCCAGGCCGTCTTCCAGCACCAGTTCGGGGTGGTTGCGGTGGTCCTCGGCCAGCAGCAGGTGGGTGCCGCCCAGGCCGTGCACCTCCATCGCCAGTTCGCGCAAAATATGCAGCGGGCTGTCGTCCTGCATGGCGGCGGTGGCGTCCAGACGCAGGCCGTCGAAGCGGTACTCGTCGAGCCACATCAGCGCGTTGCCGGTCACGTAGCGGCGCATATGCGGTTCGGCGTAGTCCAGGCCCATGCCCCAGGCGCTGGAAAAGCGTTCGGTGAAATAGCTGGGGCTGTAGCTGGGCAGGTAATTGCCTGCCGGGCCAAAATGGTTGTACACCACGTCCAGAAACACGCCCAGCCCCAGCCCGTGCGCGGCGTCGATAAAGGCCATCAGTTCCTCGGGCCGTCCGTAGGGTGCGTGCGGCGCATACATCGCCACGCCGTCGTAGCCCCAGCCGCGTTCACCGTCGTAGGCGGCCAGCGGCATCATCTGAACGGCGGTGATACCCAGCTCCTTCAGGTACGGCAGCTTGTCCTGCGCGGCGCGGTAGGTACCTTGCGGGGTAAAGGTGCCGACATGCAGCTCGTAAAAGATGCACTCGGACAGCGCGATCCCGTTCCAGTCGGTGTTCTGCCATTCGTAGGTGCCCGGATGGTCCACCTCCGCCTCGCCGTGGACGCCGCCTGGCAGGAAGCGGGCGTAGGGATCGGGCAGCTCCTGGCCGTCCAGCACAAACAGGTAGCGCGCGCCTGCGCCGACGGGCAGGACCGCCTCAAAGAAACATTCGCCCAGATCGCTCATGGGATAAAGAGTGCCGTCCATCCTGACCTCTACTTTCTCGGCAGTGGTGGTCCAGACGCGGAAGCGGGTCCCGTCGCCGCCAGGCAGCAGATGCGCGCCCAGCCGGGTTTCTGGGGCGTCGTGGGGCAGGGCGGTGATGGGGGCCGAGGCGTGGGGCGTCGTCGCGCTGATCTGCCCGGAGGCCAGTGGCTCGGATGAGGGGTGGGTCATAACTTGCTCCTTCCAGATTGCCCTGAACTCGGGGCAATTAACATTTCAGGCTAGAGGCTGGAGATTTTTCTGCCATGAGAGCAGCGCGAAGGAACGCCGCCGCAAAAACTGGGTCAGGCGTCCCCACAACTGTCTGGGAGGATAGAAATCTAGCCGCGCACGCAGCGGTACAGCTTCACACTCCGCGCCTTGAGGGTGGTCTCGTCGCCGGTCCTGACCTGCTCCTCAGCCGCGTCGTCGGCAGTGTCCAGCAGCAGTTCCCAGGCCTCGCAACTGTCCAGATCGGGCAGGCGGAAGGGCAGATCGACGTAGGAACTGCTCAGCAGCAGCAGCAGGTCGTCGTCGTGCAGCGGGTTGCCCTCGGCGTCCACGTCGTCCAGGCCATCGCCGTCCAGAAACAGGCCCAAACTCTGGGTCTGGTCGTTGCTCCAGTCGGCGTCAGTCATGGTCTGCCCGTCGAAACGCAGCCACACCAGATCCTGAATGTCCTCGCCCCGGATGGTCCGCCCGGAAAAGAACTTGCGGCGGTGTAGGGACGGGTGCGCCTTGCGGAGGGCGATCACCTTTTTAGTAAAGGCCAGCAGCTCCTCGTCCACGTTGGCCCAGTCGTACCAGCTAATCTCGTTGTCCTGGCAGTAGGCGTTGTTGTTGCCGTCCTGGGTGCGCCCGATCTCGTCGCCGCCCAGGATCATTGGGGTGCCCTGGCCCAGCAGCAACGTGGCCAGAAAGTTGCGCTGCTGCTGAGAACGCAGGGCATTGATGGCCGCGTCGTCGGTCTCGCCCTCCACGCCGCAGTTCCAACTGATGTTGTGGTTGTGGCCGTCGTTGTTGCCCTCGCCGTTGGAGTCGTTGTGCCTATGTTCGTAGGTCACGCTGTCGCGCAGGGTAAAGCCGTCGTGGGCGGTCACGAAGTTGATACTGGCGTAGGGCGCGCGTCCGTCGTTCTGGTACAGATCGCTGCTGCCCGTCAGGCGGTAACCGATCTCGGAGGCCAGGCCGCCCTCGCCCTTCCAGAAAGCGCGCATGTCGTCGCGGTAGATGCCGTTCCACTCGGCCCAGTTGACCGGGAAGTTGCCCACCTGATAGCCGCCCTCGCCCACGTCCCACGGCTCGGCGATCAGCTTGACCTGAGAAATAATCGGGTCCTGGTGGATGATGGTGAAGAAGCCCGACAGTTGATCAACCTCATGCAGCCCGCGCGCCAGCGTGGAGGCCAAATCGAAGCGGAAGCCGTCCACGCGCATCTCGGTGACCCAGTAGCGCAGCGAGTCCATGATCAGTTGCAGCGTCTGCGGGTGGCGCACGTTCAGGCTGTTGCCGGTGCCGGTGTAGTCGAAGTAAAAGCGCGGGTTCTCGGCCACCAGCCGGTAATAGGTGGGGTTGTCGATGCCCTTGAAGCTCAATGTTGGCCCCATGTGGTTGCCCTCGGCGGTGTGGTTGTACACCACGTCCAGAATCACCTCGATTCCGGCGTCGTGCAGGGCGCGCATCATGTTCTTGAATTCGGCCACCGCGCCCGCCGGGTTGCCCTTACGGGCCTCGGCGGAATAGCGCACGTCTGGAGCGAAAAAGGACAGCGTGCTATAGCCCCAGTAGTTGGTCAGGCCCTTATCCAGCAAAAAGGGATCGTCCAGATGCTGATGCACCGGCAGGAACTCGATGGCGGTGATGCCCAGTTCCTTGAGGTAATCCAGCATCGGCCCCGTCGCCACGCCCGCGTAGGTGCCGCGCAGGGCCTCGGGAATGTCCGGGTGGGTCATGGTCAGGCCCTTGACGTGGGCCTCGTAGATCACCGACTGGTGAAAAGGGACGTTGGGTTTGGTGTCGCCCACCCAGTTGAACACCGGATCGATGACCACGCCCAGCGGTGCGCCGCGCTGTTCCCCGGTCTGCATGGTCAGGTCGTCGCCGCCGGGCACGTAGCCGAAGACGCCCCCGGCAAATTCCTCGGTGCCGCTCAGGGCCTTGGCGTAGGGATCGAGCAGAATCACGTTGGGGTTAAAACGCAGCCCCCGCTTGGGCGCGTACTCGCCGTGGACGCGGTAGCCGTAGCGCTGGCCCGGCGCGATGTTGGGCAGGTACCCGTGCCACACGAAGGCGGTCTGCTCGGTCAGGGGAAAGCGGGTCTCGGTACCCACCTCGTCGAACAGGCACAGTTCCACGCCACCGGCGTTCTCGCTGTACAGCGCAAAATTGGTGCCCGTGCCGTCCCAGGTGGCTCCCAGCGGATACGGCGTGCCGGGGCGTATGCGAACGGTGGGGATTGGAGGTCTCTCAGTGGTTGGCATATCGCGTGAAACTCCTTGGCAGGGCGCTGAAATGCGTGTGTGCCGGTTGTTGTCCGGTGGCCACGGGGTCAGGCCCGAAAAGAACAAGAGAATAGGGGAGATGACAGGTTGTTTCCTCTGCCGTCTGACCCCTCGCTGGAAACGCTACCAGATACCACCCTTGTCTTCTGTAGGCCAGGCTGTACCCCTCCTGAAGCCGTCGGTTCAGAACTCCAGCCGTCCGCGCGGCCCGCTCAGTTTTGCCAGTTTCTCAGGGGTCCACAACTCGTAGGCGTACATCGGGTACTGGCGTTTGAAGCGCCCCACCTTGTCCCAGACCTCGCGCGACTCGAAGGGAATCACCATGATCAGCTTGATCACGCTGTCCTCGTAGTCGTAGACGTAGAAGTCGAAGTGGAAGGCCGATTCGTTGCCGCTGTCGCTGAACAGCGGAAAGGCGAAGGGGCGATAGCGCCACGCCTTGTTCTTCTCGCTCAGCAGGGCGGCGGCCACCCGCTTGAGGTTGCTGTCGGGAAAGGTCAGCCGCTCGCCGTCGCGGTCCCTGAACACCGTGTCGGGCGCGGGGGCGTCCAGTTGTACGCGCTTGAGTTCCGGCATGGGCTTGCGCCCCAGTTTGGGGGGCGGTTTGCGTCCGGGGGCGGGTTTGAAGGTGCGTCCGGCTGCGCCCTCCTTCTTCTCGCCTCTGCTGTCCGCGCCACGTTCGCCCGCTGCCCGTTCGCCTGGTCCGCGCCGCGCCGGATTGGTGGTCGCCTTGGCCCCACCGGAGCGCCCCTGGGTCTGGGTTGCCCGGCCTCCGGCTGGCTTGGACGGTCTGGAGCCACTGCTTGCCTTGCCACTGGCTGACTTGCCGCTCCCTGCCCGTTCCACCTCGCTGCCGCGCGAAGTGGTGCGTTCCCTGGCAGGCGTGACTGTGTCCCGCGTCACGCCGCCGCGTCCCTGCGCCGTGTTGCGCCTGGGGGCGTGTCCCCGTGATCCTTTCTTTGGCCCCGTCATGCGGGCAGTCTAACGGCTGGGGCGAAAGATGACAGCCCACTGGCAGCCGGTTTGAGGCTGGGGGCTGGACGATAGACCCTTACCCCACCCCCAGAAATTCCACCTGCACCCCCGACGCCTCCGCCGCCTGCCGGGCGCTGAAGAGCCTGGCCTGGGCCGCCGGGCGCAGCGCGCGTTCGGGACGCTGCCACAGGGCCTGGGCCACCTTGCTGGCGCGGCGGACCAGCAGCACCTCGCCGGGCTGGGCCAGTTCCACCGCCGCCAGCAGGGCCTGGGCGCTGGGCGGCACGTCCGAGAAGGGGTCCAGCGTGACGTGCGCCGTGACCCGTTCATTGCTGCGGCGCAGGCTGACGCGGGCCTCGGTCAGGGCGGGGCGCTGCTCGATCAGCACATCGGCCTGCGCCGAGTTCAGACCCGGCGTACCGCTTCCGCGCCGCGCGTCGTTTGCCAGGTTGTGCGCCGACAGCATGTGCCGCCGCGTGCGCGGGACATAGCCCATCCGCAGCGCCAGGCCCCTTGTCCCGGCCTCGTCCATCACCTCGCGCGCCAGTTCGCCCAGGTGCTGGCCGCCGCGCCCGCGTGCCACGGCGGCGATCACGGCCTGGTTGTCGGTAAAGACGCTCAGGGGTTCGCCCGCCGGGGCCAGGCGCACCGCCTCCAGCACGGCGCGCAACTCCGCCGCGTTGTTGTCGGGGGCTTTCAACTGGCCCTGAAAACGCTGCGCCAGGCTGCCGGGCGTCCGCAAGACCAGTCCCCAGCCGCCCACGCCGGAGCCGTCCGGCAGTTCGTGCCAGCTTGCGTCCACGTAAGCGTGATTCACGGTCCGCCTCCTTCCTGGCGCTCTGCGGCGTTCCATCCCTCTGCCCTGTTCACCGTGAGGAGAAGTTTAGCAACCGGCGACAGGAGGTTCAGTAGTCTGAAGGCGAGAGTCAGGCGGACTGTTGTGTCTCCAGGCGCTGCCTGACCAGCTCCCAGTTGTCCTCGAAATCTGCCATCTGGTCGGCGTTCAGGCGGGTATCGAATGAGGCTGGATTGCGTGGACGCTGCCACGGTATTTTTAGATCTTTTATCCAAGCTCGGTAGCCGGGGGCCAGGATGCCCTGCAAGTCGCGCTTGGTCAGGATGAAGAAACGGTCCTTCTGCCTGGCTTCTGTTGGGGCGCTGGCTTGTGGAGCAAGAGCAACAAAGACATAAATCAAATTGGGCAAGTCTATTTCCTGATCACCGCCATCATCTTGTTTGCCATCAACAACGGTTAGCTTGATCCAGGTATCTGCGCGGGAGGGCCACTGTGTTCCCCGCGCTGTTTTCACCTGTATCGGTACGCTGCGGCACTGTGCATCGGCCACCAGCAGATCAAAAGCGGGAACGTTGCCCGCGAATGGCGTGGCCACCAAATCCAGCTGCCGTCCCAGCTCCGCGCACACCAGAAATTCCCCGATCTGACCAGTCAGCTTGTTGCTCAGTCCACTTGCCATTTCATCCGCCGCCCAGCAATAACCGCAGTGCCTCCGGCAGCCGCACCTTCCACGCCGTTTCGCGGTGAATCCCCTGCGGGTCCGCCTGAAAGCGCAGGCGCTGGCCCATACCCTTTTCCAGCAGCAGGTCGCGCATGGCGTGGGCGTCGTCCCAGTACGCCTGCCGCTGCTCGGGGTGATCGGTGCCCTCCTGGCCGCCAATGTCCAGCCAGACCCTGCCCGCAATGGGCGGGCTGTTCCGCACCCGCCCAAACGCCTCGCCCGCGCAGGCCCAGAACGCCGGACTCATCACGCCCGCGCCGCTAAAGACCTCCGGGCGCGTGAGCAGGGCGTGCAGGCTGATCAGGCCGCCCATGCTGGAGCCGATCAGCGATGTGTGCGCGGCGTCCGGCAGGGTCCGCAGGTTGTCGTCCACCAGCGGCTTAATGGTATGGATCAGGAAGTCCAGGTAATCGTCGCCGCCCCCGCCTCCCTCCACTTCCGGCGGAAATCCGGGATGCCGCACCGGACTGTATTCGTGGTAGCGCCGCTCATTGGCGTTGGGAATGCCGATGGCGATGGCCTCCAGCCCCTCCGCCGCCAGCATGGTCAGCGTCTCGTCGGCCCCCCACTCGCTGATGTTGTAACTGATGGCCGCGTCGAAGACGTTCTGTCCGTCGTGGAAGTAGACCACCGGATAGCGCTTTTCCGGCTGTGATTCATACGATGGGGGCAGCCACGCCAGCACCGTGCGCGCGGCGTGGTTGGCGTCGCCCACGCCCTCCCACTGGAGCAGCGTTCCAGTTACGGTGCTGTCCGGCTGCGCGGCGTAAGGCTGCCAGCTCACGCGTCTGCCCCGGTGCCCATCTCGATCAGATATTCCATCCCTAAACGGTAACCGACAAAGCCCAGGCCGCTGATCTTGCCCCTGCACACCGCCGCCGTCACGGATTTGTGCCGGAACTCCTCGCGGGCGTCCACGTTACTGATATGCACTTCCACCACCGGCAGAGGCTGGCCGGAGATGGCGTCACGCAGGGCGTAGCTGTAATGGGTGAGCGCGCCGGGATTGATCACGATACCCATGAAGCCCTGCTCCTGCGCCTCCTGAATCCACTCCAGAAGCTGGCCCTCGTAGTTGCTCTGGCGGCAGGTGACGGTCTCGCCCAGCTCTGCGCCCCACGCCTCGCACTGGCGCTCTAGGTCCTCGATGGTCTGCGGGCCATAGACGCCCGGTTCACGCAGGCCCAGGCGGTTGAGGTTGGGGCCGTTGAGGATCAGCAGCATGGCAGGAGGGTAGCGCAGGGGATGTGACCGCAGGGCTGCTGGCTCAGTCTGCGTCACCCACCGCCGTCTGCCATTCCCCAAATGCCCCCCGCAAAACGTCTTCTGGCACCCGCGTCAGGTACGGCTGAGCCAGATCACACAGCAGCACGAAGCGCACGCCCTGCGAATCGGCTTTCTTGTCGCGGGCCATGTAGGGCATCACCGCGTCAAAAGTCAGCGGGGGCAGGGGTCTGGGCTGTTGCCACTTGAGAAAAGCCAGCGTGTGCGGCGTCAGGTCCGCGCCGCCCATTGCGCGGGACAGCAGGGCGGCGTAGTGCATCCCGTAGCCCACCGCGTCGCCGTGCGTGACCGCGTGACCCGTGACCGCCTCCAGCGCGTGCGCCAGCGTGTGGCCGAAGTTCAGATACGCCCGCTCGCCCTGCTCGGTCAGGTCACGGGTCACCACTCCGGCCTTGACGGCAATCGCGTCGGCCAGGGTGTCTTCCAGATTCGCGCCGCCGGGCCTGAACTGGGGCGAAAGCACCCGTTCCAGCAAACTGGGATCAGAGATCAATCCGTGCTTGTAGGCCTCGGCAGCGCCCTCGCGGAACACGGCATCCGGCAGCGTTGCCAGCGTGTCGGTGTCGCACCACACGGCCTGCGGGGGATGAAAAGCACCCACCAGATTTTTACCCTCGGGCAGGTTGACGCCGGTTTTGCCGCCCACCGCCGCGTCCACCATGCCCAGCAGGGTGGTGGGCAGCGTGTAAAAGGCCACGCCGCGCAGGTAGCTGGCGGCGGCAAACCCGGCCAGATCGGTGGCCGCGCCGCCGCCCAGGCCCACCACTGCGCCGTCGCGGGGAATGTTGGCGGCGGCCAGTTTGGACAGCACGCCGCTCAAGACCTCCAGCGTCTTGCAGTCGTCGCGGGCCGGAACCTCGATGGTCACCGTGGGGCACAGGCTGGCCTGAACCGTCTCCGCGAACTGAGGGGGGAGGTCTGCCGGATGAATCAGCGCGGTCTGTCCCTGCGGGACTTGCAGGCGGGACAGTAAACCCTCGCCCACCTCCACTCCGTACGGCTGCGCCCCACCGACTTCGATTCGGCGCACCCCTCAGTCCGCCACAGTTTGGGGGGCCTCGGCCCAGGCGTGATAGGCGTCGGACCAGGCCCACAGGCGTTCAATGATCTCCTCCACGATTTCCTCGGAGGGGCGTCCGTCGCTGTGGACATGGATGGTGCCCTCGCGGTACACGCCCTCGCGCTCGTCCATCAGGCTACGGATGCGGCCCAGGGGGTCTTCGGCGCGCAGCAGCGGGCGGTCACTGCGCTTGGTGCGTTGATACACCGTTTCGGGCGTGGCCCACAACACCACCACCGGGCCGCGTTCCAGCAGCGCGTGGCGGTTGTCCTCGTGAATGAATGTGCCGCCGCCCAGGCTGATCACGGCGTGTTCCAGCCGGGACACGCGGCGCACCACCTCGGCCTCGCAGGAGCGGAAATAGCCCTCGCCCTCCTGCTCAAAGACCTCGGGGATGCTCTTGCCCACCACGCGGGTGATCAGCTTGTCGGTGTCCACGAAGTGCAGCGCCAGGGCGCGCGACAGCTCCCAGCCCACACGGCTTTTTCCCGTTCCCATGAAGCCTGCCAGCGCCACCCAGTCGACTGGGCGTTCGATCAGGCCCGTTCCCAACATGGGGGACAGTCTAGAGGACTCGCCTGTGAGCGGGGTAACAAAGGCACGGTCTGGCGACTCAGGCGGAGCGGCCAGCATGGTCCGAAGCTCGTGGTCCACGCATTCGGCCACGCCCGCGAGGACTGGTCCGGAGGGAGATGACGGCGGCGCAGCCTGACCCATACCGGCTAGTATGCCTGCGTGTAGGCCCGCGCCGCCGCCACCCGTTCCTGCAACTCGGTCAGGGTGTCGCCGCCAAATTTTTCCTGAATGGCGTCGGCGATCACCAGGCCGATCACGCATTGCAAGATCACCCCGGCAGCCGGGACGGCGGTGGTGTCGCTGCGCTCGCGGGCCGCGTCGGACGCCTCGTGCGACACGACGTTCACCGTGGGCAGCGGCTTCATCAGCGTGGCAATCGGCTTCATCGCCACCCGCACCACCAGCTCCTCGCCGTTGGTCATGCCCGCTTCCAGGCCGCCCGCGCCGTTGGTGTCGCGGGCGTAGCTGCCGTCCCGGTAATGGATGGCGTCATGCACGCCGCTCCCGGCTTTCACGGCATTGTCGAAGGCCCGCCCAATTTCCACGCCCTTCATGGCCTGCACGCTCAGGCACGCCTGGGCAATGCGCCCGTCCAGCTTGCGGTCCCAGTGGACGAAGCTGCCCAGACCCACCGGCAAGCCCCGGAAGCGCACTTCCAGAATGCCTCCCAGCGTGTCGCCGTCCTTCTTGGCCGCGTCGATGCGCCCCCGCATCATTTCGGCGGCGTCGGCGTCCGGCGTCCGCAGATCGCTGTCCTCGATGGCCTCCAGAGCGTCCCAGCTAAAGTCCTGTTTGGTCTCGATTCCGGCCAGACTGGACACGTAATTCGCGCCCTGAATGCCCAGTTCTTCCAGCAGCTTGAGAGCCACACTGCCCACCGCCACGCGGGCCGCCGTCTCGCGGGCGCTGGCGCGTTCCAGCACGTCGCGCAGGTCCTTGTGGCGGTACTTGATGCCGCCGGTCAGGTCCGCGTGGCCGGGGCGGGCGTCGGTCAAGGCCTTCTTGCGCGGCTCGCCGCCCGGCTCCGGCGACATGATCTCGGTCCAGTTGCGGTGATCCCTGTTCTCAATGACCAGCGCAATCGGCGCTCCGGTGGTCCGCCCCGCCCGCACGCCGGACAGGATCGCGGCCTCGTCGGTTTCAATCACCATACGCCGCCCGCGTCCGTAGCCGCCTTGCCGCCGCCGCAGCCACGGGTCGATGTCGCCCTTGCCCAGCGGCAGCCCCGACGGCACCCCCTCGATGATGGCCGTCAGTTGCGGCCCGTGCGATTCTCCAGCGGTCAGATACCTCATATCGGTGACTGTAGCGCCCCCCAGGCGCGCATCCGTCGGCCATGCCCAAACAGGGGAGGGCAGGGAAGTGGTCAATAGAAAAGCCCCCCTCCAGTCGTGGGAGGGGGGCAGCGGATTGGTGGTTTGACGTTATACGGAATCCGATTGGAAGGTGTTGGAAACACCTGGAAATCCGAGGGGGCGTCCAAGCGTCCTCATGGGCGCTGCTCTGGACAAGACAGCGAGCAGGAGAAAAACGGGTCTCGGACGTGACGTGGATGAATCGGCGCTGTCCAGATTCATGCCCGACTCATCCACGAAACAAACGGGGTCCGTATTACTTGACGATGTTCCCGGTGATCACCACCAGCAGTTGGGTCTGCTCTTTCTTGGTGGTCTCCTTGCCGAACAGGCCGCCGATCACGGGAAGGCTGGACAGAAACGGCACGCCGTCGTTGTTGCGGGTTTCCTTGGTCTTCAGCAGGCCACTCAGGAGCAACGTTTCGCCGCTCTTGAAGGTCAGCGTGGTCTGGGCCTCGCTGTTGGCGAACTGGAGCAGGTTCGGCAACGTGGAGGCGGTGATGGGGGTGGTCAGATCGTTGACCTGGCCGCGCACGCGCATGGTAATAGAGCCGTCCGGGGCCACCTGCGGGCTGTAGAAATCCAGGTTGACGCCGTAGTCGATCTGTTTCTGGATACCGGGCACGTTGGCCGCCGCCGAGGGAATGTTGAGTTCCAGCCGTCCGCCGGACTTGACGCTGGCCGCCGCCGTGGCCGAGGCGTTCTGGGTCTGGCCCTCGCTGCTCAGGGAACGCTGACCGCTCTGCATGGTGATCGCGCCGTCGTAGACGCTCTTGGACAGGCCCTGGTTTTGCAGGGTGTTCAGCGTCGCGCCCAGGTTGAAGCCCATCAGGCTCTGGGTGGGGTTGAAGGCCGCGCCCAGGCCACCGCTGCCCGCCGAGACCTGGAAGCCGCCGAAACCGATCTTCCAGTCCATGCCCAGGCTGCGGGCCGCCGTCTCGGTGATTTCTTGAATACGGACCTGCACGTTGATCTGCGGCACCTTCTGGTCCAGTTGCGGGATCAGCTCGGCGATCTGTGCCACTTGATCCAGCGTACCGCGCACGATGAGGGTGTTGGTGCGCTTGTCGGCGATGATGGTGGGGGGCTGGGCCGCTGCGGTGGCCGCGCTGTCCGCCGGAGCAGCGCCCGTGGTCTGGGGTTGCAGCGGCACGTTGGCGAGTGGACCGCTGGTGTAGGGCTGCCCGGTGACCGGGCTGATCAGCGTGGCGTTGGAGACCAGATTGGTGGAGGTCACGTCCCGCGACAGGGTGCCTTCCAGGGTGGCCTTGACCTCCTCGGCGCTGGCGTTGACCAGCGTGAAGACCTGCTGCACGGTGCTGGCGGCCACCGGCGCGGCCACATCCACCTGATCCAGCAGGGCCAGCGCGGCGTTCACTTGGTCCTGCGGGCCGCTGATCACCAGCCGCTCGGTGGTGCCCACGGGCGTGACTTTCAGGCCCGGATACTGCGCGGCCAGGAACCTGGTCACGTCGTCGGACTTGCCCCTGGCAGCGTAGACCTGGACCCCCGACTTGGGGTCCGGTGCGGCGCTCACGGGGCGGTCTACCTGCGCCAGCAGTTTAAGGGCCTCGCTGAGCTGGTCCTCTGGACCGCTGACGACCACCTGCCCGGTGCTGCCCACCGGCGAGACGTTCAGCCCCGGATACTGCCTGCCCAGCAGGTCCACCACGTCCTCCTGGCGGCCATTGACGCTGTACACGCGCTGGGCGACGGGGATGGCGGCAGGCTTGGCTGCGGCTGGGGCGGGCTGATCTACCTCGGCCAGCAGCTTGAGGGCCGCGTCCAGATCAGGCTGAGGTCCGGTGATGACCACACGGGCAGTCTGGCCGATGGGAGTTGCCTTGAGGGCAGGAAACTGACTTTGGAGAATTGCTCCTACATCAACCGGACTACTCTTGGTGGTGTAAATCGTCTGTCCCTGAGCGGTGGTGGAAGCAGCCGACTTGGGAATGTCGATGGTGGAGATGAAGCTGCGGACCTTGTCGGTCTGTTCGCTGGTGCCGCCCACGATCAGGCGGTTGTTCTCGGTGTCGGCAAGAATTTTCAAGGTGTCGGGTAATCTGTATCCAGCAAAAAGTTTGCGCGTGCGCTTGTTTCCATCGTTATCAATGTAATCTTCATCATTGTAGGCTGCTTCACCGAAGAACTCCGTAGCCTTCTCACGGGCCGCAGCAGCAGTGGTGTACCTCAGGACGACGGAGAGCTGACGAGGGCGCTGGCTGATTCTTAAGATGTTGCCACCACCCAGCTTGATGACCTCGTAATTCAGTTCGTAGACGTCCATCAACAGGGGCCAGACTTCATTGAACGGTTTACCGACGAAATTATGGACCACGGGTTTGGCCGCCAGCTCCTGCGGTTTGCCGATGGGCGAGGCATAGGCAATCAGAGCGTTCGGAGCACCTTGAGGAACATTGGCCACGGGTGCCGCACCAGCGCTGGCGGTTGCCGAGGTAACGATTTCACCGTTGATCAGTGCGAGCGCGTCAACATTGAAGTTGAAGACCACTTCATAGCCTGCGCTGGTGGCAATACCTGCCAGCAGCGTCGAGAGAGGGCCAACGTACGTCCCCATGTTGACCGTGATGCGGGCATTGGTGAGATTGGGATCTCGTGCGGCGCTTCTCACGGTACTGATCTCCGTTGACGAGCTTTCCTGAAACGGAGTCGTGCTGGGAGTGCCAGCCCTGAGAGGGGCGGCGGGGATATTTTGCGCGGCGGCCATGCCAAGTGTGGCGGTCAGCAGGAGGGCGTAACGGTTCATCATGGTTTGGCTCACCTTTGGTCCAGTTCGAGAATTTTGAGGTCATTGCCCAGGCTCAGCACGGCGGTGGTGGCGTTCACTTCCCTGACCCTGACCTGAGAATCGGGCAGGGTCTGGCCCACGGCGACGACCGCGTAGCCGTCCTGGCCCCGGAAGATGGCGGTGTTGATGGGACCGAGCACGGCGGCATTGAATACCAGTTGCCGTTTCTGCACGAACTGATCGAGCTGACTGGCGGCGGCCTGCGCCCCGTCCCCTGCGCCCGCGCCCTGGCCCAGCGAGGCGATGACCTGCGGGGTGCCGGGAACGGGGGTGGCGGTCGCCATTGTGTCTGAGCCGATGCGGCTGCCAGCGCCGTTCGCGGTGCCGGGCGCTGCCCCGGATGGCGTGACGGAAACGCGGGTCACGCTGGGCACGTTCATTCCGGCGATGGGCGGCACGATAGGCTTGGGCGGCTCGGGCGCGGTGATGACCACGCCGCCCTGTGGGCTGGCCAGTGCAGTGGGCTGTGTATTGGTCTGGGCCGGGTTGCCTATGCCGCTGGGGTTCCTGGAGGCGGCTGTGCTGGAACCCGTGGTCCCGCTGCCACCGAGCACGGTCACGCCAGAATCGCCGCTGGTTCCGGAGATGGTGCGGCCCGGCGCGCTGCCAGACACCGTGTTACCAGACACCGTGTTGCCAACTCCAGTGCTGTCATCCACCGTGTTGCCACTGCCGCCGGGGATGGCGTTGCCGGACGTGACGCCGCTACCTGGGCTGTCCAGGCCAGCGCCGGAGCGGCCCCCGCTGGGATTGCCCAGGCCGGTGCTGTCCGCGCCGGGAAGGGTGGGCAGGCCGCTCAGGCTGCCCGATGAGACGCCGGTGCTGCTGCCCGCGCCGGGAACCGGGCTGATCGCCAGCGGTGCGGCATTGCTGGGGGTGATCGGCGTGGTCTGTACGCTGCCGCCGGGGGTGCTGGCCTGGAAACCAAACTGGGTGTTGGACTGGGTGTTGGATGGTGAGCCGCTGCCTGTCAGGCCCGACGTGGAAGCCGCAGCAGACCTGTCCTGGACGCTGCTGCGGTCCAGCGATAGGGGCCGGAAGGGATTGTTGCGCGGCACGCTGGCAACGCTGGCCTGGGGGTTGATGCCGGCGGGGGTGGCCGCGCTGCCCTGTCTGCTGGGCACCTCAGGGGTGGGGAAGGGCGGAATGACTTCAATGTCCACGGGCCGATTGGGCTGCACGGCCAGCGCGCCCGCATTGCCTGCATTGCCCGTAGCCGTGCCGTTTGGACCGCTCACGCCGGACAGCGGCGCGTCCGGCGTGAGGGGAACCGTATCCTGCCCCGTTCCTGCGCCTGCGGCCAGACCCGCTCCGGCGGTGCCCGTCGCAGATGGGCCAGTTTCCGCAGTGGCAGTTGCCGCCGTTCCTGTTCCCGCGCCGTCGGCTGCCGCGCTGCCTGGCTCAGTCCTGCTGTCGCCTGTAGTGGGCGTGCCGCTGGCTGCGCCGTCACTGCTGGCCGACGTGCTGCCGCTGGGGACTGTGCTGCTGGGGACTGTGCCGCTGGGGACTGTGCCGCTGGGGACCGTGCCTGCCCCAGGGTCAGGATCAGGAGCGGTGTCGCCGGTGCTGGGGAATGCGCCCGCCTCCCTGCCGGTCTCGCCGGTCCCTGCGCTGGAAGGCGCTGCGCCTGACGTGGCCAGGGCCGCCACGCTCCGGTTGTTGGTCCAGACGTACCACGCGCCGAGCAGCGCCACCAGCAGCAGCAACAGCAGCAGCAGTTTCATTTCGCGGGAGAGTTTGAGGGGCGCGCGGGTCACTGGGTTCCTCCTGGGGCGCTGGGGGCCGCTTCCGGCGCTTGTGGGGTGCCGCCCTCTGCCTGCGCGCTGGCCTGGGCCGGGTCGAAGGTGTAGACGGTCAGGCCCAGGGTGCCCTGTAATTCGGGATCGAAGCTGGTCGCAGCAGGCAGTTGCAGCGCCACGTTGTTGACGGTGGTAAAGCGTCCGGCGGTCTCCACGGCGCGCAGGGTCTCAAATATCTGGGCAAACTTGCCGGACACGCCCAGGCTCAGGCCGATGGGCCGTACGCCGCCGGGCAGCCCACTGTCCGCCCCGCCCCCCTGTACCGCAAAGGTGTTCAGGGTGGCCCCGGTGGCCGCCGTGGTGCGGCGCAGCCCATCGAGAACCGCGCCGAAGTTGGCGGCCTGGGGCAGGGCGGTCACGAATTCCTGCTGATCGGTCCGCAGCCTAGCGACGCTCTCGCGCAGCGCGGGCAGGCGCTGAGCCGCAGCGCGCATGGTGTCCACGCGGGTTTGCAGCGGCTCGGCCTGACTTTGCAGCTCCGTGATCTGCTGCTGCCGTGGCTGGAAGCGCAGCACGAACCACAGCGCCAGCACCAGCAGGCACACGGCCAGCACGATCAGGAACAGATTTCTGGGAGAGAGTTTAGTTGACACGGCCCGCTCCTTGTGCCGGCGCGGCTGCCGGTGCAGGTTGCGCCGCCGCTGGCGTTTCGTTGTCCGCTGGCGTTCCAGTGTCCGCTGGCAGCGCGCCCACGATCCCGACGCTGGCCGTGAAGGTGTACGACTTGCTGGCACCGGCTGCGCCGCCTGACCCCTCGTCCTGCGCGCCGTTTTGCAGGGACTTGAAGTTCACGCCGAAATTGGGGTTGTCCTCGTACAGGTTCAGGAAGTTCACCACGGCCTGCTGGCTGCGCGCGGTGCCGCTCAGGTCGATCTCGCGCGTGACCGCCTTGCCCATATAGATGCCGCCTCCCTGCAAGGTGCTCAGGTTGCCCGCGCCCAGCGTGCGGATGGTCAGCGTGTTGATCGCCACGCTGCCGTCGCCCGGAAGTTGTGAGGTGAAGGCGGCCAGATCGTTGGTCCAGTAGCTCTTGCCTGCCCGGAGCTGCCCGGCAATGGCCGTGACCTGTTCCAGCGCACGGGCCTCTGCCGTCAGGGTGTCAAACTCCCGCTTGGCCGGGGTCAGCGCCGCAATCTCGCCGTTCAGGGCGTCCAGGGCGCGGTTCAGGTCGCCCACGCGGGTGGCGGTGATCACCTCGGGAATTAAAATAGCCGCCGCCGTCAGCGGAATCAGGGCGAAGGTGGCGTAGCGCCACGCGCTGGGGGCCGCTTGCATGCGGTACTGCGCGGGCAGCAGGTTGATTTCAACCACGGCCAGCCACCCCCCGCAGCGCCAGCCCCAGCGGCACCGTGAACTCGGGCGCGTTGGTCTGGAGGTAGCCGGGGTCCATCCCCGCCTGATCGATCTGCACGGTCAGCCACGGGCTGGCGATTTCCACCCGGAAGCCCAGCGCGTCGCTGATGGCCGCCGCCAGGCCGCGCAGTTTCGCGCCGCCCCCGGCCAGAAAGGTCCGGTCGATGACCACGTCGCCGCTCTGGACGCGGTAGAACTCCAGCGAGCGGCGGATCTCGGTGACCAGGTCGCCCAGCACCGGGCGCACCACCTCGAACACGTGCGCCGGGCTGTACTGTTCGCGGGCCATGTCGAAGTTCAGCAGGTCCTCCTCGTCCTCGGTGGGGGTGGTCGCCGTGGCGTAGCCCAGCTTGACGTCCTCGGCGGTGCTGAAGTCCAGACCAAAGGCTTTTTGCAGTGCGGTGGTGAAGTCGTCGGCGGACACGTTGACGTTGCGCGCCATCAGCACGCGGTCGCCGCGCACCAGACTGATCACCGAACTGCTCGCGCCGATCTCCAGCACGAGCGCGACCTCGCCGGATTCGGTGAAGTTGGTGCCGGTCAGCGTCCTTTTGGTCAGGTGTTCGCCCAGCAGGTTGCCGCGCAGGGCGCGCAGGGCCGCGAAGCTCTTGAGGTCGATCACGGTGGGTTCCAGCCCCGCCAGCCGCAGCACCTCGATCTGCCGGACCACCGCCTCGGTAGGTGCGGCGGCGATCACCACTTCCAGTTGCCCGTTCTCGGGGATGGTGGCCGGATCGTCCAGAACGTCGAAATCCAGGCTCACGTCGTCAATCGGGTACGGGATGTAGCGCTCGGCCTCCCACTTGATGGCTTCCTGAAGGTCCTTGCGGTCCATCTTGGGCACCATGATGTTGCGCGTGACCGCTGACTGGTTGGGCACGGCGGTCACGGCATAGCGCGTGGTGATGCGGTGTTCGGCCAGCAGGTGACGCAGCTCGGTGGCCACCGCCTGGGGTTCGACGACCAGACCGTTCTGCATGCTGCCGATGGGCGTGGGCGTCATCACGGCGTGCAGCAGCGAGGGCGGCGAACCGGCCCGCAGCGACACCACCTTGATGGCGCTGGTCCCGATTTCCACGCCGAGCGCGGCAGGCCGTGGACTGAGCAGACGTTGTACGAAACTAGACATTCTCCCTCCAGATCAGGGTGGGTTTTACCAGGCACTTATCTGGCGGGAGCTGTTCCAGACGGGAAAAAGAGGCGAAAAGCGGTGGACCGGACGACCAGGGGCTGTGGCCACCATCGGCCCCCCATGCAACCATTCCGGCGCTTACCGAACTCTGACACGGCAAAACGCGGGTACGTCGGGCGGCTGCCGCTCCAGCCAGGGCATCCGGCAGCCGCCTTGCCACCCTCTGGGCAGGAACAGGGGGGGTCACCGGAAAACATCTCTTCTAAGAAGTGTGTGAGGATGTCCTGAGCGAAAAGTGCACGCCCCCAGGCGAACTGGCCTGCGGGACGAAGTGGCCCAGAAATCGTCTGCCGCCATTCATGTTGCCCACCTGACAGACAGGTGTGAACGGTCACGGCTGGACATTTTCAATCCAGTTTGAACGCCTCTCATGACCGTTCCCGCAGGTCCATCCCGAACACTCGGATCTGACCCAGCGGGCTGACCGTCACCACATCGCTTCCCACCAGTCCGACGCCTCCCGGCCCGTGCGCCGCGCGGCCCACCACGCCGCCCGCCGCGTCCAGCCGCTCCAGGGTGCCGTTCGCCAGGCGGTAGCTGCCGAAGTCGGCCATGACGCCGGGAACGTCCGCTGATCTCGCGCCGCTGGGGGTGGCCCGCAGATACACCCCCGCGCCGCTTTCCAGCACCGCGCCGTCCGTCACCCGGATCAGTTTGCCGCCCAGCAGCACGTAATCCTGGCCGCCCCCGCCCGTGATGGCAGCCGACGGAGCACCGATCACGCCCCGGACCGCCACGCCTGCATAGTTCACGGCGGTGCCGTCCTCGCGGTAGGCGCGGGTGCCACTCAGGGCCACCACCCGGCCCACCGCCACCGTCTGCGCGGCACGGTCCAGCGTGATCACCGCGCCCAGGCCCGGAATGGCGGCCCAGGCGTCGCCGCCGTTCCAGCCCACGTCCACCGCTGGGGGCAGCTTGGGGCAGCTCACGCGGTATGACGGCGCACGCGCCACGCAGGCCCGCCCGCTCGCCACCCAGGCCACGCCCTCGCGGGAAAAGGCTGCCCGGAAACCGGGGTCAGCGGGCGTGGCGACAGGAGGCGGCCGAGTGGGCTGAGGCTGCGTCGGGGCCGGGGCGCAGGCCACCAGCGGCAGCAGTCCCAAAGACAGGGTGAGGAAGCGGCGCATGGAAACCATTGTTCCCGGCGTTAGGCTCAGGCACATGAGGCAGCCCATCACCGTCTTTGCCCGGACCCGCGATCAGTTCGACAGCGCGCGCCTGAGCTACCAGCGCCCGGACATCGCCTTTTTCTCGGCGGGCGCGTGTCAGATCCTGGCCTTCGCGTTTCTGGACACCTATCCGCAGGCGGGCTACCGGCCCCGCTTTATCTACCCCACCCCCGGCTTCGACGGCAGCCATGTCTACGTGACCGACGGCACCACTGCCTTTGACGCCCAGGGTTACGTGTCCGAGGCCGGGTTGCTGCGCCGCCACCACGCCGCCTACGCCCCGTACTGGCAGGGCGGGGTGGCCGACATCACCGTGCCAATGGCCGAGTTCTGCGCGGAGAACGATCACGCCGCCCCCGGTTATTTCCCACCGGGCGCGTGGGAGCGGGCGCTGACGTACCTAGATCAGTTTCCAGCGCCATCGTCCCTGGTCCCGTCCCGCAACTGAAGCAGGGCGTCCACCACCACGTCCAGCCCCACGCCCGCCTGCGCCCGCTGCTCAGGTGTCCACGAGATGCCCCGGCTGGCCTTGACCAGCACCACGTCGCCGTCCCTGACTTCCTCGAGCAGAGCGGCAGTCAGTTCCGGCACGGTGGCAAACGCCCGCTCGCCCAGTTCGGCGGCGAACGCGCCCACGCCGTAGGTCAGGTCCGCCTTGGCCCGTGCCTCCTGGCCCACCTGCGCGTGCAATCGGCGCTCGGTTTCGCCCAGTTCCAGCATGCGCCCCAGCACGCTGATGCGGCGGCCTGGCAGACCGTGCAGGGCGTCCAGCGCGGCAGAAACAGCCACCGGCGAGGCGTTGTAGGCGTCGTCGATGACCGTGAAACGCCCCGTATGGACCCGGTAGCGGCCCCCCGGCACGCTGACGGCGGAAAGTCTCGCCGCCGCTTGCGTCAAATCCAGACCCGCTTCCCGCGCCAGCAGCAGCCCCAGCACGGCGGCCTCGGCTTGCACGCGGGCAGCGAGGGGCAGATGGACCTCCACACCCTCGAAGGTGAAGTGTGCGCCCTGCGGAGTGACCTCCAGACTTTGCCCGGCGTGCGTCACGTCCCCGAAGCCGTACCCCTCCACGCCCGGATACTGTGTTTCTGGATAGAACGGCGCAGCCTGCGCGCCCACCAGCCCACGTGCCCGCCCTAAAATCTTGCCCTTCTCGCGCACGATGTTCTCGATGCTGCCCAGCCCCTCCAGATGCGCCGGGCCAATCGCCGTGATCACGCCCACGTCCGGGCGCACCAGTTCCACCAGTTCGGCCATCTCGCCCAGGCGGTCAATCCCCATCTCCACCACCAGCGGGCGCGCGGAGGCCCCGAACTCGATCAGAAAGCAGGCGATGGCGGGCTGGGTGTTGAACACCGGCATGAAGTGGGCGTCCAGCGCCGCTGCCGCATACGCCTTGGCGGTGGTCTTGCCCGCGCTGCCGGTGATGCCGATGACCCGCCCATTCCTCGCCCGCTCGGCCTGCGCCCAGGTTCGCAGGGCGGCCCAGGCGTCGTCCACCCGCACGGCGCGCGCCGCGTCCAGATCGGTAAGAACGAAGGGTGCGCCCGCCGCCAGCGCCGCCTCCACGAAGCGGTTGCCGTGCATCGTCTCGCCGGGCAGGGCGACAAAGGCCACGTCGGGTCCGGCCTCGCGCGAATCCCAGGTCAGGCGCGCGGCGGCTCGGGCCTCCGGGTGAACGGCGGCGGAAAAGGGGAGGGCGGCGTGTGGATCAGGCATCGCCGCCCAGAATATCGGTAGCCTGGTCCGCATGGCTGACCATCATCTGAGTGCCGATCACATCCACACCGTCTGGGACCGGGCGCTGCCGCCTGCGCTGAGCGTGCAGCCCGGCGACACCCTCACCTGCGACACGCTGGACGCCTCGGACGGTGGGATAGCGCGGCGGGTGCTCGGCGGTGAATTGGCGGCTCCCGCCGAACTTGAGGTCCTGATTCGTGCCGACGCTGTGCCGGCCAGGGACGGCCCGCGCGGCCACCCGCTGACTGGTCCGGTCTTCGTGGAGGGTGCGGAGCCTGGCGACGCCCTGAAGATCGACATTCTGGAAGTCCGGCCCGCCGCCTGGGGCTGGACCGCCTGCCGCCCGGACGGAATCGGCCTGCTGGACGCCGTGCTGGCTGGGGAAGGCTTGCAGCCTCACACCCACCTCTGGGATTTGCGGGCGGGGACGCACGCGGATTTTCTGCCCGGCATTCGCCTGCCCCTCGCTCCCTTTCCCGGCGTGATCGGCGTCGCGCCCGGTGCGGACGGCCCGCAGCCCACCGCGCCGCCCCGGCAGGTGGGCGGCAACATGGACATCCGGCAACTGGTGGCGGGCAGCACGCTGTTTTTGCCCATCGAAGTTCCTGGCGCGCTGCTCTCAGTGGGTGACCTGCACGCGGCGCAGGGCGACGGCGAACTGTCGGGAACGGGGATCGAGATGGCCGGGCAGATCACGCTGCGCGTCGGTCTGGAGCGGGGCGCGGGCCTGACCACGCCCGAGTTCATCACGCCCACACACGGCGGCACAAGCTCGCGCTGGCACGCTGCCACCGGCCACGATCCTGACCTGATGGCGGCGGCCCGCATCGCCCTGCGCGCTCTGCTGCGGCGGCTGACGGCACGCGGCCTGAGTCTGGAACAGGCGTATGTGCTGTCCAGCGCGTGCGTGGACCTCAAGATCAGTCAGGTGGTAGACGCGCCGAACTACACGGTCAGCGCCTTTTTGCCGCTGGATATTTTCGTGGAATGATCGAGAACAGGCTCAGGCTGGCAACGCGTACATGATAGGAGCGTCCCCATGCAAACAGGTGTCTTACGGAAATGGTTGACCCTCACCCTCCTCTGCGGTCTGGGATCGGCGCTGGCGCAGGCTGGCCTGAACGGTATCCCTGATGCCGCCGAATGTGCCGCGCTGGTCGCGCCCGTCTCACGGCCTCTTCCTCCGGCACTGGTAAAGGCGGTCCAGGCCACGACGGTGGCCTACAATCTGCAAAACGAACGCCTGTTCAGGCCGTTGACCAAGCGCCCGCCGACGGCTGAGGAACTGGGCGAGATAGAGCGCCTGAGCCAGGAAACGAGCGCTTACCTGGGTCGCCTGCTGGCCGCCTACGGCTGGCCCGCCGATCCTGCGCTGCGCGGCTCTTTTGTGGGACTGCTGGGGGATGGCCGACTTCAGTACTGCGCGGGGCAGGCAGCGCTGGCGGCGGCTACCTCGCCAGACGGGCGCACCGTTGCCGCGTCGCTGATCGACCGGGGCCTGAACCGGCTGGACCTGCGCCAGCGCTACGGCACGCTCTACACCTTCCGGGGCGGCAGGGCCGTTCCCCTGCCCATCGAAGATGAGACGAACGTGGAAGCCCGCCGCGCCGAACTGGAGCTGCCCCCGCTGGCCAAAACGCTGGCCCAGGCTCAGGCCAATCTGCCTGCCCGGACTCCGCCGCCCGGCCTGAAGCGCCCGGTGACCGTAAACCTGGTTTGCCAGCCGTTCACCACGAAAGCCGTCCTCAACATGCCATTGACCGGGGCGCAGCTTGACCGGCTGGATGATGAGGCGGGCCATCTGGTGGAGCAGGATCAGGCCAGCCGCCTGGGTCAGTCCGGGGCGCGGGATCTGAGGGTGGTGGACGCCGAGTCCACCGCCTGGCTGCAAACCACGTTGCGCCAGTTCGGCTGGCCCAGCACCAACCGCGCGGACGCCGAACTGGCTTTTAATGCCTGGCTTCTGGCCCAACACGCCGACGCCAAGACGGCGCTGCAAGCCTGCATCCTCGATCTGATCGTGCAGCAGAAGTCTACCCAGAGCGAGGACCGGAACTTCGCCTACCTGACGGACCGTGTGCGGCTGGCCCAGAATCTGCCCCAGCTTTACGGCACCCAGGTGCAATACGACAGCGTCTGGCGTAAAGCCTCTCCCCGAATGCTCGAAGACCCCGCGCACGTCAACGAACTCCGCGTCTCGTTGTCGGTATAGACCACGAAGGTGTCCACTTCCACCCCCTGCCTGGCCGCCCAGAGCATCGGCAGGGCGCAGTCGGTGCCGCCCAACGGAATCTTCTGCATGGCCGCCACCACGTCGTCCAGGCGCTGACGGGGGCTGAGGGTCAACGGGGTCAGGCCGGGGGTGCCGCCGCCCCAGCGTCCGCCGTAGCCACCGCCTGCCGAGCTGAAGGCCAGCGCCAGGTAGGTGGGTTCGGTGCGGACGGTGACCAGTGCCATCGCCGCCGTTCCCAATAGCGGGGTCAGGCCCGGCACGCCGCCCACCTGGCCCATGCCCATACTGCCCGACACGTCCAGCCCCAGCAGAACGCGCTTGCCCGCAGGCTGCACGGCCCCGAAGGCCAGGTAAAACGCATCCTGAAGCGCGTCCACCACCTGTGGCACCGGCACCCACTTGCCCTTGCCCTTCACGCCGCGCCCCAGTCCGTAGATCAGGTGCGCCTTGAGGGCATCCAGCGGGTGAATGCGCCCACGCTTTAGCGCCTGCGCGTTGGTCACGCGGTCCACGATTTCCTGCACGATGTCGCGGTCATTCACGTTCAGCACGCCCACACGGCCCAGGTTGCCCAGGTTCCGCAGCAGCCAGGTCAGGCCGTTGGTCCCCATCGCGGCGCGGTAGACCCCGGCTCCGCGCAGGTGCGTCGGCACGGCTTCGATGGGCAGGCCGTATTCGTTCATCAGCCCGGCAGCGGCAGCGTCCGAAGTCGCTTCCAGTGCCAGCAGGTGACCCTCGATCACACGCAGGGCGGTGTCGTCTACACCCTCCGGCAGCACGCCGTCCACCAGGAACTTCAGCACGGCGTTGCGGCCCGCGTCCTCCGTCTTGGGGTGGGCCTTGCGCAGCGCGTCGGCCTGGCTCCAGCCGCCTCTGGCCTTGTACTTCACGGCCCACAGCGCCAGCTTTTCCAGCGGGGCGTCCTCGTACACGCGGGCCATGCCCTGACGGGTCAGGCGGCCCCAGCCTCCCAGCGCGTCGGCAAAGGCCAGGAAGTGCAGCAGCATGGTGCCGGTGCGAGCCACTTCTGGCAGCGCATCCCAGGCGGCCTTGCGGTCTGCGGCGTCGGGCGCGGTCTTGGCGATCAGCGCCAGCACCAGCAGCGCCGGATCGGGCCTGGGGGCACGGTTGCCGCGCACGACGTCCAGGGTCACACGCAGGGCCAGGGCGGCGTCGCGTGCCACCAGCTCGCGCACGAAATCGGTGGCCTGGACTCAGGAGTTGCACCTGCATAATCAGAAAAAACCTCTCCTGGCGGGAGAATCCCAGAGTAGTCGCCAGACTGGTCTGGCGAAATTGGATAGGCGTGATCGGTTCGGGAAAATGATGAAAGGCGTGACGACAGCATTGAGACACTGGGCTTTTGAGATGCGGGGGAGCGGAGGAAGGCGAGAGAATGGCAGAAACCGCCCCACGCGAGCAGGTCAAGATTTATCGTCTGGGACGCTGCTCCCGCGCTATTCATAGGTGCAACTCCTGAGCTGGACGGTGTGCTTGCGCTCGGCGGCGTAGAAGGTGCCGCCATCGGTTCCCAGCACCAGAAAGCGGGTCAGGCGGCCCTCATCGCTGACGGTGTACACGAATCCGCCCGCGTTGTTGCGGACCTGACGGACGCTGAGCCGCTCGGTCTGACGGCGCTTCCTGGGGCTAATCACGCTCAGCAGGTTCTTCATGGTTGATGCCCTCCTTGTGTCAGGGCGAGACGGACGGACTGGACTTCGGCCAGCGGCGACGGGACACATAAGCGTGTCGGTTGGTGGACATGGGGAGACTCGAACTCCCAACCTTCCCCGTGCAACTTTGAGCGGGTCAGCCTTCGTAATGACCAGCAAGTAAGGCGAGGGGCCGCCCCTGAGCCTGTTGCCACGTTGGGGGTTGCGCCGCCAGTTGCGCCACAAGCCCAGATGTTTACTCTTCGGGTGCCGCCCCTTCTTCCCAGTTCCTGCGTGCAGGACGGCGGATTGACTGTCCGAGTGGTGAACCGGGCAGGACTCGAACCTGCGCCCCTCTCGTTCGTAGCGAGGCGCTCTTCCATCTGAACTACCGGTTCATGGTTTGGGGAGGGCGGTGGGAATCGAACCCAAAAACCTCTGCCTTCACAGGGCAGCGTGCGGCCTTTACACCACGCCCTCCACGGAACTGCCTTGCTTTCCCGGAGGAGGACATGCCCCATGGCGTGTTCCGGTCTGATTGGTCTGAACGGCAGGGACCGAACCCGCGACCTCTTTGAATCCAAATCAGGCGGGCTTCTGCTGCCCTCCGTTCAATTGCGCTGAGTCCAGAGACGTGGGGGAACGGGCGGGATTTGAACCCGCGACCTTCTGAGTTGCAGTCGATCAGCCTTCACAGTCGGCCCGGCTGGCGTGCAGATGGGCAAGTTGGAAGCAAAGGCAAGATGCTCTATCCACTGAGCTACCGTTCCACGGGTGGTGCTTGATGTGCGGGACTTGAGGTGTGGCCGTGAAATCCGCAGTTGTCGGTGCTACAGGCTGGCTCTGGGATGGGTGGTCAGAATCGAGCTGGGGGAACCCATACCCCCGGTGCGCCGGCCCAGGCGTAAGAAACGCCGATCTGGGCAAGAGGTGTAAAGGGCCGCCCCCACCATCTTTGGATTTCGCCTGTCGCCAGGCTGGTACTCCGAGTCAGACTTGAACTGACACTGACGCGCTTCTGAGACGCGTTCCTCTACCAGATTGGGATACCGGAGCATAAAAGACCTCTGAGGGTGGGGTGGGTGGAGCAGGCTGGATGGAATTGCACCGCCGTCCTCCCGTTGGCAACGGGAAATCCTAACTGCTGGACGAAACCTGCTTGAGGATTGAAAAAAGTGGGCTGGGCAAGGGGTGAAGTCGGATGCGAGAGTTGAACCCAGGCCTTTATAGGGCCATCACCAGAGACAACCGAGGCTTCTTCGGCCCAGCAAGGGAGTGTGCGTGGAGAGACTCAGGGCAAGTGGCGGCCACGAGAAAGAGGGGCTTGCGCTGGCCTCTGGTCCAGGGTGCAGTCTTTGCAGATGCGCTCAGGGGTTGTCCGGAGTGGTGGGCAAAATAACCGTGACCTGTCGGCCCTGTAGTCTCGTGCTTTGGCGGCCCCAACGGGAATCGAACCCGTATCATCCGGCAGACAACCGGGCATCTTGAAACCGTTAGACGATGGAGCCAGTGGAGTTCGACCGGGCGAGTGATTGACGGTGGGGTTTCGTTTGAGGAGAACCCAGCGCCTGCGGCCCGGCTCGGTTTGGGCTAGTCGCCTTCACCTGCATAGAAGTGTACGGGTAGCGTAGGCGGCGGCACATTCGCCGTGTGGCGTAGGCATGGGCTAGGCGAAACGGCGCAGCAAGGGTTTTTCTCCCCCGATGCGCCGTCTGGAATCGCCCTGATTTATTCCCGGCTGCTTTTCACGTCTATGCGAAGAGGCTTGAATGGCGCACCAGCCGCAATTAGCGGTCCATACGTCTTGTGATGAAAGTAGATCAGCCCCGAAAACAGACCTGCCGTGAGAATGAAGAGGATCATGCCGCTTTCAGACAGCGCCAGGAAGCTCAGCAAAATCAGGGAAAGAATCAGGAGCTTATGGATTGCCCAGTCGAGTGTTTGCGCCTTCATGGTGTCTCCTTGATACCCAGTCGGTTGAGATTTACAGCTACTCCAGAGTCACCAGATAGTCATACAGATCCGGCCCGCCCGCGTGCGCCTCAACTTCTGCTGAGCCGAACTGCTCGCCGATGCGCCCGGCCAAAGCGTCCAGATCGGCCTGCGATTTCTGTGGCCCGCCGAACACGGTGATGATCTCCTGCCCGCTGTAAGCGTCGCCCAGCATCTTCAGTACGCTGTCTTCTGGGCTGCCTCCGGCCTGCACCAGTTCGTCGTCCTGCAACCCAATCACATCCCCCTCGGCAATGTCGAGCGTCTCGCCCTTCTTGGTGGTGATGTTGGTGGTGCGGCTGGCGCGGGTCACTTCAAAGGTGGTGACGGCCTGCGAAGCCTCGGTCATGGCCTCCTTCAGCTCGTCGGCGGGAATGTCGGGCTGGAAAGCGAGGGCCGCGCCCATGCCCTGCCCCAGCGTGCGCGTGGGAATCACCACGGCGCGGCCTTCCATCAGCTCCATCGCCTTCTCGGCGGCCATCAGCACGTTCTTGTTGTTGGGCAGCACGATCACCCGCTCGGCGCTGACACTGCGAACGGCGTCCACGATGTCCTGCACGCTGGGATTGGCAGTCTGCCCGCCGGAGACGATGCGCGCGCCCAGGCTGCGGAACAGCTTGACCAGCCCGTAGCCGTTCGCCACCGCCACCAGGCCCGACGGCGGCAGTTCCTCCTCGGCGCGGGCGGTGGCTCCGGCCATGCCCAGAATCTCGGTGTGCTGCTCGGACATATCCTCGACTTTGGTCTTCAGCATCTTGCCGTAACGGCCCACCGTTGCCAGCAGCTCATCCGGCTCGTTGGTGTGGATGTGGCCCTTGACATAGCCTTCCGCGCCCACCACCAGCAGGCTGTCGCCGAAGGGGCTGACCAGCTCGCGGATGTCCTCGATGGACCTGGTGGACTCGGACATTAAAAACTCGGTACAGAAGCCGAATTCCTCGTTCTCGAAGCTCTGCGCGGCGTACTGGGTGATCTCGGGCGCTTCGGGCAACTCGTCGCCGCGCAGCTCGGCCAGCATGCCCTGCACGATGTACAGGTAGCCCTGGCCGCCGCTGTCGATCACCCCAGCCTGCTTGAGCGCGGGCAGCATCTCGGGCGTCTGATCCAGCAATTCCTGACCCTTGAACAGGGCGTTTTCCAGCACCATATCCACGGTGTCGCCGCTGGCTCCCTCCGCGATGCCGCGCGCCACGGTCAGAATGGTGCCTTCCACCGGCTTCATCACCGCGCCGTAGCCGCTCTTTTGCGCGGCGTCGAAGGCGCGGATCAACGTGGGCGCGTCTACCTCCGCCCTGTCCTTGATCACTTCGGCAAAGCCTTTGAGCAGTTGCGACAGGATCACGCCACTGTTGCCGCGTGCGCCCAGTAGCGCGCCGTAGCTGATGGCGCGGGCCACCCCGGCCATGCTGCTCACGTCGGCGGTGTCCAGCTCGCGGCGCACCGACTGCATGGTCAGGTGCATGTTGGTGCCGGTGTCGCCGTCGGGGACCGGGTAGACGTTCAGGGCGTTGACTTCCTCGCGGTACACGCCCAGCCAGTCGGTAGCGTAGCGCAGCATCCGGGCCAGATCGTCGGGCTTTAAGGTGGTTTTGTGGTCAGGCACGCTGGACCCCCACCGCATGCACGCGGGTGGCGCTCAGCTCGATTCCGGCCAGACTTTTAACAGTGTGTTCCACACGCTCGACGATGTTGCGGGCCACCGTGGGGATGCTGACGCCGTAGGCCGCCACGATATACAGGTCTGCGGTATAGGTGTCGCCGCCTTTTTCCCTGCCGATCACCACGCCGTCGCTGACATTGGCGCGGCCCAGCACGCGGGAAATCCCTTCCTTCAGGTTGGCGGGGGCCATGCCCACCACGCCCGGAATCTCGTGGGCGGTCAGCCCGATCAAGGAGGCCAGCGCCGCCTCTGAAATATTTATAGTGCCAGTCACAGTAAAGGTGAGTATAGGGGAGCGGTGGAGACGGGGTCAGGGGCCTGTGCAGGGCTGCTGCGAAGTGGGGCGCGGGGCCGAATAGGCGGCGAGCTGGCAGGCGAATGCGCTCCCCCGGTATCTGTGACTCGACAGTCCCAGATTCTCGTGGCTGGGAGCGCTTCGCCGTTGGTGTACAGGTGCAACTCCTGAGTGATACAGAGAGTGGCAGGGGCGGGGAGGCCATCTGCCGAGTGTGCGTTTCCACGACGCTTTGCGTCTTGAACTGGTCCACGAAGCCCTTTTAAGCGGGCTTGAAGGTTGAAGGCCGCACAATGACGGCATGCCCTTCTCTGAGCCGCCTTCCGCCCACTTCGATTTCGCCGGACGCCGCGCGCTGGTCACGGGCGCGGGCAAGGGCATTGGCCGCGAGATGGTGGCACTGCTGGCGGGCTGCGGCGCGCAGGTGGTGGCGATCAGCCGTGACGCGGGCGATCTGGAGAGCCTGAGTGAGGAAACCGGCTGCGAGATCATCCCCGCCGATCTGGCCGATGCCGCCGCCGCGCGCCGCGCCGCCGAGGCTGCCGGGCCGATTGACCTGCTGGTGAACAACGCCGGAATTGCCATCCTGCAATCGTTTCTGGACACCACCCCCGAAGCCTTTGACCAGACCCAGGCGGTCAACGTGCGCGCGGCGATGACCGTGGGACAGGTGGTGGCGCGCGGATTGATCGCACGCGGCGCGGCGGGCGCAATCGTCAACGTGTCCAGCCAGTCCTCTGCTGTCGGGCTGCCCAACCACGCGGCCTACTGCGCCTCGAAGGGCGCGCTGGACCAACTGACGCGCGTGATGGCCATAGAGCTGGGGCCGCACGGCATCCGCGTCAACGCGGTCAATCCCACGGTGACCCTCACCCCGATGGGGGCGATGGCCTGGGGCGATCCGCAGAAAAGCGCCCCAATGCTCGCCCGCATTCCGCTGGGCCGCTTTGCCCAGCCGCGCGACGTGGCGCAGGCCGTGGCCTATCTGCTTAGCGGCGCGGCGGGCATGGTCAATGGGGTGATGTTGCCGGTGGACGGGGGATTTTTGAGCAACTGAGGGGGAGTGGTCTGGCCGCAGCTCTAGCCCATTGGCGCTCTTCATGACGTTAGCGCCTGCCCTGTGCCTCTATGCTGTCCGGGTGAGGCTTTCCCCGTGAACAATGACATTCCCGTGCGTGAACTGGGGCCGCAGGGCGAGGTGATGGCGCACGCCGTGGACGCCTGCGTGCATTGCGGCTTCTGCCTGCCCGCCTGTCCCACCTACGCGCTGCTGGGCGACGAGATGGACAGCCCACGCGGGCGCATCGTGCTGATGAAGGAGGTGCTGGAAGGCGGCCTGGACCTGCTGGACGCCGCGCCGCACCTGGACCGCTGCCTGGGTTGCCAGGCGTGCGTGACCGCCTGCCCCAGCGGCGTGCCGTACGGTGAACTGATCACCAGTTTCCGCGGCTGGAGCGAACCGCAGCGCCAGCGTTCGGCATTTGACAAGGCCAAGCGGTATGCGATTCTCAAGGCGTTGCCTGCACCCAAACTATTCAGCGTCGCCGCCCGCGCGGGACAGTACGCCAAGCCGCTCGCACCTGCGCTCCCTGCCGCGCTGCGTGGCCCCCTCGATCTGCTACCAGAACACGTTCCGGCCATGCAGCCCAGCCCGGCGGTCACGCCCGCACGCGGCCCGCGCCGGGGCCGGGTGGCCTTTCTGACCGGCTGTGCCCAGCAGGCGCTCGCGCCCAATTTCAATGCCGCCACCCTGCGCGTGCTGGCCCGCAACGGCATCGAGGTGGTGATCCCCGGCGGTCAGGGCTGCTGCGGGGCCGCCGCGCTGCACACCGGAGCGCGCGACGAGGCGCTGCGGCTGGTCCGCGCCAATCTGGACGCCTTTAACCCCGACGATTACGACGCCATCCTCTCCAACGCGGCGGGCTGCGGCGCTGGCCTCAAGGAATATCCGGTCATCCTGCACGGCCTGCACGACGAGGCAAAGGCTCAGGCATTTGCGGCCAAGGTGCAGGACATCAGCGAGTACCTGGCGACGCTGGCGCGGAAGGAGGGGGTGGAACCGTTCATGCCCGCCTCGCGGCCCCTCAAGATCGCCTATCACGACGCCTGCCACCTGGCCCACGCGCAAAAAGTCCGGTCCGCGCCGCGCGAGCTGCTGCGGCTGATTCCCGGCGTCAGCATCGCCGAAATCCCCGAAGGTGACCTGTGCTGCGGCAGCGCAGGCACGTACAACCTGGAACAGCCCGAACTGGCCGGGCAACTGGGCGCACGCAAGGCCGGGCACATCCTGTCCACTGCGCCGGACCTGGTCGCCAGCGGCAACATCGGCTGCCACACCCAGATTCAGAGCCATGTGCGCCGTCAGGGCAGCGCGGTTCCGGTGATGCACACGGTGGAAGTGCTGGACCTGGCCTACCGGGGAGAGTTGTGAGTGGCGGCCTGAACGTCGAAAGGTCCAAACCGCTGAACACAGGCGAGGCGTCCCGGTTCAGTCCTCTGGACATTCAGACGTTGATACGGATTCCGGTCATTCAGTTATCTTTTGGGACAGCACCAAAAGCCAACACCATTCTGGAATCCGTACTTTGCCTACAACTGTTCAACCGGAATCCGTATGAGACCCACCGGAGGCGAAGCATGACCGTAGAAAAACTTGCTCTGACCACCACCTCGCCCGCGCCCAAACCGAAGTCAGAGGGCAAGGCAGACAATGCCCTGGCCACCGAACTCACGCGCCGGCTGGGGCCGAGGAAAGTGCTGTCCAACCTCGCCGAGCGACTGAGCTACCGCTTCGACGCGATTCAGTTCGGGGTGACGCCACTGGCGGTGGTACTGCCAGAAAGCACCGAGGATGTGATCGCCACCGTGAAGGCCGCGCGGCGGGCAGGCGTGAGTATCGTGGGGCGCGGCGCGGCCAGTGGCCTCAGCGGCGGCGCGGCCCCGATGCAGCCCAGCGTGGTGATCTCGTTCACCCGCATGACCGATCTCCAGATTTTCCCACAACGGCGCGAGGCCGTCGCCCAGCCTGGCGTGATCACCCTGGCCGTGACCGAGGCGGCGCGGCCACACGGCCTGATCTATCCGCCGGACCCGGCCAGCTTCCGCACCAGCACCATCGGCGGCAACCTGGGCGAGAACGCGGGCGGCCCGCTGTGCTTCAAGTACGGCGTGACCGGGGATTACGTGACCGCGCTGGATTTCGTGGATGCGGAAGGGGAAGTGCATACCCTCCAGCGCGACGCCTACGATCTGGCGGGTCTGCTGATCGGTTCGGAAGGGACGCTGGGCCTGATCACCTCGGCCACCCTGCGCCTGACGCCGCCGCCCAGGTTCACCCGCACGCTGATGGCCCATTTCGCCGAAGTCGGGCAGGCTGCCGAAGCCGTCAGTGCGGCCATCGCGGCGGGCGCGGTGCCGGGCAAGCTGGAATTCATGGACGGGGCGTGCACCAACGCGGTGGAGGATTACCTGCACCTGGGTCTGCCGCGTGACGCCGGGGCCGTGTTGCTGGTAGACACCGACGGCGACGATCTGGACACCGTGGAGGAGGAACGCGCGCTGGTGGAGGCCGCCTGTCTGGAAGCCGGAGGACACGTGCGCCGCGCCGAGGGCGAGGCCGAGGCCGCCGCGCTGTGGCAGGCCCGCCGCAGCGTGTCGCCCGCGCTGGGCCGCATCCGCCCGCAGCGTATGAACGAGGACATCGTGGTGCCGCGCAGTGTGTTGCCCGAGGTGGTGCGCCAGATTCGCGCGCTGGGCGACGCCTCGGGCCTCAAGCTGGTGCAGTTCGGGCATATCGGGGACGGCAACCTGCACCCCAATATCCTCTTCGATCCCCGCAAGGAATCGGAGGAAGCCGTACACGATCTGGCCCACAAAATTGCCCTGGTGGCCCTGCGGCACGGCGGCGTCCTGAGCGGCGAACACGGCATCGGCACCATGAAACGCGACTTCATGCGCGACGCGGTGGACGCCGAAACCATGACGGCCTTGCGGAATGTCAAACGCGCTTTTGACCCCGCAGACGCCCTGAATCCAGGCAAGATTCTGCCGGACGAAACGCATGCTTGAGCTTTCCCCCGGCGATCAGACCCTGACCGTCTCCGGCGATATTGGGTTGCTGGAGGTCTATGCGGCGCTGCCCCCCGGCCTCTACCCCCCGTTCCCCCCGCTGGAGCTGCCCGGCGGCGTGGGCGGTCTGGTGGCACGCGGCGGGTTTGCACAGACTTTCTTCTTCGGCGCGGAGGTGCTGGGCGTGACTTTCCGCGCCCCGTCCGGGCGGGTGGTGCGCGCGGGGGGCCGGACGGTCAAGAACGTGCAGGGCTATGACCTGACCCGTCCCTTCGTGGGCAGTTTCGGCGCGCTGGGCCAGGCACTGGAGGTCACGCTGAGGTTGCGCCCTGGCCTGAGCGCCCGCCATATTGCGGCCCCCGGCTCGCTGGACGATCTGCCCGAGCTGAGCGCCCGTTTCGCCTGGGAGGTGGCCGGACAGGTTCACCTGATGCACTTCGGACATGGACGGCAGGTGGAACGCGCTCTGGAAGCTCTGCCCGGCGCGGCAGAAGTGAGCGAACCTCTGGACCTGACCTCACACTTTCCAGGCGGCATGGGCGTGGGCGCAGGCGGGCGTGTTCGGGACCGCCGTTTTGGCTGGGTGGACGGCGGGACCGTGCCGCCCGTGCCGGAGCTGTTTACGCGGATGGCGGCGAGTCTGTAGAGAGCGGTCTGACCATCAAGAAGTCTAACGGTCTGCCCGCAAAAGCAACCTCCATTTTCCGGTCCTCACGCGGTTTGACCGCCAGACGGTTTGGTTGCTGGCGGTAAACTCCCCCCATGTCACAACCGAAACTTCCGGCCCCCGGCCCTGGCCGCAGCCGTCAGACGCAGATTTTCGTGGATGGTCTGGGCGGCGCGCGGCCCCTGGTCCCGGTGGACCCTGGACGGCTGGAAAAAGCCGTGCGGCGCAAGCTGGACGCCCCAGCTTATGCGTATCTGGCGGGCGGCGCGGGTACGGAACGCACCATGCGGGCCAATCTGGACGCCTTTGCGGACGTGAAGCTGCTGCCCCGCCGCCTGCGCGGTTCGGCGTCGCGTGACCTGAGCGTGGACCTGTTCGGGCACAGCTATCCCGCGCCCGTGCTGCTGGCCCCGCTGGGCGTGCTGGAACTGGCGCACGCCCAGGCCGATCTGGCGGTGGGCCGGGCGGCGGCCTCTCTCAGCGTGCCCTTCGTCTTCTCCTCGCAGGCGTCCGAGCCGATGGAGCAGGTGGCGTCCATTATGGGAGACGCGCCCCGCTGGTTCCAGTTGTACTGGGGGACCGACGAGGAGGTGACGCGCTCGTTTGTGCGCCGGGCGGGGGCGTGCGGCGCGCAGGCCATTGTGCTGACGCTGGATACCACGCTGCTGGGCTGGCGGCCCCGCGATCTAGACCTGGGGAATCTGCCGTTCCTGCGGGGGCAGGGGCTGGCGCAATACCTGACGGACCTACACTTCCGCTCGCGGCTGGACAGCGTGCAACTGCCCGCCGCCACGCCCAGGCCCTCGCCCGCGCTGCTCAGGACAGCGGCCAGCCTCGCGGCGCACGGACGCAAGTTCGGCCTGTCGCTGGGGCAGATGCGGGCGGCGGCGGCGCATTTTACGGCCAGCTACACCCGCCCGGACCTGCAATGGGACGACCTCTCACGGCTGCGCGGCTGGACGGACCTGCCCATTCTCCTGAAGGGCGTCCTGCACCCGGACGACGCCCGCGAGGCGGCCCGGCGCGGTATGGACGGAATCGTCGTCAGCAACCACGGCGGACGCCAGATCGACGGCGAGGTGGGCAGCCTGACCGCGCTGCCGCGCGTGGTAGAGGCGGCGGGCGAGTTACCGGTGCTGCTCGACAGCGGCATTCGCAGCGGCCCGGACGTGGCCAAGGCGCTGGCGCTGGGCGCGCGGGCGGTGCTGCTGGGCCGCCCCTACGCCTACGGGCTGGCGCTGGCCGGAGAGGCGGGCGTGACTGAGGTCATCCGCAACGTGGTGGCCGAGTTCGACCTGACGCTGGGTCTGCTGGGGGCACACTCGGCGCGGGAGCTGGGGCCGGAGTTTCTGGCGTGAGGCGCTGAGCGAACCCGGCCCACAGCAGGCTGTCCACGTCTGTGGGCCGCCCGCTCGCCGCCACTTGCCCCACCTCAAAGACATCCCCCTGACCCGGAGGCGTATCCTACAGAGCGTGAAGAAATACAATTCTCTGGCTTTGATGGCGGCGCTGCTGCTGGGCGGTCTTGGCGCGGCGGGCGCGCAGACGGTGAACCTCCGCATCCTGGAAACCACCGACCTGCACACCAACGCCCTGGGCTACGACTACTACCAGGACAAGCCCACCGGCGAGTTCGGTTTCGAGTACACCGCCACCCTGATCAAGCAGGCCCGCGAGGAAAAGCGCAACACGCTGCTCTACGACAACGGCGACCTGATCCAGGGCACGCCGCTGGGCGACTACGTGGCGAGGGTCAAACCTCTGGAGCCGGGGCAGATGCACCCGATGCACGCCGCGATGGCCCTATTGAAGTACGACGCGGGCAACCTGGGCAACCACGAGTTCAATTACGGCCTGCCCTTTATCCGGCAGGTGGTGGCCGCCTCGCCCATGCCCATCGTTAGCGCCAACACCTACGTCGAAGACGGCGACGGCAACCCCAACAACGACAAGAATGCCTTCACGCCCTACCTGATCCAGCGCAAGCTGGTCTACGACACCTATGGCCGCCCGTATTACCTGAACGTGGGCATAATCGGCCTGCTGCCCCCGCAAATCGTGGACTGGGACAAGGCCAATCTGGACGGCAAGCTCACCACCCGCGACATCGTGGAAACGGCCCGCAAGTTCGTGCCCGAGATGAAGGCGCGAGGCGCGGACATCGTCGTGGCGGTGGCCCACAGCGGCATCGCCGCCGACTACCAGCCGGGACAGGAGAACGCCGCCACCGAGCTGACCAAGGTGCCCGGCATCGACGTGGTGCTCAGCGGCCACAGCCACCAAGTCTTTCCCGGGCCGGTCTACAAGGACATTCCCGGCGCGGACATCGTGGGCGGCACCATCAACGGCAAACCCGTGGTGATGGCCGGATTCTGGGGGAATGATCTGGGCATCGTGGACCTGACGTTGCAACGCCAGGGCAACAACTGGAAGGTCACGGGGGGCACCGCCGCCGTGCGCCCGATCTGGGACACTGCCGCCAAGAAGAGCCTGGTCACGCCGGACCCCGCCATCGCTGAAGCCGTCAAGGCCGCCCATGAGGGCACGCTGGCCTACGTGCGCGGCAAGGTGGCCGAACTGGCCACGCCCATCAATTCCTACTGGGCGCTGGTGCAGGACGATCCCAGCGTGCAGCTCGTGAGCAACGCGCAGATCGCCTATGTCAAGGCCGCGCTGGCAGGGACCCAGTACAAGGATCTGCCGGTGCTGAGTGCCGCCGCGCCCTTCAAGGCCGGTGGACGCGGCGGGGCCAGCTACTACACCGACATTCCCGCCGGAACGCTGGCGATCAAGAACGTGGCCGATCTGTATGTGTACCCCAACACCGTGCAGGCGGTGGAGGTCACGGGCGCACAGCTTCAGGAGTGGCTGGAGCGCAGCGCCGGGCAGTTCAACCGGATTGATCCCGGCAAGACCGAGCCGCAAGCCCTAGTGGACGATTCCTTTCCCACCTACAACTTCGACGTGATCGATGGCGTGACCTACGAGATCGACGTGTCCCAGCCCAGCCGCTACGACAAGGACGCCAAGCTGGCCAACCCGGACGCCCACCGCATTAGAAATTTGATGTACGGCGGCAAGCCGATTGACCCCGCTCAGAAATTTATCGTCGCCACCAACAACTACCGCGCCAGCGGCGGCGGCAAGTTCCCCGGTCTGGACGGCAAGAACATCGTCCTGGCCTCGCCCGACGAGACCCGCCAGGCATTGATCGCCTACTTCACCGAGCAAAAGACGGTTAACCCCAGCGCCGATGGCAACTGGAAACTGACGCCCATCCCCGGCGCAACGTTGCTGTATGTCAGCAGCCCCAACGCCCAGAAGTTCGCCCCGGCGGGAGCCACATTGCTCAAGACGCGCGAGGACGGCTTCGCGGAGTACACCATCAAGTTCTGAGCAGGGGTACAGCAAGAGAGGTGGAGGCCGCAATCAGCCTCCACCTCTTTCATGCCCGTCCTACTGACAGACTCAGTTGCCAGTCTTAAATGCCCGACTTGAGATGTTTGTCGCCGTAACCGACACGGGCGCACCGTTGCTGCTCTGGCCGTAGAACTCCAGATCCAGGTTGCTGGATGCCCCGGCCAGGGTTCTCTTGACTTCCGAGACCAGATCTCCAGCGAAGTTGAGACTTGGCCCACCGATGGGAAGACCGTTGGCAGGCTGAACTTCGGGACGCTGTTTCAAGTCGGGCGTGTACTGCTGACAGGACTGATACCGGGGCAGGGTGGTCTCGCGTTCGGGGCAGGTATAGCCGGAAGGAACATAGATGTCGAGCTTGTTGATGTCGCCGGATGTCGCTCGTTCCTGACCGTTGTAGTTGTAACGCGTGATCCGCCAGCCCGTGATATAGACGGCGTCCGATCCGGGACGGGTCATGAAGGTGAAATTGACGGCCCCAGGCTCAGTGGTGGTGAACTCTTCTTTCGCGGGGGTGACCTTTCCTGTGTCGTCCACTGTTTCCGGCGTAAAGGTGCGGTTCACGGTCACGGTAGATTCAGCGTCGGCGGCAGAGACACCGATGGACACCTTGCCGCCGGAGACCTGTCCGGGTGCGCTGCCGCAGGCACTCAAGGTCAATCCAGCCAGCAGCAAAAGGGCGTAGTTCTTCATGCGGGGTCCTCCGGGACGGGTGAATCTTTCAGGTGGGGATTGAGGGTGTAAAAGGCCAGCCGTTTCATACCGGCCAGAAAATCGACGTTCTCGACGATTACACCACGCCATTCATCACCATTTTCTTGCTGAAAGTTTCCGTCAACGGAGCGTTGGTCTGTGGCCCGTCCCTCCGGCGGACGCGGCCCGATCACCACCGGGGCAAAATTCAGAATGCCGCGCACCCCGGCGTCCACCAGCGCCTGAGCGGCGTCCTGGGCGCGCTCGGGCGGCACGGCCAGAAAGCCCATATCCACCTTGTTGCCGCGCACGAAGTCCCGCAATTCATCGATGTGGCGCACGGTCAGGTCGCGGACCTGCCGCCCCACCAGCTCCGGGCTGACATCGAACAGGCCCACGTACTGAAACTGATAATCGCTGGCCCCTGGATAGTTGGCGATGGCCTGGCCCAGCCGCCCTACCCCCACGATCACCACGTTCCAGGTCTGGTTGAGGCCCAGCACGCGCATCAGCTCGCGCTTCAGAATCGGGACGGTGTAGCCCATGCCGCGCGTGCCGAAGCGCCCGAAATAGGCCAGATCCTTGCGCACCTGAAAAGCGCTGACCCCGGCGCGTTCGGCCAGATCGGTGCTGCTGGTGCGGCTGATGTCCTGGCCCTCCAGTTGTTCCAGGATGCGCAGGTAGGTCACCAGGCGGCTGATGGCGGCAGTGGGAACCTCGGCCATCAGCGCACCCGGAAGTGGTCCAGATCGTTGTCGTCCAGCCGCTTCTCGGTCCGGGTCAGCGCGTCGCCGGTGTAGGGGCCGACGGCCACCGTCACCTTGCGGCCTTCCGGGGCATTGACGGTGGGCACGTAGCCCAGATCGCGCAGTTCATCCACCAGTTTCTGCGCGCTCTCCACGCGGTCAAAAGCCCCCACCTGAAGGTAGATCGGACCAGCGGGTGCGGCGGGCGCAGCCGTCTGGGCGCTGCTGGCCGGAGCCGGGGCGGGGCTGGCAGCGGGAGCGGGAGCGTCGCTGGAACTGCCAGAGCTGCTCTCAGAGGTGCTGGGGGCGCTGCTTGCCCCGGCGCGCGGTGGGTATAGCAGCGCCCCCGGATAGGCCCGCTGAATGTCGCCCAGGGCCTGACGGGCGCTGGCCTCGTCGGCGAAGGGGCCGACCTGCGCCACCACCTGAGCGCCCAGGTCAATCGGGTAGACCCGGTAGCCCAGCGAACTGACCGGGGCGGTGCGGCTCTGGGCCGTGCCCACGCTGCCAAAGGTGCCCAGGCTGATGCGGTAGTCGCTGCGCAGCGGCGTGCGGCTCTCGCTGGTGGCGACGGCTCCGCCGCTGCGGGGCGTGACGGTGGCGGCAGGCGTCTCGGCGGGAGGCGTGTTGGTGGGCGTCTCGGTGATCTGGGCCTGAGGGGTTGGCGTGTCTGGCGTCTGTGTTTCAGAGTTCTGTGTTTCAGGGTTCAGGGTTTCGGAAGTCTGTGCTTCGGAGGTCTGGGTCTCGGAAGTCGGGGTTTCAGCCGTTGGGGTCTGGCCGGTCTGGGTGTCCGTCCCGTTTGCCGTGTCCGGCGCGGTGGCCGCAGCATTGGTGGGCGCGGCGGGAATGATCGGGGCCTCTGTACCGGCGTCGGCGGACGGCGTGTCCGTGTCCGCTGGCATGGTGGTATCCGTATTCACGCTGCCCGTGTCGGTGTCGGAGGGTGGGGTGGTATCCGCTGCCGGAGGCGTGATGGTGGTGGTTTCCGTGGTCGTAGCGGTGGTGTCCTGCGCCGTGCCCGGCGCGGTGGGAATGCCGGAATTGGCCGGTGCCGTGGTAGTGGTCGTGGTGGTGGCGGTCTTGCGCTGGCCCAGCAGCAGCGCGGCGAACCCGCCCAGCAGCAGCAGCACCAGCACCCCGATCAGAATATCGGGCCAGCGGCGGGTGGCGGCGGGCTTACTCACGGCGTCCTCCCAGCCGTCAGCCTCGCCCGGCGCCCAGGACGCGGCGGTGTGATGTCTTCATTCTCCCGTGGGAGACCTTGTTCTGTCGTGTTTGCCCGCATACAACCCCCTTGAACCCCTCTCAATAAATGCAGCAGCGACCCGGTCACCGTGACGGTCTGCCCCGAAGTGCGGCGGCCCAATTCCGAATGCCGTGCCTCAGCTTACAAAAAAAGCGTGTGGGTAAGGCCCGAGGGACCCATGGACCGCACTTTAATCTAGGCCGTGTGCAGAGGATGGGGTGCAGAACAGCAGACAGCGGTGGGAGGGGTTGCCCTGATCCCGCCCGCCGCCGCTGGTCTTTAACTTCAGTTCTTTGACTTTAACGCGTCCTTCGCCTTGCTGCTGCCCAGATTGGCGGCGGTTTTCAGGGAAATCCGGGCCTGATCGTCCTGCCGCTGGGATTTCTGCGCCAGCCCCAGCATGTACCACGCGTCGGCGGCCTTGGGGTCCTCGGTGACCAGGCTGCGCAGCACGGCCTCGGCCTCGGGGTAGCGGGCACTCGCCAGCAGGGCCGAGGCCAGATTCAGCCGCGCGGTGGGGGTGGGATTCAGACGCATGCTGTCGGCCAGGGCGTTGACCGCTGCCGGGTAATTCTGCTGGGCATAGTAGCTCAGGCCCAGCCACAGCGCGGTATCGGCGTCGGGGCGGCGCTTGTGGCTTGCCTTGAGGGCGATGACCGCGTCCAGCAGGCGATTCTGACGGTAGGCGGCGACGCCCCGCACGTACAGCGCACGCGCCGAGGTGGCTGTATCGGGTTTGAGCTTCAGCGCCAGCGCGGTGTCTGCGGCGGCCTCGTCGAAGCGGCCCAGGGTCAGGCGTACCCCGGCCAGGGCGGTGCGGTACACCGCATTGTCGGGAGCCAGCCGCACGGCGCTCAGGTACGCGGTCAGCGCGCCGGACCGGTCACTGCGCAGTGCCCGCAACTCGCCCTCGCGTGCAAGGGCCGTGGCGTTGTACTTATCGGCCTTTACGGCTGCGCTGGCCGCCAGCACCGCCGCGCGGGTGTCGCCCCCCGCCGCCAGGATATCGGCCTTGCGGAGCAGCAGCGCCGAGCGTTCGCTGGCCTTTTTGACGCGCCCCACGGCGGCGTCCAGTTCCCGCACCGCCCGGTCAGGCATCCTCTGGCCCATATAGATGTCCGAGAGCAGCAGCGCGGCGTCCATGCGGGTGCCGTCGGCCTGGAGCAGGGCGTACAGGCCGGGCAGTGCCTCGGCCCCCTGACCGGACAGCGTGCGGGCCTGGGCCAATCGGTAGGCGGCGTCCAGATCCGTGGGGACCAGCGCCGTAATCCGGGTCAGGGTGGCGCTCAGGGCCATGAAGTCGGCCATGCGGGTCTGCTCGGCGGCCAGCGCTTCGAGCACCTGCCGCTGGGCGGTGGCGGTGGCCCTGCCCGTCATCAGCGTGGCGGCCTGTCCGTATAGTTGCAGCGCCCCCGCGTGATTGCCGCCCCGGCCCGCGATCACGCCCAGGTTGTACGGACCCTCGTAGCGGTCCGGGGCCAGCGCCACGAACTGCCTGAGTTCAAAAGCAGCGCCCTTGTCGTCGCCCAGCGCCAGCAGCGCCAGCGCCAGCCCGAAATGGGGTTCGGGACTGCCGTAATTCTGCGCCACCAGCGCCTCGAAGCTTTTGCGCGCCTGGGAATAGCTCCTGGCATCGTAGGCGGCCTGGGCTTTCTCCAGACCCGCCTGTTGCGCCGGGGTCAGGGGCGTGACGGGTGCGGCAGGTGTGGCTGGAGCGGGCGCTGTGGGTGCCGGAGCCGGAGCGCTCTGGGCGAGATTGGTCTGCGGGTTGTTCTGAGCCGCCGTGGGCAGCGTCGGAAGTTTTGGAATGGTCGTTGCCGAGTTCAGGGTGTTCTGAATGCCGACGGATGTGACGGTCTCCACCATGGTCTGGGCCGAACTGCCGCCAGCGAGTCCTAGCAGCAAACCGATCAGCACGGCGCGTGTGTATTGCTTCACCTGAAAGCCTCCTGATACGGATTCCGGTCATTCAGTTCTCTTTTGGGACAGCACCAAAAGCCAACACCATTCTGGAATCCGTACTTTTCCTTCTCCCGTTGGTCGGGTTTCGCAGTTATTTCATAACTGTTCAACCGGAATCGGTATGAGAACCTATAAATCGGTTTGAGCGTAGCATTCACATATTTTCAGAACCCTTACTGGAGTGGAGCTGGCCGGGGGCCGTCGGATGCCCTGGTCCCCGCAGCGTGCTACAGCGCCGCGCCCGCGCTTCCCAGCGCATGGCCACTGACTGCGCCGGGCCGCTTGAGGGCCAGTTGCCCGCAGGCCGCCCCTGCATCCTTGCCACGCGAACGGCGCACGCTGACATCCATCCCGCGCGCCTCCAGCGTGTCGTAAAACGCCTGGATACCCGCCTCAGAGGTGCTCTGAAAGCTGCTGCCGTCCCAGGGGTTCATGGGAATCAGATTCACATGGCTGACCAGCCCGCGCAGCAGCTCGGCCAGTAACTCGGCCTGCCACACCGCGTCGTTGACGCCGCGCAGCATGGTGTATTCAAACGTGATGCGCCGCCCGGTCACGCCCTGATATTCGCGCGCCGCCGCGATGATCTCGCTGATCGAGTTAGCCGCCCCGGTGGGAATGATGCGCTGGCGGGTTTCCTCATCGGGCGCGTGCAGGCTGATCGCCAGCTTGAGGCCCAGATCGTCCTCGGCGGCCAGCCGCGTAATCCCTTTGGCGATGCCCACGGTGGACAGCGTGATGCGGCGCTTGCTCATGCCCAGCGCCTGCGGGTGCAGCAGGATGCGCGCCGCCGCCATGGTGTGGCCGTAATTGAGCATCGCCTCGCCCATGCCCATGAACACCAGATTTCGCAGCTCGCGGGGGGCCAGGCCCTCGCCCCCGGCCACCGCCAGCACCTGCCCCACGATCTCGCCGGGGGTCAGGTTGCGCCCGAAGCCCATCGCCCCCGTCGCGCAAAACGAACACCGGGCCGGGCAGCCCACCATCGTGGAGACGCAGACCGTCTTGCGGTCCAGATACGGCATGTACACCGCCTCCATCTGCCGCCCGTCTTGCAGGGTGAATAGGTATTTGACGCTGCCATCATTGCTGCGAACCGTCTCGATCTCGCGGAAGGGGTTGAGGTGGTACTTCCCGGCCAGTTCCGCCCGCACCTCGGACGGCAGGTTGCTCATGCCGTCAAAGGTTCCCACTCCCTGCACGTAAACCCACTCCAGCAGTTGGGTGCGCCGCCAGTTGTCCAGGGGGTAGGCGTCGGGGTGAAGGTCGAGAAGGAGCTGCATCCCCGCAGTCTAGAGGGTTGATGCGCGGGGCAACGTGACGCTGGGCTGTTCAGGCCAGAGGTACGGCGGCCCCGCCCACCCAGACCTCTTCGCCGCCCTCCACTTGCCCAAACTGCACGCTCAGCCGCGCGGGTTGCCCCGGCATGCGTTGGGAGGCGCGCAGCAGGTTGGTGTCGGCGGGCAGGCGGCCCCAAGCGCCCAGTACACCCACCGCGCAGGCCAGCATGTTGCTGCTGGCGGCGTCTTCCAGAAAGCCCTTGAGAGGCCCGAACGCCCGGAAACTCAGATCGGCCCGGCCCGGCCCCCCCGCCGTCAGGAGAATCAGCCCCGTGGTTCCCGTCGCCCGGTTGACGGCTGAAATCGCCTCTGCGTGGGGTGTAAAGGCGTCCAACGTGTTCAGATCAGAAACCTCTACCACCAGATTGGGCCGTCCCAGACTGGAACTCCAGCACGGCTCAGCGCCCAGACCGATGGAGGAGAGGTTGGCCGCAATCTCCTTCACCTCCGGCACGCCCTGACGCAGCAGCCACTCGCCGCCGCACAGTTGGGCGGGCAGGGTTTCATCGCCCATCTGGACCTCGGCCACGTCCAGCAAGTTGGGGCGCAGGTGTGTGAGGGCCGCCAGCGCCGCGCTGTCCGAACTGCCCTTCTCCTTGACCGGCGTGAAGACCCGTAAAGCCACTTCGGACAGGCTGGAGAACTCCACGAATACGCTCAGAGGTGCGCCTGCTCCGGCTGCCCTGGCCTGCAAATTGCCCTCCACATCGGGAAAGACGGTGACGAGCTTGCCACCCTCGCCTTTATCGGAGAGGACGCGGTAGATAGAAACGGTCATTGCCTCATTCTGCCGCTGCTCAAGCACTCACCCACTTCCTCAGCAAATCCTCCAGGTGCGCGTCGTCCAGATCGTCGTTCTCGGCCAGCGCCTTGATGTGGTCCGTCACCCTCCGCAGGGCGTCCTCGCCGTAGTGCAGGCCCAGTTCACGGGCCTTGTAGGCAATCGCGTGCTTGCCGGTCACCTTGCTGGCGGCCTGAATGCGGCGGCCCACGCCAAAGGCTCCAGGGGGAATGGCCTCGTATGCGCCGGGGTTCAGGTAGATGGCCTTGAGGTGCATCCCGGCCTTGTGGTTGTAGGCGAATTCGCCGGTCAGGTAGTTGTTCCAGGGAATCGGCAGGCCCACCATGCGGGCGATCATGTTGTCCAGTTCGGGCAGCAGTTCCAGGTTGTACTTGTCCACCAGCCCCTGCGGATCGAAGGTGAACATCCTGGCCAGAAAGCCCCCCAGCGGCGTGATGCCGTTGCGCTCGCCGATGCCCAGGATGGTGGTGTCGATGTGGGTGGCCCCCGCCTCGATGGCCTCGTAGGCGTTGCTCACGGCGCATCCGGTGTCGTTGTGGCCGTGGAACTCGATGCCGCAGCCCTCGTGGATAACGTTCCGCACTTCCCGCACCAGGGCGTAAACCTGCCGGGGTGTCGCCACGCCCACCGTATCCGCCAGCCCGACGCGGTGAACGCCCAGATCCGAGACGGCCTTATACACCGCCATCAGGTCCGCCTCCTCGCTGCGGAAGGTGTCCTCGGCGGAGAAGCGCAGCTCCAGCTCCGGGTGGTTGTGCTTGATCCAGCCGATCACCTTCTGCGCCGATTCGATGATCTGGCCGATGTTCTTGCCGTGACTGAATTCACGCAGAAAGCTGGAGGTGCCGAACAGTAGGTCCAGACCGTCCACGCCGGTCTCCACTGCCCGTTGCACGTCCTCCATGTGGCAGCGCACATGCGTCAGCAGTTTGGCGTTCAGGTTCAGATCGGCCAGCTTGCGGATGTCGCTGGCCGTCCGGGCGCTGACCATCGGCGTGGTCAGTTCGATGTACTCGGCCCCGAAGGCGTCCAGCGCGCGGGCCACCTCGATCTTGTCGTCACTTTTAAAGTTGCCGCGCGCAAACTGCTCACCCTCCCGCAGGGTGGAATCGATAATCGCCCACGAGCGGGCGGGGATGGGCGGAACAGGAGACTGGGCGGGTGTGGGGCTGGATTGGGTCATGGGAGCCTCTCGTGCAGCCATTCTGCTCATCCTCCTGATGAATGTCAAGAATATCTGTCTAATACTTTTCAAACGTAAACATCTGGAGTGATCAGGGGCGGATGCCTTGTTTGCTGGAGGGTGCCGGGCAGAGCGGGGAGTCTGGGAGGCAAATCAGCCTGAGACTGTTGCCTCATTGCCTGAAACCTCTGCCGCAGACCTCAGAGGGACAGCGGGCTGCGCCGCCACAGCCGATCAATCCTGGATTGAAGTCTCCCAGGTGAGGCGTGCAGAACAGCACGGAAGAGGTGTTCGCAGCAGGCACTGTTGCCGGGCCTTCCCCGGACCCTGATCCGCTCAGGCCGGATGCAGGCCCGCGAATTCCAGCCCCGTCGTCTCTTCCCAGCCCTGCGCGATGTTCAGCGACTGGATGGCGTGGCCCGCCGTGCCCTTGACCAGATTGTCGATGGCGCTCATGAGGACCACGCGCCCGGTGTCCTGGTCCATCTCGAAGCCGATGTCACAGTAGTTGGTGCCGTCCAGCAGCATGGGATCGGGGTAGCGGTGAATGCCTTTGGCTACCTTGACGATGCGGATGAACGGCTCTGCGGCGTAGACCTCGCGGTAGGCGCTCCACACGTCGCGGTCACTGTAGCCGTCGGGAATCCACGCCTGCGCGGTGGTCAGGATGCCCCGCACGCGGGGGGTGCTGATGGCGGTCAGGTGCAGCGGAAAGTGGCCGGGGAGTTCCTGCTGCGCCTCGGCGGTGTGGCGGTGGCCGACGGGCTTGTACACCCGCAGGCTGCCCGCCCGCTCCGGGTGGTGTGAGGATTCCGACGGGCTGGCCCCCGCCGCGCTGCTGCCCACCAGTCCGGTGGCGATGATGTCCCTGGGCAGCAACACGCCTAATTTGAGCAGCGGGTACAGCGCCAGAATCACCGAGGTGGCAAAGCAGCCCGCGCAGGCGATGCGGGTCGCGCCGCGCAGCTCTTCGCGGTGAATCTCGGGATTGCCGTACACCCATTCCCCCAGCTTTTCAGGCGCAGGGTGGGGTTCGCCGTAGACCTTCTGGTACACCTCCGGGTCCTTGAGGCGGAAATCGGCGGACAGATCGATCAGGATTTTCGCCTTGCCCTCGAACTCGGCCAGCCGTTTGGCCGCCGAGTTGTGCGGCAGGGCCAGCACGATCACGTCGGCTTCCTCCAGCTCGGCCAGCTTGCGGAATTTCAGGCCACAGCGCCCGCGCAGGTTGGGATGCACCAGGCTGACGGGCGTTCCGGCGCTGCGCTCGCTGGTCACCTGCGTGACCTTCAAATGGGAATGCCCCAGCGCCAGCCGCAGGAATTCGCCGCCCGCGTACCCGCTTCCGCCCACGATGGCGACTGATAGTTGTTCCGAAGTTTGGGCGCTCATATGCCGCCCACTCTGCCGGAAAACGGGGAGGTGAATTGGAAAGTGGCTAGGGGAGGCGGCTGGGCTGAGGCACTGGGCTGAGGAACGGGCTGAGGCACTCTATCCAGCGCTCACGCCAGTGCCAGCAGCAGCCACCCGCACACCAGGACGCCGCGCAGCAGCCAGACCACGGTTCTCACCCAGTTCGTCGCGACCAGACGCGCGTGCCACACTGCATCGAAGCCTGCGGTCAGGCGGCCATGCATGGGCGATTGGACTACGGCAGTCGAGACCCAGATCAGGGCGATCAGCCCCAGCCCCAGTCCGGCGGAGGCCGCCGACACAGAGATTGGGGGGCGCAGGACCAGGGCGGCTCCCGTGGCCAGCTCGGCCAGCATCAGGGGCGCGACGAGCCAGGTGATACGTGTGATGTGTTCTCGCTGGTACGCCGCGTACCCACCCGCACCCACGCGGGAGAACAGGGGATAGTGGACGAACTGGATGGTGAGGATCAGACCACCCAGAACCCAGGTCAGTGCGGCGTGAATGACAAGGAGCATGGGCCGAGTGTGACACTGGACCGGACCCTAACGTGCCGGATCACGCTGATCCTCTGGGCAAAAGAAGTTGACTGCGATCCCATGATCTTTGCTGGAGAAGCCCCGCCTCGTCCGGTATGGAGGAGGCGGGGCAGGCAGCAGTGAGGCTTACGCCTTGACGGGTCTGGCTCCACTCTGGCGTTTCCTGTTCCATTCCTCGACGTACACCACCAGCGGGGCGACGATGTAGACGCTGCTGTAGGTGCCGATGATGATGCCCACCAGCAGCGCCAGGCTGAAGTCGCGCAGCACCGGGCCGCCAAAGACCAGCAGGCTGGCCAGCGGCAGCATGGTACTCACCGAGGTCATGATGGTGCGCGACAGCGTCTGGTTGATGCTGACGTTGACGATCTCGCGGAAGCTTTTGCCGCGCATCTCGCGGATGTTCTCGCGAATCCGGTCCGAGACGATGATCGAGTCGTTCAGCGAATACCCGATCAAGGTCAGCAGCGCCGCCACGCTGGCGATGCCGAATTCCAGCCCCAGCAGCGAGTAGATGCCCATCACAATCGCCACGTCGTGCAGCACGGCGATGATGCTGCCCAGGCCCATGATGAAGTCGAAGCGGAAACCCACGTACACCAAGATCAATCCCAGGCCCAGCAGCACGGCGTAGATGGTCTTCTGGGTCAGCTCCTGGCCCACGGTGGGGCCGACGGTCTCGGTGGCCTGGACCTCGCCGCCGGGCAGTCTGGTCAGGGCCGCGCCCAGGGTTTGCGCCTCGGCAGAGGTTAGTTCCGGCACCTTGACGTTGTACTGCGCGCCCGCCTGCGTGGGGTTCACGTCGCGCTGGATGGCCGCGCTCTGGGCGTTGACCTTCGCCACACCCGCCGCCGCCGCCGCCGCCCGCACCTGCTCGGTGGTGGTGCCAGCGCCGGTTCGCAGCGTCAGCGTGGTGCCGCTGGTGAAGTCCACGCCGTAATTCAGGCCCTTGGTGGCCAGCACGCCGCCGCCGATGATGGCCAGCAGCACGCTGGCGCTGGTGATATACGGCGCGGCTTTCATAAAGTCGATGCGGGTGTTCTTGATCCAGTGCGGCGCACTCAGGTTGGGGCGGCGCTGGCCCAGCCAACTGATGAGCCACCTGGCGAAGACCAGGTTGGAGAAGGTCGCGGCAATCACGCCGATCATCAGCGTCACCGCGAAGCCCTTGACCGGCCCGGTGGAGTAGTTGTACAGCGCGATGGCGGCCAGCAGGTGCGAGGCGTTCACGTCCAGAATGGCGGCGGTGGAGTGCCTGTAGCCGGTCTCGATGGCATTCCTGATGCCCTTGCCCCGGTACAGCTCCTCCTTGATGCGCTCGAACGAGATCACGTTGCCGTCCACGGCGGCTCCAATGGTCAGCACCAGACCGGCGATCCCCGGCAGCGTCAGCGTGGCCCCGAAGCCCGCCAGCATCCCCAGAATCAGAACGCTGGAGAACAGCAGGCCCAGCGCGCCCACCAGCCCGAACCACAGCCCGTAGTACAGGAACAGCATCACGAACACCAGTCCGATGCCCACCAGCGCGGCAATCGCGCCGCTGCGGATGGCGTCCGCTCCCAGGGTTGGCCCGATGGCGCGTTCGGCCTCGGTCTTGATCTTGATGGGCAGCGCGCCAGACTTGAGGACCAGCGCGAGCTGATTGGCTTCCTCCGGCGTGAATGAGCCGCTGATCTGGATGTCGCGGAACAGGCGCTGGTTGATGGTCGCTACGCTCTGAATCTGGTCATCGAGCACCACGGCCATCAGCTTGCCCACGTTCTTGCCGGTGAAGTCGCCAAAGGTCTGTGCGCCCTTGTCGGTGGTCTGGAAGTTGACCACCCACTGCCCGGTCTGAGGATTGGTGCCGGAGGTGGCATTTTCCACCGTTTCCCCGGTGGCGAGAACCGGGCCGAGCTGCGTTAGCGCGTAACCACCCGAACCGGGTTTGCTGGTGCGAACTGTCGGGTCAGGCTGTGCGCCGTCCTTCACCACGCGGAATTCCAGCTTGGCGGTCTGCTGGATGATGGCGCGGGCGCGCTGCTGGACGGCGGGCGTGGCACCTGGAATTTCCACCACCACGCGCTTGCCCCCGGCCACCGTCACGGTGGGTTCGGCCACACCCAGAGCATTGACGCGGTTCTCGATCACGGTTTTTACGCGGTCCAGCTCGTCCTTGGTGGCCGTGCCGGATTCGGGGGCCAGCTCGATGCGCAGGCCGCCCTTGAGGTCCAGCCCCAGCGTAACGAACTGGAATTTATCGTCCCAGATGCTGCCCAGGCTGTTGGGGTGTTCCCAGGGCCGCCAGATGTAGGCCAGACTGCCCAGCAGGGTGATGAGCAGCAGCAGCGGAATCCAGGGACTGGAGCGGCTGGAACTGGGCGCAGACTTGCGCCGGGGCGGTGGGCGGCGGTCATTGCCTCCCGGGTTCTTGTTTCGGTTGTTGCCGTAGGTCACGGTGGAACTCCTGTGGAATTGCGGGAGAGGGGCGCGGGTGACGCCCCACTGCCCTGGCCCTCGCATGCGGGAGAGGGGGAGAAAAATCAGAGGCGAGTGGTTCTCTGTCAGCTATGCCTCAGCCGCCGTCTGTCTGTCGCCGCCCCAGCACATTCAGGTCGCTCAGCGGCGCGGGTTGCGTCCAGCTCCAGTGGGCATCCCGGCCTACCTGTCTTGCCCGCAAGACCCGGAACGGTTCGGCGGGCGGCGGGGTCAGCACCGGCGCGCCCGGCCCCGGCTGCGGCATGGCCCGGAGTTCGGGCAGCGGCGGGGCCACGTTGCTGGCGCTGAGGCGCGTTCCTGTCTCCGGCGGATGGACCGGTGCGCCCAGCACCACCGCCAGCACCGACAGCAGGGTCAGCACGCCGGGCCACGCGCTCAGGCGGGAGACCCAGGAGGGGAGGGGGGCGGGGGAGGGACGCAAAGCGCCGCAGCATACCAAGCCCGGACTGACGGGGGGATGACGGCCCACACCTTCCAGCCATACTGTCCCGCCCGTCTTCGCGATGTCTTCACGCGCTGTGGGCGGTTTCTTGATGGCCTGCTGAGAGGCTACGCGCAGGGTCAGAAAGCGTTTCTGGCCCGCAACCTTCAAGGAGAACCCAGCATGAGTCAATTCAAGACCATCTTCCGTAAGACGCCTTTAATCGTCCTGGCCGCCCTGCCGCTGAGCGTGGGCGCGGTGCTGGCCCAGCAGAGCAGCTCGGTCACCGTCGACGCCACCGCGCAAGCCCAGCAGACCCAGGCTCAACGTGTTCAGCCCACGCCACCGGGGCAGCGGAATCAGAAACAGGGTGGGACGGGAACGCAGACCGCCCCCCGCGCTCAAAGCGGCACCAATTACGCAGACATCTACTTGCAGAAGCTGGCTGCTGGCCTGGGCATCAGCCTGGACAAGCTCAAGGCCGCCGCGCTGGCTGCCGGGAACGCCACCATCGATCAGGGCGTCAAGAGCGGTGATCTTGCCGCCAACCGCGCCGCCGACATGAAAACCCGCCTGAGGGACAACCCCTTCGCCTTGATGGGTGGCCGGGGCATGGGAGGGCCAGACGGCGGCCCCGGCGGGCGCGGCATGCGCGGCCCCGGCGGGCGCGACGGTGGACCGCGTGGAGGTGTGGACCGTCCGGATGGACCCCAGGGACAGGGCAGTGACGGCACGGTGGACCCGAACGCGGTGGAAGGCGGGAGCTGACACCTGGCCGCTGAACAGGCCATCCGGACTTTGTTTGTAACGCGCTCAAACCGGGACAGCGCATTCCCCGTCCACTCCCTGCCCGGAACCCGTTGTTCTCCTGCGTGCTGTCTTGTCCAGGGCAGCGCCCATGAGGACGTTTGGACGCCCGCTCGGGTGTCCAGGTGTTCACGACACCTCTCAGTCGGAGTCCGAATCGGTCAGGCCTGCAAGGTGCGTCCTTGCGGGCCTGTTGCCTTTGATCTGTCACCGGCTCCCCTGATCTCGCGGCGTCCCCATGAATCCAACCGGCCCGGCGGCGCGTATCCTTGGGTGGAAGCCCATGACGGATGAACTGACGCTGATGCTGCGGCTGCGCCACGGCGACGAGGGCGCGCTGGCCGAGCTGTATGCCCGGCTGGGAGGGCATGTCCACGCCCTGGCCTGGCGGCTGCTGGGAGACCGCGAGGAGGCACAGGAGGTGCTACAGGACACGTTTGAGCGCCTTTTCCGGCGCGCCCACCAGTACCGGCCCGAACTGGGATCACCGCGCGCCTTTGTGTACACGGTGGCCCGCAACGAGGCCCTCAGCCGCCTGCGGGCGCGGGGGGCGCGGCCCGTGCTGGAGGGGAGCGAGGCCCTGCTGGGCGAGGTGCCATCTGCCAGCTCGGGACCGGAGCTGGACACCCGCATGGTGGTTCAGGGCGCGCTGGTTCGGCTGTCGGCCCACGATCAGGCCCTGATCCACGATTCGTTCTTTCTGGGCCTCAGCCACGGCGAGATTGCTGCGGCCCACGCCCTGCCACTGGGCACGGTCAAGACGCGGGTGCGCCGCGCCCTGGCGAGAATGCGCCGTACCCTGGAGGGATCGTGACTACCCCGCACCCCGACGTGAATGTGCTGCGGGCCTACGCGGTGGGCGATCTGGGTAGCCCGGCGCAGGCCCAGGCCGAGGCCCATCTGCTGGGCTGTGCGGCGTGCCGGGCGCAGGTGGTGGTGTGGCGGGACGAACTCGCGGCCCAGGTCGAGGCGCTGCCACCGGCGGGCAAGTTGCCGCCGCTGCGCCGCACGCTCCGGCTGCCTCCGCAGTCCGCCCCGGGGCATGCCCCTGGAAAGAGGCCACGTTCCTTGCGCCCGTCCGCCTTTGCCCTGCCTGCCATTCTCGCGCTGCTGGGGGCGGGGGCCATCGGCTGGGGCGGCTGGCAGCAGGCCCAGGCCAATGCCCTGCGCGCCGAGCAGCGTCAGGTGGCAGGCTGGCTGGCGCAGCCGGGGGTTGCGGTGCTGGGCCTGCGCGCCAAGGACCGCCCCGCTGCCGGACACCTGCTGCTGTTGCCCAGCCGCGAGGTGCTGTTCGTGTTGCCCCCGCCCGCGCCCGGCAAGGTCTATCAGGTCTGGGTGGCCTCCAACTGGACGCGTGGCGATCCCCTGACGCCCAGCACCCGCAGCGCCCACGGCGTCCTGGCCGCCAGCGTGGGCGGCGGCGATTATGTCTGCGTCAGCCTGGAGGACGCGGGACGCGACATGACCGGGCAGACCAAACCGACGTTGATTCTGGGCTGGGCCAGCCTCTGAGTTGAATAAGTTGAAAAGTGGGCTGAGGTTGAATCCAAACAGGCATCCGCCGCGTTTCTGGGAGTGGAGGCTCCCCATGACCCAGACCAAGACTGTCCGCACCGCCGCCCTTGCCCTGTTTGTCTGCTCGGCCCTTGCCAACGCCGCCACCCCGCAACTGGACCTGCGCCAGGACGCCAGGCTGGGCAGCATCCTGACCGGCGACAAGGGCATGACCCTGTACCTGTACACCAAAGACGAGCCGGGAGTGACCAACTGCTACGAGCAGTGTGCCGTCGCCTGGCCCCCGCTGCTGGCCGACGCGCTGCCCAAACTGCCCGCCGGAATGCCCGGTAAAGTCACGCTGGTCAAGCGTAAGGACGGCGCGCAACAGGTGGCCTACAACGGCTGGCCGCTGTATTACTGGGTGCGGGACCAGAAGGCGGGCGATACCACCGGGCAGGACGTGGGCAAGGTCTGGTACGCGGTCAATCCCGCCCCCACCGTCAGCACTTCCAAGGGGGGCGAGCTGGGGGACTACCTGGTTGCGCCAAATGGCATGACCCTGTATCTGTTCACCAAGGACGAGAAGGGGGTCAGCACCTGTTACGACGGGTGCGCCGCCGCCTGGCCGCCGCTGCTGAGCGCCTACCTGAGTGCCGAGAAGGGCAGCAAGCTGGGGACCACGGCCCGTAAGGACGGTGCGCTTCAGGTTACCTATGATGGGCAACCGCTGTATTTCTGGGCCAAGGACCGCAAACCCGGCGACACCACCGGGCAGAACGTGGGCAAGGTCTGGTTTGTGGTCAAACCCTGAACCAGAGCTAAAAAGAGAGGGGGGCCACTCCAAACCGGAGCGGCCCCCCTCAATTGTTGATGCCCTGGCTTATGTTGATGCCCTGGCTTACGCCTGCGCCACTTCCACCATCTCGCTGGCCTCGATGATGTCGCCGACCTCCGCGCCGTCCCAGTCCAGGTTGATGCCGCATTCGTAGCCGGTCTGGACCTCGCGCACGTCGTCCTTGAGGCGCTTGAGGCCCACCAGCGTGCCCTCATAGACGGTTTCCTTGCCGCGCGTGACCTTGGCCCTGGCGTTGCGCTTGAGGCTGCCGTCGGTGACATACGATCCGGCGATGTTGCCGAAGCGCGGGTGCTTGATCACCATGCGGACTTCCGCGCGGCCCAGGTACTGTTCCTCGAACACGGGTTCCACGTTGCCCTTAATCAGACGGTCCACCTCGTCGATCAGTTCGTAGATGATGCGGAAGGACTTGATGTCCACGCCCTTGTTCTCGGCGATCTTGGTGACGCCGCTGGGGGCCGTGACGCTGAAGCACAGGATGGTGGCCTCGGCGGTGCCGGCCAGCAGCACATCCCCCTCGGTGGGTGAGCCGATGCCCGCGAGCATCACATTGAGCTTGACGTCCTCGGACTCCTTGCGGGCCAGGATGCCCTGGATGGCCTCCACGCTGCCCTGGGTGTCGGCGCGCAGGATCAGGTTGACGGTGCGCACGGTGCTCAGTGGCCCCATCATCTCTTCCAGGGTCAGCTTGCGCAGCACCTGCGCGCCCTCGGCGTCGCGGCGGTCACTGGCGCGCGAGGCGATCAGGTCACGCGCGGCGTGTTCGTTCCTGGCGCTGCTGACCTTCTCGCCGCTGGTGGGCACTTCACTGAAGCCCAGAATCTGCACCGGGGTGCTGGGACCCGCTTCCTTGATGCGCCCGCCCGCGCTGTCCATCATGGCCTTGATCTTGCCGTAGTTCTCGCCCACCACCAGGAAATCGCCGACGTGCAACGTGCCTTCCTGAACCATCACGGTGGCCAGGACGCCAGACTGCTTGTCCACCTTGCCCTCGATGACCACGCCCGAGAATTCACCCTTGGGATCGGCGCGCAGGTCTTCCAGCTCGGCGTTCAGGCTGATGTATTCCAGCAGGTCCTCGACGCCCTCGCCGGTCTTGGCACTCACCGGCACCACGATCAGGTCGCCGCCGTACTCTTCCGGCACCAGGTTGAGCTGCGTCAAGTCGGTCTTGACCTTATCCGGGTTGGCCTGCGGCAGATCCATCTTGTTGATGGCGATGATCATCGGCACCTTGGCGGCCTGCGCGTGCGCGATGGCCTCACGGGTCTGGGGCATCAGTGAGTCATCGGCGGCGATCACGATGATGGCGATGTCGGCGACGTTGGCTCCGCGCGCCCGGATGGTGGTGAACGCCTCGTGGCCGGGCGTGTCGATAAACACGATCTTGCCCTTGGAGGTCTGCGCCTCGAAGGCCCCGACATGCTGCGTGATCCCGCCCGCTTCCTTGGCCGCCACCTTGGTCTTGCGGATGTAGTCCAGCAAAGAGGTTTTGCCGTGATCGACGTGGCCCATAATGGTCACGACCGGGGCGCGGTTGGGCGCATCGGCCTTGGAAGTTTCGGGAGCGACATCATCGCGGGTCTGGGTGGCCGTTGCGGAGGCTGAGGTTTGGGCCGCAGGTTGGGCGGCTCCGCCAGCAGCGGCAGGCTGAGACGCTTGGGGAGCCGCCGCCTGCTTCGGAGTATCCTGAGCTTCAGCGGACGCGGCGGCCTGAGCTTCCCCGGCCCCGCTGCCTTCCTCGGCCACGATCTGCTTGATCAATTCAACCGTGTCTTCCTCGATGGTGCTGCTGACGCTCTTGTACGAGACGCCCAGCCCGTCGAGGATTTCCAGCATCCTGGCGTTTTCCAGATTAAGCTCTTTGGCCAGCGTGTAAATTCGGACTTTAGACATGACTCACCTCCGGTGAGACCCGCGCATCTGGCGCGGAATGGTGCTGCTGTGGTGCTTCTTGGCGGTCCTGAAGTTGCGCCGCGATCCCGGCGGCCTGGGCGCGAAAGGCCCGCCGCAGCCGCTTTTCCTGCCAGCATTCGGGGGAATCCGCGCAGACATACGCGCCCCGTCCGACTCTGCTTCCGGCCCGCATGTCCCACTTGCCGTCCAGCCGCGTTACTCTCAAAAACTCGCTTTGAGGGCGTTTGCGGCGGCAAGCCACGCAGGTGCGTTCTGGCACATGCTTAACGGGGGTTGGCAGGGCGGCAGTCAAGGCTTACTGCTCCCCGATGTCCTCGGGCGTGGCGACGGCCACCGACTTGCTGTCCTTGAACAGCGCGTCGAAGGCGGACTGCGCGCCGTCGCCTTCGCGGCCTTCCTGCTCGTCCTGCAAGGCCTGCTGCATGGCGGCGTCCAGATCATTGATGGCGGCAGTCTCGCGCAGGTCGATCTTGAAGCCGGTCAGCTTGGCCGCCAGCCGCACGTTCTGTCCGCCCTTGCCGATAGCGAGCGAGAGCTGATCGGGGGTAACGGTGACGGTGGCTTCCTGACGGTCCGGCAGCACCTCGATCAATCCCACCTTGGCCGGAGACAGCGCGTTGCGGATGAAGTCGCGCAGGTTGGCGTCCCACAGGATCACGTCCACACGCTCGCGGCCCAGTTCGCCGGTCACGGCCTGGATGCGGTTGCCCCGGTGACCGATGCACGCGCCGATGGGGTCCACGTTGGAGTTGTGGGAAAACACCGCCACCTTGGAACGCTGCCCGGCCTCGCGCGAGATCGCCTTGACCTCCACGATGCCGTTGGCGACTTCGGGAATTTCCTGGCGCAGCAGGTAGTCCAGCAGGCGTTCGTCGGCGCGGCTTGCCAGAATGGTTGGCCCCTTGGGCGTCTTGCGGACTTCCTTGAGGTAGATCTTGACGCGGTTGCCGGGGGTCAGCTTCTCGCCGGGAATCTGCTCACGGGGGGGCAGGATCGCCTCGCCCGCGCCCAGTTCCACGAACCAGTTGCCCTTGTTGTCGCTGCGGACCACCTGCGCGGTCAGCACCTGGCCCTCGCGGTCCTTGTACTCATTGAAGACCACGTTGCGCTCGGTCTCGCGCATTTTCTGCGTCAGCGTCTGCTTGGCGGCCTGGAGGGCAATGCGGGAAAACTTCTCGCGGTCCACCGGGAACTCCATCTCCATGCCCAATTCCACGCCGGAATCCAGCTCCAGCGCGTCGGCCAGCGAGATCTGCATGTGCTCGTCCTCGATCACCTCCACCACCTCGCGCACCACCAGCACTTCCAGCTCGCCGCTGGCCGGGTCCAGGTGGACCTCGATGCGCTTATCGGGTTCCACGTTGCGGGTGTAGGCCTGCGCTAGAGACTCCTCGAAAGCCTGGATCAGCGCCAGTTCGTTGATGTTGCGGGCCTGCGCGACTTCACGCAGCGCGTCGGCGAAATTGAATTCTGGTTGGGTCATCTCACTCTTCCTTTTTTTGGATTGTGGAGGCGGTCAAGCTTCAACGGTGACGGTCCGGGAACTCGGCCAGATTGGCGGTGAAGCTTCCGGCGCGCAGGGTCACGTCGTCGCCGTTCACGTCGAAGGTCACGTCCTCGCCGTCCACGGCCTTGATCGGGGCGATGAACGCCTGGCCGTCGCCGCGCACGCGGGTTTTGAGGCCCACCATGCGCTCGAAATGCCGGGCGCGCAGCAGCGGACGCTTGGCCCCCGGCGACTCGAATTCTAGGCGGTACTCACCTGTAATCGGGTCCACGCGGTCAAACTCGGCCTCGGCGGCGCGGCTGGCCCCGGTGATGTCCGCCATTGTCACGGGCTGCTCGTCCAGGCGGTCGATCCGCACCAGCACGATCAATTCCCCGCCCGCATGCTGAAGCTGCACTTCCAGCACCTCGAAGCCCAGCGGCTGAACGCTCTGCTGCGCGATGGCCTGAAGCCGGGCGATCTGCCCGTTTGCGTTGTTGGCCGTCTGGCCCTCTGAGTTGTCGGTTTCGTTGTTATTCGCGTTGTTATTCATATTGTCGGGGCCTCTCACACGAGAAACCCACCGGACCACCCCCTCCACGAAAAAAGGTGGGCGTACCGCACCCACCCCTCTATTTCGAGGAATTTCAAGAGGAGTATAGCCGATGCGCCGGTTTGGGCGGCGAGGGGAGTCACAAAGTCGCGGTGAAAGGGAGGATGCTTTTGAGTGGTTTTCAGGGGTGGGTCCCACGGTTTAACCCCTCCGCCCCTTCGGGGCACCTCCCCTTAGAAACGCTCGATGCGCAATAGGTTTAAGGCAGGGCGAGCAAGTCCAAATGGCTTTCTAAAGGCCGCCCCCAAGCGGCATTCAGACGAAGCAGCAGGTGGTAGGCCGCCACTTTGGCGCTCAGCCGTACCCACCACCCCAACATGTCCTTACTACGGGGCCGATTGACGGCAAACAACCCGGGAGGGAGACGAGGTGATCGCCGAGGGCAAGGCGCGGTGGAATGAAGAATCCTTTTTCAAGGAAGGCAAGCATCAGTTCGGCTTGGCGCAGTTCGCACTGCGAACTGCTGTAGGGCTGGACCGCTGGATCCTGCTGGTCTTCCTGGCCTGGACGCCCTGAATCCTCCATCGGCAGGACGGGCTGACTCTGGAGGAATGTGCGTTCCTGGCGCTGGTCACGGTGCTGCCTCACCTGCATCTCAACCGACTGCTGCACCTGTTCTCGAAAAACGCTGAATTCCTGCACCAGCACGGCTGTTCACTCCGCTCTACAAGGTGCAACTCCTGAGTTTCAGCATCAAGAATTGGGGTCACAAACTGTTCTTGCACTTGCGAAGACCGTCCGTTGTTCCGTCACTCTCATTGCGCATCAAGCGTATTCAGGGGAGCGTTGCGGCAGTGTTCCAGATATTTTTCAGGGCCGCCCTATGCCTTCAGCACCCGCTCGGTTTTGTCCCGTTGCGCCGCGGGCACGGCGGCCAGTTCCTGGGCGGTGGTTAGGTCACAGAGCGGCTGAACGTCCGAGGGCAGGTACACGGAACTGCACCGCCGGCACCTGCGCCAGCGCCTGAAAACTGAGTGTGGCCCCAATCCCTATGAACAGCAGGGTCTTCATCACTTGCGGCAGGGTACGCACCTCACCCAGTTCGCGGGCGATGGCCGCCGGGCTGCCCAAGTCGCGCAGGGCGGCGGTGATGGCGTCCACTTCGTTCAAGCCCAGCAGGCGGTAGCGGCACATCTTGTCCTCAATCGCGCCGATTAACTCAGCCTGGGAGTCGCGTTTCTTCTGGCCCCATAACCCTCGGGTGGCCTGGTTCAGGAAGCGTTGGATGGCCGTCATCAGTTCCCCCCTGGTCTGGGCGTGAGGTGAAGCTGCGAGGCTGGAATCTGTGCGAGGGAGACTTGACGCAGATCAGCAGCGTTGAGACGGTAGACCATCACCGCATTCTCCTTGCGGGCGGTAGCCGCATCCAGTTCCTTGAGGGTGGTTACCAGCCGGGGTGCGGGTGTGACGGTCTGGAAAGCGATGGGAATGGTGCCGTCCATGCGTTCGCGCACCATCAGCCACTCTGCGCTGTTGTCCTTGAGGCGCTCGAAGTTCTGGATGACCGCGAAGAGTTCCCCGTCCTGACCGGGGACCGACAGGTGCGGCGCTGAGGGCTGGGGCAAGCCGCCATCTATCCCATACGCCATTTCTGCTGGGCGGGGCAGATTCAGTTCCCCGAGGCCGCGCAAGATCACACCCGCCACCACGTTGGTTCTGAGCAGTGGAGCGCGCGCTGTCCCCAGTTGCAGCTTCGCCTGGCCCACCTGTAACACTGGATTGCGGGCACCGCTGAGCCGCAGGGGCTGCGTGGTCGCAAAGGTCAGGAACCCGATCAGGTCGCCCGTGCTGATGTAGCGCTCGCCGCCAATGTCCGTGGTCTGGTACAGCGGGCCAGGGGCATCGTGGTTTGTTCCTGTATAAAGGATCAGGGGCGTCGTTGAAGTGGCTGAGGTGGAGTCCGCCTGGATCCCCAGATCAATGCCCCCGATTTTCAACGCGGCCAGGACGTCACTCACCTTCAGCAGTGGACTACCCACGGTAGGCAGTTCCCCACCCCGGCACCGCCGAAGGAAAGCCTGCGCGCCGCCGTAACGGGCGAGCTGCTGGCGGTACTGCTCCTGAATGGCGGGCGTGACGGTGAGCAGTTCGGCAGGCGTGGCGACACGGCAGACTGTGTTGATGTAGCTGGGTGTGTAGGCGGTCTGGATGGGCTGGACCTGCGCCACCGCCTGCAAGCTCAGCAGACCAGTGAGGCCCAGCAGCAACGTTATCCGCGCGATCTGCGGCCCGGTGTGGATGCGGTTGAGGTCACGGGCAATCGTGGCAGGACTGCCCAGGTCACGTAGCGCCGTGCGTTCGGCTTCAGCTTCACCAAGCCCGCTCAGGCGGTAGCGGTAGATCTTGTCTTCAACTGCGCCGCGTAGCTCTGCCTGGGCGTCGCGCTTCTTCTGGCCCCACAGTCCACGGGTGGCGCGCATCAGGTAGCGGTCAACCCCCTTCATATGCTGCCACCAATCACGCCGCGCACAGCATGGGCGAAGCGTTCGTACTTCTCGCGCTGCTCGCGCAGTTCGGTTCGCCCTGTGGGGGTCAGGGTATAGACCTTGACCGGACTGCCGCCGCGTGGAAGCTGCTGAAACTCGCCCGCGATCCATCCGGCCTTTTCCAATCGGTGCAGGGCCGGGTACAGCGTGCCCTCGCGCAGGTTAAAAAAGCCGTCGGTGGCGGCCTGCACGTCGGCGATAATCTGGCCGCCGTACCGTGGGCTGTCCTCCAATGTGGCGAGCAGCAGCAGATCGAGGTGCCCTTTGAGTTGCTGGGGGTTCATCGTGGGGGTGTTCATTCAACCTCCTGGCACATCGGGTAGGGGAGACGACATAGTTTTCCGATGTAAGATGAGCTTAGCGTCAGCGACATCGGAATGCAAGGTCCGCGAATTGGCCAGCTTAAACTTCGGCCAGAACCTCGAAGCTCCACGCCTTCACGCCGTCTGGCACCCCGAGTTCTGGCACCTCCGTGGCCCAGCGGCTCGCCACCAAGTACAGCCCCGGTTGCCCCGGACTGCCCAGCAACTCCGCGCTCAGGAAACCGGAGTGGGCGGGCAGACTAGCCAGGAAGCCGCGCAGCAGGGTCTCGGCCCAGTCTCCCCGCGCCTCGGCGTAATGGACTTTCTTGCTCAACTCGTCCCTCCCTTTCTAGTACAGGCCCAGCGGATCGCGCGGGTTCCAGCGCAGGTAAGTGCCGAAATGCAGGTGCGGCCCGGTGCTGCGGCCCGTATTGCCCACGCGGCCTATCGCCTGGCCCCGGTTCACCAGTTCTCCCTTGCTGATCAGGTTGGCGCTCAGGTGGGCGTAGCGGGTGATCCAGCCGTCCGGATGTTCGATCACCACGGTCCAGCCCCAGCCGCGGTCGAAGTCAGGCCGCGATTCCAGCACCCGCCCGCTCCTGGCCGCCCGCACCGGTGTTCCCAGCGGGGCCACGATGTCCACGCCGTAATGCATCTCTTCCGTGCCTTCCAGCGTGCGCTCGCCGTAGCCGCTGCTGATGGTCTGATACCCGTTGAGCGGCCACAGCCACCCGCCCGCGCGGTTGGACGTGCTGGCGGTGCGGACGGTGGCGGCGGGAGTGCGGGTTGAGGTGCCCGACACCCTGCGGGATGGGACCTTGACCACTGCGCCCACCTGAACCGGTTTGCCGCCCGCGTACCCTGGATTGGCCCGGAGGAGTTGCGCCAGCGAGACGCTGTACCGCTTGGCAATCAGGCTCAGGTTGTCGCCCGGGCGCACCCGGTACTGGGTGGCCGCGCCGGGCCGTGCCGGAAGGGTCAGCAGCCAGCCTGCCTGCACGGCGGTTTTGCCCCGCAGTTTCGGATTGGCCGCCTGCACCTGTTGCACGCTCAGGCCCGCCCGGGCCGCGATCTGGCCCAGGGTGTCGCCGGGTCTGACCCGGTACGAGGTGGCGGCCCCCGCCCAGCCACTGAATATCAGGCCGCACAGCATCAACGGACACAGCGCGGCGTAGAGCAGATTCTTCACGTTCCAGAGCATACCCGCTGGTATTCAGTTTCCATGAGACCGGATTGGGTCCGGTGGCCTGGCGTTACCCTGTGCGCTATGAGTGGTCCGCGCCCTGCCTACGCCCCCCCGGACGGATATTCTCGGCTCCGGCTGACCGTGGCCTGGGACGGTGCGGCCTACGCCGGGTGGCAGTCGCAGCCCACAGCCCCCAGCGTCCAGGACACCTTGCAGGCAGCTTTCCTGCGCCTGATGCCGGAGGTCTTCCGGCCCGTTGCCGCCGGGCGCACCGACGCGGGCGTTCACGCCGAGGCCATGCCGGTGCATGTGGACGTTCCCGCCGACTTTCAGGTGCCTCTGCCCCGGCTGGCGCGCGCGCTGAATGCCCATCTGCCCTCCCCGCTGGCGGTGCAGGACGTGGAGGCGGCCCCGCCGGGTTTCCACGCGCGCTTCTCCTGCACCGAGCGGCGGTACGTGTACCGGCTGCTGTGCGCGCCGCAGCGGCATCCGCTGTGGACAGGCCGCGCCCTGCATGTACCGGGCACACTCGACGCCGGGGCCATGAATGCCGCCGCCGCCCGGCTGACCGGCACCCACGACTTCGCCGCCTTTGCCACCCAGGAGGACCGCCAGACCGTGCGGGAGCTGCGCGGCCTGACGGTCCAGCCGGGCAACACGGTCTGGGAGATCCACGTCGCGGGCGAGAGCTTTCTGCGCCATATGGTGCGCGGTCTGGTGGGCACGCTGCTGCTGGTCGGCGCGGGCCGCATGGAGGTAGGGGAGGTAGCCGGAATCCTCGCCTCCCGCCAGCGGGCGCAGGCGGGGGCGAATGTTCCGGCCCACGGCCTGTATTTCAGCGGGGCCAGTTACGGCAGTGAGGGTCTGGGCTGAGAGACACGGAACGGTGTGACCTCAACTCAGCCCAACGCCGACTCTAGCCCCGCCAGCACCACGTACCGTTCCTCGTGGTAGGGCATCCCCCGCGTGCCAGCGTGCGCGTTCCAGGTTTCGCGGCTGGCCGTCTCGCCCATACATTCGCAGCGGGTCTGCCAGTCGGTCCAGGTCGGCACCCACGCCCGGACGGACACGCGCCACTCGCCCAATAAGGCCCAGCCCACTCCTCCCAGTCGCTCTGGCACGCCAGGCACATCCAGACGTGGCCCCACATACACGAAGCGGGCATCCGGCGCGGCCACGGCGTTCAGATGATTGATGACCGAAGTCGGCCCCCGGCGCGACACGATCAGATCGAAGGGGCCGCGCAGTTCCTGCGGCACCTCACCCTTGCCGTCCCACAGGTGAAACTCGGCGGCTGGGGCATTGTCTTGGGCCAGGGCCAGCAGCTCTGGCTGTCGGTCATAGGCCGCCCACTGCGCGCACCCACTGCCGAAGCGCGCCGCATCGGGGCCGTGGCCGCAGCCCGCCTCCAGCACGCGGGTTTCCGGGCGCAGGTGTTCCAGCACCAGCGCGTCGAATGTCAGTTCCGGGTCCGGGCCGTCCAGCACGCGGGTCCATGGGTGACGGTAGCCGCCCAGCTCACGGGCCAGGCGGGCGTACCACGCGCGGGAATGGGGCGGGTCAGTCAGGGCGTGTTCCTCGCAAACAAAAGGATACGAAGAGGCGCGGACGAATACAATCTTCCGCGCCTGGGCATGTTTTTACGGAGAGTCTTCTCGTTCAAGCCTCTTCCTCGGCCCCCCCGCTGCCCAGGATGGCGCGGTATTCCTCGATCTGTCCAGTTTGCGGACCCTCGCCAAGTTCACGGGCAATTTTCTCGATGGCCAGCCGCACGACCTCGCTCTTGCTGATCAGGCGTTCGGGACTGGACAGCTCGTAGGCGGTGCGCGTCAGCAGGGCGTCCTGCTCGTCGCTGATGACCACCTGCAAGCGTTTACGTTCCTTTTTGGGCATGCCTCTCCTGGTGCGGGCCGCGCGGGTGTGCCCTCTGGGCTGATGAGGCCGGGCTACGGCAGAGCGTGAGCCGAGCGTAGCACGGGGGGACACTCACCTCAACATCATGCTCACGAGATGAAGAAAGCCATGTCGCAATTTGAGGATACCTAACCTTTGAGAGTAGACGTACAGTGAGCATCATGTGTAACATGCACCTGTGGACGCCGATTTGGTGAACGTTCTTGTGAGCGTCTAGACTGTTCTGGTTTGTTTCCACCTGACCTTCCCAACCGTTTCCAAGAGGACTGAATGCCATGCAATTAACCCCGCTGCACATCAAGGGTGGCCGCGCGCTCGGCGGCGAAATTAACGTTCAACACAGCAAGAACGCTGCCCTGCCGGTGATCGTCGCCACGCTGCTGAGCCGTGAACCGGTGACGCTGCACGGCATTCCGCGCCTGAGCGACGTCTTTACCATCCTGGACCTGATGGCGCACCTGGGGACGCAGCACAAGTGGATGGGCGACAACAGCCTGGAACTGTACACCCCTGAGATTCTGAATACCGACGCGCCCTACGCGCTGGTCAGCAAGATGCGCGCCAGCTTTATCGTGATGGGCGCAATTCTGGCCCGCACCGGGCAGGCCACCGTCAGCATGCCGGGCGGCTGCGCCTGGGGACCGCGTCCGGTCGATCAGCACGTCAAGGCGTTCCGCGCGCTGGGCGTGACCCTGACCGAGGACGGCGGCAACTTTGATGCGCGGTGCGGGGGCAGCCTCAGCGGCCAGTTTACCTTCGAGTTGCTGACTGTGGGCGGCACCCACAACGCCATCCTGGCCGCCGTGCTGGGGGACGGCGTGGTGGTGCTGGACAACGCCAGCATCGACACCGACGTGGTGGACATGATCGAGTTCCTGAACTCGCTGGGCGCGAACATTACGGGTGCGGGGACCAACACCATCACGGTGCGCGGCGTGCCCGCCCTGCGCGGCGGTTCATACACGGTCATCCCGGACCGCATCGAGGCCGGAACCTTCATGATGCTGGCCGCCGCCAACCGCTGCAAGCTGCGGGTGCGGAACGTGCGCCCCGATCACCTGCGCGCCGTGACCGCCAAATTGCAGGAAATGGGCGTGGTGATCACCGAGGACGGCAACACCCTGCTCGTGGACGCCACCGGAGCGGAGTTGAAGCCGGTCAACGTGACCACCCAGAGCTTTCCCGGTTTTCCCACCGATCTGCAACCGCAGATGAGCGCCCTGTTGGCCACCGTACCCGGCACCAGCGTGGTGCAGGACCCGGTGTACCCGGACCGCCTGACCCATGTGGCTGAGTTGCACCGTATGGGCGCGAACATTACCGTCAGCGGCTATACCCAGGTCATCCAGGGCGCAAAGCTACACGCCGCGCCGGTCAAGGCCGCTGATCTGCGCGCCGGGGCCTCTTTGTTCATCGCGGCCCTGACCACCGAGGGCGAAACGGTCATCGAGGGCGTGCAGTATCTGAACCGGGGCTATGAGCGCCTGGCCGAGCGTCTGCGCGGCATTGGGGCGAGCGTGCAGCAGCACGATCTCGCTTTAGCGATGGATTGAGGAGATAGATCAAAAACGCGCCTGCCTCCGGTTGCGAGGCGGACGCGTCCTTGATGGCCATACGATGTCCAGCGATCACTGTTTTCCCTTTGCGGCGGGGGCGCACTATCCTAGCCGTCAACCAAAACAGCATGGATTCACCGCCAATCCCACCTCAAGCCTGCGCCCCGCCCGGCATGATGGTCCCAGGAACCACGCCCAGCCGCCGTAACGCCTCGTTCCAGCGGTCCGGCGCCGGAATGTTCCACAGCAACTCTGGGGTGTCCTGCTCCACCCACACCCACGCGCCTGCCCGCGCCTCCCCCGCGAGTTGCCCGGCGCCCCAGCCCGCGTAGCCCAGGACCAGCATGTATGTTTGCCCGCTTTCCATCACGGCGCGCAGCACGTCCAGGCTGCTGGAGACATTCAGGCCGGGAACCAGACTGATCTCGCCGTCCAGTTCCAGCGCGTCCGGGTACAGGCACCAGCCCAGCGTGGGGTCTACCGGGCCTCCCAGCCACGCGGGGGCGGCCTGGCCCTCTGCACCGGCCAGTAACTCGGAGACGGGCTGAGGCGTTGGGGCATTGACGATCAGACCCATTGCGCCCTTCGAATCGTGTTCCAGGAGCAGGATCACCGTGCCGCCGAAGACCTCGCCGTGCAGGTGGGGACTAGCAACCAGGAATGTCAGTGGCCCGCTCATCGCGCCGCACAGCATAGCGGGCATGCGGAGACATGGAAAGACCCCCACCGCAGCAGGGGTCCGTGTTGATTGGGGAGAATTACGCGCTGGCACCCGCGCCGCGCCGCGCCGGACGGCGTTTGCCAGCCGGGGTGGCCGCCTCGTCTCCGCGCGGGGTTTCCAGAGCTTTCAGACCGCCCACCAGAGCCACGTCCAGCACCTGATCCACCGTTTCGGCGGGGTGGAAGCGCATGCTGGAGCGCAGGTGGGTGGGAATGTCGCGCAGGTCCGGTTCGTTGGCCTTGGGCATGATGATGTGCTTGATGCCCGCACGCCGCGCGCCCAGCACCTTTTCCTTCAGGCCGCCGATGGGCAGATAGCGCCCGGTCAGGGTCATCTCGCCGGTCATGGCGACGTCGTGGCGGGCGGGGATGCCGGTCAGGGCGCTGATCAGGCTGGTGACCATCGCGCCGCCCGCGCTGGGGCCTTCCTTGGGAATCGCTCCGGCGGGAACGTGAACGTGGATCTCGCTGTCCTCAATCCGGGCGCGGTCGATGTGGAAGCGTTCGGCGTTGCTCTTGATATAGGTCAGGGCGGCGCGGGCCGACTCCTTCATCACGTCGCCGAGCTGTCCGGTCAGGACCAGCCCCTTGCCGGGCATGATCGAGGTTTCCACGAATAGGATGTCGCCGCCGACGGGCGTGTAGAACATCCCGGTGGACACACCCACCATGTCCTCGCGGTTCTCGGTTTCGGGGGTGTGGCGGGCCTGGCCCAGGTAGCGCTCCAGCTCCTTATCGGTCACCTTGACGCGCTTGACGTCGCCGGTGGCAATCCGGCGGGCCACCTTGCGGGCCACCGTGCCGATCTCGCGTTCCAGATTGCGGACCCCGGCCTCACGGGTGTAGTGGCTGATCAGCCGTTCCAGCGCCGCATCTGTAAAGCTGATCTGGTTGGGCTTCAGGCCGTTCTGCGTCAGTTGGCGCGGCATCAGGTAGCGCTTGGCAATTTCCAACTTCTCCTGCTCGATGTAGCTGGAAAAGTCGATCACTTCCATGCGGTCCATCAGCGCGGCGGGAATCTGCTCGGGGTAGTTGGCGGTGGCAATGAACATCACCTCGCTCAGGTCAAAGGCCACGCCCATGTAGTGATCGGTGAAGTTCTGGTTCTGCGCGGGGTCCAGCACCTCCAGCAGCGCCGCACTCGGATCGCCTTGGTACGAGCTGCCCAGCTTGTCCACCTCGTCCAGCAGAATCACCGGGTTCTTGGTTCCGGCGGTCCGCAGGCCCTGGATCAGGCGGCCCGGCATCGCGCCGATGTAAGTGCGGCGGTGGCCGCGAATGTCGGACTCGTCGCGTGCGCCGCCCAGCGCAATCCGCACGTACTTGCGTCCCAGCGCCTTGGCGATGCTCTGCGCGATGCTGGTTTTCCCGACGCCGGGAGGGCCAGTGAAGACCAGGATCGGTCCCTTGTTGACGTCCTCGGCGCTCAGCTCGCCGCGTTCGGCGCGTTCCTTACGCAGACGGCGCACGGCCAGGAATTCCAGCACGCGGTCCTTGACCTTTTCCAGACCGTAGTGGTCCTCGTCCAGCACCTGCGCGGCTTCCTCGACTTCCAGGCGGTCCTCGCTGCGGATGTTCCACGGCAGCTCGGTGACCCAGGTCAGGTAGGTGCGGATCACGGACGCTTCGGCGGCGTCGGGATGCATGCGGGCCAGACGGTTGACCTCGCGGTCGATTTCCTTTTTCACGTCGGGCTTCAGTTCCAGCGCGTCGATCTTGGTGCGGAAGACCTCGGCCTCGTCGCCCTCCTCGCCGTCCTCACCACCCTGGAGTTCCTTCTGGATCACCTTCATCTGCTCGCGCAGGTAGTACTCGCGCTGGTTCTTGTCGATCTCGTCCTTGACCTGCGCGCGAATCTTGGCCTGCACCGCCTGCACTTCCTGCTCGGTGTCCAGCAGCGTCAGCAGCGTGCGAATCCGGGCGGTCAGGCGCACGGCTTCCAGCAGGCGCTGCTTGTCTTCCAGGCGGAAATCCAGATTAAAGGCGATGTGATCGGCCATCTCGCCCACGTCGTCCTTGCCGTTGATGGTCTGCACGCTCTCGCTGCTGATCTTGCCGTTGCCTGCGATCACCTCAAAGCGTTCGCGCAGCTCGCGGCTCAGCGCCTGCAATTCCACTGCCTCGTCGTCCGGCACGGGCAGCTCGGTGATGCTAGCGCGCAGATAATCGCCCTCGGTGTACTTGCCCACCTTGACACGGGCCACGGCGCTGACCAGCATCTGCACGGTGCCGTCGGGATTCTTGCGGACGCGCAGCACGTTGCAGGCGGTGCCGACGTCGTACAGGTCCGCGCCCTTGGGATCGTCCACGTCCTTGTCCTTCTGGGACACGATCAGGATGACCTTCTCGGCGTTCATGGCGGCCTCGATGGCATTGATGGAGATGGAGCGGCTGGCGTCGATATGTTGCACCATCGTCGGGTAGATCACGCTGCCGCGCACCGGGCAGACGGGGACAATTTTGGGAAGGGTCAGTGCGGTGCTGGTGGGAGGGGTGCTGGTGTCGGTGGGCATGCGGAACTCCTTTGGCCCTTGCAGGTCGGTGGAAAGAGGAGGTTTCCGATGGCATATACTGCTGGTGCTGCCAGGAAACTTGAGTGCAAGTATATCAAGTTTAAGAAGTCAAGGCAAGTGCTTTCTGAATCTGAGCCATCTGGCCTGCCGCGCGTGTGTTGCTCCCAGAGCCTACCCCCGGAGGGGTGACCCGTGCCTTATGCAGGCTGACCGGAGCTTAACGCGGCTGGGGGTCTGGCGCAGGTGGCACCTTGCTGTTGTACCTGCTCGGTGGGCTGTGTTTCCGTCGCAGTTGATGCCGTCTTGCGCCTAAGCTGGGGTATGCCTAAAGTCCGTTTCATCATTCCTGGGTTGCCGCCCGGCACGCCACAAGGCGTCCTCTTCCTGACGGGCGACCACCGGGGCTGGAGCAACGATCCGGCGGGCTGGACCTTTACCGGGCGCGAACTGGCAGCCGAGTTGCCGGCAGGCTCATTGCTGGGTGTCAAGGTCCGGGTCTTGCATGACGGGCAGACCAGCGAGGAGGGCGATGTGTGGGGAGGCCGCGCCCCTGCCCACAAGGTCATTGTCCAGGATGAGATGGATCTTCAGCTCAATTTCGACGGCTGGCAGGACGCCAGAAAGGGGAGCGGGCGGCCCTCCACTTCGGCCCCGCCGCGCGAGGAGCTAACGCTGGCGGCTCCCTGGGGTGAGCAACCCGTGCGGTTGTGGTGGCCCGACTCGCCCAAGCGGCCCTTGCCGCTGCTGATCATGCACGACGGCCAGAACGTGTTCGACGAGGCCGCCACCTTCGCCGGACAGAGTTGGAATGTCGTTCAGGCTGCTCAGGCCCTGGCCAATGAGGGTCAGCCCTGCCTGATCGCCGCCCTGAGCGTGAACGACGAGCGCAGCCGCCGTTACGTCCCCTTCCCATTCGAGCTGAACAGCTTCAATCCGGGCGCAGACGAGTATCTGGACTGGATTTTGGGGACGCTCAAGCCCGCCCTCCGTGAACGCTTCGGCCCGGTGGAGGCGGCGCAGACGGCGTTGGCCGGATCGTCCTTCGGCGGCCTCGTAACGCTGTACGGCGGCCTGCGCGCTCCCACCGAGTTCGGCACGCTGGGCGTGTTCAGTCCGGCCATCTTCCCCGCCGACTTCGAGCTGCTGCGCTGGATGAAGGACCGCCCCGCCCCGCAGACCCGTGTCTGGTTGGATATGGGCGATCACGAGGCTGATTCCCTCCAGGGCGCGGCAGAAGTGGTTGAACTGACCCACGCCCTGGCCCGGCAACTCCAACTAAAGATGCGTGAGGTTCACGTCACCATCGGTGCGGACCACTGGCATGATGAGGCCGCGTGGGCCGCGCGTTTTCCAGCCTTTCTGCGCTGGTGGCTAAGAGGGTTATCGCCCCTGACCTGACAAATGCTACAGGCTGTCCACCGCGTCCGTGAGGCCCTGATCGCCCGCCACCACCTCGAAGGTCTTGCCCGCCGTGGACGGATCGCCCAGGCACGCGAGGACAATGCTCGCCACATCGTCGCGCGGAATGCTGCCGCCGCCCACCTGCGCGCCCACCGTGACCTTGCCGCCGCCGAGTTCATCGGTCAGGCCGCCCGGGCGCACGATGGTCCAGTCCAGGCCACTGTTCTGCACATGGCCGTCTGAATCCGCCTTGACGCGCAGGACCTGTTGCAAGAAGGACGGCATCTGCTCCGGGCGGTCCACGCCCATGCTGCTGACCACCACGAAGCGCTTCGGCCCGCGCTCGGCCAATGTGTCCGCCACGCGTCTCAGGGCCTCGCCGTCGATGGCCTGGTAGTCGCCGTCCGCTCCGCCTCCCGCCGCCCAGACCACCGCGTCTGCGCCGTCCAGCACGCCCTGCCAGTCGCCTTCCAGATCGCCCATCACCGGTTTTGCGCCGTAGAGGGACATCATGTCGGCCTGCTCGTCACGGCGCACCAGGGCCGCCACCTGATGTCCTGCCTTGACAGCCTGCGCTACCACCCGGCGGCCCAAACCGCCCGCCGCACCGATCACTGCGATCTTCATGGCCCAAGGCTAAAGCGGGTGCGGGAAAAGTAAAGGGCCAGCCTCCTTAACCTGGGCGTATCCTGCCCTCATGAGCGACGCTGCCCGCCCCGAATCTTCCGGCTCCGTACCGCTCCGCGACTCCACGCTGAGACCTGCCACGCCGAAATCTGCCACGACAGGGCCTGCCGCGCCGGAACCTGCGCCGCCCCAGGTCGATCAACGGGTATACCGCGCCGTGATCGCGCTGACCTACCTGCCGGTTGTGTGCAGCGGCATGCATCTGGAGGTCCACGGACGCGAACATGTGCCGCCGCCCGGCACGCCGCTGGTGATCGCGGCCAACCACCGGGAAAACCTCGATCCCTTCATGGTGGCCCGCGCCCTGCCGCCTGGACGCTTCGTGCAATTCATGGCCAAAAAGGAGCTGTTCGTTTCGGTGATCGGCTGGATCATCAGCACGGGCGGCAGCTTTCCCATTGACCGCTCCGGCAACGATCTGGGGGCCGTGCGCATGGCGGTGCGAATTCTCAAGAACAACGGCACGGTGGGCATTTTCCCGCAAGGAACGCGCGGTGGCCCAGCCCTACAGGGCGGCGTGGCATTAATCGCCGCCAAGGCCCGCGCCCCGATCCTGCCCGCCGGGATATGCCGTGAGGGACGTCGCTGGATCGTGCGCTTCGGGCCGCCCATCGAGGCGCAGGGCGGCATCAAGAACGTCACGGCGGAACTGGGCGAGCGGCTGCTGGAGCTGGCGCATCCGGTGGGGGAGAGGGTTTAGAAGGGCGGGTAATCAACTCGTTTTTTCTCCTAACTGTGCGGTAGCTCCCTCTCCCACAAGGCTAGAGGGGCCATTAACCCGGGTTTGCTCCCGCTTCGTGCTTGTCCCGCACCTGCCCCCGCAGCACATGCTTCAGCACTTTGCCGCTGGCAGTTTTGGGCAGTTCGGGCACCACTACAACGCGGCTGGGCAGGGCGTAGTGGGGCAGATGCGGGGCACAGAAGCTCCGCAGTTCCTCACCGCGCACGCCCGCGCCCGCATGAAGCGTGACGAAGGCGACGGCACAGACCTCATCCGCCCGGTCATGTCCGGCCACCACCACCGCATCGCGGACGCTGGGATGGCGGTACAGCACAGCCTCCACCTGAGCGCTGGACACGCTCTGACCGCCAATGGTCAGCAGGTCGCCCGCACGGTCCAGGATATCCACCCGTCCGTCAGGATGAACCACCGCCAGGTCTCCGGTATGCAGCCAGCCGCCCTCCAGCGCGCGGCGGGTGGCGGCGCGATTCTTGTAATAGCCCTTCATCACCTGATTGCCGCGAATAACGATCTCGCCGGGCGTGAAGCCGTCAGGCGGCACGGGCTGGCCATCCTCTGCCACCACGCGCACCTGACCGCCGAACACCATCGGGTGTCCCTGCGGCGAGGACAGAGCATCGGCGGCGTCTTGGGCCTCGTTCACAGTCATCACGGCGTTCGTCTCGGTCAGGCCGTAGCCGTGCAGCAGCTCGAAGCCCTGCGCGCGCAACCGCTCCAGCAACTGCGGCGGCGGGCGCGTTCCGGCCACCAGCAGCCGCACCGGGCGCGGCAGGGTCAGCGGGGCTGCGGAATCTGCCAGCGGCGTCAGGATCGCGGGCGAGGCGAACAGGTGTGTGATCCCGCCTGTCAGCAGCGCCTCACGAAGCTCGCGCGGTTCATCGCTGCGGGTCATCACATGCGTTCCGCCCGCCGCCGTGACCGCCCACGCGCTGCCCCAGCCGTTGCCGTGCGCCAGCGGCAGGGCGTGCAGGTACACGCTGCCGGGCCGCAGATTCAGGTGGTACAGCAGGTTCGACAGGTTGATATAAGCGTTGCGGTGCGTGACCATCACGCCTTTCGGATCGCTCGTCGTGCCGCTGGTGTAATTGATACTGATGGGCGAATCCTCGTCCAGTGCGGCGGGAAGTTCGAGCGGGGCGGGGGAGACGGCGCTCAGCCTCATGTTCAGATCGGAGGCGTCGCCGATTTCGATAACGGGGATTTTGAGTTCGGCCAGCTTTTTGCCGACACGTGCCAGGCAGCCCGTGTCCACCAGTGCCACCACCGGGTCGGCGTGGCCTGCCAGAAAGCGCAGTTCCTCGTCACCGAAGGCTGGATTCAGCGGCACGATCACGCCTCCGGCCAGCGGCACGGCGCAAAAGGCCAGCAGCGCGTCGGGCGTGTTGGGCGAGATCAGCAGCGCATGAGCGCCCGGCGTCGAACCCGTTTCACGCAGCCCTGTTGCATGCAGCCCTGTTTCATGCAGCAACGAGATCAGGCGGGCGGTCCGGTCCGCCAGGTTCGCATAGCTTAGCGTCATGTCGCCAGCCTGAATGACTGGACGTGCTCCAAAGATCTTCAGTGCGCGCAGGACGGGTTCGAGCGGGGTCAGTGGCGTTTTCACGGTGGGGCCTCTGGCAGCAGGAAAGGGCGGTGCAGGTCAGCTCAGTTTGAAGATGACCTGTCCCCACATTTCACTATTGGTCTAGACAGATCGTCTCTCAACTCTCATTTAATGGTTGAATGTCTAGACAGATGCCAACAACCAGGCCGCTCTGAGCCGCCATAATCACTGCACCAACAACTCCTGTCTCGATCCACCCTGACCGTTCTGTCAGACGCCGTTCTCGATTCCCCTGCGTGAGGTGTCATGTCTCAAGTTCAGTCTCCCCAGCTTGAAGTTCAGGGCGTTACGCTGACGTTCGGTGGCCTGAATGCGTTGACCGACGTGAGCCTGAGCGTGCCGCAGGGCGAGATCGTGAGCATCATCGGTCCAAACGGGGCGGGGAAGACCAGCCTGCTCAATTGCATCAGCGGGTTTTACCACTCCACACGCGGGCGCATCACTTTCGGCGGCCATGACCTGAGCCGCGCCGCGCCCAACGTGGTCACCGGTTACGGCATCGCCCGCGCCTTTCAGAATCTAGAGCTGTTCCGGGGCCTGAGCGTGGTGGAAAACCTGCTGCTGGCCCGGCACACGCATCTGCGCTACAGCCTGCTCGACAGCCTCGCCTTTTACGGACGTGCCAGCCGTCAGGAAGCCGAGAACCGCGCCTATGTCGAGCGCGTCATCGACTTCATGGAGCTGGAGCAGCACCGCGCGCACCCCGTCGGCACGCTGGCCTACGGCATCCAGAAGCGGGTGGAGGTGGCCCGCGCCCTGACCCTCGCGCCCAAATTGCTGCTGCTGGACGAGCCAATGGCGGGCATGAACGTGGAGGAAAAAGAGGACATGGTGCGCTTTATCCTCGACATCCAGCGCGAGCAGGGCATCACCATCGTCCTGATCGAACACGATATGGGCGTGGTCATGGACATCAGTGACCGCGTGTACGTGCTGGATTTTGGCCAGTTGATCGCCGGGGGGCGGCCCGCAGAGGTCAGCGCCGATCCGCGCGTGATCGAGGCCTACACGGGTGTGGCGGAAGAACAGCAGGCGGTGGGCGCATGACCCCCTACGACGTGGGCGACGTGACCACCCTGACCATCCCCCAACTCCTCGCAAAACGCGCGGCCCAGACGCCGAAGGCCGTCGCTCTGCGCCACAAGGAATACGGCATCTGGAACGAGACGACATACGCGGAATACCTGGCACGGGCGCGCGAGGTGGCCGCCGGGCTGCACGCGCTGGGCATCGTGCGCGGCGAGAAAGTCGCCGTGCTGGCCGACAATATTCCGGCCTGGGTGTTCATGGAAATCGGCGTGCAGGCGCTGGGGGCCGTCAGCGTGGGCATGTATCAGAGCAGTTCGTCCGAGGAAGCCCGCTACGTGCTGGACTACACCGACGCCGTGCTGGTGCTGGCCGAGGACGAGGAGCAGGTGGACAAGCTGCTGGACCACCGCGCCAGCCTCCCCCACATCCGTAAGGTGATTTACGAGGACCCGCGCGGTATGAGCAAGCACGCGGGCGACGACTGGTTCATGTCCTTCGATGAGCTGCTGAAACTCGGACAGGCGGAGGCGGCCACCGTCTTTGACCGCGAGGCTGCGCTGGGGAAGCCCGATGACGTGTGCCACTTCAGCCTCACTTCCGGCACCACGGGGAATCCGAAGGCGGCCATGCTGTCGCACCGCAATCTGCTGTACATGGGCCAGGCGCTGGGCGAGGTGGACCCGCTCAGTCCCGGCGACGATTACCTGTCCTTCCTGCCGATGGCCTGGATCGGCGAGCAGATGATGACGGTGGCCGTGGCGTTGGCGAACGCGGTGACGGTCAACTTCCCCGAAAGTAATGAGACGGCCATGCATGATCTGGTGGAGATCGGCCCGCATTTCATGTTCGCCCCGCCGCGCGTCTGGGAGGGCATTCAGAGCAGCATGTTCATTCGGATGCAGGAGAGTTACGGCCCCAACCGGGCGCTGTACCGCAAGCTGCTGGCCTGGAGTACCGACGCTGCTGACGCCAGCCTGAGCGGGAAAAAGGCGGGCGGCGCGACGGCCTTCAAGCGCTGGCTGGCGTACTGGGGCCTGACCCGTCCGCTGCTGGACGGACTGGGCTTTCTGCGCCTGAAACGCGCGTACACCGGCGGTGCGGCGCTGGGACCGGACGTGTTCCGCTTCTACCACGGCCTGGGCGTGAACCTGAAGCAGATCTACGGCCAGACCGAAAACATCGGCATCGCGTATGTCCACCGCGACGGCGACGTGCGTTTCGACACCGTGGGCAAGATTCTTCCTGGCGGCGAGGTCCGCATCACCGACGAGGGCGAGATCATCAGCCGCAGTCCCGCCGTCGTCGTGGGCTATTACAAGCGCGACGACGCCAGCGCCGAGACCATTCGTGACGGCTGGCTGCACAGCGGCGACGCTGGACGCCTGACCCCCGACGGCCACCTTCAGGTCATTGACCGCCTGAGCGACGTGATGAACACGGCGGGCGGCGAGACCTTCAGTCCGCAGTTCATCGAGAACCGCCTGAAATTCAGCCCGTACATCAAGGAGGCGGTGGCCTTTGGCGACGGAGAAACGCAGGTCACGGCCTTTCTAAATGTCGATCCAATGACCGCCGGGCAGTGGGCCGAGAAACGCCAGATTGCCTACAGCACCTACATGGACTTGAGCAGCAGGCCGGAGCTGGCCGAACTGATCCTGAAGGAGGTTCAGGAGGCCAACACCCGCCTGGAACCCCACGAACGAATCGCCCGTTTCGTGCTGCTGTACAAGCTGCTGGACGCCGACGACGACGAATTGACCCGCACCGGCAAAGTGAGGCGCAAACTGATCCGCGAGAAGTACGCCCCCATTGTCGCGGCCCTCTACGACGGTTCCGAACAGGTGCGGGTGGAGGCCACGTTCAAATACCAGGATGGGCAGACGCAGCGCGTGGAGACCGATGTGGTGGTTCACCGGGTTCCGGGAATGGAAGTGGAACTGCCGCGCGGTGGAGTGGCGGCGGTGCGGGTGGGGGCATGAGGGTTTTGGACAGTGTTCAGGGGTGGCTCCCACGAAAACCCCTCAGTCTGCTTCGCAGCCAGCTCCCCTTAAAGGGAGCCGGGAAGCGCGACTGGCCGGGCAATTCCGCTTCCCCTTGCCTCCTTTTTAAAGGGAGGTTCCCCGCAGGGGGGGAGGGGTCAAACCGTGGGAGCCACCCCTGCATCCCGGTTGAAACATCCTCGCCCTCCACCCCAACATTCACCCCCCAAAGGAGGTCTGAGTGGACCTATTGCCGCAACTGCTGATCGCGGGCGTTGTGATCGGCAGCGTCTATGCCCTGGCCGCGCTGGGTTTCGTGCTGATCTACAAATCCAGCCGGGTGATCAACTTCGCTCACGGGCAGATCATCGCCACCGGGGCGTTTATCGCGTTTGCGCTGACGCAGAAGGGCGTCAACTTCTGGCTGGCCGGGCTGATCGCCATGCTCGCTACCTTCCTGCTGGGCATGCTGATCGAGCGGGTGTTTCTGCGGCGGATGGTGGGCGAGCCGATTATCGCCGTCATCATGGTCACGATTGGCCTGAGCAGCGTGATTGACGGTCTGATTCACCTGACGCCCTACGGCGCGGGAACCTTCGGCTTCGAGCGCCCCGCGCTGCTGACCGGTCAGGGCATCGAGCTGTTCGGCCTGCCCCTCTCCAAAACCCAGATCGCGGGCGTGCTGATGGCGCTGGGCCTGCTGGGCGGCTTCACCTACTTTTTTAACAAGAGCACCCTGGGCATCACCATGCGCGCCGTGGCCGATGACCAGATGGCGGCCATGAGCGTCGGCACCAGCGTAGAACGCGTGTTCGCTCTGGCCTGGGCGGCGGCAGGCCTGACGGCGGCGGCGGCGGGCGTGATCCTGGGTCTGATGAGCGGCCTGACACTGGGCGGTCTGGCTGGCATTGGCCTCAAGGTCTTTCCGGTGGTGATCCTGGGAGGCCTGGACAGCGTGGTGGGCGCAATCGTGGGCGGCATGCTGATCGGCATTCTGGAAAACCTCTCGGCGGGCTATCTGGACGGCATCGTGCCGGGGGGCGGCACCCGCGAGGTCTTCCCCTTCATCATCCTGATCATCGTGTTGCTGATCCGGCCTTATGGATTGTTCGGGACGAAGGAGATCGAGCGTGTGTAGGCGCTGCGCGCCGGCTAAAGGCTTACGGTCTAACCGTCTAACCGCTGGACGTGGGCTGACGGTCACGCAATCTCAAGATCTGGTTTTTGCCTTTAGACGGTTTGACAGTTTGACGGTTGGACCCGCACGGAGCGTGCGCTGATGCCCGCCTCCCGCTTCACCCAGACGGGCAACTACCGCACCAAGTATCAGCAGGACCAGACCATCTTTGCCACCTATGCGGAGCAACTGAGCCTGATCGTTTTAATCGGTCTGCTGTTGCTGCTGCCGCTGATCCTGCCCAAGACCATGCTGCGCGACGTGAATATGATCATGATCTACGCGGTGGCGGTGATCGGACTGAACATCACCACCGGGTATACCGGACTGATCAACATCGGACAGGCGGCGTTTATGGGTGTGGGGGCGTATGCCACGGCGCTGGCGGCCACCCGGCTCAACCTGCCGTTCTTCCTCGCCATTCCGATTGGTGGGCTGGCGGGGGCGCTCGTCGGTACGTTCGTGGGGCTGCCCAGCCTGCGCCTCAAGTACCTGTATCTGGCGGTGGCCACCCTGGCCTTCCAGATTATTTTCGAGTGGGGCGTGGGGCATACGCCGCTGCTGGCGCAGGGCGGCGCGATCAGTCTGCCGCAGGTGCAGGTGCTCGGGGTCAAGGCCACCTTCTTCAACCACAACTTTGTCTGGTATTACCTGATTCTTCCCGTGCTGGTGGTCATGGGACTGCTGTGGCGCAATGTGCTGCGAACCAAGCATGGGAGATCGCTGATCGCCGTGCGGGACAATGACCGGGCCGCCGCCGCGATGGGCATCAACCCCGGCACCGCCAAGATCATGGCCTTTATGATCGGCTCGTTCTACGCCGGAATCGCGGGCGGTCTGTTCGCCTACTTCCAGAAGGCCGTGGTGATCGAGGATTACGGCCTGCACATCTCCATCCAACTGCTGGCAATGGCCATTGTCGGCGGCCTGGGCAGCCTGCCGGGATCGTTCCTGGGGCCGCTGTTCATCGTGGCGTTGGACCGGATCGTGGGCAGCGGCAGCCAGTGGCTCGGCTCTCTCAACATCTTCCCGGCGGGCGTGGACGCCGCCACCGCGCTGCGCCCGCTGTCCTTCGGCCTCGCCATCGTGCTGTTCCTGATGTTCGAGCCGCGCGGTCTGGCGAACTGGTGGCGATTATCGCGGCTTTATTTCAAGAAGTGGCCGTACAAGTTCTAGCGGTCCCGTGAGTGCAACGGAATGAACGCCCTCGCCTTCCAACTTCAACGCCACTGCCCACCCCTATCCGCCCTCTCACCTTTTGGAGGTTCCACCCATGAAGAAGACCCTGATCCTGTCCGCCCTTGTCTCCCTCTCCTTCGCCGCCGCACAGAAAACAGTGACGTTGCCGTGGTCCGGGGCTATCACCGGGCCGACGAGCGACGCCGGGGCCAGCTACGCGGCGGGTGTGGAGGATTATTGCAAATACGCCAATTCGCAGAAGATGCTGCCGGGCATCACCCTGAACTGCGTGATCCGTGATGACCAGTACAACAACGCCAACACGCAGCGCAATTTCGAGGATTTTGTGGCCAATCTGAACGCCCCGGTGTTCCTGGGTTACGCGACGGGCGGCGCGCTGCAACTCAAGAGCGTGATTCAGGAGACCAAGATTCCCACGCTGACGGCCAGCTACCACATCGGCATCATCGACGCGCCGGACAACACCTACACCTTTTTGCCGGTCAGCAGCTACTCCGAGAACATCGTGGCGCTGCTGGAATACGTCGCCAAGAAGGAGCGCGGCGCAAAGGTGGCGCTGGTGGTCAATCCCAGCCCTTTCGGGCGTGACCCGGTGGTGGACGCGCGCAAGGCTGCCGAGAGATTGGGCCTCAAGATCACCGATGTGCAGGAAGTCGGCGGCAATAACCTGGACAACACTGCCCTGCTCAAGCGGCTGGAAGCGCAGGGCGCGAAATACATCATCAACCAGAACACCGCCGGGCCGGTGGCCAACATCCTCAAGGACGCCAAGCGGCTGGGCCTGCTGGGCAAGATGCAGTTCATGGGCGCGCATTACACCGGCGGCGAGGACCTGACCAAGCTGGCCGGAGACGCCGCCAAGGACTTCATCTGGGCCACCAGTTATTACCTGTACGACGAGGCAACCCAGCCCGGCATCATCCTGGCCAAGAAGATCGGCGCGCAGTTTAAGCGCGCCGCAGATACCATCCGCAGCGTGCATTACACCAGCGGCATGATGGCGTCGGCCATCGCCATTGAGGCCATGAAACGTGCCGGGGCCAACCCGGACGCCGCCGGGGTCTACAAGGGGCTGATCAGCATGAACGGCAGCCGCGCCTTCAATCCCGGTTTTGCCGTCGGCCCCGTGACCTTCAGCGCCAGGGACCACATCGGCGCGGAAAGCCTGCGCCTGCTGCAAGCCGACGCCACGGGGAACTTCAAGGCGATTACGGGAGCGCAGCGGAGTGCCATGTTCCAGCTCGTTCACCCGATGAAGTAAGTGGGCGGAAGGGATGACCTGGGCAACTTGCCAAGTGGACGGTCTGCCCGGTGGTCTCCTTACCCCGCTGCCGACGCAGCGCCGCTTTCCTGTAAGGGGAGAGGGGTCAAGCGATGGAGCTTCGTCTGTGTTTTGCGCCGCCCGCCCCGCGCCTCCGCAATCGGGAGACTGATTTTGATGACCCTCTCCAACCCTCAGCCCGCCAACCCTCAGCCCGCCACCTCTCAGCCCGCCAAAGCTCCGCCGCCCCAGGTTGCCGCCAGCAAGGACGATCTGACCGTCAACAATGTAGAAGTGGTCTACCACGACATCATTCAGGTCCTGCGCGGCGTCAGCCTGAGCGTGCGGGCCGGACAGGTCACCAGCCTGCTCGGCACCAACGGCGCAGGGAAAACAACGACGCTGCGGGCCATCTCGGGCCTGCTGAAACCTGAGAACGGTAAGATCAGGGAAGGCACCATCTCGTTTGCCGGAACAGCTCTGAGCGCTCTGAACGGCACCGATGTCGTCAAGGCCGGCGTGGTGCAGGTGCCGGAGGGCCGCCGCGTCTTCAAGCACCTGTCGGTGGAGGAAAACCTGCGGGCCGGGGCGATTCTGGGCCGGGGCAACTGGAAAGACGATCTGGAGCGCATCTACACCTACTTTCCCAAGCTGCCCGCGCTGCGGCACAAGCAGGCCGGATACACCTCTGGCGGCGAGCAGCAGATGATCGCCATTGGCCGCGCGCTGATGGCCCACCCGCGCGTGCTGCTGCTGGACGAACCCAGCCTGGGCCTCGCGCCGCTGCTGGTGGCCGAGATCTTCGACAACGTGCGCCGCATCAACCGCGAGGAGGGCCTGAGCGTGCTGGTGGTGGAGCAAAACGCCAACATCGCCCTGCGAAACAGCGATTACGGCTACGTCATGGAAAGCGGGCGCATCGTGATGGAGGGCCTCAGCGCCCACCTCGCCAGCAATCCCGACGTCAAGGAGTTCTATCTGGGCGTCACCGAGGGCGGCGTACGCAAGAGCTTTAAAGACGTGAAAAGTTACAAGCGGCGCAAGCGCTGGATGTGAAAGCGGTGCGCTGGCATTACAAAACAACACACAGGCCCGAGCTTTCAGCCTCTCCCTTTGAGGACCCTCAATGACCAACACACTCCACCCAAGCTCTGCCTCGCCCCCCAGGCAGGCCGAGCTGCTGGGCCGACTCAAACGCCACTCCCTATACCGCGCCGCCCTCCAGAATCTCTCCGAGAGTCCCGACTGGGCCAGCGTCCCCTTCCTGACCCGTGAACGGCTGACCGAGGCTTTCGAGGCGGGCGAGCTGGCCCACCCCGACGCCGTACGCGTTCACCTCACGCCGCATCCGGGCGGGAGCTGGCTGCCGGAATACGCCACGCGGGTGGACATCGACGCGCAGGGCCAGGCGGTGGCGGCGGCCTTCGTGCGGGCAGGCATCCGTCCTGAAGACCATGTTCAGATCGCGTTCGGCTACCACCGTTTCGCGGGCGGCTGGATCATGCAAGGCGGTCTGGAGGCGCTGGGCGCAAAGACCATCCCCTTTGGCCCCGGCGAGTCCGAGGCGCAACTGGAGGCCATCCAGAAGCTGGGCGTGCGCGTTCTGGTTTCGGCTCCCAGTTTCGCGCAGAAATTGGGCGAGGCAGGCGCGCGGCCAGAACTGCTGATTTCCTCCGGCGAGCCGCTCACCGCCGTTGCGGGCCGCCGGGAACGGGTAGAGGCGGCGCTGGGCTGCGTGGCCCTGGATTGCTACGCCAGCAGCGAGGCCGGAATGATGGCGCTAGAAACCCCCGAAAAAAACGGCCTGCGCGCGCTGGAGGACTGGGTTTATTTGGAGGTGATTGATCCTGAAAGCGGGGAACCCCTGCCGGACGGCGAACGCGGAGAACTCGTCGTGACCCATCTGAGCAAGCAGGCCATGCCTCTGCTGCGCTTCCGCACGGGCGACCTGACTCGCATTGAACGCCGCGAGGAAGGTGTCTATCTGCCCAGCGGCGTGTTCGGCAATGTGGGCGGCATGCTCAAGGTCAAGGGCGTCAAACTCTTTCCGCGTGAAGTGGCCTTCTGGCTGGCGGGACACGGCCTGGACCAGACCCAGCACACGCTGCGGCTGTGGTCACAGGGCGGTGCGGATCGCCTGGGCCTGAGCGTTCGCGGTGAGTGGCCGGAAGATCAGGACGCCTTGCAGGCCGATTTCCAGCGCCGTTTCGCCATCCGGCTGGACGAGCTGGCCGTTACCGTCGGTTACGAGGGTGCAGGCGTTGTGGACGAGCGCGGTTAGCCAGGAAAAAGCCCCACCTATCGCGGGGCGGCTTCGCCTGACTTCACCCGGTCAGGTTCAATTGTTTGGCCCCTTCAGGCTGGGGCCTGCGCCTGTCGGGCGCGTGTGGGGAGCATTGAGCGGCCCTTGAGCGGGGCGCCCGGGCGCGGCATGTGATACATGGAGGGACGTGACTGGCCGCAAAAAGCAGAAAATTCGAATCGCCCGCCCGCCCGTACGTGAGGACAGCGGGGCCGGTGGCGATTACTTCGAGGTTCGCCCGGCCAGACTGGGCCAGCGCCTGGAAGGCCTGAGCGCGCACACCAAACCCGGCGTGCGCGGCTTTCCCGGTGTGGACGCGGCGCAGGAGTTGCTGGCCCAGACCCTGCGGAAGAGGCGCGTCTGCGGCGAGGTGCTGGACCTCTCGGCGGCGGGCGGCCTGCTCGGCAGTGTGCCAGGAGTGGAGTTGTGGGCGGTGGAGGGTTCGGCGGCGGCGCTGGCCGTCCTGCAATCTGCCGGATTTGACCCGCTGGCCGCCGCTCCCGGCGACGCCCTGGCCGAACGCTGGCCCGAACGGGCGCGGACGGTGGCCCTGACGCTGGCCGGGGACCAGGGCAGCGCCTACGTCTTGGCGCAGCTTGCGTGGGCGCACGCGCAAACGCCGCCCGGCGGCACGCTGTACCTGGCCGGGGACCGTGATAAGGGCTTTGACCGCTACGTGCGCGCGGCGGGCGCGGCCTATGGAACGGGCGAAACCATAGCCCGCGACGGCGGAATGCGCGTGGCCCGTCTGGTCCGTCGCCCCGGCCCCACCCCCGCCATTGCAGAAGCCGACAAGTACGGGGCATTCGGCGTCCAGATTGTCGGCCTGCCGGGTGTCTTCAGCGCGGGCAAGGCGGATAAGGCCACGTCGCTGCTGCTCGAAACGCTGGGTGACCTGGACCTGTCCGGCCAGCGGGTCCTCGATCTGGGGTGCGGCGCGGGCCTGATCGGTGCTTGGGCGGCCCGGCGTGGGGCGCAGGTGACCCTTGTGGACGGTGATCTGCAAAGCGTCCGCAGCGCGCGCATGACGCTGGAGGCCAGCGGGCTGCCGGGCGAGGTGATCCATTCGGACGTGGACGCCTCGCTGGGTGAGCGGACCTTCGATACCATCGTGACCAATCCACCGTTTCATGTCGGGCGCGGCGTGGTGCTGGACGTGGCGCGGGAGTTTCTGGCTGCCGCCTCACGCCGCCTCAGGCCCGGCGGCACGCTGTATCTGGTGGCGAATGAACCTCTGCCCTACGAGACGCCGCTGCGTGAAGTCGGCCCGGCGCGGGAGCTGGCGCGGGCAGGCGGCTTCAAGGTGCTGGCGGCCACGCGCGGCTGAGTGCCAGAGCAACGTGATGGCCGCTGCACACGTCATCTGAACACGCCCTTCCACTGTTGCTAGATTTACCAGAGGCGTGGTAAACTTTACGACTGCCTTCAGGCGGGCCGTGGCCCGCAGATGCGTTTGCTAGACTGGCGCGTTCCGGCGTCCGGTCTCCCGCGTGGGGACCCGCATTCCGCCCGCCCCCGATCAACCCACTTCTCTTGCCGCAGGAGGCCGCATGGCAGAGTCCACCAAAGCATCACCCGATCCAGCAACCGACACCCCAGCCGCTCCCAGGGCCGCCGATAAGAAGCAGCGCGCCCGCGTGGGCGCAACCAAATCAACCGCAGCCAAAGCCGCTCCGGCAAAGGAAGCGGCGGCCAGGGCGGCTCCGGCCAAGAAGCCAGCCGCCAAGAAAGCCCCCCCCGCCAAGGCCGAGGGCGACGCGCCCGTGAAGGCGGCGGCCAAAAAACCTGCTGCCAGGAAAGACACTGCCCAGAAAGACGCCGCCCAGAAAGACACTGCCCAGAAAGACACTGCCCAGAAAGATACTGCCGAAACGGATGCGGCTGAGCCGAAAGCCAAGGCCCCGGCCAGGAAGACGGCGGCCAAGAAGGCGGCCAGCGCCAAGACTGCCGCCACTGAAACCGTCGCGGAGACGCCTGCCAAGGACAATAAGAAGACGGCGGCAACCAAGGCCCCTTCCGGCAAGGCTGCTGGCAAGCCGACCGCCGCGCCCAAAGCCGCCGTGGCCGACAAGCCGTACTACGCCCACCCTGGCATTCAGGACCTGCTCAAGACCGGCAAGGCGGCGGGCGTGCTGGCCTCCGAGGACATTGCCACGGCGCTGGCCAGCGCGCTGGAAGCCAATGGCCTGGACCCGGAAAACCCGGAGAACGCCGACGCCTTCGAGGACCTTCAGCTTTACATTGCCGCCCAGAACATCGAGGTTCAGGACGCCGATGACGACGAGGACGATTCCGAGGACGAGGAAGCCGAGGACGGCCCCGCTGCCGCCCGCGCCACCAACCAGCCTGACGATGAGGAAAAGTACTTCGACGACATGCCGCGCGCCGTCAGCAATGATCCGGTGCGCCAGTACCTGCACGAGATCGGGCGGGTGCCGCTGCTGACGCTGGAAGAGGAAATCGCGCTGGCCCGCCGCATCGAGGAAGGCGAGGAAGCCCGCAAGATCTTGGAAGAGGAACTGGACCTTGAGGACCGCGCCCGCCGCCGCCAGATGCGTCAGGTGGAGGACGGCGCGGCGGCCCGCCAGGGTTTGATCGAGGCCAACCTGCGTCTGGTGGTCTCTATTGCCAAGAAGTACACCGGGCGCGGCCTGGGCTTCTTGGACCTGATTCAGGAGGGCAACCAGGGGTTGATCCGCGCGGTGGAGAAGTTCGAGTACCGCCGCCGCTACAAGTTCTCCACCTATGCGACGTGGTGGATCCGGCAGGCCATCAACCGCGCCATCGCCGATCAGGCGCGCACCATCCGCATCCCGGTGCACATGGTGGAAACCATCAACAAGCTGACCCGTACCGCCCGGCAGCTCCAGCAGGAACTCTCGCGCGAGGCCACGCACGAGGAGATCGCCGAGGCGATGGGTCCGGGCTGGGACGCCAACAAGGTGGAGGAAGTTCAGAAGGTCAGCCAGGAGCCGGTTAGTCTGGAAACCCCGATTGGCGACGAGAAGGACAGCTTTTACGGCGACTTTATCCCTGACGACAACCTGGATTCCCCGGTGGACAACGCCGCCAAGACCCTACTCTCCGAGGAACTGGAAAAGGCCCTGTCCAAGCTGACCGAGCGCGAGGCGATGGTCCTCAAGTTCCGCAAGGGCCTCGTGGATGGCCGCGAACACACGCTGGAAGAAGTCGGCCAGCGCTTCAGCGTCACCCGCGAACGCATCCGCCAGATCGAGAATAAGGCGCTGCGCAAGCTGAAGTACCACGAGAGCCGCACCCGCAAGCTGCGCGACTTCCTGGATTGAGCTTCACCTGTTGCCTTTAACCGATGCCCCGTCACTGGGGCATTCTCGATTTGAGGGTGGTTTCGATTGAGTTCCGCCTCGCATACCCGAACAATGCTGGGATGACACCACCATCCCGCCCGATGCTTGCCGTCGCCTTCGCCCTGCTGGGTGCGTTCAGTCTCGCGGGTGGAGGCGGTGGACCGCTGCCCGGCGCGCAACTGCCCACGGTGAATTGGAACCCCGTATTGTTTCGGCAAGCCGGACTGCTCCGTGTGGTTCAGAGGGTGGCGCGGCAAGCGGCTCCCGACTTCTTCGCGCCGCTCCGAGAAGGAGAAGAACGGGTTCTGTATGAATATCCACTTCAGGGGCATGGACCAGAACAGTGCGGCCCCCGAGGTCACGCGCCTCGATCAATTCGTGGAATCGTTGTAACTGCGTTGATCGGAGGTCCCGAAAAAGCGTTCTGGTTTTTCCTGGTCAGGACGCTTTTCTTGAGCTGGAGGTCAGTTCCCCCGGCGTTCCAGCACGTAATACACGCCGTCCCAGACGGTCAGCGCCTCGCGGACCGAGACCCTGAACACGGTTGCGCCGAACTCGGTCCAGTCATTGCCCGCGCACCTGACGGTTACGGTGTCCACGGCGTTGCCCCTGATCCCCACCGAGGTCAGCGAGGTCCGGTAGTCCTCCAGAAACGCCTGCGCGGTGGCGCGCCCCAGCGAGTAGGTGGGCGCGGCGCAGGTCTCGTTGGACACGGCCCGGTTGGCGCTGTAGGTCAGTATTCTTCCCACGTTGGGTCTGGCCCCATTCTCGCCCACCGAAATACCGTCGCCAAAGCGGTAGGCGGTGACCTCCCAGGTGCCGAAGATGCGGACGGGCGCGCCGCCCCCCGCCAGGGCCGCTGAGCCGAGCGCGAGGCCGAGGGCAACCGACACGGTCAGGAACCAGCTTTTGTGCTGCACAGTGGACCTCTCCTCGGAAGACAGGGCTGAACGTGCGGACCTCTTTCCTGCTCAGACTTTACCCAGATTCGACTGGCGGCACCATGTAGTGTTGTGGGTCCACGGGGCATTCTTTCTGGAGTCCGCCCGCCGCCGGCTTTCGTGACTGGAGAAACTTTTCTTGCGGCCAGCGCGTATTCTTCAGGCAAGATGACGTCCGGGGAACACTCTTGACCACTGCGCCGCGCGAGGAATCCTGGCTGGACACCCCGGCGCGGGTGTCGTGGCGGGCTTACGGTCTGGCCCTGCTGCCACTGGCGGCGGCGGGCTGGCTGCCGTGGTGGAGCGCGGCGCTGCTGTGCGTGCTGTACGGCCTGGCCGTGCGCTGGCCCCGCTGGGAGGAGGGCCGCCTGCTGCTGAGCCTGCTGGTGGTGGGCGGGGCGGCGGTGGCCCTGGCTCCGGCGGCGCTGGCGCAGGGCCGGGCGGCGCTGGTGGGCCTGGCCCTGCATTATCTGGCCCTGTTCTTCGTGGTCCTGGCCCTGAACTGGTCCGCCGGTCGCATCAGCGATGGGGTGCGGCGCAGTCGCTCAGCGCTGCTGCCGCCGCTGCTGATCGGGCTGCTGGCCCCGCAGCCGGGGCTGTTGCTGGCGCTGGCCGGGGGGCTGCTGGCGATTCCGGGCCGTGATGAGCGGATGGGGAGCCGCCCACAACAGCCGACTTCCCGCGTGTGGTGGGCGGCGGGCGCGGCGCTGGTGGCCCTGCTGATCTTCAGCGCGCTGCTGCCGCGTCAGGCCGTGAACTGGGCGGCGCTGGGCGGGCCGACACCTCCGCCTGCCCTTCAGACGGTGCCGCCTCCAAATCAGCCTCCACCGCCATACTTGGCCCAGACCCTACCCGCTCCTTCCATGCCCGGCATAGAACTGCCCTTCCAATTCACCATCGGCAACGTCTTTTTGCCCATCGACGCCATTTTGCTGGGTGGCCTGCTGCTGTTGCTGGCGGGCGGCGGCCTGATGCTCAGGTTGCGCAAGCAGGAGGGTGGCAGGCTCCGGCCCACCGAGCTGCTGATGGTGGCGGGGCTGGTGCTGACCGGGGCGCTGTGGCTGGCGGCAGGCGTGCTGCTGTCCGGCGGCGGTGGGGGCGGCTCGGCGGCGGCGCAAGCAGCGCCTCCGGGCACGGGTAATGCCCTGGCCCAACTGCTGGGCAATATCACCGGGCGGCGGCAGATCGACATCAGCGCCGTCGGGCAGGTCCTCCTGTGGCTGAGTCTGGTCATGCTCTTCGCGCTGGCCGCCCTGCTGTTCTGGTTGAACTGGGTGCACTCCAGGGAGAAAGTGATGGAGGGTAAAGTCGTACCAAATCTGATGGATGACCCCACCGCACCCGCCCCACCGCCCCTGCACCGCGTCCGACTCGCCTACCGTCAGGCCGAGGAGGCGCTGCGGCAGCACGGGCGCGGCAGGATGGCCGCTGAAACTCCGGCAGGCTACGCGGCCAGGCTCTCCAGCTTCGACGCCGTGCTGGCCGGGCCGCTGGACACCCTGACCCGCGCCTATGCCCCCGTACGGTATGGCGGGCGCGTCACCGATGAAGACGCCGAACAGGCCGAGGCGGCGGCGCGCGAACTGGCTGCGGTGCTGCCGGACCTTCCGCCGCCGCAGGGTCCCGCAGACGATTCCACTTCTGACCACAAGGACGTCCCATGACCGATTCACCCATCACCCAGCCGTTCGCCCGCAGCATTCTGCACAATATTGCCCGTGTGCTGGTGGGCAAGGCCGAGGTCTCCGGGCTGGCCCTGGCCGGGGTACTGGCCGGGGGACATGTGCTGCTGGAAGACGCCCCTGGCACCGGCAAGACCATGCTGGCCCGCGCGCTGGCGGTCAGCCTGGGCCTGACCTTTACCCGCGTGCAGTTCACCCCGGACCTGCTGCCCGGCGACGTGACCGGCGTGAGCGTGTACCGCCCCACCAGCGGAGAATTCCAGTTCGTGCCGGGGCCGATTTTTACGGGTGTCCTGCTGGCCGATGAGATCAACCGCGCCACCCCCAAAACCCAGTCGGCGCTGCTGGAGGCGATGGGCGAGGGCCAGGTCACCGAATCCGGCGTCACGCACACCCTGGAGCAACCTTTCGTGGTCATTGCCACCCAGAACCCGATCGAGAACGAGGGCACCTACCGCCTGCCCGAGGCGCAACTGGACCGCTTCCTGCTGCGCCTGTCGGTGGGCTACCCCACGCTGGAGGAAGAGGTGCGGATGCTCGCGCGCCTCCAGGGCCAGCATCCGATCTACGCGTTGACGGCGGTGGCCGCGCCCGGGGAGCTGCTGGCCGCCCGCCGCGCGGTTCAGGCGGTGCATGTCTCTGAAGACTTGCGGCGCTACATGGCGTCCCTGGCGGCCCGCACGCGCACGCATTCCGCCGTGGCGCTGGGCGGCGGCCCGCGCGCCAGCCTGGCCTTGCAGGGGGTGGCGCAGGCGCTGGCATGGATGGAGGGGCGCGGCTTCGTGACCCCCGACGACGTGCAACGCGCCGCGCCAGGAGTGCTGGCCCACCGCCTGAGCCTCAGGATCGAGGCGAGGTTACAGGGCGTTCCCGCCGAGGACGTCGTGCGCGAGATGCTGCGCTCCGAGCCGGTGCCGGTAGAGTCAGGGCATGCCCAGGCCGGGGCCGTTACCCTCCGGTGAACCTGCTGCTCACGGCGCTGATCTGGCTGGCCGTCCTGGGCTTGCTGGCCGCGCTGCTGTGGTGGGCCTACCGCCAACCGCCCCGCGTCTCCCTGGCGCGCGAGGTGCCGCAGGGCGGCTTTCAGGGAACCCGTCTGCCGCTAACGGTCCGGCTGGAGTTGCACAGTCGCCTGCCCATCCGGTATCTGATCGAGGACCCCACGCCGCGCACAGTGGTTCCCGATACGCCCGTGCGCCTGGCCGGCGAGCTGCTTGGCCCACTGACGCAGCAGGTCCGTACCTCCCTCACCCTCAACAGCCGGGGCGTGTACGACTGGCCGGGCGCGACATTGCACTGGGCCGATCCGCTGGGACTGTTCTGGCGCAGCGTGCCGCTGGCAGCGCCGCAACGTCTGGAAGTGTTTCCTGGCCCCCACGGCCTGCGCCTGCCGGACCTGCTGCGCCCGCTGCTCAGCGAGGGCGGCCTGTCCAGGCGGCTGGGACTGGACGATCCGATCAGCCTGCGGAGCGTGCGCGAATACGTGTCGGGCGATCCGCCGGGCCGCATCCACTGGCGCTCCAGCGCCTGCACCGGCACCCTGAGCGTCCGCGAACCCGAGCGCACGGCGGCCAGCAGCGTGACCGTGTATCTGGACGTCAGCAGCGGCGGCTCAGTCTTTGCCGAGAGTGCCGTGCGCCTGGCCGCCAGTCTGGTGCAGGAGGCGTTGACCCTGGAGCTGCCGGTCTCGGTGGCGACAAACGCGGGCGCGACGCCCACGGGCCGCCATGCCGAGGCCCACCACGCTGCCCTGCTGCGGCTGGCGCAGCTTCAGCCGGACCCCGCCCCGCCGGTCATTCCGCCCATCCGTTCGGGCGGCAACCTGATTATCCTGAGCGCCAGCCCCGCGCCCGCGCTGATCGCCGGGGCCATGCGGGCGCGGGCCACCGCCAGCCGCGTGGCCATTGTCGCCGTCCCCGAGGGCTTTTACCTGGAACCCGGCGAGAAGCCGCGCCGCCAGTGGGTGGCCGCCCCCGACTCGGTGAAGAACTTGGAGCGGCAGGCCGGGGTGCTGGCCGGAGCGGGCATCCTGGTTTTCGTGCTGCGCGGCAACCAGAGCGTGTTGCGGCTGGGAGGTTGAGGGCGCGCCCAGCAAGATGAAGGAACCGCTCAGGCCCGTTCTCAGACCCACTTGGTAGCGTAGACCCATGACCCAGAATGATGACCGCCGCGACGGGGAGACTGCCGCTGACCAGAAACGCGAACCCACCAACGTGGAGTTGCAGTTCATGGGCCACATGGACAAACACGAAGAATTGGAAGAACTGGACGCCAAGGTCAAGGCCGAGAGCCGTGAGGCCGGGGCCTACAAGGAGCGCGGCATGGACAAGCAGGACGTCGCCCTGGCCCAGACGATGGACGGCAGCGATCCGCCCAGCACCAACATGGGCGACGCCGACGAGGACAGCACGCCCTGACCTTTCCGAGAAAACACCTGGCTTCAGCGCCGGGTGTTTTTTTTGTCTTGGGCCAGCACTTCAATCTCAGCCGCGATCACGGGTAAGGCTCCCGCCGGGCCGATGCGCGTCAGGCCCGCCAGTGCCGCCCGCGCCCGCCGTGAGCCGTCACCGAGGATGGCCCGGACCTCTGCCGCCAACTTCACCGGGTCCGCGTCCACCACCCGCAGCGCCGCGCCCAGCAAACGCCCCTGCCGCCGCGCAAACCCCTCGGTGTACTGCGGTCCGCGCGTGGCGAAGGCGACGGTGGGCACGCCCAGCCCCGCGAGTTGCTCGTTCGCCGTGCCGGAGGTGCCGAGGGCGACATCTGCCGCCCGCGCCACCGCGCCGAATGCCCCGCGCAGCAGGTGGATCTGTGCTCCCTTCCCCTCCGCCAGGGCCTCCGCTTCGTTCTTAATGTGGAGCCGCCAGCCGCCGGGCAGCGTGACCGCTTTCCAGCCGTGTGGCCAGGCCACCAGCGACGTGACCTCCGGCAGCAGGGCGGCGGCCCTCAGCATGAGCGGCAGACTCTCACGGTGGTCCTCGCGCGATCCGGGCAGCAGGGCCAGCACCGGGCGGCCCGCCGGGAGCTGCAATTCATGTTCTGGCGCGGGCAGCACGTCCATCGCAAAACTTCCGGCAAAGTGGGCCGGGACGCCGCGCCGCCGGTAATACCGCTCGGTGGCGGCGTCGCGCACGAACACGGCGCTTGCCCCGCGTGCCAGCCGCAGTTCATAGGGCATCGGCAGATTGGCCCCCAGCGCATTCAACTCCCGCAGCGCCCCGCGCATCCCCAGGCCGTCCAGATACTGAGCGCTCAGGAGGGGTTGGACGTGGATCAGCGGCAGGCGGCCCATTTTCGCCGCCACGCTGCCCACCATCAGCGCGTAGGCATCGCCCACGACGACGATGGCCCCGGCCCCCCGCGCCCCGCGCACGGCGTCGGTCCACTGGCCCACCGAATCGCCGATCAGCCCGGCCCGCAGGTCTGCCCGCAGGTTGTCCAGGCTGCCGAAGGGAAAGCCGCCGCTGGGCAGCCTCAGCACCCGGCCCACGCGTCTGGAGGTGCCGGCGCTCGCGTAAGCCCGGCCCTCGCCCACCAGCGGGGCAGAGCGAATCTCTCCGCTCAGCAGCCCGGCCAGCCGCGCTCCGATCAAATCTTCCGCCGTGCCGTTGGAGATGAACAGGACGGGCGCGGAGGTCACGCGCCGAAGCATAGCGTCCGTGCCCTAGCCCCGTGCCCAGGTCCCAACATCGTCTGGCCGCGCTGGCATGGTATGAACAGGGCCGAGATGCCTGCCGCGAGCCACATCCAATGAGCGAGTTCGATGAACTTCAGGCCACCATCCGCCGCCACGCCCACGAGCGTCAGGCCGAGGAACGCGCCTGCGAGGCCTTTCTCAACGCGCTGTACCATGCCCTGCGCGCCGCCAGCGGGCCGGGCATGCCGCTGAACAACGTGACGCTGGACTTCACGGTCGATCCCGCCAGCCGCGTGCGCCCCGTGCCCCCAGGCGGCTTCCACTCCGCCTGGCTGCGGCTGGGCCTGTGCGAGGTACTGGTGCGCGTGCGCCGTATGGGCGGTGCTTTTCAGGGCGAATACGGCGAGGACGGCAGCTTCCGCCTGGACAACGTGGGCGAGGACGAACTGATCAGCCTGGCCCGCCGAATGCTCCGCGACGTGGCCGACATGTATACGGGAACGGTGCGGGAGCCGGTCAGGCCGCTGAACTGATGGGGTGGCACGCAAAAGCACCCCTCTATCCGAATGAGAGAGGGGGCCGCGAAGGCGGCTGGGGTAATACGGACTCCGAGTGAAAGGTGTTGGAAACACCTGTACATCCGAGCGGGCGTCCAGGCGTCCTCATGGGCGCTGCTCTGGACAAGACAGCGAGCAGGAGAAAAACGGGTTCCGTACAAGGGGGCCACCGGGGAGGCCACCTGTCACATCGCGTCAGATCACGCTGGAGCGACCCATGACCCCGCAGCAAAAAAACCGCCTCCCCAATCACCGGAGAGGCAGCCTTATCAGAGTAAAGCTCAGCCCTTGACCGCTCCCGCCGTCAGGCCGGACACGATGTTGCGCTGGAAGATCAGCACCAGGGTGATTAGCGGAATGGTGACCACGATGCTGGCGGCCATGATCGGCCCCCACGGCTGATCAAACTGCGACGCGCCGGAGTAGTTGGCGATCACCACCGGCACGGTGCGGTTGGTGCTCATGAAGGTCAGCGCGAACAGGTACTCGTTCCAGGCGTTGATAAAGGCCAGCAGGCCAGTGGTCACCAGCGCGGGCATCATCACCGGAAACAGCACCTTGAACAGCGTTTGCAGCGGGCTTGCGCCGTCCACCAGCGCGGCTTCCTCCAGCTCGCCGGGAATGTCGCGCACAAACGAGGTCAGCACCCACACGGTAAAGGGAATGGTGAAGATCAGGTATGAGACCATCAGGCCAATCGGGTTGTCGAACAGGTTGAAGCGCGTGATCAGCGTGAATAACCCGCCCAGCACGGCGATCTGCGGAAACACGCTGACGGCCAGAATGATGTACATGATGAACTGCTTGCCCCGGAAGCGGAAGCGCCCCAGTGCGTAGGCCGCAAAAGACCCGAACAGCAGGCTTACGGCCACTGCGCCGATGGCGACGATGGTGCTGAAAAAGAGGCCGCGCCGGAAGCTGGCGTTGGCAAAGACCTGGGTGTAATTGTCCAGGGTGGTGGGTGCGAAGGCGAATTGCAGCGGCGGCAGGAATAGATCGGTGGCCCGCCGGAAGCTGGTCAACACGGCCCAGCCGAAGGGCAGCAGCAGGTACAGGGTAATCACGATCACCAGCAGGTAGAACAGCGTCCGCTGAAGGTAGAACAGGCCGGGATTGGTGCGTTTCAGGTACATGTCCAGTCCTCCTTTAGTCGAACTTCACGCGGAAGGCGGTCACGTAAATGACCACAATCGCCATGATGATGATAAAAATCGCCACCGACACGGCGCTGCCCACGCCCAACAACTGGTTGTCGATCAGTTGCTGGCGGGCGTAGCCGGTCATGCTGGTGCTGGCGGCCACGTTCGCGCCCAGCATCACGTACATGATGTCGAACACCCGCAGGGCGTCCAGGCTGCGGAAGACCAGGGCCACCAGCAGCGCGGGCCGCAGCAGGGGCAGGGTCATGCGCCAGAACTGCGTCCACTTGCTTGCGCCGTCCATGTCAGCGGCCTCGTACATGTCCCCTGGCAGGCTTTGCAGCCCGGCCAGGATCAGCAGCGCCATAAAGGAGGTGGTCTTCCATACGTCCACCGCGATCATCGCCCAGATGGCCGTGCTGGAATCGGCCAGCAGCGCCTGTCCGCCCAGCACGCCCTGACCGATCAGCCCAAAGGAATCGTTGTACATGTAGGCCCACATCTGCGCCGAGACCACCGTGGGAATCGCCCACGGCACCAGCATGGCAGTCCGCAAAAACGAGCGCCCGGCAAAGGCGCTGTTGACCACCAACGCGATGATCATGCCGAACACCGTTTCCAGCGCCACCGAGAACACCGTGAAGATCAGCGTGTTGCGCACGGCGGTCCACCACTGCGGGTCTTGCAGGAAGCCCAGGCCAATGCCCTCGGCGGTGGTGAACCAGAAGTTCTGGAGGCCGATAAAGGTGGCCTGCCCCGGTGAGGTCAGGTTGGCTTCCTGCGCCGAGAAGAAGATGGTGCGGTACAGCGGAAATCCGGCCACCAGGATGATGGCGATCAGGGTGGGCAGCAGCAGCCAGAACGCCTGCCACGCGCGAGCGCCCTCGATGCCGCGCACCTTCTTGCGGCCCAGGGGCGTGGGCGGGGCGGCTGGAGGCTGGGTTGGAGCGTTTGCGGTCATGGTGTGTGGCCTCCTGGTCCCTGAAATGTGTTTGTCCCACGGGTTGTTCGCTGCCCGGTGGTGCCCGAAACAGTGCCTGATAAGAATGCTCGACGGTGGGCGGCGGCTGGAGTGATCTGATGTGGGGCTTCTAGCTTAAAGGTTAATGGATGTCTTTGTTTGGGGGTGGGTCCGGTCTGATTTTGCTGAAACCCTGATTTCTGGAATGAAGAGGGGGACGCCCCGTCTTGCAGGCGTCCCCCCAGTTCACCGAATGGTGAGGGGTGGGTGGGCCGCGCTTACCAGCCGCGTCCCTTGATGCGCGCCAGGTCCGCTTCCAGCTTCTTGACGGCGGCAGCGCCCTTAGTCTTGCCTGCCATCACGTCGCTGACTGCGCCAGCAAACGCCGTGGACACCTGGTTGTACTTCAACTTGGTGGGGCCGGAGGGCCGGGCCACCGCACTGGTGAACACGTCGAGCAGGCTGCCGAAGAAGGGGTTGGCCTTCAGGACGGCCTGATCCTTGTACAGCGCGGGGCGGGTGGGGTTGTAGGCCGCTTCCACCGCGCGAATCTTCTGCTCTTCCGCGCCGGTCAGGTAGCGCACCAGGTCAATGGCGGCGGCCTGGTTCTTGGAGTACGTGCTGACGCCCAGGTTCCAGCCACCCAGGGTTGCCGCGTTACCGTTGCCGCCGCTGGGCAGCGGGGCCACGCCGATCTTGCCCTTGACCTTGCTGTCGTCGCTCTGACCCAGTGCCCAGGCGTAGGGCCAGTTGCGCATGAACGCCGCGTTGCCCGACTGGAAGATGCCGCGCGCCTCTTCCTCGCCGTAGGTGGTCACGCCTGCGGGGCTGATGGTCTTGACCCAGCTCGCGGCGGTGTCCATCGCCTTGGCGGCGTTGGCGTTGTTGACGGTGATCTTGCCGCTGTCGTCCACGATGGTGCCGCCGCCAAAGGACACCAGCCATTCCAGTGCGTCGCAGGTCAGGCCCTCGTAATTCTTGCCCTGGAAAACAAAACCGGTGAAGGTGCTGTTGGCCTTCTTCTCGCCGTCCTGGATCTTCTTGGCCATGGTGGCCATCTCGGCCCAGGTCTTGGGGGCGGCGCTGTAGCCGTACTTCTTCATCAGGTCCGTGCGGTAGTACAGCAGTCCGGCGTCGGTGAACCACGGCAGGGAAACCAGTTTGCCGTCCACCGTGTTGGCGGCGACGATGCCCTTGAAGTGTTCATTGACTTCAGCCGCAGGAATCTTGCCCTTCAGGTCCACGAAGTGCTGGGCCAGCAGGCCGGGCCAGATCACGTCGAGCTGATACACGTCGATGGCGTCGCTCTTGGCGGCTAGTTGCTGCTGGTACAGGCCCAGGCGGTCGTTGGTCAGGTTGGGGCTTTCAAAGATTTTGACGGTGTTGCCGGTCTTCTTGGCCCAGCGCGCCGTGCCGTCCTTGCACATCTGAAGTTCCTGGCCCACCGTGCCGCAGGCCAGCGTCACCTGAACGGCCCCGGCCTGAGTGGAGGCGGCGATGGCGGCGGTCAGGCTGACAAGTGCAATAGCTTTCTTCATATCTTCTCCTGTGTGGACAGACCGGGCGGACCCCGACTGCGCCTTCCGACTTCGGAAGCGGTTCCACGATGACGTAGTTGTGATGGTGAAAGGCTACACCGCCTATGCCGGGGTGTCAATGTGAATTTTCTCAATTCCAGGGCTATGGCCGCAAGCATCCAGGCTTTCAGGCGCGGCATGCTGCTTGTTCAGAAGACGTCCAGCACGCGAATATCCCGGTCTTCGGCAGCCTGGTCAGTCTGGTGGGCGGGCGCGGCAAATGCGCTGCTTCGGTGACTTCACGGCCTGCGCGGTCCGATTGGCCGTCGGTAATCTCATCACCGCTGCCCTCTGAATGTTCTCAGCAGAAGGCAAGATTGTCGGCGTCGCTCCCCCTGCGCGTGTGAGCTGGCGAGGTTGATCATCTGCACCGTGTTCAGTGTGCTGTGGCTGGCCCCGCTGATGTTGCTGCTGATGGGCGGGGCGGCGCTGGCGGCGGGGCGACTTGATTGCAGGGGTGGTGCAGGCCAACTGGCCTGGCGGCCCGTCCGCCAGCATGCAGGAGCCAAACAGGAAGCGGGGAATCTATACTGCGCCCCATGATTGACGCGGCCCAGATGGACCACCTTGCCAGCCTCGCGCGGCTGGAACTGACCCCCGACGAACGGGCAGCCATGACCCAGGACCTCAGCCGGGTGCTGGGCTACTTCGAGCAACTTCGGGAGGTAGACACGAGCGGCGTGGAAGAAATGCAGCGCCCGGTGAATCTGGTGAACGTGCTGCGGGAGGACGTGCCCGGCGAGGCGTTCCCCCCATCGGTCATCGAGGCGCTGGCCCCGGAGACCCAGGGCGGCTTTCTCCGCGTGCCGCGCACCGTCGAGGCCGACTGAATGCTGGACCTGAAATTCATTCGTGAGAACGCCGGGGCCGTCAGGCACGCCATCCAGGTCAAGGGCATGGACCTCGATCTGGACGAGCTGCTGGCGCTGGACCACGAGCTGCTGGGCCTCAGGCAGCGCGTGGAGGCCATGCAGGCCGAGCGCAACGCCAACGCCAAGCTGGTTCCGAAGGCCACCGCTGATGAGCGCCCCACCCTGATTGTGAAGGGCAAGGAGCTGGGCGAGGAGTTGAGGGCGCTGGAACCCGCCCTGCGCGCCCACGAGGAGCAGCTCAGGCAACTGCTGCTGCGCGTGCCGAACATCCCGCACGTCAGCGTGCCGGTGGGCAAGGACGACTCTGAGAACGTGGAACTGCGCCGCGAGGGTGTGCTGCCGGAATTTGCCTTCAAGCCGCTGGATCATGTGGAATTGCTGGAACTCCAGGGCTGGAGCGATCCCGAACGCGTGGCGCAGGTGTCGGGCAGCCGCAGCTATCTGCTGAAGGGCGAGGCGGTGCTGCTGGAGCTGGCGGTGCAGATGTTCGCGCTGGATTTTCTGTCAGTGCGCGGCTTCACGCCCCTCAGTACCAGCGCCCTGGTCCGCCCCGAAACCTTTGTGGGCAGCGGCCATTTCCCCGGCGGTGAGGATCAAGTCTACAAGATCGAGGGAGACGAGCTGATGCTGGCTGGAACGTCCGAGGTGCCGGTCAACAGCCTGTACGCCGGGGAGCAGTTGCCCCTGACCGCCCTGCCCATGACCTTTGCTGCCATCAGCGCCGCCTTTCGCAGTGAGGCGGGTTCGGCGGGGCGCGACGTGCGCGGGCTGATTCGCGTCCACGAATTCCGTAAAGTTGAGCAGTATGTGCTGTGCCGTGCCGACGAGACCGAGGCTTTGGTGTGGTTCGGCAAGATTTTGCAGAACGCCGAGGATTTGCTGACCGCCCTGGAACTCCCCTACCGCGTCGTGCAGAACTGCACCGGCGACATGGGCGCGGGCAAGGTGCTGATGTACGACCTGGAAAGCTGGGTCCCCAGCGAGGGGCTGTACCGCGAGACGCACAGTTGCAGCTATCTGGGCGACTGGCAAGCCCGCCGCACCAATCTGCGCTACCGCGACGAGGATGGCAAGCTGACCTACGCCCACACTCTGAACAACACCGGCATTGCCACGCCGCGCATCCTGGTGCCGTTTCTGGAAAACCACCAGCAGGCGGACGGCACCATTCGCGTGCCGGAGGCGTTGCAACCTTATCTGGCTGGGAAGATCAGCCTCGGCAAGCCTGTTCGGTGAGTAGTATGGCGCGGCGAATTCTGGTGACAGGCGGCACCGGTACGCTGGGCCGCCGGGTAACGCGGGAGCTGGCGCAGGCTGGCGTCACCGTCCGGGTGCTGACCCGCAGCCTTCCAGCCCAGCCGGACCCGCATTACGAGTGGGCCGAGGGCGATTACGTTCGCGGCGCAGGACTGGCTCAAGCTTTCGAGGATGTGGACGCCGTGCTGCACACCGCCCATGATCCGCAGCAGCCGGGGCGCGATCTGGCCGGGGTGGCGCGGCTCCACAGCTTCAGTCTGGCGGCGGGCATCCGGCATTTCACGCAGGTCGGCATCGTGGGCGTGGAACGGATGCCTGGCCTCGCGTACTACGCTGCCAAGGCACGGGCCGAGGAGCTGCTGCGCCGCAGTGGACTGCCCGCCTCTGTCTTCCGGGCCACGCAGTTCCATCCGTTCGTGCATTCGCTGCTCTCCGACCTGGGACGCCTGCCGCTGCTTCCCGTTCCACAGGGTCTTTTGCAACCCGTGGACGTGGACGAGGTGGCCGCCGCGCTGGCAGAACACGTCCTGCGGGGCCAGCACGACACTGAATCGTTCGCCGGGCCGCAGGTCCTGAGCATCGCCGAACTGGCCGGACAAACGCTGGCTGCGGCGGGCCAGCACAAACGCGTCGTCTCGCTCAAGCTGCCCGTGCCGATGCTGCGCGCGCTCCACCGGGGCGTGCTGACCGATCCTGGTGCGGCGCGCGGGAAACGGACATTCGCTGAATGGCTGGCCACAGAAAAGTAAAAAGCCAGAAACTGACCACGCAGCTTCCGGCTTCATCTCCGCCACGTCACATCTAGTGGGTCTTGAAGGTCACCACGGTCATGTTGCCCCTGGTCACCGTCATCAGGTCCAGTTTGTACTTGCCCATCGTGTACGCCTCGCTGTAGCTGCCGTCCTTCATCATGCCCATCGCCATGCTCATGTCTTCCTTCCAGCCCTCGGACTTGATGGCCCTGGAATAGAAGTTGAACAGCGCCTTGGCGTTTTTGCTGGCATAGGTCAGCGTGGCGCTGTTGCCCTTCATCATGTCGTAGGTGTACCGGCCCATGCCAGGGGCGGCCATGATCATCAGATCATTGCCATGACCCATCATCATGTTCATGCCCTTTTCCTCGGTGAAGCGCAGCATTGGCACCCCGGACATGGACATCGACATGCCGCCCTTTGACATGCTGTCTTTGTTCATGTTGTCCATGGTCTGGGCGGATGCCAGGGTCAGGGTGGTCAGCAGGGTCAGGGCCAGCGCGTTGTGGATCTTCATGGAGGTCTCCTTGAGGTGGGAACGACACGTTTTTGTGTCGCAGCTCTCGTTTGGAATACGGAGCGCAGGTGGTGAGGGTTCAATGCCTGGCCCTGGGTGAATGCGCGGTGAAGGTGGCGTGTCCGCCTCGCCCCCGTCCGGTACGCTACCCGTATGGACATTCCGCCCGAGGTGCTCCGACAAACGCATGCCCGCTATGTCAGCCGCGACGCCGAGCGTTCGCGCACGCTGGAGCGGCTGAACGTGGACGGCCCGCTGGCGGCCAACACGCACGAGCGCCTGGAGGCCCGCCTGACCCGGCTGGGCGTGCCGTATGCCGACGCCTGCGCGCTGGCCGAGGGGCGGGAGAAGGTGGCGGCGGTGGCCGAACGCTGGCCCAGCAAGACCCGCATCCAGGCCGAACGCATTCTGGGCGCAAACGATCTGGTGGGCGTGGCGTACCTGGACCTGGCCCGCAGCGCCTCGCGGGCGGTGGGCCGGGTGGTCCTGAAAGACGCCCGGGGCCGCACCGTGGGCTTCGGCACCGGCTGGCTGTGCAGTCCGCACGCCATCCTGACCAACCATCATGTGCTGGAGGACGCCAAGGCCGCCCGGGTGGCCGTGATCGAGTTCAATTACGAGTTGCTGCCCGAAGGCGCGCTTGCCACGCCCGTCACACTGGCGCTGGACCCGGACACCCTGTTTCTCACCTCTGAGGCGCTGGATTACTCGCTGGTGGCGGTGCGGGGCGACACGGCCCGCTTCGGCTGGCTGCCGCTGATCGCGAGTGCCGACAAGACTGTGCTGGGCGAGGCCCTGAGCATCGTGCAGCACCCCGGCGGTGAGACCAAGCAGGTTGCCCTGCGCGAGAACCGCCTGGTGGACCTGCTGCCCGACTACCTGCACTATGAGACCGACACCGCCCCCGGCAGCAGCGGCAGCCCGGTCTTCAACGACGCCTGGGAGGTGGTGGCCCTGCACCACAGCGGCGTCCCGCGTACCGATGACCAGGGCCGCACCCTCCGGCGCGACGGCCAGCCCCTCCAGCCCGGCGACCCCGACAGCGCCATCGACTGGATCGCCAACGAGGGCGTGCGTGTCAGCCGCATCCTGAGCGATCTGCGAAGCCGCGCCGATGCAGCGGGCAACGGGCTGGTGGCCGAGGTGCTGAGCGCCAACCGTCCGCCCGTGATTGGTTCCGCGCCCGTTGTTCCTGGCGGGAGCGTGTTGGAAGCGGTCAGCACCCTGGATCTGGGTCAGGTCACGGCGGGGCCAGATGGCGTGGCAAGCTGGCCAGTCACGCTACGTATCAGGGTCAAGGGGGGAGAGGCAGAACCTGCTGAACCCGCGCCACAGCCCATACCGGAGCAGCCGGGCGGCTACCTCAACCCCCAGGATGAGGCGGACGCGGCAGCCTATTACGCGGGTCTGGACACTGCTGGCACGCCCCAGGACCGCTTTCTGGCCCTGTCGCAACTGGTCACGCGCACGCACGTGCAAACGCCGCGCTACTCGCCCGCCACCGAACTGTATCCAGCCGTCGATCTGTGGCCCGACGGCAAACTCCGCAGCCTGTACAGCGCCCGCGAACACACGCCCGAAGAATTGATCGCCGCCGATCTGGCCGCGCAGAGCCGCCGCAGCGAACTGGCCGCCCGCGAGGGGCTGAATCTGGACACGCTGGAAGACGCCTTTCCCTACAACTGCGAGCACGTCGTCCCGCAGAGCTGGTTTAGCAAGCGCGAGCCGATGCGCGGGGACCTGCACCATCTGTTTGCCTGCGAACCCGATTGCAACTCCTTCCGGGGCAACACGCCGTATTCCGACTTCCCCGATTACGGCGAGGCGTTGCGGAGCGGCTGTGGCCGCCGCGATCCCGGCGAATTTGAACCCGCCCACGGCAAGGGCGCAGCGGCGCGGGCCACCCTCTACTTCCTGCTGCGCTACCCCGGCGTGGTGCGCCAGTACAGCGCCCGGCACCTGGACACGCTGCTGGCGTGGCACAGCGCCAGCCCGCCCGGCGACTGGGAACGGCACCGCAACGCCCTGATCTTCGTCCGTCAGGGCAACCGCAACCCGCTGGTCGATCACCCGGAGTGGGCGGCGACGGTGGACCTCGGGGAGGGGCTGGGGCGGTGAAGTGCGCTCTGAGTATCAAAGCGTCAGGGGGTTCAAGGTCTTGTCGCCTGGTCAGGCGGTTGGGAGGAGGGCCATCAGGCAATGACCACCCGCTAGACTGCCCGCATGACACAACCCATGAACGATCCCGCCGTCCTGAAGTTCGTCGGCCAGACGCCAGAAGAAGTCCGCACGCGCCTGAGCGTGGAGCTGGACCGCTTTGAAGCGCAGTTGCGGGGCCGTCAGGGCGACTGGAATACCACCCAGCCGAACCGCGCCTGGTCCCCCGCGCAGGAGGCCGAACACGTCCTGAAGATCGACACCAGCATCGTGCCGATCATGCGGCTGCTGCTATCCGACAAGGAGCTGCGGCCCATGCCCCAGGTTCCTGGCGAGATCGTGGGCGGCAAGCGGCAGTCGCCCGAGGCCCTGCTGCCCAGTGACGCGGGCATGCCCTTCGAGGCGCTGGACACCATCTGGGCCGAACACCGCCAGAACTTAGAGGAGATGGCCGCCCAGGTGGAGGCGACGCCGGGGCGCACCTTCTGGCACCAGTTTTTTGGCGAGATCGACGCGCTGGACTGGCTGCGGATGGTCACCGTGCATCTGCGCGCCCACCGCAAGCTGCTTGAGGAGAGCGCGGCGGCATGACCGATAGCCAGAGTCACGGCCAACCCGTCAAGACCGACAAGGGCACGCGCGGGCACGAGCTGGATATCCACGTCACTTTTGCCCATCCGCTGCCCGAGGCGCAGGCCCTGGCCGCGCTGCTGGTGCTGGACGGCTTCCGCGTGGAGCTGTACCGCCCGCACCCCGCGCCCACCCGCCCGGCTGGTGAACCCATCGAGGAGCCGCAAATTACCCCTGACATCCCCTCCGCCCGCCTGACCGGGCCGCTGCGGGACGCAGAGGCGGTGCGCGCGGGCCTCAGCGCCCTGCTGGGCAAGGACGCCCGCTACGTGGAAGTCGGCGTGCGGGGCTTCCTGAGAAGCACGATGGGCCAGACCGACTGGATGCCCTGGAAGCTGAACAAGGTGTTGAAACGGGGCGAGGCTGGGAAGGTTGGGTTTGAAGAAGCGGTGCGGTATGTACTGGAGTGAGCCTAAAATTCAAACCACTCGCTACTCTGCCTAATAGACTGGAGATAAAATCCTGTGATTGAAATAGTCAACGCATTCGTTTTGAGTTATAAGCGCGAATACGATTACTATTACGCTGCTGCTAAATACTGTGCAGAAAGAATAGAGGCTGATTTAAAAGGTATAGGAGTCCGCGCCATCGTAACCTATAGGGCTAAGTCGATAGACAGCCTGACCAAAAAACTGGTTAATCGTGATCAAAGATTAGATTATCAGAGTAGGGAAGATGTTTATTCTGATATAGTTGATTTATCAGGTATCAGAATAGCAATATATTTTCCTCAAGATGAAAATCTTGTAACCGCTTATTTAGAGAATGATTATCAGATTGTTGACAAAAAATCTTTTCCCTCTGAACAAAGTAGCAGCGAATCTAGCCGTAGATTTCCAGGCTATGTTGCGGAGCATTATAGAATAAAACTCTTACCTGAGAGTACCGGTAGTGCTGCTGCCCGATATTGCGAGACGTTAATCGAAATACAAATAGCCTCTGTCCTAATGCATGGTTGGTCTGAAGTGGAGCATGATATTATTTACAAGCCTCAAGACGCAAAAGTAACTGAGCAGGAAGCAAGAATTTTAGATCAGATTAATGGCATGGTAATTGCATGCGAAATGGCTCTAGATAACTTGAAATTTACAATAGATCAAAGACTAAATCAGAAAAGAAGGCCATTTTCAAATTCTTATGAGCTAGCCTCCTTTGTTTTAGAGCATGTTCGCCATCGGGCAATAGATAAGTTTGCAGTTCCAGTTATTTCGAACCTGGATTTTTTATTTGAAATTCTGACTATCGATGAAATGAATACTCCCGAGTCTTTGGGAAAACTACTTAGAACAGTAGGTTTTACGGGACGGTCTAATCTAGTAGGCGAACAAATTATAGAATACTGGTTAGCGGAAAACCCAACTCGAGCTGAAGTGATGATAAATGCTATGCCGGGTGAAAATTCCCTAGTTATGTCCTATGAAGAGGTGGCACGTAATTTGGGTGATTTCTTTAGAGCGTATGCATTGTTGCTAAGTATAATAAAACAATATAGTGATCAGAAATTATCGAAAAATAAGCAAAAAATATATAAAATTATGAATCAGTCTCGCCTGCAAGCGCTCGGCCTTAATAATGAGTCAATAGAAGGCATCATAGTTTACGTTAGGCCATTAGCTCTTACGCTTATGTCTGGTAAATATATTATAAAAGTTAATGAATTAGAGCGTACCATGATTGAATTAGATAAGCTAATTTCACAAACTCAACGACCCTGCACTTTCAGTGCAGGGGTTTGGGAAGCGACTAAAGTCGCTGTCATTCTTCGAGGATAAATGTCTCCGAGTCCTGATTTGACCCGTGCTGGTGATGTTCCAGATATTTCTGCACCATCTCCTCGGTCACATTCCCCGTACTCCACGCTCCATAGCCCACCGCCCAGAAATGCCGTCCCCAATATCGCTGCTTCAGATGCGGGAATTCCTGTTGCAGCATTCGTGACGTTCTCCCCTTCATCTGTTTGACCAGCTCGCTCACCGACACCTTGGGCGGATATTCCAGATGCATATGGATATGCTCTTTGCTCACCACCCCTTTCAGGATTTTGACGTCCTCGG